>DATELQ010000168.1:0-18771 GCA_035276475.1 Thermoanaerobaculia bacterium | reverse complement strand
CCACGTGCGGACGCCCTGCCGCCACGTGCGGACGCCCTGCCGCCACGTGCGGACGCCCTGCCGCACGTGCGGACGCCCTGTCGCCACGTGCGGACGCCCTGCCGGCAGCGTCCGGCACGTGTGCTCAACCCGCCTTCCCAGTTGTCTTTCCGGGAATTTATTCGTACCGTATCTTCGATCAACTGGTTTTTCCGGTCACGTTCAAAATCAGCCAGCCACGTCCGCGGAGGTGAGGTGCGGGCCGACGTTGCACGCTGATGCAGGTGCACCCCGGCATGCGCACGCTCTCTACGCGTGTTCCCCGGCTCCTGCCGCGACTATTTCAGGAGAGGGAATGAACACTCGCAGTCGTTGGATGCTCGCCGCCGTTCTGCTTCTCACCGCCTCAATCGCCAGCGCAGCGGCCTTCACGCCGGGCAACATCGTCGTCTACCGCGTCGGCTCCGGCTCGGCGCTCGCCGGCACGGCTACAGCCGTCTTCGTCGACGAGTACACGCAAGCCGGCGTGCTCGTCCAATCGGTCGCGCTGCCGACGACCACCGTCGGGGCGCAGCACGCCCTCACCTCCAGCGGCACCTCCAGCGCCGAAGGAATGATGACGCGGTCGAACGACGGCCGGTACCTCATCCTGCCGGGCTACGACGCCGCCCTCGGCGCGGCCGTTGCCTCGGCCGCATCGAACCGCGTCATCGGCCGAGTCGACTCCGCCGGCGCGATCGACACCTCGACCTTCGAGACCGGCAGCGCCGGAAACATCCGCGGCGCGACGAGCACGAACGGCACGACCCTCTGGTACGGCGCCTCGAACAACGGCTATCGCTCCACGACCTTCGGCTCCTCCGCGGCGTCGACGCAGCTCAACAGCACCCTCACCAATGCCCGGACCATCAATGTCTTCAGCGGGCAGCTCTATTGCGGCGCGAGCACCGGCACGAACACCTTCCGCGGCGTGAGCACGATCGGCACCGGTACGCCGACGACGACCGGCCAGACCATCACCCGCCTGCCGGGACTGACCGACGCGGCGAATCCGAGCACCTACAACTTCTTCTTCGCCGACCTCTCCGCCGGCGTGGCGGGACTCGACACCCTCTACATCGCCGACGACTCCACGAACACCATTCAGAAATGGTCGTTCGCCGGGGGAACGTGGAACCTCAACGGCAACATCACCGCCAGCGGCGTCCGCGGGCTCACCGGCAGCGTTCAGAACGGCAGCGTCCTTCTCTTCGGCACGACCGGCGGCACCGGCTCGACCGGCGGCGGTACGATTTACAAAGCGATCGACACCGCCGGCTACAACGCCGCGCCGAGCGTGGCCACCGCGACCAACATCGCCACCGCCGCCACCAACACCGCCATCCGCGGCATCGCCTTCGTTCCCCAGGCCTCCCCCACCGTCCTCTCCATCTCCCGCGTGGGCAGCTCCCCCACCAACGCCAGCAGCGTCAGCTTCACCGTCGTCTTTTCGCAGATGGTCACCGGCGTCGACTCCGCCGACTTCGCGCTGACCACGACCGGCGTGAGCGGCGCGAGCATCACCGGCGTCACCGGCTCCGGCGACACCTACGTCGTCACCGTGAACACCGGCTCCGGCGACGGGACGATCCGGCTCGACGTCAACGACAACGACTCCATCGTGAACGACGGCGGCCTCGCCCTCGGCGGCACCGGCGCCGGCAACGGCAACTTCACCACCGGCCAGGTCTACACCGTCGACAAGACCGCACCCACGGTGCTGAGCGCCAACCGCGCCGCGGCGAGCCCGACCACCTCGCACACCCTCTCCTGGACCGTCACCTTCTCCGAGGCTGTGAGCGGCTTCGATGCGGCCGACGTCTCCTTTGCCGTCAGCGGCTCGCTCGCCACCAGCGGCGCCGTCAGCATCACCGGCAGCGGACCGTACACCGTGACCCAGACCTTCAGCGGTTCCGAGGGAACCGCGCAACTGCTCATCGGCGACGACGACAGCATCGTCGACGGAGCGGGCAATCCGCTCGGCGGGACCGGAGCCGGCAACGGTGCCTTCAACGGGCAGATTTACGCCGTCGACAACCCGCCCTCGGTCCTCTCCATCAATCGCGCCGGATCCTCGCCGACGAACGCCGCCTCCGTCAGCTTCACCGTCACCTTCAGCGAGAGCGTCACCGGCGTCGACGCCTCCGACTTCGCGCTGGCCACGAGCGGCGTCACCGGCGCCTCGATCAGCGGCGTCACCGGCAGCGGGCCGTACACCGTCACCGTCAACACCGGCAGCGGCGACGGCACGGTCGGCCTGAACTTCGTCGACGATGACTCCGTCGTCGACAGCGTCGGGAACCCGGTCGGCGGCACAGGCGCCGGCAACGGGAACTTCACCGGGCAGGTCTACACCATCGACAAGACCGCCCCGACCGTCACCTCGATCACGCGGGTGAACGCGAGCCCGACCGCGGCGTCGAGCGTCGACTTCCTCGTCACCATCAGCGAGAGCGTCACTGGCGTCGACGCCGCCGACTTCGTCCTCACGACGACCGGCGTCACCGGCACGTCGATCACCGGAGTGACCGGCAGCGGGCCGTACACCGTCAGCGTCAACACCGGCAGCGGGAGCGGCACGATCCGTCTCGACGTCGCGGCGTCGCCGACCGTGAGCGACGCGGCCGGAAATGCGCTCGCGGGCGGCTTCAACACCGGCCAGGTCTACACCCTCGACCGCAACGCGCCGAGCGTCGTCTCCGTCATCCGCACCGACCCGAGCACGACGAACCTGGCGAGCGTGCACTACACCGTCACGTTCTCGCAGAGCGTCACCGGCGTCGACGCAACCGACTTCGCGCTCACCACCACAGGCGTCACCGGCACGAGCGTCAGCGGCGTCACCGGCAGCGGCACGACGTATACCGTTACCGTCAATAGCGGCAGCGGCGACGGCACGCTCCGCCTCGACGTCGTCGACGATGACACCATCGTGAGCGGCACCTCCGTCCCGCTCGGCGGCGCGGGCGCGGGCAACGGCAACTTCACCGTCGGCGAGATCTACACCATCGACAAGACCGCCCCGACCGTCATTTCCTCCGTGCGCGTCGGCACGAACCCGACCAACGCGGCGAGCGTGTCGTTTACCGTCACCTTCTCCGAGCCCATCAACGGCGGCGCGAACAGCGACTTCGTCGCGACCATGGGCGGCAGCGTCACCGGCGCCTCCGTCACCGGCGTGGTCGGCAGCGGGATCTCGCGCACCGTCACCGTCAACACCGGGAGCGGCGACGGCACCATCCGCCTCGACGTCGTCACCGGCGGCACGATCACCGACGCCGCCGGCAACGCGCTGGCGACCGGCTTCACCGCCGGCGAGGTCTACACCGTCGACAAGACGGCGCCGAGCGTCAGCTCCATCGTCAAGGCCAGCGCCGATCCGTCGAGCGCCGCCACCGTCGACTTCACCGTCACCTTCAGCGAAGCAGTGAGCGGCGTGGCCAGCGGCGACTTCACCATCACCGCGCCGGGAATCAGCGGCACGTCGGTCGCCGGCGTCACCGGCGGCCCGGCGGTCTACACCGTCACCGTCAACACCGGCACCGGCAACGGCTCGCTGCGGCTCGACTTCACCGGCAGCGCCGCCGATGCGGCCGGCAACAACACCGCGGGGAGCTTCACCACCGGCGAGAGCTACACGATGCAGGGCACGCCGGCGACGCCGGCGGGCCTGGCGGCGACGCCGGGCAACAACCACGTCGCCCTCACCTGGGGCGCCGCCGCCGGCGCGACGACGTACAACGTCAAGCGCGGCACGGTCACGGGCGGTCCGTACACGACACTCAACAGCAGCGTCGCCGTCACCAACTACGACGACCTCACCGCCGTCAACGGCACGCAGTACTTCTACGTCGTCAGCGCCAACGGTCTGCGCGGCACGAGCGGCAACTCCAACGAGGTCTCGGCCACGCCGAGCGCGCCGGCCGCGAACACCCTGGGCCTCGTGATCAGCCAGGTCTACGGCGGCGGCGGCAACAGCGGCGCCACCTACACCAACGACTTCATCGAGATCTTCAACAAAGGCAACGCCACGGTGAGCCTCACCGGCTGGTCGGTGCAGTACGCCTCCGCGACCGGCACCTCGTGGCAGGTCACGAACCTCACCGGCTCCATCGCGCCGGGGCACTACTACCTCATTCAGGAAGGGGCCGGCGCCGGCGGCACGACACCGCTGCCGTCGCCTGACGTCGCGACCGGCGCCATCAACATGTCGGCCACGGCCGGCAAGGTCCTCCTGGCGAACGTCACGACCGCGCAGACGGGCGCCTGCCCGAGCAACGCGAACATCGCCGACTTCGTCGGCTTCGGCTCGACCGCCAACTGCTTCGAGGGCACCGGCCCGACGCCGGCGCCCAGCAACACCAACGCGGTTCTCCGCGCGCAGGGCGGCTGCACCGACACGAACCAGAACGCCTCCGACTTCACCGCCGCGGCGGCGAACCCGCGCAACACCGCGTCGCCGACGCACGACTGCAGCGGCTTCGCCGTCGTCGCCTCGTTCAATCCGACGCCGGTCGCGCAGGGGGGCACCACCCTCCTCACCGCCACCGTCACGCCGGGCGCGAGCCCGACGAGCACCGGCATCTCGGTCACCGCGAACCTCACCTCCATCGGCGGCAGCGCCTCGCAGACGCTCTTCGACAACGGCACGAACGGAGACGTCACGCCGGGCGACAACATCTTCTCCTTCAGCGCCACCGTGGCGCCGGCCACGACGGCCGGCACGAAGAGCATCCCCGTCACCGCCACCGACGCGCAGCTGCGCTCGACCGGCACGAACGCGGCGCTCTTCGTCAACCCGTCGGCGCTCTCGACCATCGCCCAGGCGAAGGTCGACACCACGCCGGCCGACACCGTCCCCGACCTCCTCGGCCAAGTCGTCAAGGTTCGCGGCGTCGTCACCTCCATCGACTTCCGCAACGCCATCGCCGGCATCGAGTACTACATCCAGGACGCCACGGGCGGCATCGACGTCTTCCACTCCACGAACGAGGTCGGCCCCTTCGCGCTCGGTACGAACCTCGAGGTCATCGGCACGGTCGCGCAGTTCAACGGCCTCACCGAGATCACCCCGAGCACCATCACCACGCTGCCGGGCGGCACGCTCCCGCCGGTCTCTCCGCAGGTCATCACGCTCGCGCAGCTCGCCAACGGCGGCGGCTCCGGCGAGCCGCTCGAAGGGCAGCTCGTCACCATCAACGGCGTCTCCATCACCAGCGGCACCTACCCCGCCTCCGGCTCGTCGGGCAACGTCACCATCGGCGACGGCGTCAACAGCGGCACGATGCGCATCAACAGCGCCACCGACATCGACGGCTCGCCGACTACGGGCGGCACGTTCTCGGTGACCGGCCTGGTCACGCAGAGCGACACCACGAATCCGTTCGACACCGGCTACCAGATCCTGCCGCGCGCGCTCACCGACATCAACACGCAGACGCCGCCGGTGGGCAGCGGCAACGCCAACCCCAGCTCCGTCGCGCCGGGCGGCACGACGCTGCTCACCGTCACGGTCACGCCGGGCACGAACCCGTCGTCGACCGGCATCGCCGTCGTGGCCGACCTCAGCGCCATCGGCGGCAGCGCCACGCAGACGTTCTTCGACAACGGCACCAACGGCGACGCCAACGCCGGCGACAACGTCTTCTCCTTCAGCGCCACCGTCGCGCCGGCCACGCCGCTCGGCGGCAAGACGCTGCCGTTCTCCGTCACCGACGCGCAGGCGCGCGGCTCCTCCGGCAGCATCTCGCTGACCGTGCAGTCGGCCAGCGCGCCGCCGCCGCCGACCGGCCTCGCCGCCACGGCGGGCAACCTCCAGGTCGCCCTGACCTGGAACGCCTCCCCCGGCGCCACCGGCTACAACGTCAAACGCTCCACATCGAACGGCGGCCCGTACGCGACCATCGCTCCGAACGTCGCCCCGACGAACTACACCGATACGACCGTCGCCAACGGCACGACCTACTACTACGTCGTCACCGCGCTGAACGGCGCCGATGAGAGCGGTCCGTCCAACCAGGTCAGCGCTCTGCCGTCCGCGCCGCCGCCCGCCGGCGCGCTCGGGAAGGTGTACTTCATCGACATCGGCCAGGGCGCCTCGACGCTCATCGTCTCGCCGACCGGGAAGACCCTCCTCGTCGACGGCGGTCCGACCGGCCAGGGCAACGCCAAGATCGTCCCGCTGCTCTCGACGCTCGGCATCGCCACCATCGACTACACCGTGCTGACGCACTACCACATCGACCACGACGACGGCCTCCTCGAGGTCATCAACGCCGGCAAGGTCGCGGGCACGGCGTACGACAACGGCGACACCGCGCCGCTGATCCCGCCGAACTTCTCGACCAGCCCGTCCAGCACCTACGGCACGTACGCGCGCTACATCAGCGCCATCAACTCCCATCCGTCGGTCATCCGCGTGCGTCCCGAGGACGTGGGCGGATCGCTGGCCGGCACCGTCATCGACCTCGGCGGCGGAATGAAGGCCACCATCCTCGCGCAGGGCGGCAAGCTCCTGAGCGGCGGCTCCGTCACCATCTCGAACCAGGACCTCAACACCGAGTCGATCTCGGTCCTCGTCGAGTACAACAACTTCGACTTCCTCGTCTCCGGCGACCTCACCGGCGGCGGCTCGACGAGCACGGCCAAGACGCCCGACGTCGAGACCTTCGTCGGACAGATGGCCGGCGACGTCGACGTCATGGAGTACGACCACCACGGCTCCACCACGGCGAACAACCGCCGCTTCTTCAAGGCCCTCAAGGCCGAGGCGGCGGTCGCGGAGATCGGATACACCAACACCTTCGGGCATCCCAACCGCGAGACGGTCAACAAGTACCTCAACATCCCCGTCACGAGCGGCAACGCCTTCGGCGGCACCAGCACGGCCGTCCCGGGCAACGGTCCGGTCTCCTACCAGACCGATCCGAGTCCGTCGTCCGACGCGCGCTGCTCCGTGCAGGGCTTCAGCGGCGCCGCGCCGGCCAACGCCGGCAACGGCACGATCCTGCTCAAGACCGACGGCACCACCAGCTTCACCATGGAGAGCTTCGAGGACGGCGGCGTGCGCATCTCCCCCTCCGCGCACGTCTACGCGCTCGACGCCACCGGCGCCGGCGTGACCACGAACTTCCCGCCGACCGTCATCCCGTCGATCGCGCCGGCGGTCCCGCTGGCGTCCGACACCGTCACCGTGACCGCGCAAGTCTTCGACCGTGAGGACCCGGTCACCAGCGTCACGCTGAACTACGCGCTCAACGGCGTCGCCCAGGCACCCGTCACGATGACGCCGGCCGGCGGCGGCAACTTCACCGTCACCATCGCCCCGCAGCCCGACGCCACGCGCGTCGACTACACCGTCACCGGCGTCGCCGGCGGGAAGTCGACGTCGTTCTCCGGCGGCTACTTCTCGGGCACGACGCCGATCTCCACGCTGCGCGCCCTCGACGCCTTGGGCGAGCCGCTCTACTACGACTACGCCGCGCGCGTGCAGGGCGTGGTCACGGCCGGCACCGGCCTCTACGCCAGCAGCAACAACGACGACTACATCCAGGACGCCACCGGCGGCATCAACATCTGGCGCACCACGCAGCCGTCGACGCCGGCGGTGCAGACCACGAGTACCGGCTCGATCTACAGCTGCTACGGCCTGATCGGCAACGGCGCCGGCCGCCTCCGCATCGAGGTCACGCCGCCGTTCGAGTCGCCGACGACGCCGTACGGCTGCACCCTCATCTCCGCGAGCAGCGTTCCGGCGCCGCTGGTGAGGACGATCGCGCAGATCAATGCGAACCCCGAGGCCATCGAAGCGCAGCTCGTACAGATCAACAACGCCACCATCTCCGGCTCCATCCCGGCCTCGCCGGCGAGCGCCGACGCCTTCCTTTCCATCACCGACGGCACCGGCACGTTCCAGCTCAAGATCGACGCCGACAGCGACGTCCCCGGCATGACCACGCCGTCGGGACCGACCACGATCGTCGGCATCATCCAGCAGGACGATTTCCTGCGGCCGTTCTCCACCGCCTACAACATCGCCCCGCGCAACCGCGCGGATCTCGGCGGCGTCTCCGGCGGCGGGCCGGGCCTCATCTCCATCGCCGACGCGCGCATCGACGTCGACGCCGGCGGTAACTCGCCGGGCGACTATGTTCCCGACCGCCTCAACTCCACCGTCCACGTCCAGGGCGTGGTCACGTCGATCAACTTCCGCCAGAGCAACGGCAGCGGCATCGAGTACTACATCCAGGATCCGACTGCGGGCGTCGACGTCTTCAGCACGGCCACGACGCGTACGCTCAACATCGGCGACAACGTCGACGTCACCGCCACCGTGAAGCAGTTCAACGGCCTCACCGAGATCGATCCGGGCGCAACGCTGTCGAACCTCACCGTGCTCGCGCCGGGAACGCTGCCGGCCGTGCCGACGCAGGTCGTGACCTGCTCGCAGCTCGGCGACAACGGCGCCGGCGAGCCGCTGGAAGGGCGCCTCCTCCGCATCAACAACGTCACGCTGGCGTCGCCGCCAGCGACGTGGGCGGGCGGGACGAACTACGTCATCAACGACAGCACCGGCCCCTGCACGCTCCGCATCAGCGCGTCGACGAACCTCGTCGGCCAGGCTCCGCCCGCCGGCACGTTCAGCGTCGTCGGCGTCCTCGGGCAGTTCGACTCTACCGGACCGTTCGACAGCGGCTATCAGCTCTTCCCCCGCTCCACCTCCGACATGCTCCCGGCCGTGGCCACGCCGGCATCGATCGCCGCGACCGCGGGGACGCCGCAGTCGGCGACGGTCGGCACCGCCTTCGCGACGCAGCTCGCCGCGACGGTGAAGGACAGCGGCAACGTCGCCATCGCCGGCGCCGGCGTGACCTTCACCGCGCCCGCCTCCGGCGCCTCGGGGACCTTCCCCGGCGGCGTCACCAGCGTCAGCGTCACCACCGACGGCAGCGGCGTCGCCACCGCGCCGGTCTTCACCGCGAACGCGCTGGCCGGCCCGTACAACGTCGTTGCCTCCACCACGAACGCGCTGACGGCGAACTTCTCGCTCACCAACATCGCGCCCGCGGCGACGCACTTCAGCGTCACCGCGCCGGCGAACGTCACCTCGGGCACGCCGTTCAGCGTCACCGTCACCGCCCTCAACGGCGCCAACGCCACCGTCACCAACTACACCGGCACCGTCCACTTCACCTCGTCGTCCTCCGGCACCCTGCCGGGCGACTACACCTTCACCGGCGGCGACAACGGCACGCACACCTTCACCAACGGCTTCACGCTGACGACCGGCGGCGCGCAGACCATCACCGCCACCGATACCTTCGACGGCGCCATCACCGGCAGCGCCAACACCACCGTCAACTGCCCGAGCCTCTCGGTCACGGCCACGAACAACGGCCCGATTTGCCAGGGCGGCACGCTGCAGCTCGACGTCACCAACGTCCCCGGCGCGACTTACAGCTGGAGCGGTCCGAACGGCTTCACCGCGGCGGTGCGCAACCCGTCGATCGGCGGCGCCACGGCGGCGGCGACCGGCACCTATTCGGTGACGATCACGAACAGCGGCTGTATCTACAACGCCTCGACCAATGCGACCGTCAACGCCGCGGTGACGCCGACCATCAACCCCGGCGGTCCGACAACGTTCTGCGCGGGCGGCAGCGTGCTGCTGACGTCGAGCAGCGCCTCGGGCAATCAGTGGAAGCTCAACGGCAGCCCGATCGGCGGCGCCACGAACCAAGCGTTCAGCGCGAGCGCGAGCGGCAGCTACACCGTCACCGTGACCGACGGCAACGGCTGCTCCGCCACCTCGGCGCCGACGTCCGTCACCGTCAATCCGCTCCCGCCGACGCCGACGATCACCCCGGGCGGCCCGACCACGTTCTGCCAGGGCGGCAGCGTCACGCTGACGTCGAGCGCGGCGAGCGGCAATCAGTGGAAGCTCAACGGCAGCCCCATCGGCGGCGCCACCGGCACGACGTACCCCGCCACCGCGAGCGGCAGCTACACCGTCACCGTCACCGACGGCAACGGCTGCTCCGCCACGTCGGCGCCGACGAGCGTGACGGTGAACCCGACCCCGGCCACGCCGACGATCACGCCGAACGGCCCGGTGACGTTCTGCGCCGGCGGCAGCGTCACGCTGCAGTCGAGCAGCGCCAGCGGCAATCAGTGGTCTCTCAACGGCTCACCGATCGGCGGCCAGACCGCCCAGACGCTCGTCGTCAACTCGAGCGGCGACTACACCGTCGTCGTCACGCAGAGCGGCTGCGCGAGCGCCGCCTCGGCGGTCACGACCGTCTCCGTCAATCCGAACCCGAACGCCACGATCACGGCGCCAGGCTCGGTGCAGACCGGCACGACCGGCAACGTCGCCTCGGTGGCGAACGCCGGCGCCGGCGCGTCGTACAACTGGTCGATCACCAACGGCACGATCACCGGTGGCACGGGTACGAACTCCATCACCTTCACCGCCGGCGCGGTCGGCACGCTGACGCTCAACGTCACGGTGACCGACGCCAACGGCTGCACCGACGCGAAGTCGGCGAACGTCAACGTCACCGCCAACACGCCGGGCCTCAGCATCACCTCGGTCGTTCCGCCGGCAGGCCTGACCACCGGAGGCAAGTCGGTGACGATCAACGGCACGGGCTTCGTCAACGGCGCGACCGTGACCTTCGGCGGGGCCGCGGCGACGAACGTCGTCGTGGTCAACTCCACGAAGATCACGGCGACGACCCCGGCGCACGCCGGCGGCGCGGTCAACGTCACGGTGACGAATCCGAGCAGCGCCTCGGCCACGCTGACGAACGGTTACACGTACGTGCCGAAGCAATTCGACGCGAACGGCGACCACGTCATCGACCCCTCCGACATCTTCTATCTGGTCAACTATCTGTTCCTGAACGGTCCCGCGCCGGCGGGCCAGACCGGCGCCGACGCCGGCGACGCGAACGGCGACGGCACGGTCGATTCGGCCGACATCTTCTATCTCATCAACTATCTCTACCTGCACGGCCCGGCGCCGGCGTCGCAGCCGCCCGGCCCGAGCGCGCAATCGCTCCGCCAGCCGCTCACCGGCAGCGTCACCCTCGGCGAGCCGGTGCGGCGCGGCAACAAGTTCTTCGTGCCGGTGATCGTCGACTCGGCAAACGCCGAGGGGCTGTCGCTGCGCGTCGTCTTCTCGGGCGATCCGGTGCGGAAGGCGGCCATTCACAGCGTCGCCGGCACGCGGCCGGTCTTCGAGATCAGCCGCAGCGCGCCCGGCTCGCTCGCCTACCTCTTGGCCGGCGGCGGACGCCTCTCCGGCGTCGTGGCGGAGATCGAAGTCGACGCGGCCGGCCAGGTCGCGATCGGCGTCGATCCGGCGCTCACGCTGCTGAGCGATGCCGGCGGCACGCGCAAGGCCACGGTCGCCGGCGGCACGCTCCGTGTCAGCGGCACGACAATCGAAGATAATGCGCGGCCGGAGCGAAAAGAATAGATGTTCATGAAGCGATTCGCAGCATTGCTTCTCGGCGTGATCGCGGCGGTGCCTGTCTTCGCACAGGCGCCGCCGGCCGACGTGGTTACGGTCGGCACGGTTCCCCTTGCATCGGCCGGATCGACGGTCGACGTGCCGGTGTTCATCCGCGACACCTCGGGCACGCCGCTCGGGATCGACCAGCCGTTCGGCTCGCGCATCCAGTCGTACAGCCTCACCGTCAACTACGCGCCGACGGCGGCGGTGCAGTCGGTCACGTTCACGCGCGGCGGCATCACCCAGCCGCTCACGCCGGCGTTCGAGTCGAGCCCGGCCTCGGCCGGCCAGATCTCGCTCATCGACGTGTTCAACGAGAACACGAACCTGATCCCCTTCACGTCGAACGCAGCGCTCCCCGGCAACCAGGTCGGCACGCTGCACGTGACGATCTCGCCGACGGCGACGACCGGAACGGTGATCAACCTCACGCTCGACGCAACACTCACGCAGCTCAGCAACCAGGCCGGCACGACGAACGAGACGGTCGCGCTGAACACGCTGACGCTCGTCCCCGGCTCGATCCTCGTGTCGACGGCCGTGCCCGCGCTCTCGACATGGGCGCTGGCGCTGCTGGCAGTCGCGCTGGCGGGGATCGGCGTCGTGCTCGTGCGGCGATGAGGCCGCCCCTCATCCGGCGCTGCGCGCCACCTTCTCCCCGCAAGCGGGGCGAAGGCCCTCCTCCCAGATCCCTCGCCCCGCTTGCGGGGAGAGGGTGGCCGAAGGCCGGGTGAGGGGGCGCCATCGCGGCACAGCGTGTGCTGCGCCCTTCGCAGCGTGCGCATCTTCCTCATCGGAGCAACGGGCGTCATCGGCGGCGCATCGAGGACGCCGGCGCGCATCCCATCGAGATTGACCTCCACGACTCCGCCGCGGATGGTCGCCGCTGCCTGGGCGGCCGGAGGCGTACACGTCGCCGGTGTCGCACGACGACGCGGCCAGTGCCGTCGCCGCCGCGCTCGACGTTCCAGCCGGGATCTACAACGTCGTCGACGACGAGCCGGTCACGCATCGCGACTTCGTCAACTCGCTCGCCGACCGCCTCGGCGTCTGCCACCCAAAGTTCCCGCCGGCGTGGACCGCGCGCCTCCTCGGCTCCCTCGGCGAGACCCTCGCGCGCTCGCAGCGGATCTCTAACCGGAAGCTGCGCGGCGCGTCGTCGTGGGCGCCGAAGTTTCCGAGCGTTCGCGAAGGATGGGCTGCGATTCTCTGACGACGTCGAGAAACAGCGCGTGCATCCTCGGGTCGTCCGTCAGCTCCGGATGGAACGTCGCCGCCATCACGTGCCCTTGCCGCACCGACACCACGTCGTCGCCCTCGGTGGCCAGCACTTCGACGTCGCCGAACGACACGATCTTCGGTGCGCGGATGAACACCATCTCCATCGGCGTGCCGCGGAAGGTGCCGCGGCGGATGGAGCTGTCGAGCTGGCGG
This sequence comes from Thermoanaerobaculia bacterium, assembly GCA_035276475.1. Lineage (GTDB taxonomy): Bacteria > Acidobacteriota > Thermoanaerobaculia > Gp7-AA8 > Gp7-AA8 > DATDFB01. Next base: position 5,801 of record DATELQ010000168.1, on the reverse strand, counting down.
CCGTAGGCGTTGCGGCGGACGCGGATGTCGATCGCGCCGAGGGTGCGCTGCGGCGAATTCTCGAGCGCGCAGGCCAGGAGAATCGCGCCGGCGCACGTGCCGAACACCGGCTTCTCCGCGGCGAACGCGCGCAGCGCCTCGAAGCCGTCGTCGCCGAGGAGCTTCACGAACGTCGTCGACTCGCCGCCGGGGATGACCAACGCGTCGGCCGCGTCGAGCTCGCGCGCGTCGCGCACGAGGAACGCCTCCGCCCCGAGCTCCGCGAGGCGGCGGCGATGGGCATCGAAGTCGCCCTGCAGCGCCAGCACCCCCACGTTCACCATCCCCGCACCTGCAGCAACTCCTGCGGCGCGATTCCCGCGACGGCAAGGCCTTTCATCGTGCCGGTGACCTGCTCGCTGACTTCGAGGAGCACCTTCGGGTCGTTGTAGTGCGTGGTGGCGCGCACGATGGCCCGCGCCCGCGACTCGGCCTCGGAGGGCTCACAGAATTCGCTGCCGCTGCGCATGAAAATGCCGCTGCCGACGAACACCGCTTCCGCGCCGAGGTGCATCACCAGCGCGGCGTCGGCGGGCGTGGCGATGCCGCCGGCGGAGAAATTCGGCACCGGCAGCTTCCCGTCGCGGGCCACGAGGCGCACCAGCTCGAACGGCGCACCGAGCTCCTTCGCCTTGGCCATCAGCTCATCGTCGCGCAGCACGGTCAAGAGGCGCATCTCGGTCGTGATCGTGCGCATGTGCTTGACGGCGTGCACGACGTCGCCGGTGCCGGCTTCGCCCTTCGTGCGGATCATGGCCGCCCCTTCGCCGATGCGCCGCAGCGCCTCGCCGAGGTTGCGCGCGCCGCAGACGAAGGGGACGCGGAAGGCGTGCTTGTCGATGTGGTGCGCTTCGTCGGCGGGCGTGAGGACTTCGGACTCGTCGATGTAGTCGACGCCGAGCTCCTGCAGCACCATGGCCTCGGCGAAGTGCCCGATGCGTGCCTTGGCCATGACGGGGATGGTGACGGCGCTCATGATCTCGCGGATTTTCTTCGGCGAGGCCATGCGCGCCACGCCCCCCTCGGCGCGAATCTGCGCGGGCACGCGCTCGAGAGCCATGACCGCTGCCGCGCCGGCGCGCTCGGCGATCACGGCCTGCTCCGCGGTGGTGACGTCCATGATCACGCCGCCTTTGAGCATCTCGGCCAAACCGGTCTTCAAACGGATCGTTTCGTCTTTCATGCGTGTGAAGCTACGCCGCAAGTGGCCTTGTGCAAAGAGCCATTTCTTGCAAAGATGATGGAGCCATGTTCCGGTCCAACGTCCTGGCAGTCCTGGCCACGCTCGTTTTCTGTTCATCCGCATTGGCCCTCGACGAGTGGCCGATCTCGAAAGTCCGCATGGGGGCGCCGGCGGAGACGCTCTCCGACATGAGCGTCGCCGGCAACGGCGATCTCTTTCTGCTGCACTGGCGCGACAGCCGCAGCGGCGGCGATCCCCAGGACTTCGTCGTCCGCATCAACACGGCGGGGCAGGTTCTGGACGACATCGACATTCTCATACCGTTGCACAACGCACGGGTACTTCCGCTGGGCGACGGCTTTCTTCTCCTCGATGGCAAATCCTGGGTGACCGTCAGCCGCGATGGGATCGTTTCGGCGGTGCAGCAGCTCAGCGGGCCGGGCGGGCGGTGGTGGGCGAGCAACGGGCGTTTCGTCTTCGCGGCCGACTTTGGTGCGGTCGCTGTCTACGACGCATCGATGCATCTGTTGGCGTACAAGTCGTTGCCGTTGCCGGATCGAGGCACGACGACGATCGGCGCAAATCCGCTCGTGGCCACCTCCACCGGTGTCGCACTCGCCTACCGCGACAGGGACGGCCTCCACATCGCCTTCGCAGATACGCAGGCCGCGCTCAAGTGGATCGTCACTCCCGGTCCTCACCCACAAACAAGCGCCTTGCTGGCAACGGATGGAACGCGCGTGTTCGCCATGGCCGATGTCCCCGGCGCGTGGATCATGGAGGGATGGCTCATCGAGGCCGACGGCACGATCAGCATCCGCACGGACGTCGAACGCAACTTAGACGGCACGCTCGGTTGGAACGGCAAATGGATCTGGGTCCGTGACCTCACCGTTGCAAACGATACCCGGATTGTCGCCGCGTCGACGTTCGAGAACGGCTTTTGGTCGGCACCGGTGCCGCTTGCTGAATACGTCCCGGGGGTCCCGTCGAACCGCGTCATCACGACCCGCGGAATGCTCGATATCGAGTCCACGACCCTCGCGATCTACAGCGGACTGGCGCTGACCAACCGGCTTCCGATCAGCACGCACGGAGCGCTGCCGCAGAAGTTCCCGAGGATCGCCAGCACGGCGAAGACGTCGCTCGCGATCTGGTCGGAGAAGGACGCGCGCAACAGCGGCTACTCGCTCTTCGCCACGCGCCTGGACGCGAACGGCAAGCCGCTCGACGTCGACTCCATCGCGATCGCCGACGACGTCTGCGCCGACGTACGGCCGTTGCTCGCCGCCGGCAACGGGCAGTTCCTCGCGGCCTGGCTCGACTCCGCCGGCCTGCGCGCCGCGCGCATCTCCGACGATGGCGTGGTGCTCGACAAGCCGCCGTTGTTTCTCCCGTTCGGCGGCGGCTGCAGCGGGTTGTACGGCATCGCCGCCGCAGGCGATACGTATCTTGCCATTTGGTCGAGCTCTGCGCCGCGTTTTGCGAGGATCCGCGCCGACGGCGTGATTCTCGATCCCAGCGGCGTCGTTATCGGCTCTCAGTTCGGTCCGCAAGTCAACGTCACCTCGGTCGCCTCGAACGGATCGCAGTTCCTGATCACATGGTGGCAAAGCACGTTCGCCACGCCGAACGGCAAGTACACGTTCGGCATGGTCGTGCCGCCGTCCGGCGCAGCGCCGTTCCCGTCGCTCGCGCTGGTGCCCGGAACGGTCGGGCCGCTGGTGTGGGACGGCCGGCAGTATTTCGCGCTGCAGACCGCCACTGCGGCGTGGACCGGCACGCTGATCCCGCCGTCGTTCGCCGCCATCCAGACGCCGGTCAGCGGCGACTCCCTTCCCACGGCCACGTGGGCATCGGACATCGCCTGCAACAACGGTTGCGAGCTCGTCGCCGGCACGCTTTCGCCGCTCGAGCTGATGGTCCGGCCGGTCTCCACCATCGCCGGCGCGAGCGTGTTCGGCCCGACGTTCGCCGTGCCGATGGACGAGACCCAGCGATGGTTTTTCGAAGGCCGCCTGCCGGGCGCGGCGACGTTCGGCCAGACCCGCCGCTTCGCCGCGTACACGCACATCGACAACGACCTCGGCGCGGTTCCCCGCATCTACATCACGCCGCTCATTCCCACGCGGCGTCGCGCGGCGAAGCCATGACGCTCACGAAATCGCTCTACGACGAGCTGCGCACGTCCATCCTGCAGGGCGATCTGCAGCCGGGCACGCGCCTCCCCTCCACGCGTGCGCTGTCCGAGGAGCGCGGCGTCTCGCGGAACACGGTGCTCAACGCATACGAGCAGTTGCTCGCCGAGGGATATCTCGAGGCGCGCGTCGGCTCGGGGACGTGCGTGGCGCGGTCGCTGCCGGAGGAGCTGCTGACCGTGCGCGCGCCGGTGCGGGCGGGCGGCGGAGCGAGAGCGCCCTTGTCGCAGCGCGGGAAGTTGCTGGCCAGCAACCCGGGGCGGCCGCTCAGTGCGCCGCGGCGGCCGCGCGCGTTCGAATCGGGATTGCCCGACGCCGGCGCGTTTCCGTTCCGCACGTGGACGCGCCTCATGGCCCGGCAGTGGCGCGACCCGTCGTACGCGCTCTTGTCGTACGGCGATCCGGCCGGCTATCGGCCGCTGCGCGAGGCCATCGCCGCGTACGTCCGCGCGGCGCGCGCGGTGCACTGCGACGCCGGGCAGGTCTTCATCGTCAGCGGCTCCCAGCAGGCCCTCGACCTCACCGCGCGATTGCTCATCGACCCCGGCGACGTCGCCCTCATCGAAGATCCCGGCTATCCCGGCGCACGCATCGCGCTTTCCGCCGCCGGCGCGCAGATCGTGCCGCTGCCGGTCGACGCCGACGGCGCCGACATCAGCCGCTGCGCCGCGCGCGCGAAGGACGCCCGCCTCCTCTTCGTCACGCCGTCGCATCAATACCCGCTCGGCGTGACGCTGAGTCTCCGCCGCCGCCTCGCACTCATCGAGTGGGCCAGCCAGCGCGGCGCGTGGATCGTGGAGGACGATTACGACTCCGAGTTCCGCTACCGCAGCAAGCCGCTGCCGTCGCTGCAAGGGCTCGACGCCGCCGGCCGCGTGATCTACCTCGGCACGTTCAGCAAGACGCTCTTCCCCTCCCTCCGCCTCGGCTTCGTCGTGCTGCCGCCGGAGCTTGTCGAGCCGTTTCGCCGCGCGCGCAGCGTCGTCGACGGCCACTCCCCCGTCAGCGAGCAGGCCGTGCTCGCCGAGTTCATCGCCGGCGGCCACTTCGCGCGGCACATCAGAAGGATGCGCGTGCTCTACGAGGAGCGGCAGCGCGTGCTCGTCGACGCCGCGCGGCGCGAGCTCGGCGGCCTGCTCGACGTGAGGCCGCTCGACGGCGGCATGCACCTCGTCGGCTGGCTCGCCGAGGGGGCGGACGATGTCGTGGCGGCCGAGCGCGCGGCGGAGCACGGCGTGCACGTCGTCCCGCTGTCGCGCTGCGCCGTCGGCAAGACGCCGCGCCGCGGCCTCCTCCTCGGCTACGCCGCCCTCACCCCCGCGCAGATCCGCGAAGGCGTGCGGCGGTTGGCGGCGGCGCTTGCCGGCTGAACCATTGCGAACCTACCTTTCTCGGCACGCCTGATGAACGAACGTTTCACGATGCGATTCCGCGATCGCCACGAAGCCGGCGAGCTCCTCGGCCGCGACCTGGCGCGGCGGCTGACGCAGCGCGATGACCTGCTCGTCCTGGCCTTGCCGCGCGGCGGCGTGCCGGTCGGCTTCGGCGTGGCCCAGGCCCTCGGCGCGCCGCTCGACGTCTTCATCGTCCGCAAGCTCGGCGTGCCGGGGCACGAGGAGCTGGCCATGGGGGCGATCGCCAGCGGCGGCGTGCGCGTGCTCAACCGCGAGGTCCTCGGCTACCTCCCCGTCTCGCAGAAGATGATCGACGTCATCGCCGAGCGCGAGCAGCGGGAGCTCGAGCGCCGCGAGCGCGAATACCGCGGCGCGCGGCCGCCGCTCGACGTCAAGGACAAAAGCGTCATCGTCGTCGACGACGGGCTGGCCACCGGCTCGACGATGCGCGCCGCCGTCACCGCGCTGCGGAAGATGGAGCCGCGGCGCATCATCGTCGCCGTCCCCGTCGCCGCGCAGTCGACGTGCAACGACTTCCGCGCCGAGGGCATCGCCGACGACGTCGTCTGCCTACGCACGCCCGAGCCGTTCCAGGCCGTCGGCCTCTGGTACAGCGACTTCACGCAGACGACCGACGAAGAAGTGCACGAGCTGCTGGAGCAGCGATGAGAATCGAAGAAGGTCTCGTCTACGTCAACGCCGGCCGCGTCACGCTGGAAGGCAATCTCCTGATCCCCGTCGGCGCGCGCGGCTTGGTCATGTTCGCGCACGGCTCGGGCTCGAGCCGCTTCAGCTCGCGCAACCGTTACGTCGCCGAGGAGCTGCGGCGGAGCGGCGTCGGGACGCTGCTCATCGATCTCTTGACGCGCGAGGAAGAGGCCGTCGACATGCGCACCGCGCATCTCCGCTTCGACATCGCGCTGCTCGCCGACCGCCTCGTCGGCGCGAGCGAGTGGCTGGCAAAGCAATCGGAGACGTCGCCGCTCA
>DATELQ010000167.1:0-18099 GCA_035276475.1 Thermoanaerobaculia bacterium | reverse complement strand
ACGACGGCGGCGCCCGGCAAAACGCTGCGGACGCCGCGTCGGCGCTCGCGCTCATCCCGGACGCGGAGCTGCGCAAACGCGCGCGCGGCGACGTCCTCTTCGCCGAAGGGGCCGCGGCGCTTCGTGCGGACCCGGCTCGCGCGGCCGCGCTGCTCGGCGATGCCATCGATGCCTATCGCGCCGCCAACGCCACGCCGTTTCTCACTGAATGCCATCTCCTCCGCGCGCGGGCGCGCTCGCGGCTCGGCGACGCCGCCGGCGCGCAACGCGATCTCGACGACGGCATCGCCGTCTACGAACGGCACCCCGTCCAATTCGCCGAGGGCGTCGTCGGCACCGGCGTCTTCAACGCCGGCAGCGCGCTCTATCACGATGCCGTCGGCGCGGCCCTGGCGCGCGGCGACACCGCGGCCGCGTTCGCATACGCGGAGCGATCGCTCGCGCAGATCGGGGCGCCCGAGCCGATCGTGACGCCGGCCGATCTGCAGCAGCGCCTTCGCGGCAGCGGTGCGGTGGTGCTCGAGCTCGTTGTCCTGCCGCACGACGTCGTCGTCTTCACCGTGGCCGCAACCGGTGCCGGCGTGCATCGCCAAGCGATCGAAGAATCGCATCTCGGCGCGCTCGCCGACGCTGCCGCGAACGGCGACAGCCGCGCATCGTCGTCCCTCTACGCGCTGCTGATCGCGCCCGCGCAGGCCGATCTGGCGCGGGCAAAGGAGGCGATCATCGTGGCCGGGCGCCCGCTCGCGCGCGTGCCGTTCGCGGCGCTTGCCGATCCGGCGAGCAAGCGCATGCTGATCGAGCAGCTGCCGCTCTCCGTCGCGCCGTCGGCGAGCGTGCTGCGGCCCCGAGCTCCGCACGCAGCGCCGCGCTCGATCGTCGCCGTCTCCATCGCCTCCGACGACGTGAACCTTCCGGGAAGCGCCGAGGAACTGGCCGACGTCCGCCGCTTTTACGCGCAGCCGGTGGACATCGACGGCGAGCACGCCACGGCGGCGTTCTTTTTCGATGTTGCCCGGAACGCGGACGTGATCCACCTCTCCGGCCACAGCGCCGGCAACGCGGCGGCGGGCGAGGCGGAGCTTTTCTTCGGACCGGCGGGACGGCGGGAGCGGACGTCGTGGCGCCGCCTGTCCAGCGCCGCGCTGGCGCGCGAGCCGGTCGTGGTGCTGGCCGCATGCGAGACGCTGGTCGCGCCCGGCGCTGCCGCGCGCCGTACGCTGAGCCTCGGCGAGGCGTTCCTCGCCGCCGGCGCGGGCGAGGTCGTGGGCACGCTCTCGCCGGTCGCCGACGATGAGGCTCGCCTCTTTTTCCACGACTTCCATCGCGCACTCGCCGCCGGCGCCGGACCTGCGGCCGCGGTGCGCGAGGCGCAACTGGAGGCCATCCGCGGCCGCCGCGGCACGGCCTGGCGATCCGTGGCGGTGCTCACCCGGCACATTCCTCAAATGTAAAGGAGACGACGATGGGAACAGCGACGATCAGGTTCAAAGGCATCTGCACACATTTTAAAAACTCGACGACGCCGGAGCTGCCAGTCCGGCATCGCGTCGTGCTCCTGAATGCAAGCGGATTCACGGTCATCAATTCGCTGCGCATTCCGCCGCACGACGCGAGCATCATCATCGAGTCGCAAACGCTGTCGACTTCGATTCCCCTGCAGGGCGTCTCGTTGAAAATCGACGCCATGCCAGGCCCCGTCACGTACGACCCGTTCTACGACGCCATCATCCCCAGCCTCAAAAAAGAGATGGACGGCGTGGAAGAACTTTCGCCACCGGACTTCACGCTGGTGAACGGCGAAACGCCGTGGCCGACCATCGCGGCATATTTCGACGTCGAGAGCGGCGCGTTCAGCGCCTGCAACGACAAAGGCGCCGCCGATGCGCTCTTGACGATCGAAACCGGGCCCGGCCCCGTCCAGCTGATTGCCACGCCGTTCCAGAACTCACCGAATCGGGTGTTGACGGGAGTCCTCGACCTCGGCGACACGGCCACGATCACCGTGCAGAACAGCTCCGCCATGGAGATGGACGACCGGCTGTCCCGCCGGCACTTCGAGCTCCATTATCTTCTCGCGCAGTTCCCTCCGACCACGCCGCAGGTCCCGCGCTTCATCGACGACTCGAAGCTTTGCGGGCCAGAGTCGGGGCTCTTCAACGCCGGCTGCTCGGATACGAATTACCCGTAGGGTTTCTAACGCTCGACGCTGAGCGTCGTCCAAAGCGACGTTCATGAAACCTCTCCTCCTCGTGCTGTGCGCCCTTTCTTTCATTGCAGCGAAGCGGCCGCTCACCGTCGACGATGAATTTCGCATCGTCGAGACCGCCAATCCGCTGATCTCGCCGGACGGGCGATGGGTGCTGTACTCCGTCACGCACTCATCGCTCGCCGACAACGCGCGGCATACGGTGATCTGGATCGCGCCCGCGGGCGACGGCGCGGCGCCGCGCGAGTTTTTGAAAGAGGGCGACGGCGCGGCGATGTGGGGACGCGACTCGGCGTCGGTCTTCTTCGTCCGCGGCGGACAGCTCTTCGAGCAGCGGTTGGGCGGCGGCGACGCCGTGCAGCACAGCCACCTCAAAGGCGAGCGGCCGTGGCTTTGGCGGCTCTCGCGCGACGGCGCGTTCTTTCTCGCCCTGCAGTCCGAGGAGAAGGTCGACGCGCCGGGCGCTTCGAGCGACACGACCTTTGTCGACGAAGGCTCGAACGGGCAGACGCGCCTGGCCTGGGACAACGTGTTTCGCTACGACCTCAAGTCCGAGACGCTCGTGCGCGTGACGGAGAGGAAGTGGTCGATCGACGACGCCGATCTCTCCCCCGACGGACGGCACGCCGTCGTTGCCGCGCGTCCCGACAACGATCGCAACACGCGCTGGAGGACGGAGCTCTACGTCGTCGACCTCGCCTCCGGCGCCGTCAGGCAGTTGACGCACAACGTCGCGCCGGAGTCGTCGCCGGTGTGGTCGCCGGACGGCACGTGGATCCTCTTCAACGCCGTGCGCCTCGACAAGTGGGAGCTCGGCAACGGCGACTTCTGGCGCGTCGACGTGGCCACCGGAAAGACGCGCCTTCTCACGCGCAACCGCGTTGGGCGCTTCTCCGGCACGCCGGTCTTCTCGCCCGACGGCCGCTCGATCGACTCGCAGAGCGGCTACGCTACGGCGCGCTTTCCGGTGCGCGTCGACGCCGCCACCGGCGCGGTCACGCGGCTCATCGAAACCGACGGCGCGGCGCGCGCCGGCTCGTGGTCCGACGACCGCCGCACGTTCGCGTACACGTACGAGGATGCGGCGACGCCGCCCGACGTCTACATCGGGCGCAGCGGCGACACCGCGGAGCGGCAGCATCGCGTCACGGATCTCAATCCGTGGCTGCGCCAGGAGATCGCCCTCGGCTCGGTGCAGCGCGTGCGGTGGAAGAGCCGCGACGGGCTCGGCATCGAAGGGCTGCTCCTTCTGCCTCCCGACTCCGCAAAAAAGCCGCTGCCGCTCATCGTGCACGTCGCCTGCGGGCCGGGATGCGGATGGGTGAACTCCTTCTCCGCGAAGAACCAGGTCTACGCCGGTCTGGGATACGCGCAGCTGTCGCCGAACGTGCGCGGCTCGAGCAACTACGACGACGCCTTCATGCGCGCGAACAAGTTCGACATCGAGGTCGGCGACCGCTATGACCTCCTCGCCGGCGCCGACGCCATGATCGCCCGCGGCATCGCCGATCCGCAGAAGCTCGGCATCGACGGCTGGTCGTACGGCGCGATCCTGGCCGGCTACACGATCACGCAGACGACCCGCTTCAAGGCCGCATCCCTCGGCGCGATGGTGAGCGACTGGACCACGGACTACGGCTCCGTCGCCTACTACAGCACGGAGCGGTGGTACATCGGCGGCAATCCGTGGACGAAGCCGGCGCGGTGGCGCGACCGCAGCAGCCTCACGTACGCGAACCGCGTGCAGACGCCTACGCTCCTCCATCACGGCGATGAGGACCGCTCCTGCGCGCCGTTCCAGAGCATGAACTTCTTCGTGGCCCTGCGGCGCTTTGGCCGCACCGCGCGCCTCATTCGCTATCCGGGCGAGGGACACGACTTCTCGCAGCCGGTGCACATCCGCCTGCGCGACCAGGAGGACGTCGCATGGATGCAAAAGTACGTTAGCGGCTCGCCCGGAACTGCGACGGAGTGAGTCCGTACGCGGCTTTGAAGGCGCGGCAAAAGTGCGAGTGGCTGGCGAAGCCGCACACCAGCGCCACCTCCGTCACCTCCGCGCTCGTCCGCAGCATGGCCTCGGCGCGCTCCAGGCGCAGGGCGCGGCGATAGGCGCCGACGCTCGTGCCGAAGTAGCGGCGGAATTCGCGCGCCAGATGCACCGGATGCCGGCCGCTCTGCGCTGCGAGCTCGGCGAGGGAGAGCGCGTCGTCGCTGCATTCGCGAATGGCGTCGCGCACGGCACGAAGCCACGCCGGCGGCGCGGCGGGGGCGGCGGCGCGCTCGGCGCGAACAAACGCCGCGACGAGCTCCAGCGTCAGCCCCTCGGCCGCCATCGCCGCAAACGGATCGTCGGTGCGGAGCTCGGCGAACAAGCGCCGCGACAGATGCTCGATGTCCGCCGCCGCGACGTAGCGCGCGGCGTGGAGCGGGACGCCGCAGTCGCGCAGGTAGTCGAGCGACGACGGCGGCGGCGTGAAGATGATGGTGCGCGCGCCGGCCGCGCCGAAGGTCTGCGAGTGCACGGCGCCGGCCGGATAGAAGAGCATGTGGCCGGGGGCGTGCTCGGCGGTGACGCCCTGCACCCGCTCCTCGTAGCCGCCGCTGACGACGACGGAGAGCGACAGGTCGTTGTGCGCGTGCGGCGCCATCGCCCCGCGGGCCGGGTAATCGCCGATCCTGAGCTTCAGCATCGCGTTCGCCTCGTGCAAGCGCGCTTCGATGAGGAAAGCGCCGCCGCGTTTTGAACCTTAGACTCCTTCGGTATGAAAAGGTTGATGGTCGTGCTCGCCGCGCTCGCTCTCTTCGACCGGAACGCCTGGCTCAGCGACTACGCGGCGCTCAAGCAGGCGCTCGAAGCGCGCTACGCGAACATGGCCTGGTTTGCGTCGCCCGAGGGGGGCGTGGACTTGCCGGCGCTCGACCGGCGGACGCTCGCCGCCCTGCAGAGCGCCGCGAACGACGACGACGCGCGCGAGGCGCTGCTCGCCTTCGTGCGCGGCTTCCGCGACGGGCACTTCTCGCAACTGCCGGCCGTCGAGCCGGCGCCGGCCGCGAAGGTCGCGCCGCCGCCCAACCCGGAGTACTCGCGCAAGGACGCCGCCACCGGCTGCGCGGCACTCAATTACGCGCCGTTCAACCGGCCGCAGTTCTCGCTGCCGTTCGAGGCGCTGCCGGGCTTCCGCCTGATCGCCGACGGCATCACCACGCCGTTCCGCGCCGGGATCGTGAACGGCGTCGGCATCGTGCGCATCCCCGCGTTCGAGGAGAACGCAGACCAGGGCCTCTGCCGCGAGGCGTGGAAGCGCCGCGACGTGTGGGACGACAAGGGGAAGCTGAAACGCGACCGGCTGCGCGAAGTCACCGAGCACGCCTGGTACGACGCGCTCGCCCGCGACCTCCGCGCGTTCCAGAGCGGCGGCGCCACGGCGGTGGTCATTGACATCGGCGCCAACTCCGGCGGCGACGACTCGGGCGACATCGCCGCGCGCCTCTTCACCACAAAGCCGCTGCACTCGTCGCCGCTGTGGCTCAGTTACGACACGGCCGCGGCGACGCCGTACTTCGACGAGGCGATCGGCGACTTGAAGGAGGCGGCGCGCCTCGAGCCTCAATCGACGATCGTGCAGAGCACGCTCGCCGCGTTCGTCGACGGCAAGGAGAAATTGAAAACAGCGCCGTGTCCGCTCGATTGGGTATGGCGCGAGCGGCGGCCGTGGAGCAGCAACGCCTGCCGGCGGCTGATCGAGGCCGGTTCCGCGGGCGGGCCGCTCGGGTATCTCGCGCCCGATGCGGTGAAGAATCCGGAGGCGGGGCGGAGGCTGCACTGGCCGATCGTCGTGGCGCCGCTGTGGGGGACGTGGAAGGGCGCGCTCTACGTCCTGACCGACAACCGCACGTACTCGGCGGCGGAGATGTTCGCGGCGGTGCTGCAGAACAACGGCGCGGCGAAGACGGTCGGCATGCGCACGGGCGGCGACGGCTGCGGCTTCGTCGACTATCACGATCCGGTCGTCCTGCCGCACTCCGGCCTCCGCTTCCGCGTGCCGAATTGCGTGCGCCTCCGCGCCGACGGCACAGACGAAGTGGCGGGGGTGAGCCCCGACCTGCCGGTGCTGCCGCGCGACGGCGAGAACACGCGGGCGCGGGCGATGCGGGTGCTCGAGGCAGTGCGCGGCGCGCGCGTCACGGCACCGGAGAAATGACGGTTCCGCCGCGGATGACGGCGGCGATCGACGCGGTGTTGGCGATGTCGGCGAGAGGATCGCGGTCGAGGAGGACGTCGTCGTCGTCCGGTGGCAGTCCCAGGAATTCGCGAGGGCTCGTCGTGGCGGCGCGCAGCGCTTCGAGCGGCGTCCAGCCGGCGTCGACCAGGAGGCGCAGCTCGTCGTGCAGGCTCTTCCCGGGAACGATCTTCATGCTGCCGACGTCTGTCCCGGCGAGGATGCGCACGCCGCTCTGGCGGATCATCGGCGCGATGCGGCGGAACGCGGCGAAGAGCGGCGGGAAGCGCTCCGGGCCGACGAAGTTGCGGAAGCTGCTGACGGTCGGATCGAGCCACGTGCCGTTCTGCGCCAGCCGCCGCAGCGTTGTCTCCAACAGCGCGTCGCAGCCGGCCGGCGCGGCGCGCCCTTCGAAGATCGGCAGACATTCCGGCGTGACGAACTCCATGTGCTCGATGCTTTGCTGGCCAGCATCAGATGCTTCGATCGGCGACACCGAATCGGGGACATGACCGGCGAAGGGAAGGCGGCGCGCGCGCGACGCGCGTGCGATGGCGAAGAAGGCGTCGCGCGACAGCTCTTCCCAAACTTTGATGAAGTCGACGCGTTGCTCGGCGAGCTCGCGCACGCTCTCCTCAGCCTCCGCCGCGTTATTGACGATGCGCCGCGACGGCGACGGCGTGTACGGCGGCCCGGCGAGCCGCAGACGATGAGGCGCGGCGCAACGAGCCCTCCCGATTCGATGCGCTGCCGCAGCGCCAGCAGGTCGGGCAGTTCGTTTCCCATGTCGCGGATGCCGACGACGCCCCAGCGCAGAAACTCGCCGAGCGCCGGCTCGTCGGCCAGATGCACGTGCATGTCCCATAGTCCGGGAATGAGGAACTTGCCGGTGCCGTCGATGACGCGCCGCTCGCGACTGGGGATGACGACGCGTTGGTCGGGCCGCACCACGCCCGCGGCGACGTCGACGACGTTGACGTGCTCGATGACGATGGCGCCGCCGCGGTGCGCGCAGGCGGCGAAGAAGACTGCGACGCAGAGGATCGAGCGCACGACTGAATGGTAGCGGCGTCGATATACTCCCGCGCCATGATTCGAGGACTGCGAACCGCCATCTATCCCGCCCCCGATCTCGAGCGCGGCAAGCGCTTCTACAGCGCGGCGCTCGGCATCGAGCCGTATTTCGATCAGCCGTTCTACGTCGGGTACGCGGCGAGCGGCTTCGAGCTCGGGCTGATCCCCGACGGCGAGCCCGGCCGCGGCGGCGTGCAGGTGTACTGGGCGAGCGACGATGCGGTCGCGGAGGTCGAGCGCCTCGTCTCCATCGGTGCCGAGGTGCACGAGGCGGTGAAAGACGTCGGCGAGGGGATCAAAGTCGGCCTCGTGCGCGATCCGTTCGGGAATCTCTTCGGCATCATTCAGAACCCGCACTTTAAGTTCGGCGACGTTCGATAATTACGGCTTCACGCGCAGTACGAGCGGCATCGGGGTGTCGGGCTTTTCGGTCGCGATGGCGCGGCTGAAGCGCAGCGTCGTGCCGTCGAAGCGCCACGCGCCGTCGCTGCATTGCGAGCGCGTCTCGATCGGCTTCCCCTCGCGCACGCGCAGCGCGTTCGCCGTGGCCTCGCGCTCGGCGCGGTAGCGGAAGCCGCGGCGCCAGACGGAGGAGAGATCGACGCCGAGGTCGTTCATCGTCGTGCTGACGTCGCATTTTGTGTTCTTGGCGAGCGCTTCGGCGATGCCGCGGTCGTGCTCGACCGACTTTACGACCAACACGGTCGGCATGGGCGTGGTCTGGTACGACGCGGCCTGGTACTGGAACGCTGCGAGAAGCGGCTGCACGGCGTCGCGCTGCTGCAGCGCGGCGAGCCACGGCGGCGCGGGCAGTGGCAGTTTCCAGGCGACGGCGTTGACCATCCGGGCCATCGAGAGCTCGGCCGTCTGCATCATCACCTGCGGCTGCGCGTCGAGCGAGCGCGAGAGGTTCCAGACGGCGTGCAGGTCCTCCCACGCCGCCGCGTCGCCGGCCCGCGCCTTCGCGAGCGCGCTGGCGACGAGCGCGCGCGACACCGTCATCACCATGCCGCGCCGATCGGTCGATTCCTGGCCGCCGATGTCGCCGACGCCGCCGGGGCGGCTCCAGACGACCGGCTCGCGCAGCAGGAGCTCGCGCATGGCGGCGACGTCGGGGAGCGGCGGCGGCGCGTCGATCGTGAGCGCGCCGCGCGCGATCTCGCGGCCGACATAGTCGTCGACGGCGGTGCTCTTCGGCAGCGCCGCGGCGAGCGACGTCAGCTTCTCCGCGGCGGCGTTCGATTGCAGCGGCGGGAAACGCGCGGCGACGGCGTCGAGGGATCCGAGTCCGCCCGGCCAGGGCTTTGCGGTCGACGCCGCTAACGGCGCTCTCCCCCAGAACCGCGAAATGGCCCAGCCGACGATCGAGACGACGACCCACGCTCCGACGGCGATGATGGCGATGACGATCAGCGTTTTCTTCATCGATCCTCAGATTATGCTGATCCGATGCTGAAGCTCGCTTGTTTGACCGCGCTCCTCGCCGCCGCGCCGCTGCACGCCGCGGACGTCACGCTCGCCGATGCGCTGAAAGTGATTCAGAGCAAGCAGCTCGTCGACCTCACCCACAGCTTCAGCCCGACGACGCCGGTGTGGGGCGGATTCGGGCAGGCCACGATGAGTGCGGCGTGCGATCCGAAGACGCACCGGCCCTACACGATCGAGCAGGACGGGTTTCGCACGATTTTCTACTCGATGGTCGGGCAGTACGGGACACACGTCGATCCGCCGGCGCACTTTCGCACGGATGGGCTGACGATGGACGAGATCCCGCTGCGCGACATGATCCTGCCGCTCGTGGTCTTCGACGTCACGCCGATGCTCCAGAAGGAGCCGAACCACGCGCTGAGCGTCGACGACGTGAAGGCGTGGGAGGCCCGGCACGGGCGCGTGCCCGCCGGCGCGTTCGCCGCGCTGCGCACGGACATGAGCAAGGACTGGACGAGCAATCCGGAGCGGTTCAAGCGCTCGCCGTTTCCGGCGTGGTCGCTGGCGGCAGTGAAGTTCTTGTTCGACGATCGGAAGGTGACGGCGATCGGCCACGAGTCGCTCGACACCGACACGACGGAGTCGATGGAGTCGGAGACGTGGATCCTGAAGCAGAACCACTTCCAGATCGAGGCGATGGCGAATCTGGATAAGGTGCCGGCGACGGGGGCGGTGATCGTGGTGACGTGGCCGAAGGTGGAGCACGGGTTCGGGTTCCCGGCGCGGGCGTTCGCGATCCTGCCCTAAAACAGGTCGGGCATGTGCTCGAAGTTTTGTAGTGCGGCGACGGTGCGCGGCGAGATGTCATTGAGCAGCCACGTCAGCGTCTCTATCGTCGCCTTCGGAATCGCGTAGCGCGTCACGAAGCGGACGTCGACGTCGTGCGCGGCGCCGCTGCGGTCGAAGAGGTCGTCGACGGCGCGCTCGTTGGGGTTGATCACGATGCCGCCGAGCGCCTCCTCGAAAAACTCTTTCCGGTAGCCGTAGTGCGTGCAGGCTAGACACGCGACGATCGGCGCGCCGGCGTCCGGCAGCTTCTCCATCGCCGCCGCCACCCACCGCCCGATCTCCGCCTTCGCCCGCCCTCCCTCCCGATCCTCGGAGATGACATCGGCGAGGCCGGGGCAGGCCTGGCTCACGATGCGCGCGGCGTCGATACCGCGCTCCTCGAGCGCGCGCGGGTAGACGCCGCTGTCGATCGTTGTCTGCGTGCCGAAGATGATGGCCACGCTGCGCGGGTCGGCTTCGAGCGCACGAGAGAGGAGCGCGACGCCGGTCTCGATGATGCCCTGGATCGGAACCGGCACCTGCACGTCGGGTAGCAGCACCGAGAGTGTGTTGCAGGCGACGTAGATCTTGTCCGGCTCGAAGCGGTCGGTGACGTTGCGGAGAAAGCGGTCGAACGTCTCGATCTTCGCCGCGCGCGACGGCATCGAGTTGTAGCCGTAGTCGTTCGCCGGCGCGGCGTTCGCGAACGTCAGACGCACCGGCTCGGTGAAGCCCTGCGTGCGGACGAAGCGCTCCGCGTAGGCCACGACCGAGAGCCCGCCGACGCCTGAATCGGTGATCAGAATGTGCATCAGAACCTGCCCGTCATGAGGTCGATGAGGATCGGCACGTGGCGGTCCTTGAGCGTGTAGAGCGAGGCGTCTTCGAGCTCGAGGGTCACGAGGTTCAAGCCGCGCTCCGACGCCCACGTCCCCATCGAGCCGGGCGTCGGATAGCCGATCTCCGTCAGGAACGGCAGCGCGCAGCGGTCGGCGAGCTGCGCACCCAACGGTGACGCGCCGCTGGCGTCGACGCAGGCGAGGGCGGAGTGGAGGCTGATGACCGCGCGCGGCTGCAGGCGGTCGAGGAGTGCGAGGAGCGCTTGCGTTTCCGGTTCCGAGGAGGGGTGGGGGCCGGGCGTGAGGGCGATGTCGCGGGCGTCGTGCGCGCGGCTCTTGTAGAACACCGGATCGGGGCGCCAGTTCGACGTCGGGAAGTTGCGGTTCAGATCGACGCCGCGGGCGTTGCCGCGCGTGCCGCGCACGAGGCCGTCGGGATTGCCGCAGAGGATCACCGCCGCCTGCAGGCTCCCGCGCGGAAGGCAGCGCATCGCCTCCGACACGACCACCGTCGTCTCGGTCTCGTCGCCGTGGATCGCCGCGAGGATGAGGAACTCGGCGCGCTGCGAATCGGGCAGATACACGTGGAGCGGGATGCCGTCGACGGACGTGCCGTAGGGCGTGGGGGTGTGGCGAAGAACGCCGCGGTCGTGGCGCTCGACCAGCTCAAGATCGGAAGGCATTGTTGATCTCCGTCCCCGGCATCGCCTCCGCGAACGCAGAAAACGTTCCCTTCTCCGCGATCTCCTGCGCCGCGCGGAAGACGCCCGTCCACGCCGCGCGCGCCAGCGCGCCGCCGACGCTGATGCGGCGCACGCCGATGCGCGCCATCTCCGCGACCGTCGTGAAGCTGCTGCCGACGTAGACGTTCACCGGCTTCGGCGCGACCACCTGCACGATCGCGGAGAGCGCGCCGATGTCGCGGATGCCGATGCCGTAGAGGCAATCGGCGCCGGCTTCCGAATACGCCTGCAGCCGGCGGATGGTCTCGTCGAGATCGGGGCGGCCGACGACGAAGCCCTCCGAGCGCGCCGTCAGCAGCACGCCGCTGCCGCTTTCGTCGATGGCGCGCCGCGCGGCGCGGATGCGCTCGACGGCGAGCTCGAAGTCGAAGAGCGGATTCTCCGGATCGGACGTGGAGTCTTCGATGGAGAGTCCGGCGATGCCCGTCCGCGCCGCGGCAGCGACGTTGCGCGCGACGTCCTCCGGCGCGACGGCGAAGCCGCCTTCGAAGTCGGCGCTCACCGGAATGCGCACCGCGGCGCTCAGCGCGCGCAGATGGGCGAGCACTTCGTCGAGCGTCACGCCGTGATCGGGGCGTCCGAGGGTCCAGGCGAAGCCGGAGCTCGTCGTGGCCAGCGCAGGGAAGCCGAACGACTCGAGGAGACGGGCGCTGCCGGCGTCCCACGGATTGGGGATGACGAAGCAGCCGGATCGGTGGAGCTCGTGAAAGCGCGCGACGACGTCGTTCATCGCGCCAGTATGGCGCAGCGCGTATCCTCACCGCATGCCCTGGCGCCGTCTTCTTATTGCGCTTGCGCTCGCGCTCTTCGTGGCGTCGCTGCTCATGTCGCAGTGGACGACGGGCTTCTGGTCGCTGCTCTCCCGCACTCTGATCCTCGCGTTTGTCGGCGTCGTCGCGTACTCGCTCTTCGAGCGCTGGCCGCGCCGTCTGCCGCGATGGATGGCGCGGTGGGCGCTGCAGGTCGTTGCCGTCGGCGTGGCCATGCCGCTCACCACGCTGGCGATCTACCTCTTCTCGACGCCGCCAAACGCGCCGCCGTTCTGGACCGACAAAGACCGCACCGACGGCTTCATGACGCTGACCTTCCTCAGCATCCTGATCGCGCCGTGGACGGCGCTCGCCGCGTTGCTGCGGCAAAGAGAAGCATTCGCGCGCGAGCAGGCCCTCGGCTTTGCGCTGGAGCGCAGCGAGCTCGAACGGCAGGCGCTCGATGCGCGGCTGCATCTCTTGCAGGCGCAGGTCGCGCCGCACTTTCTCTTCAACACGCTCGCGAACGTGCAGGCGCTCGTCGACGCCGGCTCGCCGCAAGCCTCCGCTGTCCTGCGCAGCCTCGTCGCCTACCTCCGTGCCGCCGTGCCGCTGCTGCACGAGCCGGCGGCGACAGTCGGGCGGGAGGTGGAGCTCGTGCGCGCCTACCTCGACCTCATGCACATGCGCATGCCCGACCGGCTGCAGTACGCGCTGCACGTCGACGACGAGGCGCTGGCGTTGCGCTGTCCGCCGACGGCGCTGTTGACGCTCGTCGAGAACGCCGTGCGGCACGGCATCGATCCGAGCGAAGAGGGAGGGCGGATCGACATCGACGTCGAGCGCCGCGGCGACCGCTGCGTCATCCGCGTGAGCGACGATGGCGCCGGCCTCGCGGACGCCAAGCAATCCCTCGGCACCGGCCTCGCGGCGCTGCGCGAGCGGCTGCAGATGATGTTCGGCGCCGCGGCGCAGCTGCGCGTCACGGCGCAGAAGCCGAAAGGAGTGCGGGCGGAGCTGGAGCTCCCCGCGCTGCCATGAGCCCGACCGCGCTCATCGCCGACGACGAGCCGCTGCTGCGCGAGGCGCTGGCGCGGCAGCTCGCCGAGGCTTGGCCGGAGCTCGAGGTCGTGGCGCAGGCGCGGAATGGGCGCGAGGCCATCGAGCTGTTTGAGGCACGGCATCCCGACGTCTGCTTCCTCGACGTGCACATGCCGGGGCTCTCCGGCGTCGACGCCGCGAACGCCATCGGCCGCCGCGCGCACATCGTCTTCGTCACCGCGTTCGATCAATACGCCGTGCAGGCGTTCGCGCAGGGGGCGCTCGACTACCTCTTGAAACCGGTTGAGCCGGCGCGCCTCGCCGAGACCGTGGGGCGGTTGAAAGACCGCATGCGCAGCACGCCGGCGCCGTTGCGCTGGATCTATGCGCAGAGCGGGGAGATCCTGCGCCTCATCGCCGTCGACGACATCGACTACGCGCGCTCCGACGCAAAGTACACCGTCGTCGCGTATCGCGGCGGCGAGGCCACGGTGCGGATCGCGCTCAAGGAGCTGGCCGCGCAGCTCGATCCCGCGCACTTTGCGCAGGTGCATCGCTCCGTCGTCGTGAACCTGCGGGCCATCGACTACGTCCGCCGCCGCGACAACGAGACTGCCGAGATCCATCTCAAGGGCCGCAGCGAGGTGCTGCCGGTCAGCCGGGGATATCTGCATGTGTTCCGAGGGATGTGAAGCGCCATTCGTCGCGCCATACCGCCGTTCGTCGCACGCGCGTTGCCGCCTCCCGCGGCTCGACCGACACTCTCACGCATGATCTCCACATGGCGCCTCTACCTCCTCCGTGCGTTGTACCTCCTCATCTCGCTCTTCCTCACCACGCAGATCTGGCCGACGCTCTTTCATCACCGCCCCTGGCCGCTGATGCACGGCATCGGCGTCGCCCTCATGGCCGCGATGGCGCCGCTGATGATCCTCGGGCTGCGCTATCCATTGAAGATGCTTCCGATCATGCTCTTCGAGTTCTTCTGGAAAACGATCTGGATCGTCGCCATCGCGCTGCCGGCGTGGCGCGCGCACAGCATCGACCCGAACATGATGCAGTCGGTCAAAGACATCGGCTTCGGCGTCATCGTCTGCCCGATCGTCATTCCGTGGGACTACGTGTGGGAGAACTACATCAAGGTGAAGAGTGGGTCACCCACTGCGTCGCCGATCAAAGCCTGACCCACGCTTTGGTCGTTCGCGGGTCAACAAAGCGACCAAACACCCGCAAATCTCCCAAAATCAACCGCTTTTCCCATGGCACAGCCCTTGAGATGGCACCTCGGCTTTCCCGGCCCCGGAAAACGCCAATCTGAAGGGAACGTAAGTGAAGAAATCTCTGCTTTTTGCAACGGTCGCTCTCTTTGTCGCCATCATCGCCAGCGCTGATCCGGGCAACGGGAACGGCAACGGCAACTTCCCCACCCTCGACGAGCAGCTCAAGCAGGCGCACGCGAAACCGGGCAGCGCCCTCGACAAGCTGATTCGCGCGCATCAGAACTTCGGGCAGCTCAAGAAGCGCGACCAGGACGACCGGATCGTCCCGCCCTGGCTGAAGGTCTACTGGCGGAAGGGGCATCCCGAGGTCAATTACGACAATGACAATGACCCCACCGGCGGGTACCCGCTCGTCCTGAAGGAAATCTTCGAGTGGATGGTCAGCCACCAAGACCTCCAGCCCGGACCGGCCGACGCCTCGCTCTCGCCCGCACGGTCGTTCGGCGACCGCGATGACGACGAGGAGGCCGACCACTCCCTCGGCGGCAAGCTGCGCTTCTCGGCGATGGCCGCCACCGTCGGCACCAACGTCCGCACCTCGGGCGCGCAGACGGTGTCGCGCAGCGAGTCCGACATCCGCATCAACTTCTGGAATCCGAGCAAGATCATCGCCGCGTCGAACAACATCGGCGGCTCCGGCACGCAGGGCGTCTATTACTCGTCCGACGGCGGCGTGACGTGGGGGCAGACCAACCTCCCGCTCGCCAGCGGCGACGCCTTCCACTCCGATCCGACCGTCGAGTGGACCTCCGACGGCACGGCCTGGTCGAGCACCATGGGCATCAACTCGGCCCAGACCGTTTTGAAAGTGCAGTCGTACAAGTCGACCAACGGCGGCGCCACGTGGACGTTCGACGGCACCATCTCCGGCAGCCAGACCAACACCGACAAGCAGATGCAGTGGGTCGACCACAGCGGCTCGTCGGCGTTCGCGAACAACATCTACGTCATCTGGCACAACGGCAACCCCGCGTTCATGAACCGGCGCACGTCGACGGGTTGGGGCACGCCGATCCAGGTCAGCGACGCGCAGGCCACCGGCACGTGCATCGGCGCCGACGTGAAGACCAACTCCGCGGGCGACGTCTTCGGCTTCTTCCCCGATACCGGCTCGCGCGGCATCTACGTCGTGAAGTCGACCAACGGCGGCGCGAGCTACGGCACGCCGGTGAAGATCGTCACGACCTACGACTCGTACGACATCGGCGTTCCGGCGTTCTCCAGCCGGCGCATCCTCATCTACGTCTCCGGCGGCGCGTACAAGAGCGGCACGACGAACAACGTCTACGCGCTCTGGACCGACCTCTCGGGCGACAGCGGCTGCACCGCGGCGGCGAACGAGCCGGGCACCAGCACGACGTCGACCTGCAAGACGCGCGTGTGGTTCTCGCGCTCGACCGACGGCGGCGCGACGTGGAGCGCGCGCACGAAGCTCAACAACCAGAGCGGTCTCAATGACCAGTTCAACGCCTTCCTCGCGGTCGACGAGACGAACGGCAACCTCGGCGCGATCTACTACGACACCGTGGCCGACGCGGGCCGCAAGAAAGTTGACGTCTACTATCAGCTCTCCACCGACGGCGGCGCGACGTGGGAAGCGGCGGTCAAGGTCACGACGGCGATGACCGACGAGACGGTCACGGGCGCCGACTCGGGGAACCAGTTCGGCGACTACAACAGCCTCTCCGGCTACGCCAACTCCTTCTTCCCGTCGTGGACGGACCGCCGCAACAGCGCCAAGGAAGAGATCTGGACGGCGAAGGTGACGGCATCGTCGTCGCCGACGTTCTCGATCTCCGGCAACGCCGGCACGACAGGCGCGACGATCACGGCCGGCTCGTCGTCGGCGACGAGCGACGCGTCGAGCAACTACTCGATCTCCGGCCTCGCGGCGGGGACGTACACGGTGACGCCGAGCAAGTCCGGCTGCACGTTCTCGCCGGCTTCGAGCTCGGTGACGATCACCTCGGCGAACGTCACCGGCATCAACTTCACGGCGAATTGCACGGCGCCGACGTTCACGATCAGCGGCAACGTCGGCACGTCCGGCGCGACCGTGACCGCGGGCTCGAGCTCCGCGACGAGCGACGCCTCGGGCAATTACTCGATGTCCGGCTTCGTCGCCGGCACGTACACGGTGACGCCGAGCAAGAGCGGCTGCACGTTCTCGCCCGCGTCGAGCAACGTGACGATCACGTCGGCGAACGTGACGGCGAACTTCACGGCGTCGTGCGGCAGCGGCGACACGCAGCTCACCAGCGGCGTGCCGGTGACCGGCCAGAGCGTGGCCGCGAGCGCCTGGAAGTACTACTACATCACCGTCCCCGCCGGCGCGACGAACCTGACGTTCGCAACGTCGAGCGCCACCGGCGATGTCGACATCTACACGCAGTCGGGCGCGAAGCCGACGCTCAGCAGCTACATCTGCCGCCCGTACACGTCGTCCGGCAACGAGACGTGCTCGCAGGCGAATCCGGCCGCCGGCACGTGGTGGCTCGGCGTCTACGGCTACGCCGCCGGCAGCTTCACGGTGACGGGCACGGTGACGACGGGGTCGGTGACGTACTCGATCTCCGGCAACGCCGGCACGTCCGGCGTGACGGTGACGGCGGGCTCCGCCTCGGCGACGAGCGACGCCTCGGGCAACTACGCAATCTCCGGCCTCGCGGCCGGCACGTACACGGTGACGCCGAGCAAGTCGGGCTGCACGTTCTCGCCCGCCTCGACGTCGGCGACGATCACGTCGGCGAACGTCACCGGCATCAACTTCACGGCGTCGTGCGGCAGCGGCGACACGCAGCTCACGAGCGGCGTGGCCATCAACGGCGAGAGCGTGGCCGCGGGCGCCTGGAAGTACTACTACATCACTGTCCCCGCCGGCGCGACGAACCTGACGTTCACGACGACGAACGCGACGGGCGACGTCGACATCTACACGCAGTCCGGCGCGAAGCCGACGGCGACGAGCTATGTCTGCCGGCCCTACACGTCGTCCGGCAACGAGACCTGCTCGCAGGCGAACCCCGCCGCCGGCACGTGGTGGCTCGGCGTCAACGGCTACGCCGCCGGCAGCTACACGGTGACGGGCACGGTGACGACGGGCGGCGGCGGCACGACGCTGTTCTCGAGCAGCTTCGACAGCAGCACGGGCTGGGCGACCGCGCAGGTCTCCGGCACCGCCGGCGCCTGGACGTTCGTGACGTCGGGAACGAACCCGACGGCGAGCCCGCACAGCGGAACGGGCATGGCGAAGTTCAACTCGTACGACTCCGCCAGCGGCTCGCAGACGCGGGTCTACCAGACGACCGGCTTCGCGATTCCGAGCACGGCCACGACGGCGACGCTGACGTTCTGGATGTACCACGACACGGCGTACTCGACGTCCGCCGACAAGGTGCAGGTGCAGGTCTCGACCGGTTCGACCTGGACGAGCGTCGGAACGGCAGTGAACCGCTACGACGGCTCGACCGGCTGGAAGCAGCACACGATCGATCTGACCGCCTACAAGGGCACGACCGTGCAGCTCGGCTTCCTCGGCATCAGCGCCTTCGGCGACAACGTGTTCATCGATGACGCGGTGGTGACGACGCCGTAGGGAGGATGGCGCCCCTCACCCGGCGCCTTCGGCGCCACCCTCTCCCCGCTTGCGGGGAGAGGGACAGGCGCGAAGCGCCAGGGTGAGGGGCGC
>DATELQ010000166.1:0-42360 GCA_035276475.1 Thermoanaerobaculia bacterium | reverse complement strand
CAAACAGCGGCTCGCGCACGCGCGCATCGACGGCGTCGACTGGTTCTGGCCGGCGGACGAGCGCCCCGAGGACGCGGACGCGTCCACCGCGGCGCGCCTGCTCGCGCCCTTCGACCCGGTGGTCTGGGATCGCGCGCGATTCGAGATCTTCTGGGGATGGGGCTACCGCTTCGAGGCGTACACGCCGGAGTCGAAGCGCAAGCTCGGCTACTACGCCCTCCCGTTGCTGTGGAAGGACCGCGTGATCGGATGGGGAAACGTCGCGCTGCGTGGCAACGAGCTGCATGCGAAGCTCAGCTTCGTCGGGCCGCGTCCGCGCGACCGCGAGCTCACGCGCGCCATCAATGAGGAGCTGGAGCGGCTGCGCGGCTCACTGATAGAATGACGTAGCTATGCTTTTGTGGCTGCTCTTGGCGCTTGCGCAGAGCTCCAATCCGCCTTGCAGTCCGTCGACCGGCGCGCCGCCGATCACCACCGTTCCTCCCGTCACGCAAGCGATCGACTGCCAGGACGGGAAGCTGCTGTCGTTCGAACAGAACGGCGTCACACGCTATGCATGCCTCAACCTTCCCGCGCAGGCCAAGCGATCGAAGGGAAAATGGCCGCTCATCATCTATCTACACGGATCGGAGACGAACCCGGCGAGCCTCTACAAAGAAGGGAAGAGCCTCTTCGAGCTTCACGACACCTTCGCACTCTCCAACGATCCCGCCGTGAAGGGCTTCCTGATCGTCTCGCCCGAGGGGCGCAACGCGCAACCTTGGCCGGCGGCGGCGGGCGCACAGCAGGTCGGGATCCGCTGGGATGAGTGGTACCGCGACCCGAGCGCCAACCTCGACGCCGCGGCGATCGATCACTTCCTCGATGCGGCCGTGGCGACCGGCCTCGTCGACACGCGGCGCATCTACGTTTTCGGCTGGAGCAACGGCGCGTTCACAGCGGCCCTCTACGGTGTCTGGCGGAGCGGGCGCATCGCCGCGATCGGGCAGTACGCCGGCGCGAATCCGTGGGCGCGGCCGCCGTGTCCGATCGCCATGCCGAACGGCCCGCAGGTGCCGCTGATCCTGATCCGCAACCTCTGCGACCGCGTCGTGCCGTGCTCCCTGACGAGCGAATGGATCGCCAACCTCACGGCGGCGAAGTGGCCGTTCGAGTCGTACAACCTCTTCGACGACGGCAGCGAAGCGCCCGCGTCGCAGCCGTGCGCGAAGGTCTGCAGCAAAGTCCAGGGGATCCACGACCATATCCGCTGGCCGCAGAAATCGGTTCTCGAGAAGCGGCTCCTGCCGTTTTTCAAGAGGCACGCGCGTCCGCAGTCCTCGCAGCCGCCCGGCCGGTGAAACGATCGCGATCGGCCCGTCACTAATCGCCAAAGGAGATTGGGCGATGCGACGAGCTCTCTTTTCTGCAATCCTGCTGCTTCTGTGCGTGCCCGCGTTTGCGCAGGTCAATATCGCGTGGGCGCACGGCGCAATTTCTCAAGGCCCGGTTGACGCGAAGGCAAGGGCGGCCAGGGCAGCGGCGATCGTCGGCGCGCCGGACAGCCGCACGGCCGGAGCCAGCGCCAGCAACTTTCTATACGTCTTCTGGTTCAATTTCTTCAAAAGCAAGCCCACGACCGCCATCCCCTACACCTGTCTCGGTGACCTCGGAATGACGGATCAAGACCTCCACGACTACGACATCATCGCCTTCGAGGGCAACTCGCGCGCCACGAAGGGTTGGGAGAGCAGCCTCTGGTTCGTGACCGACACTGTGCACGCGGCGGCCGGATCGTTCTCCGGCGATACGTGCGATCCGAACAAGCAGCACCAATGCGTGAATGCCTCGCCATCGAGTCCATTGAAGTTCAAGTCCGGGACGGTGACGAAGGAGAAATTCGCGCAGTGCTTCAATCTCGATCTCGCAAATTGGCCGGAGAAATACCTTCACGCGAGCTGGGTCCTCATCGATGTCCCGGCCGAAACCGGCGTCGACGTCGACTCGAAGGACTTTCGGTTATGGGTGAGCGGCGCGCAGATCGGATCGAATCGGACTCCCGACCCGGACGCGTTTGGCGTCATTCGGCACCAGTAGCGTCGATCGACGGCGCGTGCGCCGCCCCGCGATACGATTGCCCCGTGAAGTCGAAGCTCAAGTCCCATCCCCCCCTCTCCTCCTTCGCCACCACGGGGGGGTGAGCGTGCAAGCTGGGTCAGGATGACCTGCGCTCCGTGCTTGCCGATCTGCGGCCCGTGGAGGGGGCGGATCTCCTCGTCGGTCACGCTACGAACGACGACGCGGCGGTGCTGCGCATTGCGGGCGACGTCGCCATCGCGCAGACCGTCGACTTCTTCACCCCCATCGTCGACGACCCGTATCTCTTCGGCGCGATTGCGGCGGCGAACTCTGTTTCGGATGTCTACGCGATGGGGGCGAAGCCGGTGCTGGGGCTGGCGATCGTCGGATTTCCATCCGACGTCCTGCCGCTCGACGTGCTGCATGAGATCTTGCGCGGCGGCGCGGAGAAGGCGGCCGAGGCGGGGTTCCCGATCGCGGGGGGGCACACCATCATCGACGACGTGCCGAAGTATGGGCTCGCCGTCACCGGCGTCGTCGCCGTCGACAAGATCGTCCGCAACTCCACGGCGAAAGCCGGCGACGTCCTCGTCCTCACCAAGCCCCTCGGCAACGGCATTCTCGTTTGCGCCTATCGCGCACTCAACGGCAAGCGCTTCAAGACGCCGCCGTCGCTCGATGAGGCCATCCGCTGGATGACCATGCTGAATCGCGACGCGTCGAACGTCATGGTCGACGTCGGCGTCAACGCCGCCACCGACATCACCGGCTACGGCTTCGTCGGCCACCTTCTGGAGATGGGCTGCGGCGCGGAGATTCACATGCAGGACGTCCCGCTCCTCGAAGGTGTGCGTGACTGGCTGCGGCGCGGCTACAAGCCTGCGGGGACGATGCGCAACGCCGACGCGTTCCGAACGCGCGTCGACATCAAAGTGACCGAAGAGGACTATCTTCTTCTCTGCGATGCGCAGACGAGCGGCGGCTTGCTCATGGCCGTGCCGCCGGACCGGCTCGCTGCGCTGGAGGCACGGATGCGTCAGAGCGGCCTGTTCTATGCAAAGGTTGGCCACATCACCGGTGAGAGCGGGAAGGTCACGCTCGCGCCATAGGAGAAGCGATGCCGTTTTGTCCAACGTGTAAGACGGAGTACGTCGACGGGAAGACCGAGTGCACCGACTGCGGCGCGCAGCTCGTCGACGAGCTGCCGTTCCAGGCCGTGCCGGGGCAGGGAACGACGTGGGTCGAGATCGCCAGCACCGGCACTGAAGACGAAGCGAATTTGATGCAGGGCTTCCTCGAGGCCGAGGGGATTCCGGCGCAGATCGAGAACCTCAAGTTCCGGCAGGAGCCGGTGAACTTCGGGACGATGGGCGAGATCCGCATCTATGTCGCGGCCGAGGACGAGCAACGCGCCATCGACCTCCTGAAGCAGCGCGAAGTGGAGTACGACAAGCTCCCCGACGACGACGACACCATCGTCACGGACGAAGGCGTCGCCGAGATCACCGAGGAGTCGGAGACGGAGTGACCGAAGAGCCGCAGGCGCCGCCGATGCCGCGCTGGGTGCCGGTGCTCATCGGCGTCATCCTCGTCCTCATCGGCGCGCTCGCCGTGTGGACCGGCATCCGCTACCGCCATCCGTCGCTCGCGAACGACATCGTCAAGAGCCGCCGTCCATCACGTCCCATCACCGGCGCCGGCCCGCCGGGCGAGCCCGAGCCGGGCGGATCGCTCATCTTTCCCGACCAGTCGCCGACCGCCAGCGCGCCCATCGCCGGGCGCTCGCGCGTCGAGGTCACGGGCGGCGGCGCGCAAGGCATCACCGCCGTCGTGCGCATGTGGGCGCGGCGCGGCGTGACCTTCAACGTCACGCCCGACGACGCCATCATCTACGTCAACAACACGCCGATTGGCCAAGCGAGCCAGTGGACCGGCGTCTACGAATTCGCGCAGACCGGAAGCTACACCGTGCGGCTCGACGCGCCGGGATACAAGGAGAAGATGTTCGTCGTGACCGCCGCGGAGAACGCGAAGGACGAAGTGGCGACGATCGTGGCGAAGATGGAGCCTAATGCGCCGCCTGCTCCGCCTCCTTCGCCTTCTTCGACTCGGCGATGATCTTCTCCTGCAGGTTGCGCGGCACTTCCTCGTAGTGGCTGAACTCCATGTGGAACGAGCCCCGGCCCTGCGTGATGGAGCGCAGCGTCGAGCCGTACGTCAGCATCTCCGCGAGCGGCACGCGCGCCTTCACCGTCTGCGCGTCCCCTTCCGCATCGACGCCCTCCACGCGGCCGCGCCGCGAGTTCAGGTCGCCCATGATGTCGCCGACGTACTCCGATGACGCCGAGATCTCCACGTGCATGATCGGCTCGAGGAGCGTGGCCCGCGCCTTCTCCATCGCCTCCTGGTACGCCAGCGACCCGGCGATCTTGAAGGCCATTTCCGAGGAGTCGACGTCGTGGTATTGCCCGTCCTTGAGGCGCACGCGGAAGTCGACCATCGGGTAGCCCGCCAGGAAGCCTTTCTTGCGCGCGTCCTGGATCCCCTTGTCCACCGCGGGGATGTACTGCCGCGGGATCGAGCCGCCGAAAATCTCGTCGACGAACTCGTAGTCGCCGCCGCGCGGCAGCGGCTCCACCGTGATCTTGCAGTCGGCGAACTGCCCGTGGCCGCCCGACTGCTTCTTGTGGCGGCCGTGCGCGTCGGCGGGCTTCGTGATCGTCTCGCGGTACGGCACCTTCGGCGGATGGAGGATCACGTCGACGCCGTACTTTTTCTTCAGCTTCGAGACGACGATCTCGACGTGGAGCTGTCCCTGCCCGGAGATCAGGAACTCCTTCGTCTGCTCGTCGCGGGTGAAGCTGATGGTCGGGTCTTCCTCGATGATGCGCTGCACCGCGCTGCCGAGCTTGTCCTCGTCGCCGCGCGACTTCGCCTCGATGGCGAAGGAGATGGCCGCTTCCGGATACTTGATGTGGTCGACGGTGAAGGGGTGGTCTTTGGCCGCGAGCGTGTCGCCGGTGTGGACGTCCTTGAGCTTCGCGACGGCCCCGATGTCACCGGCGCGAAGCTCGGGTACGGGGACCTGCTGCTTTCCCTGGAGCACCTGCAGTTTGCCGACGCGCTCTTCGTGGTCGCGCGTGGTGTTCCAGTACGCCGTGTCGGACTTGAGCGTGCCGGAGTAGACGCGGAAGAGCGACACGCGGCCGGAGAATGGATCGGAGAACGTCTTGAACACGAGCGCCGAGGGGAAGGCCTGGTCGCGGCGGTCGAGCTCGTGCTCTTCGCCCTTCTTGTCCTTGGCCTTGACGGGATGCGCTTCCGCCGCCGAGGGGAGGAGCGACACGAACGCGTCGAGCACCATCTGCCCGCCAATGTTGTGCGAGGCCGAAGTGCAGAGGACAGGGAAGATCTGGTGATGTCCGACTTCGCGGTTCAATCCGTCGATGAGCTCTTCCTGCGACAGCCCGCCCTGCTCGAAGAAGCGCTCCATGAGCGTGTCGTCGCCCTCGGCCACTTTCTCGATGAGCTTCTCGCGCCACTCGTCCGCCTCGGCCTTGCGGTCGGCGGGAATGTCGGCCGCCTCGTACTTGCCCGAGCCGTCGCTCGCGTACGTGTAGGCCTTCATGGCCACGAGGTCGATGATGCCGGTGAAGTCCTTCTCCTCGCCGAGGGGGATCTGGATCGGCACGATCTCCTTGCCGAACTTCTTCTGCAGCGACTCCAGCGTGCGCGAGAACGAGGCGCGGTCGCGGTCCATCTTGTTGATGATGACGATGCGCGGCAGCTCGAACTCCTCGGCGAACTTCCACACTTTCTCGGTCGTCACTTCGACGCCGGTGACGCCGCTGACGACGATCGCGGCGGAGTCGGCGACGCGCAGCGCGGCCTTCGATTCCATGAGGAAGATGCCGAAGCCGGGCGTGTCGAGAATGTTGATCTTGGTGTTCTTCCACTCCACATAGGCGACGGCGCCGGAGATCGAATGCTTGCGCTCGACTTCGTCGGGATCGAAGTCCGTCGTCGTCGTGCCGTCCTCGACGCGGCCAAGGCGGGTCGTCGCACCGGCGTTGAAGAGGAGCTGCGAGACGAGCGTCGTTTTGCCGGTGTCGTTGTGTCCGGCCACAGCCACGTTCCGAATCTCGGAACCGGAGTAGACCTTCATATGGATGACCTCACATGGCAGGATTCAACAAAAGGGACGTGAATCATAATTTAAAATGGCCGCTCTGGCGCTGAGCCGGTTGGAACTGGAAGCAGGTGAAGCTCGGAAGATATGAGGTGGTTCGGGAGCTCGGGAAGGGGGCGATGGGGATCGTCTACCTCGCCAAGGACCCGCTCATCGGCCGCCTCGTGGCGCTGAAGACGATCCGCGCCGCCGCGCACGCCGACGACGACGAGACCAAGGAGTTCCAGCAGCGCTTCATCCGCGAGGCCCAGGCCGCCGGCATCCTCAACCATCCGTCGATCGTGACGGTGCATGACATCGGGATGGACGAGCCGACCGGCACGTCGTTCATCGCCATGGAGTACGTCGAGGGGAGCAATCTGAAGGAAGTGCTGGCGCAGGGGCGCCCGCTGCCGTTCGACCAGATCGGCGACATCGTCTCCCAGGTCGCCGACGCGCTCGACTTCGCGCACGCCAAAGGCATCGTCCACCGCGACGTGAAGCCGGCGAACATCATCCTCGTCGACGGCAACCGCGCCAAGATCACGGACTTCGGCATCGCCAAGATCGCCACCGGCGGCAACCTGACCACGACCGGCCAGTTCCTCGGCACGCCGAACTACATGGCCCCCGAGCAGATCAAAGGGGCGCCGGTCGACGGCCGCACCGACATCTTCTCCCTCGGCATCTGTCTCTACGAGTGCCTGACGCGGCGGAAGCCGTTCGGCGGAGACTCGCTGACGTCGATCTCGTACAAAATCGTCCACGAGCCCTTCCCGCCGCTGCACGAGATCAACCCGCAGATTCCGGACGGCTACGAAGAGGTGGTGGCGCACTGCCTGGCCAAAGATCCGGTGAAGCGCTACCAGCGCGGGCGCGAGCTGGCCAACGCGTTGCGCGCGGTGGTGCGCGGCGAGCGGCCGAGCCGGATCTCCGACTCGTTCTTCGCCGACACGATGGTGACGCACGACCGCGAGCGGCTGCCGACCGTCGACATGCCGTTCCCCGAGGCGGAGGAAGCGCCGCCGGCGGCCGCGTCGGATGGACCGTTCGACACGAATCCGCGCGCGTCCGGAAGCCAGGCTGCGGTGCACGCGACTCCCGCGCCGCCGCCGCGTCCGCGGCCTGCGCGCAGCGGACCGTCCGTCTTCCGCCGCTCGCTCTCGCCGCCGGTGTTCCTCGGCATCGTGGCGCTGCTCCTCGCCGCGTTCGTCGGGTCGGTGCTCGCGATCAAGAGCCGGGAGTTGAAGCCGCGGCCGGTCGACAAGCAGCTCGATGCGCGGCGCGCGAAGGAGCGCCAGCTCCGCCAGGACGGGGAGAAGCTGGTCACGCAGGGGCGCATCGACGAGGCCTACGCGAAGTACGACGAGCTGCACAAGCTCGCGCCGAACTCGCCGGCGGTGACGGCGAGGCTGCAGCAGCTGTCGCTCATCCGCCAGCAGCGCCAGGTGACGAACCAGCAGGTGACCGACGCGGCGCAGAAGTTCGACGAAGGCGTCGCGCTCTACAACGCCCGAAAGTACGATGACGCGGTGAAGGTGTTCGAGGCCTCGTTCCAGCTCAATCCGGCGCGCATCGAGACGGTGAATTACCTCAAGCTCGCCCAGCAGCAGTCCGACCGCGTGCGGGCGGAGCAGGCAGCGCGGCAGCAGCGGACGCCGCAGGTGGCGCAGACGCCGGTGCGCACGGCGACGACGGCGACCGTGCCGCCGCCGCAGCCGGCGCCCGTGAACACGACGCCGGCGCAATTCACGACGACGTTTCTCAACCATCCGTTCACCGACGGCACGATCGTCGTGAAGGTCGGCGCGGACGTGGTGGCTCAGCAGCAGTTGTGGGGGGAGACGCGCATTCTCCACCGCCGGGAGCCGCGCCCGATCAATTTGACCAAGGCCGTCGCGCCGAAAAACGCCGACGTGGAGATCTGGGTCGACGTCCCGGCGCTGAAGATCCGGGAGTATCACGTCCTGGCGCGGCAAAACTTCCCGCCCGGCAGCGCGCACCAGCTCGTGGTCAGCTTCGATCAGACCAGCAAGCGGTTCAACTACCAGCTCAATTGACGACGTTCTCGATCGCGCAGATTGACGAGCTGTGGCTCCGCGGCAAGCTCGCGGAGCGGCGGCTGATGCACGGCGCTGCCGAGCAAAACGACAACGAGATCATCGCGACCGACGCACGCGACGACGCGCTCGTGGCCGAGTGCGAAGCGGCGATCGAGCGCATGCACCGCGTCGTGCCGCCGGATGCGCGCGTGCGGTTGGTGTCGCGCAACGGCGACGCAACGATGACGGTGGAGATCAACGGTGTCTCCGTCGTCACGACTCCGGAGTTTGCGGACGAAGACGTACAACTGCTGCGACAACCACCTGCGCCCCGCCCCCTGCGCCCTGCGCCCTTGGTCTGGCATCACGGCTCCGCCGCCGTCCTCCTCCACGAAGCCATCGGCCACCCGCGTGAACTGAACCTCCCCGAAATCGAATGGCCGTCCTGGCTCCGCGTCGACTGCCCGATCGAGCTGCGCCGCGCCTCCTTCAGCGACGTGCCGCTGCGGCGCATGACGCGCGTCGTCGTCTCGCAGATCGACGCGCCGTTCGATCTGCCGGACGACCGCATCGACGTGCAGCTCGTGCGCGGCGGCGCGTACGACCCGCTCACGGACGTCGTCACCATCGACGTGGCCGTGCCGCAGTTCACGATCCGCGCGACGCGCGCCGAGATCGCCGCCGCGCTCCTCGGCGCGACCGGCGAGCCGGTTCGCTACCCCGGCGTCGTCTGCTCGCGCGAGGGGCAGGAGCTCGTCGTCGGCTCGTACGCGCCCGTCGTCGTCACTCGAGGATTCGCGTGAGATACCGCAAGTGGGGGCGGGTGGTGCGGTGGGAGAACGGGACGCTCGTCCGCGTCGAGGAGGCGGGGGAGGCGCGCGAGGAGGGTGGTGTGTTCTATGCGCAGCCGATTGCCGATCGCGTCGCGTTACCCGAGGTGGATGCGGCGTGGGTCGTCGAAACGGCGCGTGCGATTGGCGAAGCAGAGCGTGTAGTTGTCGTCGCGGGTTTTGCGATCCATGAATACGGCGACGTCCGATGGGAAGACGAAACGCGCCGCGTCCACGTCGCCCTCACGCGCAAGCCGTGGCGTGTGCTCGTCGATGACTTCGACGTCGCCACCGTTCGGGACGCCCTCGCACGCTGCGAGGGCGAAAAAGACTTCGCGCACCTGATTCGCACTCCACAATTCGAGCAAATGCCCGGCGGTCGCGACGGCTACGGCCGTCCGATCGAGCACCGCCGTGTCGAAGGCGAGCCGCCGAACTTCTATCGCCCGAGCTATCGCGTGCGCCCGGTCCGGCAATGGATGAACGTGCGCGCGATTCCCTCCGGGACGATGCAGGATGGCCCCAAAGTCCTTGCCCGCGTCGACGGCGGCAAGGCCCTCGTCGACGATAACGGGCGGGTCTTCGTCACCGTGCTTTAGAATCCGCTGGCCGTGTCGACCGTCAGGGACCGAAATGTGGAAGAGCTCGAGCGCCGCAAGCGCGAGAGCGAGCAGGGCGGCGGCGAGGCCCGCGTGGCCCGGCAGCACGCCGAAGGCAAGCTCACCGCGCGGGAGCGCATTCACTTGCTCTTCGACAGCGGATCGTTCCAGGAGCTCGACCAGCTCGTCGTCCACCGCTCCAACGACTTCGGCATGGAGAAGCAGCGCATCCCCGGCGACGGCGTCGTCACCGGCTACGGCACCGTACAGGGCCGCCTCGTCTACGCCTTCGCGCAGGACTTCACGGTCTTCGGCGGATCGCTCTCCGAGACGTACGCCGCGAAGATCGTGAAGATCATGGACATGGCCATGAAGAACGGCGCGCCGGTCATCGGTCTCAACGACTCCGGCGGCGCGCGCATCCAGGAAGGGGTCGTCTCCCTCGGCGGCTACGCCGACATCTTCCTCCGCAACACGCTCGCCTCCGGCGTCGTGCCGCAGATCTCCGCGATCATGGGTCCGTGCGCCGGCGGCGCCGTCTACTCGCCGGCCATCACCGACTTCATCCTGATGGTGAAGAAGACGGCGTACATGTTCGTGACCGGCCCCGACGTCATCAAAACCGTGACGCACGAGGAGGTCACGAAGGAGAAGCTCGGCGGCGCCGACACGCACAACCAGATCTCCGGCGTGGCCCACTTCGCCGCGGAGTCGGACGAGGACTGCCTGGCCACGATCCGGGAGCTCTTGTCGTTCCTGCCGTCGAACAACCTCGAGGACCCGCCGCGGGCGCTGTCGCGCGACGACATCAACCGCACCGACGAGGCGCTCGACGATCTCATCCCCGACTCCCCGAACCAGCCGTACGACATCCGCGCCATCGTGAAGTCGGTCGCCGACGAGGGGCACTTCCTCGAAGTGCACCAGCACTTCGCGCGCAACATCGTCGTCGGCTTCATCCGCCTGAACGGCTACCCCGTCGGCGTCGTGGCCAACCAGCCGGCGTTTCTCGCCGGTGTGCTCGACATCAACGCCTCGCGCAAAGGGGCGCGCTTCGTCCGCTTCTGCGACGCGTTCAACATCCCGTTGCTGGTGCTCGAGGACGTGCCGGGCTTCCTGCCGGGGACGGACCAGGAGTACGGCGGGATCATCGTGCACGGCGCGAAGCTGCTCTTCGCGCTG
The DNA here is from genome assembly GCA_035276475.1 of Thermoanaerobaculia bacterium. Lineage (GTDB taxonomy): Bacteria > Acidobacteriota > Thermoanaerobaculia > Gp7-AA8 > Gp7-AA8 > DATDFB01. Next base: position 31,481 of record DATELQ010000166.1, on the reverse strand, counting down.
GCCGAGGCGACGGTACCGAAGATCACGGTGATCACGCGCAAGGCCTACGGCGGCGCGTACTGCGTGATGAACTCGAAGCACATCCGCGCCGACCTGAACTTCGCCTACCCCACGGCGGAGATCGCGGTGATGGGGGCGGACGGCGCGGTCAACATTCTTTATAAGGGCGCGACGGATCGACAGGCGAAGATCGACGAGTACAAGGAGAAGTTCGCCAACCCGTTCATCGCCGCGGAGCGCGGCTACATCGACGAGATCATCGAGCCGCGCTGGACGCGGCCGAAGCTGATCACGGCGTACGCGATGCTGCGCAACAAACGGGATAAGAACCCGCCGAAGAAGCATGGGAATATCCCTTTGTAAGGGGGCAGGGCGCAGGGGACGGGGCGCAGGTGGTGTTCTCGCGATTGCACTGCTCCTGATCGCATGTCACCGGGAGACGCCGCGCTACAACGTTCTCCTCGTCACGTTAGACACGTTCCGCGCCGATCGTCCGGCGCCGACACTCGAAGGTGTCGTCTTCGCGAATGCCGACTCGCCGGTTCCGCTGACGCTGCCTGCACATTCGTCCCTCCTCTCCGGCGTGCTTCCGCCCCAGCACGGCTTGCGCAACAACGGCGGGGGCTCCTTTCCGGCGGATCGCGACACGCTGGCAACGGTGCTGGCGAGAAACGGCTACCGCACCGGCGCCTTCGTCAGCTCCTTCGTTCTCAATCACCGCTTCGGCTTGAACCGCGGCTTCGACGTCTACGACGACGAGGTGCAGCCCGATCCGACCGGCGCCGCGGCGAGCGAAGAGGCGGAGCGCCGCGGCGGCGCGACGATCGACCGCGCATTGGCGTGGCTCCGCCAATCCGACACAAGGCCCTTCTTCGCCTGGGTGCACCTCTACGACGCGCACGCGCCGTACGCGCCGCCGGAGCCATATCCGCAGACGTACGACGGCGAAGTCGTCTACGTCGACGCGCAGGTGGCGCGGCTCCTCGCCGCGATCGACCGCAAGAACACGATCGTCGCGATCGTCGGCGATCACGGCGAAGCGCTCGGCGAGCACGACGAGCTCACACACGGTCTGTTGCTTTACGAGCCGACGCTGCATGTCCCGCTGATCGTCGCCGCGCCGGCGCTGCAGCCGCGCGTCGTGCAGCAGCCGGTCAGCACCGTCGACCTCGCGCCGACGCTTGCGAAGCTCGCCGGAATCCAGTTCGGCACTGCCGATCTGCTCAGCGCTCCGACGAAAGACATCTACGCCGAGACGCGCTACCCCGCGCAGTTCGGCTGGAGCGCGCTCGCCTCGATGCGCCGCGGCGACGTCAAAGTCATCCGCGCGCCGAAACCCGAGGTCTACGACCTGCGCAGCGATCCGAAGGAGACGCGGAACACCATCGACGCGCAGCGCCGCGCGTACAACGATGCCCTCACAAAGCTCGACGCCATCGGCGCCGGCACCACCGCCACCTCCCCCGTCGACGAGGAGACGAAGCGCAAGCTCGCGTCCCTCGGCTACGTTGCGCCGGGCGGCGGTGGGGGAACGTCGAATCGCGATCCGAAAGACAGGACCACCGCGTTCAAACTGTTCGAGCACGCCACGTGGTCGCTCAACGCCGGGCTCGCGCTCGACGCCGTGCAGATCCTCGGGCCGCTCGTGCGCGACGACCCGCAGAACGCGCCGTTCCGCGAGAAGCTCGCCCAGGCCTACAAAGCGCTGCACCAGACGAACGAGGCCATCGCCCTCTACCGCCAGGCCGTCGCCCTCGCGCCGCAGAGCGCCGACGCCTGGTACAACCTCGCCACCGCGCTCCAGGAGAGCGGCGCCGCGCGCGAGGCCGCGATTGCGCTATCCGAGGCGGAGAAACGCGATCCGAAGCGCCCGGAGCTGCACAACGTCAAGGGCGTCGCGCTCATCGAGAGCGGCGACGCCGCCGGCGCCGAGCGCGAGTTCCGCGCCGCCATCGACGCCGATCCCCGCAGCGCCCGCGCGTACAACAACCTCGGCAACGCTCTGCGCGCGCAGAACCGCTTCGACGACGCCGCGGGCGCGTACCGACAAGCCATCGCCCTCGCGCCGCTCTACCCCGATCCGCGCAACGGCCTCGGCGTCATCCTCGTGCAGCAGTCGCGCGCGAAAGACGCGCTTCCCTACTTCGATGAGGCGTTGCGCATCGCCCCCGATTTCTACGAAGCGACGCTCAACCGCGCCATCGCCCTCCTCGAAACCGGCGACGCCGCGGGCGCGAAACGCGAGCTCACCGCGCTCCTCGCGCGCATGCCGCGCAACCCCTCCACGACGCGCGTGCGCACTGACGCGGAGGCCCTTCTGGCCCGTGCATTTCGGTGATACAGTCGCCGAAACGTTTTAGACCAATTTTTCCGTAAATAGGAGGTCCCCGTGAGGCGCTCGATCCGAGTTCCGATTCTGGCCCTAATCGTTCTCTCGCTCCTCATCCCCACGTTCCTGCTCGCGCAGACCAGCGCGGGCGCGCTCGGCGGCCGCGTGGCCGATGAAAGCGGCGGCGCGCTCCCCGGCGTCACCGTCACCGCCACGAACAGCGCGACCGGCTTCAGCCGCAACGTCGTCACCGGCAGCGACGGCGCCTACCGCTTCCAGGCGCTCCCTGTCGGCACGTACAACGTGACCGCGGATCTCTCCGGCTTCACCTCGGTGACGACGCGCAACGTCGACGTCAGCGTGGCCACGGAGCGCACGATCAACTTCACCCTCAAGCAGGCCTCGGTGAAGGAACAGATCACCGTCACGGCCGAGGCGCCGCTGGTCGAGACCTCGCCGGCGGTCGGCACCACTATCAGCCAGCGCGAGATGGAGAACCTCCCGCTCAACGGCCGGCAGTTCGCGAACCTCGGCTCGCTCGCGCCGGGCACCACGCTCTCCGTCAACAGCGACCCGACCAAGCCGGGCCAGCTCACCATCGCCTTGAACGGCGGCTCCGGCCGCAACGTCAACTTCGTCGTCGACGGCGGCGACAACACCGACGACACCATCGGCGGCGCGCTGCAGAACTACAACATCGAAGCCGTCCAGGAGTTCAAGATCCAGACGCAGCAGTACAAGGCCGAGTACGGCCGCACCACCGGCGGCGTGCTGACGGTCGTTACCAAGACCGGCACGAACGAGTTCGCAGGCAATGCCTACGAGTTCTATCGCGACAAGAGCCTCAACACCGAGTCGCAGAGCGAGCAGAACTCCGGCAGCGGCAAGACGAACTACCGCCGCAACCAGTACGGCGCCACGCTCGGCGGGCCGATCGTCAAGGACCGCGCGCACTTCTTCATCACCGCCGAGCGCCTCGGACGGCGGACGAACTACGTCATCGACACGACGCCGCCGTCGAGCCCGTCGAATCCGAACCCGCCTCCGATCTATCCCGAGTTCCAGGGACAGGCCGTGCCGACGCCGTTCCGCGACGACCTCCTCACGGCGAAGGTCAGCGGCGACATCAATCCCAAGCAGTTCCTTCAGGTCCGCTACGGCTATCAGAAGAACACCGACATCTACGGCGCGAGCCCGGTGTCGCTGCCGTCGGCGCTCGGCACGTTGACGAACAAGTACCGCTCGCTCCTGGTCGGTCACACCTTCCAGCTCGGCAGCGACAAGTTGAACGAGTTCCTCTTCCAGAACACGCACTTCGCCAACGCCATCCTGCCCGTCTCGGACGACCCGTTCCTCTTTTATCCCTCGGGCGTCTCGGTCGGACAGAACATCAACACGCCGCAGACCACCGACCAGATCAAGCGCCAGTACAAGGACGACTTCTCCTGGACGACGAACCTCGGCGGGCGCCGCAACGACTTCAAGTTCGGCGCGAACTACATCGACGAGCCGCTGCTCGGCGGCGACTTCTCGACCGGTCTGGCCGGCCAGTACAACCTGCTGTCGGACCAGCGCGGCTCACCCATCAGCGAGATCACCATCCAGGGCGGCTTCGCCGGCTACAACACGCCCATCAAGCAGTACAACTATTACGCGCAGGACGACATCAGCGTGAACAACAAGCTGACGCTGAACGTCGGTCTCCGCTACGACCTCTGGAAAGGCTTCGACATCGACCAGACCAATAACCCCATCTGGCAGGTGCTGTCGACGCAGACGAAGTACAACGATCCGTACCTGAAGGACTTCCAGGGCGGCAAGGGCGGCAAGCTCGACAACGACACGAACAACTGGGCGCCGCGCCTCGGCTTCACCTACGACATGAACGCCGACTCGAAGCACATCCTCCGCGGCGGCGTCGGCCGCTACTTCGACTTCCCTTACACCAACGCCACGATCCTCTTCCCGGCCGTCTCCATCCAGTCGAACTACGGCACGGTCTATCACTACCGCGACCCGAACGGCATCCGGAACGCCAACGGCACGTTCTTCCAGCCCGGCCAGCCGCTGCCGCCGAACCAGCTCCCGTCCGCGGACATCAATCCGCCCAACGAGGTGGCGTCGCCGACGCTGGCCACGCCGTACTCCGATCAGATCTCGCTCGGCTACTCGTGGCAGGTCAACCCGTGGCTCGGCCTCAACGTCGACGCCTCGCACATTAAGTACCGCGACCTGCCGTTCCGCTTCCGCGGCAACCCGACCGATCCGACGACCGGGCAGGCCCGCTTCCCGCAGTTCGGCAGCTTCCGCATCTGGTACGGCAACGGCTTCGCCGACTACAACGGCATCAACCTCGGCGGCCACGCCCGGCTCGGCGACAAGTTCGAGCTGCAGGGCTTCTATACGCTCTCTCACACGACCGGCAACATCCTCGCCGGCGCCGACGAGTTCCGCATCACCGCCGCCGACTATCAGCCGGACCTCCGCGGCGTCCGCGATCAAACGGTCGATCCGTACGATCCGCTGTGCAACGCCTGCGAAGGCCCGCTGAACACCGACGCGCGTCACCGCATCACCCTGAGCGCGCTCTACCGCGCGCCGCTCGGCATCAACGTCTCCGGCATCGTCCGCTGGCACTCGGCCACGCCGTACACCGACTGGCTCGGCCACGACTACCGCTGCGGTCCGGATGGTACGGTCGCGAACACGACCACGCCGTGCGACGGCTACGCGTTCGACCTATCGCCGGGCGTCTCCCACGTCAACACGCTCCGCGGCGACTCCTTCTCGCAGACGGACATCCGCATCGCCAAGGAGTTCCGGGTCCAGGGCCACTACGGCATCGAGCTGATCGGCGAGGTCTTCAACCTCTTCAACTCGAAGAACGCCACCGGCTTCCGCGGCAACCGCGAGATCTTCAACACGGATCAGAACAAGTTCGTGCCGAACCCTGCGTTCGGTACGCCGGCCCGCTTCGCCGGCGACCCGGGCCAGGGAGAGCAGCGCCTCGCGCAACTCGGCATCCGTCTCAGCTTCTAACGCGCATTCGTTCCAACGAGGAGGGCAGGCTCCGACGCCTGCCCTCCTTTTTCTTTGTTACTCGGTTTCGGGATCGCTCGAATAGTCGGTCGAGTATTCGCTCGAGTTGAGCCACTCATACGAGACGATGATGGTGGCGTGGACGCCGACGGTGCAGGGGGCGGCGCCGTGCAACCCGCAACCGTCGTACGTGCGCCCGTTGACCCGGCCGTACATCGTGACCGTCGCCGAGGTCGCCGACGCGTAGTAGTAGCCGGTCGAGCAGCTCGTATCGGCAGAGCCGGTGAACGAGTGGTAGCAGGAGGCGGCGAACGCATCCGGCGAGAGGTTGCTCGACTGCGTTCCGTACACCGCCCCGAACGCCAAGTCGTTGCTGTCGCCGGCGTGCACGTACGTGTTGGCGCCGGTGTAGGCGTAGCTGACGAAGTCGAGATCGAGCTCGATGGTGGCGTCCAGGCTGGAGAAGTAGACGCTGATGGAGAAGTAGAAGTCGTTCGGCGTCAGCTTGCCGGGCAGACGAAGCTTGCCGGCGTTGGCGCGTTCCATCGCCGCCCGCGCCTTGGTGAACGCCGATTCGGGCGCGTGAACGAACTTCAGCGCCGGGGCGTCAGGGCGAATCGGCGAGTCGTCGCCGCGCGCCGTCTGTCTCATGAAGGTCGCCTCGGCCTTCTGCTGGTCGACGCGAAGGATCAGGCTCCGCGGGATCGGCGTCCCTTCCGGAACGAGCGCCAGCCCATGCTCGGGGTCGGCGATGATGAGGATGTGGCGGTTGGCGGGGAGTTTGTCGGCGAAGGCGGCTGTGGCGATGAAGAGTGCGACGACGGAGAAGAGAGAGCACTTCAGGAACCGGATCATCGATATTTCCTCCTTTAAAGAACCTTTTACGGCGCTTGGAAAGAGAACGTTGTGATCACGGTCACGAGGTGCGGGTTCACCGGAATACCCTTCACAGCACGTCGGTTAGACGCCGAGCACCTCGATGTGCTAAAACGCTGTGCCCATTTCTTGGAGGTCGTGTGTACGCCATCATTCGGACGGGTGGAAAGCAATATCGGGTCGAGCAGGGCTCGACGGTCATGGTCGAGCGCGACGTCCTCGGCTCCGTCGATCAGGACAAGGTCACGTTCAACGACGTGCTCCTTGTCGGCGGCGATGAGGCCAAAGTCGGCTCCCCGACCGTCAGCGGCGCCTCGGTCGTCGCCACCGTCGTCCGGGAGCGGCGCGGCGACAAGATCATCGTTTTCAAGAAGAAGCACCGCCAGCATCACCGCAAGCGGAAGCATGGGCACCGCCAGGACGTTGTCGAGCTCCGGATCGACAGCATCAACGTTTAGGGAGATCGACCATGGCTCATAAAAAAGGACAGGGCTCGTCGCGCAACGGCCGCGATTCGCAGCCGAAAATGCTCGGCGTGAAGCGCTTCGCCGGCCAGTTCGTCACCGGCGGCTCGATCATCGTCCGCCAGCGGGGCACGAAGTTCTACGCCGGCGAGAACGTCGGCATGGGCCGCGACCACACGCTCTTCGCCAAAGTGGCAGGCATCGTGAACTTTACGGACAAAGGTGCCCGCGGCCGTTTCGTGAGCGTGACCCCCGAAGCCGCGGCCGAATAGGCCTGCATGTTCATCGACCAGGCGACCATCCGCGTCAAAGCCGGCGACGGCGGCGACGGATGCGTGGCCTTCCGCCGTGAGAAGTTCGTCCCCAAAGGCGGACCCAGCGGCGGCGACGGCGGCGCGGGCGGCTCGGTCTCGATCGTAGCCACCCGCCGCCTCAACACCCTCTACCACCTCCAGTTCCAGCGCGAGTTCAAAGCCGGCCGCGGCCAGCACGGCATGGGCTCGAACTGCTCCGGCCACGACGGCGCCGACGTGACGATCGAGCTGCCGGTCGGCTCGGTCGTGCGCGACAAGGTTTCGGGCGAGGTCATCGCCGACCTGATGGAAGAGGGACAGAAGGTCGTCGTCGCCAAGGGCGGGCGCGGCGGGTGGGGAAACCAGCACTTCGCCACCGCTACGCGCCAGGCACCGCGCTTCGCCCAGGACGGCAACGCCGGCGAGGAGCGCGAGCTTTTCATCGAGTTGAAGCTCATCGCGGACGTCGGCCTGGTCGGACTGCCGAACGCCGGCAAGTCGACGCTGATCTCCGTCATCAGCGCCGCGAAGCCGAAGATCGCCGACTACCCGTTCACCACGCTCGTCCCGAACCTCGGCGTGGTGAAAGCCGACGACGATGAGACGTTTGTTGTCGCGGACATCCCCGGCCTCATCGAGGGGGCGCACGAAGGCCACGGCCTGGGCGACCAGTTCCTCCGCCACGTCGAGCGCTGCGCGGCGCTCGTCCACCTCGTCGACCTCTCCGCGAACGAGACGCCGGAGCACGACGCCGAGGTGATCGCCCGCGAGTTGGAGGCCTACTCGGAGACGCTGGCCAAGAAGCCGCGCATCGTCGTCGGCTCGAAGCTCGACTCCGCCGTGCCGGGAAACTCGGAGAAGCTGCGCGCGTACGCAGAGGCCAATGGCTACGACTACCACGAGATCTCGGCGGTCGTCGGCACAGGCGTTCGCGAGTTGGTGCGGCTGCTGGCGAGCGTCGTCCGCGTCAACCGCGCCCCCGAACCGGTATGCACATAGGCATCTGCGGCGGAACCTTCGATCCCTTCCATCGCGGCCATCTCGAGCCGGTCCTCCACGCGCGCGGCAAGATGCAGTGGGACCGCGTGCTCTACATCCCCGCCTGGAAGCAGCCGTTCAAGTCCGATCGCGAGACTGCGTCGGGGTACCACCGCTTTGCCATGGCCGCGCTGGCGACGCGGCAATGGGACGAGCTTTACGTCGACGACATCGAGCTCCAGCGCGGCGGCACGTCGTACACCGTCGACACGCTCGCGGCCCTGCACGAGCGCTATCGCGGCGCGACGTTCGACTGGATCATCGGCGAGGACAACGTCGCGCAGCTGCCGCAGTGGCGGGAGCCGGAGCGGCTCTTCGCCATGGCGCGCTTCGTCGTCCTGGCGCGCGGCGCGCGTACCGCGGCGGCGCCGAATGTGGTCTACGCCGAGACGCCGCTCGTCGACGTCTCCTCCACCGAAATCCGCCAATGCGTCCGCGAGGGAAAGCCGATCGACGCGTTTGTCGATCCGCTCGTGGCGCGCTACATTCACCATTACGGCTTGTACAAAGAGGGAACTGCGTGAACGACCCCATCCATCACCGAGTCCAGACGGCCGTGACCGCGGCGCTCGACAAGAAGGCCCTCGACCTCGACGTCCTCGAGGTCAGCGAGCTGACGTCGATCGCCGACTACTTCGTCCTCTGCTCCGCCACGAACGAGCGGCAGACGCACGCCATCGCCGACAGCGTCGTGGAGAAGATGCGTGCCGAGGAGAGCGTGAAGCCGCTCCTCGTCGAGGGGACGATGCCAGGCCGCTGGATCCTGATCGATTTCGGCGACTTCATCGTCCACGTCTTCACCGAGGAGACGCGCCGGTTTTACGGGCTGGAGCGGCTGTGGGGCGACGCGCCGAACGTCACCGCCGAGTTCACCGGCGAGGCGCCGCGCGATGTCCGCCGCAAAAAAACTTCGTAGCGCCGTCCGAACCGGCGACGCCGCCATGCGCGCGCTCGTCGACACGCTCGAGAAGGTCGTCGACCACGACGTCAGCATCCTCCTCCTCGGCGAGTCTGGCAGCGGCAAGAACTTTCTCGCCCAGGCCATCCACGCCGGCGGCGCGCGCCGCGACAAGCCGTTCGTGCACATCGACTGCGCGTCGATCCCCGCCGATCTCTTCGAGTCCGAGCTGTTCGGGTACGAGAAGGGGACGTTCACCGACGCGGCGACGCGCAAGCTCGGCAAGCTGGAGATGGCCCGCGGCGGCACGGTGTACTTCGACGAGATCGCCGCGCTCGCGCCGCCGCTGCAGGCAAAGCTCCTCCGGGCGATGGAAGAGAAGCGCTTCACGCGCCTCGGCGGGCACGCCGCGGTGCCGTTCGACGCGCGCGTGATCTCATCGTCGAGCGCCGACACGAGCGCGCTCCGCCGCGATCTCTTTTATCGAATCAACGTCGTGACCGTGACGATCCCGCCGCTGCGCGAGCGAGCCAACGACGTCGCCCGCCTCGCCCGCGCCTTTCTCGGCCGCCGGAAACGAATCGCCGACGAAACGGTGGCGATTCTCGAAGAGTACACATGGCCCGGCAACGTCCGCGAACTGAAAAATGTGATCGAACGGGCGGTGATTATCGAGGAAAGCGACACCGTGACCCCCGCCGCCCTCCCGCCCCTCGACGGCGACCTGGTCGCCACCGCCGCGCGGCGCCGCTGGACGCTCGACGAGCTCGAGTCGCGCTACATCGCCGAGGTCCTGCGCCAGACGCGCGGGAACCTCACCAGGGCGGCCGAGATCCTCGGCATCAGCCGGAAGACGCTCTGGGAGAAGCGGCGGCGCGCGTGAAATTTCGACTCATCTGGACCAGTTCCTCTGCCGACGCCGAGCTCGCCGCCGTCATCGACCGTTACTTGACTCGTATCAAGCACTTCTACCCAATCGAAGTTGTCGAAGTGGCTTCCGAGCGCGGTAGACAAAGCGAGAGCGATGCGGCTATCATCCGCCGCCGCGCTGAATCGGCAAGGTTGTCCGCGGCCATTCCTCCGAGGGGATTTACGGTAGTCCTCGACGAGCGCGGCCAGCCGATGGATTCATTGAAGTTCGCAAAGTGGCTCGAGCGGCTGACCATCGATCAGCCCCATGGCGTCAACTTCGTCATGGGGGGCGATGCCGGCCTCGACGATGCCGTGAAGCAGCGCGCCCAGAAGCTCCTGAGCCTCTCGGCAATGACTCTCCCTCATCAGTTAGCGCGAGTCTTGCTCTTGGAACAGATCTACCGGGCCTGCACGTTGATGCGCAACATTCCGTACCACAAGTAAGGAGCGGCGGCACCAAAATGCCAAGAAAAACAGCAGCAGCAGTCAAATCGAACCCCTACCAGCCGCAGATCGATGCGCTGCGCAAGAAGCAGAACGAATTGCTCGATTCGTACGAGCGTGACAAGGCCGCCGGCAACCAGCAGCCTGACGATGGAATCCAGGACCTCGCCGACAAGGCCGCCAGCGCCTACTCCAAAGAACTCAACTTCTCTCTCTCCGACGGCGAGCGCAACCTCCTCATGCTCATCGACGAGGCCTTCGCCCGCGTGAAGGACGACACCTACGGCATCTGCACCAACTGCGGCAATCAGATCGGCGAAAAGCGCCTCCTCGCGGTGCCCTGGACGCCGTTCTGCATCGATTGCCAGGAGCTGCAGGAAAAGGGATTGCTGGGATAAACCGGCTCGAAACGGTTCTCGCCCAAATCACTTCCGGGAAGCCGCCGGCCACGATTCTTGTCGGCGGCTCCTCGGATTACCTCTCTGAACAAGCGTTCCGCGACCTGCGCGACGCCGTCGTCGCCGCCAACCCGTCGATCGCTCTCGAGTCCTTCGAGCCCGGCACCGAGCTCGCCTCGATTCTCGACTCCTACCGCACGCTCTCGCTCTTCGGCTCCGCGCGCCTCCTGATCGTCCCCGAGGTCAATGCCTTCGTCTCCGCGAAGGAGCTGTCGTCGCTGTACGACAAGGCGCTCGCGGAGTGGAAGTCGGCGAAGACCGACCGCAAGCGGACGACGGCGTCGGCGAAGCTGCTGCACGTCCTCGGTCTCGTCGGCGCCGATCTCGACATGACCGACCGCCAGATCGCCGATGCCCTCGGCGTGTCGCAAGACGGACCGCTCGCCGACATGCTTGCCTTCTGCCGCAACAGCGGGAAGAAAGCGGGCCGCGGCGAAGGCGACGCGGCGCTCCTCACCGAGGCCATCGCGCGCGGCGGCGCGCCGGGGACGATCCTCCTGCTGCGCACCGGCGAGATCCCGCGCGAGTCCGCGACGGTCGAGCTCATCGAGCGCCACGGCGCGGTCGTCGCCTGCGACGTCACGCGCGAGAGCTTCTCGGGCGCGCTCGACGCTGAGGTTCAGGAGCTCGCGTCCGAGGCGGACGTCCGCTTCGACGCCCGCGCCGTGGCCACCCTGCGCGCGCGGCTCGGCATCGAGCGCGTGCTCGCCGACAAGTTCGCGCGCGACGTTCCCGACCTCCGCGGCGCCGTCTCCGAGGCCGAGCGGCTGATCACGCTGGCCGGGCCGGGCGGGCGGGTGACGGCGGAGATGGTGGAGCGCGAAGTCGCCAGCGTCGAAGGCGGCGCGCGCTACGAATTCGGATCGCTCTTCACCGAGGGGAAGATCGTCGAGGCCGTGGCCAAGCTGCGCGACCTCGTGGCCCAGTCGCGCCGCGAGGACCCGCGCACGCCGCTCGACATCCAGTACGGCAAGTACCTCTTCCCGCTCGCCGACGAAGTGCGCCAGATGATCGGCGTCGTCTCGTTCGCGAAGACGCAGCGCATCGACCTCCGCGCCTCGATGAACTACAACCGCTTCAAGGACACGGTCGCCGACCGCCTCGGCGACTACCTCAAGGCCCACGGCATCGTCCGCCAGAAGCCGCACCCCTTCCCGCTGCACAAGAAATGGGAGGCGGCGCGAAACCAGTCGGAGGCGGCGCTTTTCGCGGCGCTGAGCGACCTCGCGGACCTGGACATCAAGCGGAAATCGGGTGGCGTGCCGGCGGACGTGGGGTTGGAGACGTTCTTGTTGTCGCGCCTTCGGGGTTCTTAGTTCTTGGTTGTTGGTTCTTAGTTCACCATGAACTAACAACTAAGAACCAGGAACTAACAACTAAAATCGCCGCTCATGTCGATCCTCGATGTCGACCGCCGCGCGTGGCACTCGCTCTTCGCCGCGCAGATCGGCTGGATGCTCGACGCGATGGACTTTCTCCTCTTCTCCTTCGCCGTCGTGCCGATCGCCAAGGAGTTCGCGCTCTCGAAAGGGGCGATGGGCGCGCTCACCTCGGTTGCGCTGATCGCCGGCGGCATCGGCGGCATCGTCTTCGGCCGCCTCGCCGACCGCATCGGTCGCGTGCGCGCGCTGACGTTCTCGATCCTGCTCTATTCGCTGGCTACGGCCGGCGTGGCCACGAGCACGGCGCCGTGGCAGCTCGCCATCTGGCGCACGCTCGTCGGCCTCGGCATGGGCGGCGAGTGGTCGTGCGGCACGGTGCTCGTCGCGGAGACGTGGCCCGCGCAGCACCGCGGCAAAGCCATGGGCCTCGTGCAATCGGGCTGGGCCATCGGCGCGCTCATCGCCGCGGCGCTCTCCGCGTTCACGCTCGAGCGCTACGGCTGGCGCCTGCTCTTCCTCATCGGCGCGCTTCCCGCCGTGGCCGCGTTCATCATCCGCCGCAACGTCCCCGAGCCGCCGATCTGGCAGGAGCGCCCGCGCGAGGCCTCGCGCTGGAGCGAGATCTTCGCGCCGCCGTTCCTCCGCTTCACGCTCATCGCGACGCTCCTGGCCAGCAGCGTCCTCATCGCGTACTGGGGCGTGACGTCGTGGCTTCCGGCGTTCCTGGCCACGCCGCTGCGCGAAGGGGGCGCGGGGATGACGGTGACGAAGTCGGCGGCGTGGCTGATCGCGCTGCAGATCGGCGCGTTCTTGGGCTACATCAGCTTCGGCTGGATCGCCGACCGCGTCGGCCGCCGCCCCGCATTCACGCTGTTCATGATCGCCGCGGCCGCGCTCGTGCCGCTCTTCGCGTTCTACGCGCGGACACCCGCGACGCTCCTGACGCTCGGCCCGCTCATCGGCTTCTTCATGCATGGCTATTTCTCGCTCTTCGGCGCGATGCTCGCGGAGCTCTTCCCGACGCGCATCCGCGGCAGCGCTCAGGGCTTCTGCTACAACAGCGGCCGCGTGGCCTCGGCCGGCGCGACGTATGCGATCGGCGCGGCGGCGCAGGGACATGCATTTGCAACGGTGATCTCGTGTGCTGCCGGCTTCTTTGCCCTCGGCGCGGTTCTCGTCTGGCTGCTTCCCGAAACGAAAGGAGCGGAGCTGTGATCGACCTCAGCGCAGACCTCGGCGAAGGCTCGCCCGGCGAAGACGAGCTCTGGCCGCTCATCACCTCCGCCAACGTCGCCTGCGGCGGCCACACGGGCGACGGCCCGTCGATGGACCACGCGGCGCTGCAGGCCAAGCGCCACGGCGTGAATCTCGGCGCGCATCCGTCGTATCCCGACATGGTCGACTTCGGCCGCAAGTCGATGACGATGGAGCCGCGCGCGCTGCGGGCCACGCTCGTCGAGCAGATCGTCGGCCTGCAGGAGATCGCCGAGCGGCACGGCGTCGACGTCGCCCACGTCAAGCCGCACGGTGCGCTCTACAACGACGCGCACCGCGACCACGCGCTTGCCGCAATCATTGTCGAGGCGCTGCGCGAGGTCGACGAGGCGATCGCCCTCGTCTGCCCCGACGCCTCGCAAATGGCTGCTGCCGCCCGCGCCGCCGGAACGCCGGTCATCCGCGAGGCCTTCGCCGACCGCCGCTACAACGCCGATGGATCGCTCGTCTCGCGCAAGGAAGCGAACGCGCTGCTCGGCGTCGACGAGGCGGTCGAGCAGGCCGCGCTTCTCGCCTCGGAGTCCACGGTCGTCGCCGCGGACGGCGCGCGCGTCCGCATCGCCTTCGACACCATCTGCATTCACGCCGACATGGAGAACGCCGTCGCGCGTCTCCGCGCCATTCGCCAACGCCTGGGAGGAAATCGATGAAGAAGTTGTTCGTGATCGCGGCGGTCCTCGCCGCAGCCTTCGCCGCATACGCGCAGAAGTTCGACCTGACGATCGACAACATCATGCGCGGCCCCGGCCTCGTCGGGTACGAGCCGGAGGACGTCCGCTGGGCGCCTGACGGCGCGAAGGTCTACTTCTCCTGGAAGCAGTTCAGCGAGCCGCTGGAGAAGGACCGCGACACGTACGTCGTGAACCGCGATGGCAGCGGTCTGCGCAAACTGTCCGAGGAGGAGAAGAAGGATGCGCCGCCATCGCGCGGCGACCGCACGCGCGACAAGCGTCGCGTCGTGTTCTCCGAGGATGGCGATATTTTTCTGTGGGACGGCAAGCGCCACGCGCTGACGCAGACGACCGACAGCGAGTCGTCGCCGCACTTCACGTTCGACGAGAAGCGCGTGACGTTCCTCCGCAACAACAACGTCTTCGCCCTCGACCTGGCGAGCGGCGAGACGGTGCAACTCACGAACGTCGCCGGTCCCGACGACAAGGGGCCGAACGTGACGATGTGGGACGACAACAAGAAGGGAACGGAGAGCCAGGAGTTCATCAAGAAAGAGGAGAAGGCGCTCCTCGACGTCGTGGCCCGCCGCGCGAAGAAGCGCGAAGAGGACGAGGCCAAGCGGAAGAAGGAGCATCCGCTCAAGCCGTTCAAGCTGTTGAAGGGACAGTCGGTCGCCGACGGCCTGCTCACGCCCGACGGCAAGTACGTGGTTGTGGTCGTCAACGCCGAGCCGGAGAAGGGGAAGCGGACGATCGTCCCGAATTACGTGACCGAGAGCGCGTACGTGGAGACGATCCCGGCGCGCGAGAAGGTCGGCGACGTGCAGACGTCGTCGCGCATCGCCGTGCTCTCCGAGGCGAACGGCGAGTCGAAGTGGTTCGAGCACGGGATGACGGTGCCGGCCGCGCCGCCCGTGCAGAAAACCGAGAAGAACGAAGGGACGCAGCGTGAGTCCGCGAAGGCTACCGAGCGCGAAGTCTCGCTGCGCATGCCGGTGTGGTCTGACGACGGGAAGCACGCCTTCGTCGTGGTCCGCTCGAACGACAACAAGGACCTATGGATCATGGCCTTCGATCCCGCCGCGCCGAAGGGCCGTGTGATCGTCTCGGAGCACGACGACGCCTGGGTGCGCTGGGCCGAGCGCGCGCTCGAGCCGGACTGGATCGACAACGAGACGATCTATTACACGTCCGAGGCGAGCGGGTTCATGCAGCTCTACAGCGTGCCGTTCGCGGGCGGCGCGGCGAAGCAGCTCACCAGCGGCGAGTGGGAGGTCGACTCGGTCGAGCTCTCCGACGACAAGAAGTCGCTCTACCTGACAACGTCGGAAGTCAGCCCGTTCGAGCGGCATCTCTACCGGATGCCGGTCGGCGGCGGCACGCGCACGAAGCTGACGTCGATGACCGGCGAGAACCAGGCCGTGGTCTCGCCCGACGGCAGCGCGATCGCGAACGTCTATTCGTATTCGAACAAGCCGCCCGAGCTCTACATCGATGCGAAGCGCATCACGATGTCGCCCGCGCCGGAGTTCGCGTCGTATCCGTGGATCGATCCGCCGATCGTTCGCATCGCCGCGCGCGACAAGGCCCAACTGCCGGCGCGCATTTACGAGCCGGCGAGGCCGAACGGCGCGGCGGTGATCTTCGTGCACGGCGCCGGGTACCTCCAGAACGTGACGCGCGGCTGGTCGAGCTATTACCGCGAGTACATGTTCCATCACCTCCTCCGCGAGCGCGGCTTCACGGTGCTCGACGTCGATTACCGCGCCTCCCGCGGCTACGGCCGGGCGTGGCGCACGGCGATTTACCGGCACATGGGCGGGGTCGATCTCGACGATCAGGTCGACGCCGCGCGCTGGCTCGTCAGCGAGAAGCACATCGATCCGAAGCGCATCGGCGTCTACGGCGGCAGCTACGGCGGCTTCATCACGCTGATGGCGATGTTCACGCAGCCCGACGTCTTCGCCGCCGGCGCAGCGCTCCGGCCGGTGACGGACTGGGCGCACTACAACCATCCGTACACGTCCGACATCCTGAACGTGCCGCAGGGCGACCCCGAGGCGTACCGCCAGTCGTCGCCGATCTACTTCGCGCAGGGGCTGAAGGGGCGGCTCCTCATCTGCCACGGCATGGTGGACACGAACGTCCACTTCGAGGACTCGGTGCGCCTCGCGCAGAAGCTGATCGAGCTGCGCAAGACGAACTGGGAGCTGGCCGTGTTCCCAGTGGAGAACCACGGCTTCGTCGAGCCGACGAGCTGGGCCGACGAGTACAAGCGGATCGACAAGCTGTTCGAGGAGACGTTGACAAAATAACCACCGATCGGCGACCATGCTCGCCCCCAATTTCGGCCGATCGTTGTGGTGTAGCTCAGTTGGTAGAGCGCCGGATTGTTAATCCGGTGGTCGCAGGTTCGAGTCCTGCCGCCACAGCCAGCGGCGGCGCTCCGTGGGGTGACGACGCGCGTGCGATCCCGTATACGCAAGGTTGTCGTGTTCTCAGTCGTGGGAGCGGTCGTGTTCATCGCGATCCTCGGCTGGTACAACCGGTTGCCGCCGCTCGGAAACCGCACGCGTTCCAGCGCCATCACGGATACGAAAACAACCCGCCTGGGACGAGGTGTCGCGTCGCGGATCACCGCGCACGGCGGGGAGTCGGGGGTGTATCCGCTGCGCGATGCACGCGACGCCTTCGCCGCCCGCTACCTTCTTGCCGGCGCAGCCGAGCGCTCGCTCGACGTGCAGTACTACATCTGGCACAACGATCTGTCGGGAACGCTGCTCATGAAGGCGCTCGTCGACGCCGCGGATCGGGGAGTTCGAGTCCGATTGCTCCTCGACGACAACAACACGTCCGGTCTCGACGCCGTCCTCGCGGCTGTGGATGCGCATCCGCGCATCGAGGTACGGCTGTTCAATCCGTTCGCCATTCGCAAACTCCGTCCGCTCGCGTATCTGACCGACTTCCCGCGGCTCAACCGGCGCATGCACAACAAGTCATTCACAGCCGACAACCAGGTGACGATCATCGGCGGCCGGAACGTCGGCGATGAGTACTTCGGCGCAACTGAAGGTGTGCTCTTCGCCGATCTCGATGTGATCGGCATCGGGTCTGTCGTCGGCAACGTGTCGTCCGACTTCGATCGCTACTGGGCCAGCGAGTCCTCCTATCCCGCTGACCGTCTCCTGCCTCGCGCCGGCCCCTCCCAGATTGGGGCAGTGGCAGCCCAAGCATCGACGCTGGCGCGACAGGCGAGCGCAGTGGCCTACATGAATGCGTTGCGGCAATCGCCGTTCGTGCGCGAAGTGCTTGCCGGTACGCTGCCGTTCGAATGGGCGAAGACCCGCATGATCAGCGATCCGCCGTCGAAAATTCTCGGTCGCGCCGATGGAGAGGAGCTCCTGCTCCAGCAGTTCGGAGAGATCTTGGGAAGCCCGGCCAAGAGCTTCGATCTCGTGTCGCCCTACTTCGTGCCCGGACGGCACGGCGTCGACCTTTTCGAGGGATGGGCGAAGCGCGGTGTCAAAGTGCGCGTGCTCACGAACTCGCTCGAGGCGTCCGACGTGCCCGTGGTGCATGCCGGATACGCCAAACGGAGGAAGGCCCTCCTGCAGGCTGGCATCGCGCTGTTCGAGCTGCGCTCCACGCCGGGCCAAAGGCCCGCGGACTCAGGGCGCGGGTTCGGCAGTTCCGGTTCCAGCCTCCACGCGAAGACGTTTGCCGTGGACCAGTCCCGGATCTTCATCGGATCGTTCAATTTCGATCCGCGCTCCGCAGAGCTCAACACGGAGATGGGGTTCGTGATCGACAGCCCGATTCTCGCCCGGCGCATGGCGGAGGTGTTCGACCGGGACGTCCCTGTGAACGCGTACAGCGTACGACTGTCCACGACCGGCGATCTCCAGTGGACGGAGCAGCGCGGCGGACAAACGGTCCGGCACCGTACCGAGCCTGGGGCAGGGTTCTGGAAACGCCTCGGAGTGAGGTTGTTGTCGATGCTGCCCATCGATCCGCTGCTCTGAAGCCACTCGCGCGGCGACTCCCCTTCGGCACTCAAGTCGATTCGAGCTCCGCGAACGTCATGCGCGCGATCTCCAGCTCTTCGTCCGTGGGAATCACCCAGACGTCGACCGGACCGCGGCTGATTCGCCGTTCGCCGGTGCGAGCCTCGCGGTTCCTCTCCTCGTCGAGCGTGATGCCGAGAAAGCTCAGGCGACTGCAGACCCACGTGCGCATCGATGCGGAGTGTTCGCCGATGCCTGCGGTGAACGTCAGGGCATCGAGACCATCGAGGACAGCGGCATAGGCACCGACGTACTTGGCCACCCGATACGCGAAGAGTTCGAGCGCAAACTCCGATTGCTCGTGGCCTTCCCGCGCTGCCTCCTCGAGTTCGCGCACGTCGGCGGTGCGACCGGACACGCCGAGCAGGCCGGACTGGTGATTGAGGATCTCGTCGAGCTCCGCCTCGCTTCTGCCCTGCCGCAATAGATAAAGGATGGCGCCGGGGTCGAGATCGCCCGCGCGCGTGCCCATGACCAGGCCCTCCATCGGCGTGAAGCCCATGCTCGTATCGACGCTGCGCCCGTCGCGCACGGCGCACACGCTGGCGCCGTTGCCCAGATGGCAGATGACGTGGCGCTTTGCGCTGACGCGCGATGAAACGTACGAATACGAGATGCCGTGAAATCCGTAGCGCCTCACTCCGAGATTCGGAGGCAGCGCGTACTGCGACGCGAGCGGCGGCATCGTCTGGTGAAACGCGGTATCGAACGCCGCCACGATCGGAATCCCCGGCATCGCTTTGCGCGTCTCTTCGATCGCTGCGAGCGCTGCCGGATTGTGCAGAGGTGCGAGCTCGGCCAGCTTGCCGATCGCCGCAACGACCTCGTCATCCACGACGACCGGCTTCACGAATCGCGAGCCGCCGTGGACGACGCGAATGCCCACCGCGTCCGCGGCGCCCTCCTCCGGCAACCGGATGGCTTCCGGAAATCGAAAGAAGGCACGCTTCAGCGACGAGCTGCCGGGATTGAGCACGAGGATGTTCATTCAGAACGGCCAGCGCCAGTCGCGAACGGCGGGCATGTCGTCGCCATGCTCGCGGATGTATTCGCGATGATCGACGAGCAGGTCGCGCATGGCCTGCTTCACATGGGCGTAGCGCGGCAGAAGCGCGGGGACGCGGTCGATCACGTCGATGACCAGGTGGAAGCGATCGAGGTCGTTGAGCACGGTCATGTCGAAGGGAGTGGTGGTCGTGCCCTCCTCCTTGTAGCCGCGCACGTGCAGGTTGCCGTGATTCGTGCGGCGATAGGTGAGCCTGTGAATCAGCCATGGATATCCATGGAACGCGAAGATGATCGGCTTGTCCGTCGTGAACAATCCGTCGAAATCGCGGTCGGAAAGACCGTGGGGATGCTCGTCCGCCGTCTGCAGGGTCATGAGATCGACGACGTTGACGACGCGCACCTTCAGCTCCGGAATGCGGTCGCGCAGGATGGAGACCGCGGCCAGGGTTTCGAGCGTCGGGACATCGCCGGCGCAGGCCATGACCACATCGGGCGCCGCGTCCTGATCGTTGCTCGCCCATGGCCAGATGCCGATGCCGGTGCTGCAATGTTTCTCGGCTTTGTCCATGTCGAGATACTGCAGCGCCGGCTGCTTGCCGGCGATGATGACGTTGACGTAGTTGCGGCTGCGCAGGCAGTGATCGACGACCGAGAGCAGCGTGTTCGCATCGGGCGGAAGGTAGACCCGAACAACGTCCGCCTTCTTGTTGATGACGTGGTCGATGAAGCCGGGATCCTGATGACTGAACCCGTTGTGATCCTGCCGCCAGACGTGTGACGTCAACAGATAGTTCAGCGAGGCGATCGGACGCCGCCAGCCGATGCAGCGCGTGGTCTTCAGCCACTTCGCATGCTGGTTGAACATCGAGTCGATGATGTGGATGAAGGCTTCGTAGCAGGAGAAGAAGCCGTGCCGTCCGGTGAGGAGGTAGCCTTCCAGCCAACCCTGGCACATGTGTTCACTGAGCACTTCCATCACCCGGCCATCGGGCGACAGATGATCGTCGCTCGGCAGAATCTCCGCCGTGAACACGCGATCGGTAGCTTCGAAGACCGCGGACAGCCGATTGGATGCCGTCTCGTCCGGGCCGACGACGCGGAAGTTCTCGGGATTCTCTTTGATGACGTCGCGCAGCAGCAGTCCGGCGACGCGGGTTGCTTCGGACGGCTCCGTTCCGGGCTTCTTCACCTCGATCGCGTAGTCGCGAAAGTCGGGCATGCGCAGATCGCGGAGCAGGAGTCCGCCGTTCGTGTGCGGGTTCGCGCTCATGCGGCGGTTGCCTTCCGGCGCCAGCTCCGCGAGCTCCGCCCGCAGCTTTCCCTCCTCGTCGAACAGCTCCTCGGCTCCGTAGCTCTTCATCCATTCTTCCAGCAATTTCAGGTGACCGGATTTCTTCGCCAGGTCCGCGAACGGCACCTGATGCGATCGCCACGAGCCCTCGGCCGGCAATCCGTCAACTTCCTTCGGCCCGGTCCAGCCCTTCGGTGTTCGAAGGACGATCATTGGCCACGGCGCGCGCTCGCGGAATCCGTTCGCGCGCGCGTCCGCCTGGAGGTCGCGAATCGAATCGAAGACGGAGTCGAGCGTCGAAGCCATCAGGCGGTGCATCTCGGCAGGGTCGTCGCCTTCCACGAAATACGGACGATGACCAACCCCAACTAAGAGACTCTGCAGCTCGTCACGACTCAAGCGGCCGAGGACCGTGGGGCTGGCGATCTTGTATCCGTTGAGGTGCAGGATCGGCAGCACAGCGCCGTCGCGCTGCGGATTGAGAAACTTGTTCGAGTGCCAGCTCGTCGCGAGCGGGCCGGTCTCCGCTTCCCCGTCACCAACCACGCAGGCAGCGACGAGGCCGGGATTGTCGAATACCGCGCCGTACGCGTGGAGGAGCGCGTATCCGAGCTCGCCGCCTTCGTGAATCGAGCCGGGCGTCTCCGGCGCGACGTGACTGGGAATCCCACCCGGAAAAGAGAACTGCTTGAACAACCGCCGCAGCCCTTCCACGTCCTGCGACACGTTCGGGTAGATCTCGCTGTACGTCCCTTCGAGATACGTGTTCGCGACGATGCCCGGCCCGCCGTGGCCCGGGCCGGCGATGTAGATCATGTCCAGGCCGCGCGCCTTGATCATGCGATTGAGGTGCACGTAGATGAAGTTGAGGCCCGGCGTCGTTCCCCAGTGGCCGAGGAGACGCGGCTTGGTGTGCTCGAGCTTCAGCGGCTCGCGCAGAAGCGGATTGTCGAGCAGATAGATCTGGCCCACCGAAAGATAGTTGGCCGCGCGCCACCAGGCGTGCATCCGGCGGAGCTCGTCGTCGAAGTCGTGCATTTCGACAATGATCTCACTCGCGCGGGCCGCGATGCGCGGTCGTACAATGAGCGCATCCATGAAACCCCTGCTGATCGCGCTCGCCATCGTGGCGATCGCCTGCGCCCCCGCCCCGCACGCCGGCGACGAGATCGCCGTTGTCGAGGAGTCGGCGGTCATTGTCTGGGATGCCGCGACGAAGACGGAGCACTTCATCCGCCGCGCGATCTTTCATGGCAAGGGGCGCGACTTCGGGTTTCTGGTGCCGACGCCCACCGCGCCCACCCTCGCCGAGGTTGACGACGGCATCTTCGAGAAGCTCGAGGAGCGGACGCGGCCCGAGGTCGTGCACGTCACGAAGAAACGGGTCGACTTTACGCCGTTCCTGCTCATGTACGGGATGCGCAGTGATGGCATGACGACCGGCGCGGCGGCGCCGGTTGAAGTGCTCTCCTCGCAGAAAGTCGCGGGATACGATGCGGTCGTCCTCGCGGCCACCGACGCGGTCGCGCTGCAGAAGTGGCTCGCAGATCATGGCTACGCCTCGACGCCCGATCTCGTCGAGTGGCTCGATGCCTACGTGCAGCGGCAGTGGAAGATCACGGCCTTCAAGGTCGATGCGGCGCGCACCTCCGCGGTGAAGATGTCGTTCGCCACCGACCGGCCGTTCTTCCCGTACCGCGAGCCGGCCTCGCAGCGCCGCCTGGCCTCGGAGAAGCCGCAGAATCGCGCGCTGCGGATCTGGTTCCTCGGCAACGAGCGCGTGACGGCGACGATCGGCGAGAACACGTTCTGGCCGGGCATTCTGCGGCGCAGCGATCCGCTTCCCGCGGGCTTGCGCGCCGACGTCGCGCGCATCGCGAACGTGGCCGTTCCGAAGCGCATGACCGCGTTCATCGACCAATCATCGATCCGCCCGGGCATGGACGAGCTCTACTTCGGGCACGCCGCGGTGCAGAGCAACTTCGTCGAGCCGCCGCGCGTCGTCGAGCACGTCGACACGACGCACATCCCGCTCGACCTCGTCGCCCTCGGCATCATCGTCATCGCCGTCGCGTGGTGGCTCATCCGACGCGCTTGATCAGCGAGAGCCCCGTCTCTTCGTCCGTGCCGCGCTCGATCGCCTCGTCGTAAACCGTGACCGTCATCTCCAGCGTCGGGAACACCGTCGCCGCGATCAGATGTCCGCCGATTGCCGAGCCGTCGCGGCGCGCGAGGGTGACGTGTGCATGGATCTTCGATCCGATGTTGCCGGCAAGCGACAGCACCTCCACCTGCTCGTCGACGGCGATGTGCTCGTACTCCTTCGTGGCCGGATTCCAGTACGCGACCGTCGCCGTGCGGAACGCGCGAGGGCCACGAACGACGCGCCGCGCACGCCGTGCTCCTCGGCGAACGCGCGCAACGTCGGCAGCACGTCGTCCTCCTTGTCGAACACGAGGATGAAGTGGCGCTGCGGGGCGACGGCGTACGGTTGCACTTCGTACAATTTACGCCATGAAGCCCGCGCTCCTGCTCTCTCTCCTTCTCGCCGTCCCGCTCGCCGCCGACACCATCACCCTCCAGCCCTCCACGCCGAAGGCCGGCGACAGCGTCGTCGTCACGGTGCACGGCATTGGCGGCGGCAACTGTCCGCCGACCACGCGCACAGCCAAGCTCGTCGGGCACACCCTGACGATCGAGGAGACAGTCACCGGCCCGTGCATCGCCTGTCCCGCCGTCGCGCTGCCGTTCGCCTTCAGCGTCGACCCTGTCACCTTCGCCGACGCGCAGCCGTACACGATCGACTACGTCTACACCGACTGCATGGGCAAGAGCAGCAAAGTGGCCACGAAGTCGGTGCTGGTGACGCCGAGCTGCGCCTTCGACCGCTCCCTCGCCTTCGCCACGCAGCAGCAGCCGCCCGTGTCGGGGTTCAACCTGCTGTGGTGCGATCCGTCGTACAGCCCGTTCCCGGACTTCGGCCAGTCCGCGATCGCCTATCGCGTCTTCCTCGTCCGCGACGGCGACGCGCCCATCCTCGTGCACGAAGCCGCCGCCAGCCAGGGGACGCAGGCGCTCATCAAGCTCGCCGGCAACGAGGCGGGCGTGAAGGGCGTCTTCGCCGAGGCGGTCATGTGCAACATCACCATCGCCGGCTGCCGCGACACGTTCGTGCTGAAGTCGAACGTCCTGCCGGTCAACGCCGCGCCGCTCGATGCGTGCTCCGGCGGCGGCGCCGCGCTCTGTCTCGACAACCGCTTCTCCGTCACAGCGCGCTACCACACCGCCACCGGCTCCAGTCCCGCGAATCCCGTCCCGATGACGAAGGAGAGCGGCTACTTCTGGTTCTTCGGACCGGACAACGCCGAGGTCGTGGTGAAGATCGTCGACGCCTGCAGCTTCACCAACAACTTCTGGTTCTTCGCTTCGGGCATGACAGACGTCGGCGTCGACCTCGTCGTCCGCGACACGAAGACCGGCGCCGTCAGCCGCTATTCGAGCCCGGCCGGCACCGCGTTCGCGCCGATTCAGGATACAAATGCGTTCGCGAGTTGCCACTAGATGTGTGGAATCACCGGCTTCGTTTCCGCGCCGGCGGCGGCGGATGAGCTGACGCGCGCCGTACGCGGCATGTGCGGCGCGCTCGAGCACCGCGGGCCGGACGACGCCGGCGAATGGATCGACGCCGCGCACGGCGTGGCCATCGGCTTCCGGCGCCTGGCCATCATCGACCTCTCGCCGGCCGGGCACCAGCCGATGATCTCCGCGTCGGGGCGCTACGTCGCCACGTTGAACGGCGAGATCTACAACTTCGAGGAGCTGCGCCGCGAGCTGCGCGAGCGCGGCCTGGCGCCGGAGTTCCGCGGGCATTCGGACACCGAGGTCATGCTCGCCGCGTTCGAGGCGTGGGGCATCGACGCCGTGGCGCGCTTCAACGGCATGTACGCCATCGCCGTGTGGGACACCGTCGAGCGGCGGCTCCATCTCGTGCGCGATCGGATGGGCGTGAAGCCGCTGTATTACGGATTCAACGGCAACGCGTTCGTTTACGGATCGGAACTGAAGGCGCTGTGCCGCCATCCCGGCTTCGACGCGCGCATCGACCGCAACGCGTTGCAGCTCTACCTCCGCTTCCTCTACGTGCCGGCGCCGTTCAGCATTTATGAGGGAATCGCGAAGGCGATGCCCGGAACCATCGTGACGCTCGACCCCAACGCGCGCACCACGCGCACGACCGTCTACTGGTCGGCGCGCGACGCGGCGATCGCCGGCACGCGCAATCGATTTGCCGGAAGCGAAGACGAAGCGTCGCAGGAGCTCGAGGCGCTGCTGCGCGACGCCGTGCGCATCCGCATGGTCGCGGACGTGCCGATCGGCGTCTTCCTCTCCGGCGGTGTCGACTCCTCGCTCGTCACGGCGCTGATGCAGGCGGAGAGCGCGACGCCGGTGAAGAGCTTCTCCATCGGCTTCGACGACATCGGCTACAACGAGGCGCCGTACGCCGCCGCCGTCGCGCGCCACCTCGGCACGGAGCACACGGAGCTGACGGTGCACGAGCGCGACGCGCTCGACGTCATCCCGCGCCTCGCGGCGATGTACGACGAGCCGTTCGCCGACTCATCGCAGATCCCGACGCACCTCGTCTCCGCGCTGGCGCGGCGGCACGTCACGGTCAGCCTCTCCGGCGACGGCGGCGACGAGCTCTTTGGCGGCTACACGCGCTACTTCATCGGCCAGCGGCTCTTCCGCTGGATCGCGCGCACGCCGCGGGGCGCGCGTCCGACGCTCGGCCGCGCGCTCGGCAAGATCCCGACGCGCGCGTACGACCGCCTCCGCCCCCGCCTCGGCGAGCGCGCACACAAAGTCGCGCGCGTATTGCGTGCGAACGACGTCGACGCGATGTACTTCGAGCTCGTGTCGCACTGGCCGGACGCGGCGCGCGCCCCCGTCGAAGACCGCGCGCAGTGGCCGCCGCTCGACGATCCGATCGAGCGGATGATGTACTTCGACCAGGTCTCGTACCTGCCCGACGACATCCTCACGAAAGTCGACCGCGCCAGCATGGCGACGTCACTGGAGTCGCGCGAGCCGCTGCTCGACTACCGCCTCGTCGAATTCGCGTGGCGGCTGCCGCTGCCGATGAAAGTGCGCGGCGGCAAGGGGAAGCGCGTGCTGCGGCGCGTGCTCTATCGCTACGTCCCCGAGGAGCTCATCGAGCGACCGAAGATGGGCTTCGGCATCCCGCTCGGGGCGTGGCTGCGCGGACCGCTGCGCGACTGGGCCGAGCCGCTGCTCAGCGAGGCCGCCCTCCGCAAGCACGGTCTCCTCGATCCCGCGCCGATCCGGGCGAAGTGGGACGAGCATCTCGCCGGCCGCTACGACTGGAACTTCTACCTCTGGGGCATCCTCATGCTGCAGGTTTGGCTCGACGCCGCAGCATGACCCGCAGCGGCCACGCGGCGAAATATCCGAGGTTCCGCGGGTCGTAGCGGAGGCTGGCCATGGCGTGGCGCGCGAAGGCGCCGAGCTCGCGCGTCTCGAAGTAGCAACCGGCCAGCACGCGGTGCATCTGGCCGTAGCTGTGCCGCCGCAGCGGCTGCACGGCCGGATCGGCGAACGCTTTTTCCAGCGCGAGGCGCATGCTGCGCTCGAGCCGCGGGATGTTCGTGTGGATGCCGCTGCCGTGCTGCCGGTAACGCACCAGCACCTCGGCGACGTAGCCGATCGGATAGCGCGCGGCGACGCGGTAACAGAAGTCCCAATCCTCCGACGGCGGCAGGCGCGCGTCGTAACCGCCCACTTCCTCGGCGATGCGCTTTGGCACGACGATGCCGCTCCCCTGCGGGAAAATGACTTCGCGGTCGAGGCGCAGCATGGCCTCGGCGACGTGCCCTTCGAGGCCGGCGACCGACGTGGCGAGCGTGCGCCCCTCGCCGTCGATTGTCTCCGCGCCGCAGTGCACGAGGCCGAGCGATGAGTCGGCGGCGAAGCGCGGCATCTGCCGCTCGAGCTTCTGCGGGTACCAGGCGTCGTCGGAGTCGAGGAAGGCGAGGTACTCCCCACGCGCGGCAGCGATGCCGGCGTTGCGGGCGACGGCGACGCCGGAGTTTTTCTGGCGAATCACGCGGATGCGATCGCCGTACGCCGCCAGCACCGCGGGCGTCGCGTCGGTCGAGCCGTCGTCGACGACGAGCACTTCGAGCGGCGGCAGCGTCTGCGCGAGCGCGCTGTCGATCGCCTCGCCGAGGTAGCGGGCGTAGTTATGCGTCGGAATGATGACGGAGACTAAGATGTGCGCCTCACATGCGACTGTGGAAAGCCGTGACCCTCACCAGTGGCACGAAAGCCTACTGGATGCTGGGCGCGATGGTCATCACCATCATCACCGCGCGCTACCTCGGGCCGCAAGGCCGCGGCGTCATCGCGGCGGCGACGAGCTGGGTGGCGCTGTTCGTCGCCTTCGGACATTTCAGCCTCGCGAACATCATCATCTATCTTCTCAGTGGTGAGGAACGCGAGCGCCTGCTTCCCGCCGTCACCGGCAGCGTGATGCTACTGACGGCGGCAACGACGCTCCTCGGATGGGCGATCGCCGCAGCACTGCACTTCGCAACGCACGGGCTCATCTTCCAGCACATTGCGCCGGCGGTGCTCGTCGTTGCCTTCGCCACGCTGCCGTTTCTATTGTGGATGGAGAACGGCAACTCGCTGCTGATCGTCCTCGGAGATCTGAAGCGTTTGAACGTCGCGCAGGCGGCCGGGACGACCATCGGCGTGATCCTGGTGGTCCTCGCCGTCGGCGTCTGGAAAGGCGGTGTCGTCGCGGCGATCGGCGCCACGCTCGTCTCCTACATCGTCGTCGTCGGCCTGGGACTCGCGCGCGTCGTCGCCGCGAGCCGCCCGCTCACGGTGTCGCGGCCGATCGTCCGGTCGCTCCTCGGCGGCGGCGCGAAGCTGCACGTCGCCGCGGTCAGCACCTTCTTCTTCACGAACATCGCCGTGATCCTTCTCAACCAGTTCCGGCCGGTCAGCGAGGCCGGCTTCTTTCAGTTGGCCATGCAGTTGACGATGGCGATGCAGGTCGTGCCGATGTCAATCGCCATCGTGGCGTACTCGCTCGTCGCGCGCGAGGGCCCCGAGGCGGCGTGGCGGGAGCACCGAACGCTCGTGTGGCAGACGATGCTCTACGCCGCGGTCGCTGCAGTCGTCGCCTGGATCGCCGCGCCATTCGTCGTCCCGCTCCTGGCCGGCCGCGCCTTCGCGCCGGCCGTGCCGGTCTTCCGCGTCGCGGCGCTGTCGATCTTCGGCATGGCCCTGGCGACGGTGATGACGCCGCAGTGGGTGGCGCGCGGCTGCTTCGTGCGCAACTCGCTCCTCGCCGTCGGCGCCGCGGCGGCGGGCATCGCCGGCAATTACTTTCTGATCCCGCGCTACGGCATGATCGCGGCGGCCTGGGTGATGGTGGCGAGCTACACGATTCACTTCGCCGGCAACGTCGCGTTCGCGGTGTGGATCGGGCGGGGCTGATGCGCGCGCTCTACATCTGCTACTTCGGCCTGCGCGAGCCGCTCGTGCAGACGCAGGTGCTGCCGTACCTGCGCGAGCTCTCAGCCGGCGGCGTGGAGATCGAGTTGCTGACGTTCGAGCCGCAGCGCTTCGATCCCGCGGAGGGGCGCGAGCGCCTGCGCGCCGACGGCATCGAGTGGCATTCGTTGCGCTACCACAAGCGGCCGACGCTGCCGGCGACGCTGTACGACATCGCGCGCGGCGCACTCCGCGCAGCGCGCATCGCGCGGCGGAAGCGCATCGACATCTTTCACGGCCGCAGCCACGTCGGCGCGGCTATCGGCGCGCTGGCGAAGCGGATGAGCGGCGGGCGCCTGATCTTCGACTTTCGGGGATTTCTGGCCGAGGAGTACGTCAGCTTCGGGCGGTGGCGGGCGGGCGGGTTGCTGTACCGGCTGACGAAGATGGCCGAGCGGCGGCTGCTGCGGGCGGCTGACGGGATCGTGTTCTTAACGGAACGCATGCGCCGCCCGCTCGAGGTTCCGTACGAAGTCATCCCCTGTTGCGTGAATACGGAACGCTTCGCCGCCGCCAACCGCGCTGACCTCGGCCTCTCCGACCGCCTCGTCTACGTCTACACCGGCGCCCTCGGCGGCTACTACCTCGTCGAGGAGACGGCGGCGCTCCTCGCGGCGGCGCGCGAGGCCGATCCGCGCACGTTCGCGCTCATCCTCACGCAGACGCCGCCGGAGCGAATCGTCGCCGCGCTGGAGCGCAACGGCTTCACGGCGGATGATTACCGCGTCATGACCGTGCCGCCTGCCGAGGTGCCGAAATACCTGCGCGCGGCAGACGTCGGCGTCTCGCTGATCCGCACCTCGTTCGCGCGGCAGGCGTCGTCGCCGACGAAGTTCGCGGAGTACCTTGCGGCCGGACTGCCGGTGATCTCGACCGCGGAGATCGGCGACATGGACGCGCAGATCGAGCAGCACCGCGTCGGCGTGTTGCTGTCGCGCTTCGACCGCGATGCGTACGCGGAGGCCATTCGAGCCATGACCGAGCTGCGGCGCGACCCGCAGCTCGCCGAGCGCTGCCGCGCGCTCGCCCGCGACGAGTACGACCTGCACGACGTCGGCGGCGCGCGCTACCGGCGCTTGTACGAGGCGGTGCTGCGATGACGCTCCGCGTTCTGGCGCTGGCGTCGTACCCGGTCGAGGCGGCGTCGTCGCGCTATCGCATCGTACAGTTCATCGCGCCTCTCGCGGAGCGCGGCATCGAAGTCGACTTCTCGCCGTTCCTCGACCGCAAGCTCTTCTCCGTCCTCTACGAGCCGCGCAAACTCCTGCCGCGCGTGCCGCTCCTCGTGCTGCGCGCGCTCGTGCGCGTCGCCGCCGCGTTCCGCGCCGCGCGCGCCGGCGTCGTCTTCGTGCAGCGCGAGGCGATGCTCGTCGGGCCGCCGCTCATCGAGTGGATCATCGCGCGCGTGCTGCGGCGGCCGATCGTCCTCGACCTCGACGACGCCACGTACATCGCCTATACGAGTCCGGTCTACGGCCGCGCCGCGCCGCTCCTGAAGCGGCCGCGCAAGACCGACCGGTTGATCCGCTGGGCGCGCGTCGTCGTCTGCGGCAATCCGAACATCGCCGCGCACGCGCGGACCCTCGGCGCCGAGGCCGTGGTCGTGCCGACCGTCGTCGACACGCGCGTCTTCCGGCCGCTCGACGCGCTGCCGCACGACGTCCCGACGATCGGCTGGATCGGCTCGCACGGCACCTTCCCCTTCCTCGAGCGCCTCCTCCCGCTCTTCGAGCGCCTCGGAGCCGAGCAGCGATTCCGCCTGACGATCGTCGGCTCCGGCCGCGCGGCCGTGCGCGTGCCGGGCGTCGAGGTCGACTGCCGTCCGTGGCGGCTCGACCGCGAAGCCGATGACTTCCGCGCCCTCGACATCGGGGTCTACCCGATCGCCGACGACGCCTGGAGCGCGGGAAAATCGGGATTCAAGGCAGTGCAGTACATGGCTTGCGGCGTGCCGTTCGTGATGAGCCCCGTCGGCGTCTGCGCGACGATGGGCACCGCGGGGGAAACGCACTACCTCGCTACGACAGATGACGAGTGGTTGGCCGCGCTGCGACAGCTCATCGCCGACGCGGAGCTGCGCCGGCGCATGGGCCGCGCCGGCCGCGCGTACGCCGAGGCACATTTTTCGCTCGAGGCGCAGGCGGACGTGTTGGCGGAGATCCTGCGGATGGCCGCGTGCTGATTGCAATCATTCAAGTGTTCCTCACCGCCGCCGCCTGCTACGGGCTGTGGCGGCTCTTCGTCTGGAGCGCGGCGGCCATGCCGCCGCTGGCGAAGCGCATCGTCGTCGCCGGCTTTCTGATCCGCGCAGTGATCGGGCAGGCGCTCTTCTGGATCTCGTGGTTGCGCCTTCCGGTCGCGCGGTCGATGCAGATCGGCGACGGCATCTGGTTCTTCATCGATGGCTGGTGGTACATGAGCTACGCGCGCCACCTGCTGAACGAAGGGTGGATGGCCACGCTGACGCTGACCGACGCGCGCTATCCCTCGCGCGTGTTCGTGCAGCTCCTGACCGCGTGCGTCGCGCTCTTCGGCGACCAGGCCTCGGTGGCGATCCTCCTCAACTGCGCGGCGTACCTGGCCACGTGCGCGATCCTCGTCCGGCTGCAGCCGCGCGGCAACGGCGCGGTGCTCTTCGCGCTGGCGGCGGTGTCGTTCGGACCGGGAATGATCGTCTGGGCGCTGCAGCCGCTGAAGGACACGGTGTTCGTGCTGTTCATCGCGGCGCTCGTCTACGTCTGCGCCCGCTGGCAGGAGCGGCCGCGCCTCTCGCTGGGGGTGGCGATCGTGGTGCTGGCCTACGCGCTATCGAGCATCCGCTGGTACTTCGGCCTCGTCGTGTGGCTCGCCCTCGGCCTCTTCTTCGTCATCACCGCGCTGCGGACGCGGCACCGCGTCGTGCTGATCGCCGCGGCGGCGCTGCTCTTCGCCGTTCTCGCGCAGGCGGTGCGCCTCGGCGGGCAAGAAGACATTCCGATCGGAATCCGGGAGATGCTCGATCCACGTCCGCGCATCGCCGCGCTGTGGCGGCCGTCGAAGGCGACGCAGACGGTGACGAACATCCGCGGCGGTTTCGAGCGCACGCGGGGGGCGACGGCGATCCAGCCGGGCCCGGCGCTGCAGCCGCAGCCGCAAGCTGAGCCGCCGGAACCGGCAGCACCGGCACCCGCGCCGGTTGTCGAACAGCATGCTCCTGCGCCGCCGGTGACGTCGAAACCCGCGCCCGAGCCGACAGTCGCGCCTACGCCCGCGTCGCCGCCCGCACCCACGGTCGCGTCGCCGTCCGCGCCTACGCCCGTATCCACTACCACTACCACTACCGCTCCCGCGCCCGCACCCGAACCCGCACCGATAACGCCGACGCCGACGCACACACCCGAACCCGCGCCGGTAAAGCCGACGCCAGCACCCACACCCGCGCCCGAAAAACCGAAGCCTGCTCCCGTCGCGACGAC
>DATELQ010000165.1:0-74435 GCA_035276475.1 Thermoanaerobaculia bacterium | reverse complement strand
CCGGCGTCTCGCCGCTCCGGCACCGCATCCTCGACTTCACGCGCTACAACCCGGCCACGCGGCAACGCGAGCCGATCACGAGCGACGAGCGCGCCGTGCCGGCGATCTGGAACATGGCCTCGTCGACGGGGCGGCGCGTCGACGTTGTGGGACTCTGGGCGACGTATCCGCCGGAGCGCGTGAACGGCACGGTCGTCTCCGACCGCGAGATTGTGGAGAAGGGCGGCGGAGGGGGCGTCGAGCGAATCAAGGTCGAAACGGAGCTGCGGCACCGCACGATGTTGCAGCTCATCGACAAAGACCATCCCGACCTCGCCATCGTCTACTTCGACGGCACCGACGCCCTCGGCCACCTGCTCGCGCCCGACGTCCCCCGCGACTACTTCGCGCGCATCGACGCGATCGTCGGCGATTACCGCAGGCTCGCCGAGAAAACCGGCGCGACGCTCCTCATCGCCTCCGATCACGGCTTTGACTGGACGAAGCCCTCGGGCAAGCAGCCGGCGGACAACCATCGCGACGAAGGCATCGTCCTGCGCTACCCGCGCGGCCCGCTCCCCCGCTCCGTCGCCGACATCTGCCCCACGCTCCTCGAGCTCCTCGGCATGCCGCGCGACGTCGACGCCTATCGCCGCTCCTACCGCCGCGCGCAGACCGCCGCGCCGGGAGGCAACGAGCAGATCGCCAAGCTCAAGGCCCTCGGCTACATCGGCGGCAACGAGCCCTCAACGTCGACTTCTACGCGCACCGCCGGCTCGTTGAGCAACGAGGGGCTGATCCTGCGCGAAGACGGCCGCGCCGACGACGCCATCGCCGCGTTCGAGCAGGCGTTGAAGGTCGATCCGAATCACGCCGCGACGAAGTGGAACCTCAGCCGCTCGCTTCTGCTCCGCGGCAAAGACGCGCTCAAACGAAAGGACTGCACCGCCGCGTTGAAAGACTTCGCGCGCGCCACCGAGCTCGCGCCCGACGACGCTCTCGCCTTCACTTCGCGCGGCGCCGCGCAGCTCTGCCTCGGCGACGAGCTCGCCGCGCAGGCGTCGTTCCGCCGCTCGCTCGACATCGATCCGAACCAGCCACTACACTGACGGCATCAGTCCAAGGAGGTCGTCCATGTTCCTACGGCGCTCCCTCGCTCTCGTCGTCCTTTTTCTCGCCACCAGCGCACTCGCGCAGACCACCGGCACGATCGCCGGCCACGTCGTCGACAGCAGCGGCGCCTGGCTTCCCGGCGTCACCGTCGAGGCGAAGAGCCCCGCGCTGCAGGGAACGCGCGATGCCGTCACCGACGCGCGCGGCGACTATCGCCTGGCGCTGCTGCCCCCTGGCGTTTACACCGTCTCGTACAAGCTCGAAGGCTTCGCGGCGGAGATGCGCCAAAACATCACCGTCTCGCTCGGCAAAGAGACGACGCTCGACGCGTCGATGAAGCCGGCGGCGAGCGGCGAGATCACTGTGACCGCCGAGGCGCCGGTGCTCGACACCGCGTCGACCAGCATCGCCACGAACTTCTCCACGCGCGCCATCGAGACGCTGCCGACGGGGCGCAACTACTCCTCCGTCGTGCAGGTCGCGCCCGGCGTCAGCTCCGACGCCAATCCCGGCAACCCCGATCAGGACACCATCAGCGTCTACGGCTCCTCCGGAGCGGAGAACTCCTTCTTCATCGACGGCATGAACACCACCGGCGTCGAGTACGGCTTCCAGGGCAAGCAGCTCAACTTCGAGTTCATCCGCGAAGTCAACGTCAAGACCGGCGGCTACGAGGCGGAGTTCGGCCGCTCCACCGGCGGCATCGTCAATGTCATCACCAAGTCCGGCGGCAACGAGTACACCGGCGACGTCTTCGGCTACTACGACAGCGACTCATGGCAGACGAGCGCGAAGGAAGTCGTGGCCAGCACGCCCGCCGGCTTCCGCCGCAACGACGCCGGCGTCGACGTCGGCGGCTACGTGATGAAGGACAAGCTGTGGTTCTTCGCCGCGTACGACCGCGTGCGCAACGGTGTCGACAATGCCCTGCCCGAGGGGCCTGCGGCCGGCTCCATCGTCACGTCGAACAGCCGCCGCAACCTCGGCTCGGCGAAGCTGACGTGGAACGCCGCGCCGAACCAGTCGATCGTCTTCACCTTCCTGCAGGACCCGCGCGTCGACACCGGCGCGATCAACGACGCCAACCACACGCTGATCGGCGACTCCTCGACGTACCTCGGGCGCCAGGACTTCGGCGGCCGCGACTACGCAGCGCGCTACGACGGCACGCTGGCCTCGAACTGGATCCTCTCCGGCTCCGCCGCGCGCCATCGCGAGACGAACTCCGTCGGCCCGGCGACGGCGGCCGGCAACAGCATCCAGTACCGCGACACGGAGAACAACTTCTTCCAGACCGGCGGCTTCGGCCTGATCCAGGAGAAGTCGTTCGACCGTAGGTCATGGGGCGCCTCGGCCACGCGATACCTCGCCGGACATGAGATCAAGGGCGGCCTCGATTTCGAGACGCAGGACGCCGACGTCATGAAGATGATGTCAGGCGGCCAAGAGGTCGACGTCATCTTCAACAAGGTCAATCCGTCGAAGCCGATCTACAAGCACTCCTACTGGACCACGCCCGACGCCACGGTGGGGAACGCGCCAGTGTCGGCGCTCAACGCGTCGCCGCGGCACAAGAACACCGCGCTCTATCTGCAGGACCGTTGGACCGGCAACAACGTCACGATCAACGCCGGTCTTCGCTGGGACCGGCAGCAGATCATCGACGCCTCGGGTGTCACGCAGATCGACATGAAGAAGGACTACGCGCCGCGCCTCGGCATCGCCTGGGACCCGCGCGGCGATCACACCACGAAGGTCTTCGCCTCCTACGGCCGCTTCTACGAGCAGATCCCCATGGACCTCGTGATCCGCTCGTTCTCGTACGAGCGGCAGCCGCGCATCGTGAACTACAGCCCGACCAGCACCACGCCCGATCCGAACGCAGAGGCGGACTACGAGACGGACTCCGCGATCCTCGGCGGCTTCACCGAGCCGTCCGATCCGAACATCAAGAATCAGTACCTGACGGAGTACATCGTCGGCGGCGAGCGCGAAGTCATCGCCGACGTCGCCGTCGGCATCAAGGGCATCTACCGCAGTTACGGCCGCGTGATCGAGGACTTCCTCTGCGCCGACGATGGCACGTACTGCATCGGCAACCCCGGCGAAGGGATCATGAAGGACATCTTCACGCTCGACTACTCGCAGACGTTCCCCGCGCCGAAGCCGGAGCGGAAATACAAGGGCGTGCAGTTCGACGTGACGAAGCGCTACTCGCACAACTGGCAGGCCATCGCCAGCTACATCTACTCGAAGCTCGACGGCAACTACGACGGCGAGTACGCGCCGTTCACGAACATCGGCGCCGACCCGAACATCTCCGCCGCGTACGACTACTACGACTTCTTCACGAACGGCAGCGATCTCACGAAGATCACGAACCGCGGGCCGCTGTCGAACGACCGCCGGCATCAGTTCAAGGTGTCGGGCGTCTACAACACGCCGTACAAGCTGAACGTCGGCTTCTCCGCGTATTGGCGCAGCGGCACGCCGCTGACGCGCTACGGCTACTCCGACGCCTACGGCCGCTACGAGTTCTTCCTCAACGAGCGCGGCGCCGAGGGGCGCACGCCGTCGAATTACGACGCCGACCTCCACCTCGGGTACCCGATCGCCTTCCACGGCACGACGATCAATCTGCTACTCGACGTCTTCAACATCCTGAACACGCAACGCGCGGTACTGCTGGATCAAAGGTGGGGCTTCACGGAGGATGACAACAAGTCGCCCACGCCGGTGAACCCCGACTACGGGAAGCCGTTCCTGCGAACGCCGCCGACCTCGGCACGATTGGGAGTGAGAATTACGTTCTGAGTCAGAGCGGCGTCAGCTCCGCGATCTCGGCCAAGTGTTCGATGTCATCGAGCTCGCGTGCAAACCGTGCGTTCGCGACGCCGTGCGGCTGCGGCGGAATGTGCATGGTCAAGCCGTCGTCCTGGTGCCGGTGCAGGAACGCGCGCGCGTCGTCGAGACGTCCGAGGCGAATGCGGCGGCGAAGGGAGCGCTCGCCGAGGGAGACGATGAGGATCACGAGCACGTCGGACGTGTAGAAGCGGGTGAGGTGCTCGACCAGCGGCGTGAAGCGGCCGGGCCGGTTTCGCTTCGTCTCGCGCGAGAAGAAGTTGGTGCCGAATTTACCGATCTGCAGCACGTACGTCTGCAGGTGCGGGTCGAGCTTGATGTCGTGCAGCAGCAAATGATTCGCGTGGACGATTTGCGCGCCGTTGCCGAGGTCGTGGCCGACGTCGATCATCATCGTGTCGAGGCACGAGATTCCCGGAAGCGCCGTGACCTTGAGCCGTCGCCGCGCGCCGTTGCGGTAGATGCTCCAATTCACGTCGTCGAAGAGCATGGGGTGACCGTCGACGATGAGGGCGATGGGCCCGCCCTTCTTCGCCGCCTCGTCGAGCACCCGTTCTTCGAGGCGCTCGTAGACGTCGTCGCACAGCTCGCCGGTCCAGTATTCGTCGTAGAGATCGACCACGTTGGGGTGTAGCTCGGCGATGGCGCTCGCATCGCCCGAGAGGTCGAACACGAGACGCGACGACTTGAGCGCCTCCAGCGCCTCCAGCGTCATCTGGCCGACGCCATCGGCGATGCCGCGGCCGAGGAGGTAGATGTCTGCACGTTTCATCATTGGAGGAGTGACGCGGAATGATCGGAGCCCCCCTGGCCGTTGTGGCCTGGGCTAACCACAACGGCCCGCTCGGATGAGCCCGGGTCCTGTGCAGCAGGCGCACCGAACCTCGTCAGGTCCGGAAGGAAGCAGCGATAAGGTGCATCCCCTGCGTGACACAGCTCGGCCTGGGCTCTTCCGAACGGGCCGTTTCCTTATACTTCCGCCGCATGTCCTACCAGGCGCTGGCCCGCAAATACCGTCCCCAGACCTTCTCCGACATCGTCGGCCAGGAGACCTCGGTCCAGACGCTGAAGAACGCGATCCGTGACCAACGCATCCATCACGCCTACCTCTTCGCCGGCGTGCGCGGCGTCGGCAAGACGACGTCGGCGCGCATCCTGGCGAAGGCGCTCAACTGCGTGAGCGGCCCGACCACGGAGCCTGACAACACCTGCGTCATCTGCCGCGAGATCACCGAGGGCATCGACATGGACGTGCGGGAGATCGACGCGGCGACGTACACCGGTGTCGACAACGTGCGCGAGCTGCGCGACGTCACCCAGTTCCAGCCGGCGCGCGACCGCTACCGCATCTTCATCATCGACGAGGCGCACATGCTCTCCGTCGCCTCGTGGAACGCGCTGCTCAAGCTGATCGAGGAGCCGCCGCCGCACGTCATCTTCATGTTCGCCACGACGGAGATGAACAAGGTGCCGCAGACGATCATCTCGCGGGTGCAGCGCATCCAGCTGCGCAAGCTGACGCTCGAAGAGATCGAGGGACGGCTGCGGACGATCTGCAAAGCTGAGGGGATCGAGGCGGAGCGGGAAGCGCTCGCCATCGTGGCCCGGCGCGGCGAGGGGAGCGTGCGCGACGCCTTGTCGCTGCTCGACCAGGTCATCGCCTTCGCCGGCCGCTCCATCACCGCCGCCGACGTGGCCACGGTGCTCGGCCTCTCCGAGACCACGTTCTTCGCCCGGGTCGTCTCGCTCATCGGCGAAGGCGACCACGCCGGCATCCTCGAAGCGCTGAACGACGCCTCGGCGAACGGCCGCGACTTCAAGCTCCTCTACCGCGACCTCCTCAACTTCGTGCGCAACCTCTTGCTCCTCGTCGGCGGCGCGAACGAGTCGATGCTGTCGCTCTCGCCCGAGGACCTCGCGGTCGTGCGCGAGGCGGCGAAGCAGTTCTCGTACACGGAGCTGCTGCGCATCGCCAATCTGCTGCTGCGCGACGACGAGACAGTGAACAAGGCGGAGCATCAGCGATTGGCGGTCGAGATCGCGCTGCTGAAGGCGGCGACGTTCCCGCGGCTGCGCGCCGTCGAGGAAGCACTCGGCTCGTCTCCGGCGCCACAACCTCGCGCCGCGACTCCGAAGCCGGCCTCCGGCAGCAGCACCAACGCCTTCCTCGATCGAGTGAAGAAAGCGCGGCCCGGCACAGCTGCTTTCCTCGCCGACGCTTCCATCGCGTTGAGCGACAACGTCCTGCGCATCTCGCTTCAGGACTCGTTCGCCGGCGAGCGTGTGCGCGACGCCCAGCCGCTCCTCGATGAGATCGCGCGCGAACTGTTCGGTGCGAAAGTCGAGATCACCGTCGAAGAAAAATCCACCGAGGCGGCAGCCAAAGCTCCGCCTGCGCGCGAAGATCCGCTCGTGAAGGCCTTCCAGAAGCACCTCGGCGCCGAGCTCGTCGAGCCCCGAAAGCGTTAGGAGATGCGATGAACCCGAAGAAGATGATGCAGCAAGTCCAGCAGATGCAGGCGCAGATGCAGGCCCAGATGGCCGCGCTGAAGGTCGAGGGCTCCGCCGGCGGCGGCATGGTCAAGGCCACCATGAACGGCTCGAAGGAGCTCCTCGGCGTCACGATCGAAAAGGACGTCGTCGATCCGAATGACGTCGAGATGCTGCAGGACCTCGTCACCGCCGCCGTCAACGAAGCGTCGCGCAAGGTCGACGAGGAGATGTCGAAGTCGCTCGGCGCCATGACCGGCGGGATGAAGATTCCGGGACTGTTTTGACCGCACCGCCGCTCGCGAACCTCATCAACGAGCTGACCAAGCTCCCCGGCGTCGGCGGCAAGTCGGCCGCGCGCCTCGCCTACCATCTCCTCAAGCGGCCGGCATCCGAGGTCGAGGCGCTCGCCGCGGCGATCGTCGAGGTCAAGCAGAAAATCTTCCGCTGCTCGAACTGCAACAACATGACGGACGTCGATCCCTGCGCGGTCTGTACGGACGCGCGCCGCGATCCAACGCTCATCTGCGTCGTCGAAGAGGCTTTCAACATCCCGACGATCGAGGCCACGCGCGATTTCAAGGGCGTCTTCCACGTCCTCCTCGGCGCTCTCTCGCCGCTCAAAGGCATCGGGCCGCAGGACATCGACGTCGAGGGTCTCCTCCGCCGCGTGCAGCGCGGCGAAGTGCGCGAAGTCATCGTCGCCACGAACCCGAACGTCGAAGGCGAGGCGACGGCGCTCTACATCGCCCAGCAGCTCCGGCCCCTCGGCGTGCGCACCACGCGGCTGGCGTTTGGGCTGCCCGTCGGCGGCGATCTCGAATACGCCGATCAGGTCACGATGGCGAAAGCGCTGGAAGGGAGACGGGAGATTTAGTACATTGGCTCGCCAATGGCCACTCCCGATCTCGTCATGTACGAGGAGGAGTACCAGCAGATCAAGGACACTCTCCACCGTCTGCAGGTCGACTCCAATTCGAAAATCGTCTTTCTGGTCGACAAAAACGGCCAGCAGATCGCCGTGCAGGGCGACATGCGCGGCGTCGATGCCACGTCGCTGGCGTCGCTGACGGCGGGCAACGTCGCCGCCACCGACGGCCTCGCCAAGCTGATCGGGGAGAAGGAGTTCTCGATCCTCTTTCACGAGGGAGAGCGCGACAACATCCACATCTCGCTCGTCGCCCAGCGGGCCATCCTAGTGGTGATCTTCGATGAGAAGTCGTCGCTCGGGCTGGTGCGCCTGCGCGTCAAGAAGGCCTCGCAGGAGCTGGAGCGGACGTTCGAGCAGTTGCTGAAGAAGGCCGAGGCCGATCGCGGAAGCCTGGCCAGCCGGTTCGACTCGCCGTTCGCGGAGATCACCGACGAGGACATCGACAGCCTCTTCAGCGAGTAGCAGCCGATGACCTTCATCAACTACGCGGCGCGCGAGATCAACTGCAAGATCGTCTACTACGGCCCCGGCCTCTGCGGGAAGACGACGAACCTGCAGTGGATCTACGACAAGACGAATCCGCAGGCGAAGGGGAAGCTGATCTCGCTGGCCACGGAGACGGACCGCACGCTCTTCTTCGACTTTCTCCCCCTCGACCTCGGCACGGTCCGCGGCTTCAAGACGCGCTTCCACCTCTACACGGTGCCGGGCCAGGTCTTCTACGACGCCTCGCGCAAGCTGATCCTGAAGGGTGTCGACGGCGTCGTCTTCGTCGCCGACTCGCAGGAGATGCGGATGGAGGCGAACATCGAGTCGCTGCAGAACCTGGAGAAGAATCTCAAGGAGCAGGGCTACGATCTGAAGACGGTGCCGTACGCGCTGCAGTTCAACAAGCGCGACCTGCCGACCGCACTGCCGATGGATGAGATGTACCGCCAGCTCAATTTCAAGGGCGAGCCGACGTTCGAGGCGGTGGCGATGAACGGCACGGGCGTGTTCGACACGCTCAAAGCGGTTGCGAAGCTGGTGCTGACCGAGTTGAAGAAGAAGTGATCGCCATCCGCCGCGCGGCCGACGCCGATCGCGTCGCGATTGCCCGTCTGCATGAGGCGTCGATTCGCGCGCTCGGCCCTTCGCACTACACGCCCGCAGAGGTCGACTCATGGGCCGCGGGCGTGTGGCCGGCGCGGTACGTCATCGAGCAGGAGATGTACGTGGCCACACGCGGCGAGGAGGTGATCGGCTTCGGCCACTACCACCGCGGCGAGATCATGGCGGTGTACGTCGATCCCGCACATATCGGCCGCGGCGCCGGCCGCGCGCTGATCGCGAAGCTCGAGGAGGTCGCCCGCGCCGACGGCGCCACGCACCTGCATTTGAACGCGGCGCTGAACTCCATCGGCTTCTACGCCGCGTGCGGCTACGCGCAAACGAGGGAGACGATGTACATGACGCGCGGCGGGCTCGTGATGAAGTGCGCGTTGATGGAGAAGGATCTCTAGCTACCGAAGCCGCTCGCGCAGATCCGCCGTGACCGTCGGCGCCGCGCGCGTGAAGAGGTCGCTCGTGACCGCGTCCACAATCGCCACGTTGAATACGATCTGCTGGTACGACCAATTGCCCTCGCCGGAGAAGCGGCCGTTGTGCAGCAGGCGGCCGAAATCGCCGGCGCGCAGCTCCATGAGCCATTGCGGCGACGCGAAGTCGCGCTCGGGCGCGCCGCAGGCGGGCGACCATTGATAACCGATGCGAATGCCGTCGCCGCGGACCTCGAAGAGCACGCACGCGTCGTGCTCCGGCAGCGTCGTTTGACGCGCCATGTCGCGCGGGGCGAAGCCATCGCGCTCATTGCAGAGGATTGCGTGGTACGCGGCGTCGCCGGCGGGAAACGCCGGAAGCTCGAACGCCAGCGGCACCGCCGCCCGGCGCTGCGCGCCTTCGCCGCCGCGCGAGCCTTTCGTCCACGCCAGCTTGATCTTCTGCACGACGATCATGCGAAATACCTTCGCGGCGTCGTTCCCAGCGCCTTGCGGAACATGGCGATGAACGCGCTCGGCGTGCTGTAGCCCGCCTCCAGCGCCACGCGCGTGATTTTGTGTCCCGCGGCGAGCAGCGGCAGCGCCCGCGCCAGGCGGAGCTGCTGGCGCCACTGGCCGAGCGACATCTTCGTCTCGGAGAGAAAGATCCGCTCGATCGTCCGCTTGCTGGCGCCGGCGTCGGCGCAGATCTCCTCCAGAGACCGCGCGTCCGAGGGCTGCTCCGACAGCGCCGCGGCGATGCGCGCGGCGCGTGGGTCGGTTGGGTGGATCAGTTGCAGCGGCGCGATCTCCATCACCGTCAGCTGGTCGACGATCGCGTCGATCAGGTGCGACTCCGCCTTCACGCGCCGCCGCAGCGTGCGGAACGTGCAGGCGTGGAGAATCAACTCGCGCAGCAGCGGTGACACATTGACCACGCAGCAGTTCCGCGCCAGGCGCACGAGGCGCGGCTTGAAATAGAGCGTCCGCATCGACACCGCGCCGTGCATCGTGATCCCGTGCGGCGTCCCGGCCGGGATCCACACCGCGCGCTGCGGTGGCACGACCCACGTTCCTGGCGTCGTCCGCACCGTCATCACGCCGCGCGAGGCGTAGATCAACTGATGCTCCGGGTGGATATGCGGGGGAATCTCGTGAGCGCTCGCCAGATCGAGCGTCAGCGCCGTCACCGGATCGGGCAACGCCGGGCAGACGTGAACGGCGGCTTGTCGTTTTCGCGACACTTCTTGTCATCGTAGCGAAAGCGCGGTCGGCGCTCAACGCGTACGTTGTGCACATGCTTGGACAGATGAACATCGTCGCCTTCGTCCCGACCACCGACTACGACAAGGCCCGCGCGTTCTACGAGGGCGCCCTCGGCCTCCGCTTCGTCAGCAACGACGGCTTTGCCATGGTCCTCGACGCGAACGGCATCATGATCCGCGTCGTCAAAGTCGACTTCACGCCATGGCCGTGGACGATCCTCGGATGGGAAGTCCCGGACATCGCCGCCGCCGCCGAAACGCTGCGGAGCCACGACGTCAAATTCGAGATCTACGGCTTCCCCGGCCAGGACAAGAACGGCATCTGGACCGCCCCGAGCGGCGACAAAGTCGCGTGGTTCAAGGACCCCGATGGAAACACCCTCTCGATTTCTCAGCACGTCGCGGGCTAGACTCCGCGCATGCATGAAGTCTTAGATCGTGAAATCGCCGCCCGCCGACTGCTCGATCACCCGTTTTACCAGCGCTGGACCGCCGGCACGCTGACGCTCGACGAGCTCCGCGAGTACGCGCGCCAGTACTACCACTACGCCGTCGCCTTCCCGACGTTCCTGAGCGCGATGCACTCGCACGTGCCCGACGTCGCCACGCGCCAGCTCCTGCTCGAGAACCTCATCGAGGAGGAGCGCGGGCCGGAGAACCATCCGGAGCTCTGGCTGCGCTTCTGCGAGATGCTCGGCCTCGAGCGAAGCGACGTGGAAAACGAAACGCCGAACGACGCGACCAGAGCGCTCATCGCCTGCATGCACTCGCTGGCGCGCGACGGCGCGCTGCACGAGGGGCTCGCGGCGCTGTACGCGTACGAGTCGCAGATCCCCGAGGTCGCGAAGGTCAAGATCGACGGCCTGGCGAAGTGGTACGGCATCGGGACGCCTGC
This sequence comes from Thermoanaerobaculia bacterium, assembly GCA_035276475.1. Lineage (GTDB taxonomy): Bacteria > Acidobacteriota > Thermoanaerobaculia > Gp7-AA8 > Gp7-AA8 > DATDFB01. Next base: position 63,383 of record DATELQ010000165.1, on the reverse strand, counting down.
GTTCTTCGCCGTGCACATGGACGCCGACGTCGTGCACTCGCAGACCTCGCGCGAGCTGCTGAACCGGCTCTGCGACACGGCGGCGAAGAGCGAAGAGGCCCGCACCGCGACGTCGCGCACACTCGCGGCGCTCTACGGCTTCCTCGACGCATGCGCCATCGCGGCCTGAACATCGTCGCCGTCGGCGGCGGCACCGGGCTCTCGACGCTGCTCCGCGGCCTGAAGCGCTACGTCGACGCCGACGGCGGATGGTCGATCGACCGCCTCGGCGCGATCGTCACTGTGACGGACGAAGGCGGCAGCTCCGGCGTCCTGCGCAAGGAATTCGGCATGCTGCCGCCGGGCGACATCCGCAACTGCATCGTCGCGTTGGCCGAGGAGGAGCAGCTCCTCTCGCAGCTTTTCGGCTTCCGCTTCGAGAGCGGCGAGTCCCTCGGCGGTCACTCGCTGGGCAACCTGCTCCTCGCGGCGCTGACGAACATCACCGGCGGCTTCGACAACGCCATCCTCGCGGCGTCAGAGGTCCTCAACATCGCCGGCGACATCTACCCGTCGACGCTCGACGACGTTCGCTTGCGCGCCACGCTCAGCGACGGCACGGAGCTCCAGGGCGAGGTCGCGATCAGCGGCTCGCTCCTCGGCGAGAAGGCGAGCACGCGCCAGCACCACACGCGTATCGTGCACCTCGGCATCGATCCGCCGGACGCGCAGCCGCCGCAGCGCGCGCTCGATGCGCTGGCCGAGGCGGACCTGATCCTCATCGGCCCGGGCTCGCTGTACACGTCCGTGATCCCGAATCTGTTGATCAAGCCGATCGCCGAGGCGCTGCGCTCCGCGAAGGCGCTGCGCGTCTACGTCTGCAACGTCATGACCCAGCCGAACGAGACCGATGGCTACAGCGCGGAGGAGCATCTCAGCGCGCTCATCGAGCACGCCGGGCTGATCGTCGACGTCATGATCCTCAACGGACGGCGGCCGGGCGAGGCCATCCTCGAGGCGTACGCGGCGCAGAATCAGCACCCGGTGCAGTTCGACATCGGGGCCATCCGCGAGCTCGGCGTGACGCCGTTCTTCGGCGACATCATCGCCGAGGGGGACTTCGTGCGGCACGACTCGGCCGCGCTCGCCGAGACGATCCTCCGGCTGTACGACCGATATGGCCGGACGATTGAAAGGATGCGAGCGCATGAATGATGACCTCGACGTCGTGATCCTCGCCGCAGGCCTCGGCACGCGGATGAAGTCGAAGACGATCAAGATCCTGCACCGCGCCGCGGGGCGGCCGATCATTGACTACGTGCTCGACCTCGCCACCGAGGTCTGCGCGCGGCCGCCCGTGATGATCGTCGGGCACCAGCGCGACGAGGTGCAGAAGCACGTCGGCGAGCGAGCGCGCTTTGCGGTGCAGGACCCGCCGCGGGGGACGGGACACGCTGTGCTGCAGGCCGCGCCGTTGCTGCGCGACGGCGGCCGCATTCTGATTCTCTCGGGTGACGTGCCGCTAACGCGCGCGGAAACGCTTCGGCAATTGATCGAGACGCACGAGCGCGAGCAGAACGCGCTGACGATCCTGACGATGCGCCCGGACGATCCGGCGAAGTACGGCCGCATCGTGCGCAACGCGGACGGCAGCGTGCGGCGCATCGTCGAGGCGAAGGATGCGACGGACGACGAGCTTGCGATCAACGAGGTGAACGCGGGGATCTACGTGTTCGACGTCGACGGCCTCGCGAACGGCCTACAAAGTCTCACGCCGGAGAACGCGCAGGGCGAGTACTACCTGACCGACATGGTCGGCGTGCTGCTCGGGAGTGGCAAGCGGATCGGCACGGCGATCGTCGACGACCCGATCGAGACGCTCGGCGTCGACTCCCGCGCGCAACTCGCCGTCGCCGAGGCGGAGATCCAGCGCCGGGTGCTCGACAAGCTGATGCGCGAGGGCGTGACGTTCCGCAACCCATCGACAGTCGTGATCGACTCGACCGTCGCGATCGGCGCCGACACCGTGGTCTACCCGTTCGTCACGCTGGAAGGGACGACGACGATCGGCCGCGACTGCGTGATCGAGCCGAACGTGCACCTCATGAACGTCACCGTCGGCAACGACGTGCACGTGAAAACCGGCACGGTCGCGGAAGACGCGGTCATCGAAGACGAGGCGGCGGTCGGGCCGTACGCGCACCTCCGCGCCGGCACGCGCCTTGGCAAGCACGTGAAGGTCGGGAACTTCGTCGAGACGAAGAAGGCGGTGTTCGGCGAGGGGGCGAAGGCGTCGCACCTCTCGTACATCGGCGATGCGGAGGTCGGCGCGGACGTCAACATCGGCGCCGGCACGATCACTTGCAACTACGACGGCGTCAACAAGCACAAGACGGTGATCGAGGACGGCGTCTTCATCGGCTCGGACACCCAGCTCGTCGCGCCGGTGCGCGTCGGCAAAGGCGCGTACGTCGGCGCCGGCTCGACGATCACGAAGGACGTGCCCCCCGACGCGCTCGCCCTCAGCCGCGTGCCGCAGAAGACGGTGGAAGGTTGGGCGGTGAAGCGGCGAGAGCAGCTGAAGAAGAAGTGACTACTGCTCCTTCGTCCCCGGCACGATGACCTCCGGCGCCTGCGTCATCGGGTTGATCGGCGTGAGGTCCATGCGCATCTTTCCGAAGTCGATGGTCACGATGAAGTTGCGCAGGTAGTTCTCGCCGAGGATGCCGGCGGTGCGGTCGGCCTCGGTGGAGTCGTACATCGGGAGGTTGTGAAAGAGGCCGGCCCACTTGTCGAAGCCGAGGTCGATGTTCTCCACCTTCGGGCCGTGCTTCTGCGAGCCGCCGAGGCCCTGCAGCATGGCCGTGTGCATCTTCGGCGCGAGGAGCTGGATCGGCAGGTCCTCGACGTGCCGCTCATTCAGATACGTCACCTCGGAGCCGGTATCGAGGATGAACATGAACCAGCCGTGGCGGTTGATGGTGCCGCGCACGGCGGGGCGGAACTTCTCGATGAAGATGTTCTGGTCCGGCGTGGGGCGGCGGTCGGCGCTCGTCAGCGCAGTGAACGTGGCCAGGTTGCGCCGGAAGTCGAGCTCCGTGCGGAACTCCTTGAGGAAGTTCGTCCCGATCAGCAGGTCGATGTGAAACTCTTTCTTTCCGGCGGTGAAGAACTTCATCTTCTCGTTGGCCATGATGGCGATCGGGACCTTCGACACGACCATGTCGCCGATCTCCATCGTCTCGAGAAGCGCGAAGCGCACGGGAATCGGCTCGTTCAGGAGGCCGGTGAACGTCCCCTGGAAATCGCCGAGCGGCTTGATGCCGAGGGCGTCGGCAAGCTGCTGCGAGACGATGCTCGTCACCGCGCCGGAGTCGATGATGCCGGTGACCATCTTCGTTTTGTTCATCCGCACTTCGATGCGCGGCACGTCAGGATGCGACGCGCGCATCGTGACGCGCTCGGCGTGGCGGCCGCTGACCTGGTAGACGTTCACGCCGGAGAGCGCGGCGAGATAGTCGGTGTGCCACTTCTTGATGACCATCCCGTGCTCGGAGGCAATCTTTGCCCAATACAGGCTGGCCTCGTAGTTGTTGCTCATGTACTCGAGCTGCGAGAGGTCCCAGGCAATGTTGGAGAGCGTCGTGCGGAACGGCGCGAGCTCGACGGCGGCGCGGAGGTGGCGGCGCGCGTCGTCGTAGCGGCCGGAGAGCACTTCGGCGTTGCCGAGCGCCGCGAGCTCCTGCGCCGAACGGTTCTGCTTCGCCTCGATCGTCGGCGCGAGCTGTACGGCGCGCACGAGGTCGGCCTTGCGGATCATCGAGTTGAGATCGTTGGGATGATCGATGTTCGCCGGCTGCACGGTGAGCGGGACAATGGTGACGTCGGAGTAGAGCGCGCACCCCGCGATGAGCAGGGTGATCAGGGCTGCCAGCCGTCGGGACATGGCAGAGATTGTAGAGGCGTTCCGCAACGAAGTCGTGACGGCCTGTCAACGCTTTACCAAAATGCCGAGCTCGCGAATCTGGTACGCGAGCGCCTGCCGGGACATGTTGAGCATCGTGGCGGCCTGATTTTGGTTGCCGCCGGCCTCGTCGAGCGAGCGCTCGATCAGCTCGCGGCGGAAGCGCGCCACCTCGTCGTGGTACGCGCCGGAGACCCGACGGCGCTCGCGCAGGCGCGGCGGGAGGTGCTCGAGATCGATGGCGCGGGCCTCGCCGGCGAGCGCGTGGGCGGCGCGGACGGTGTTCTGCAGCTCGCGGACGTTGCCGGGCCAGTGGTAGGTGCTGAACGCCGCGACGACGTCGAGCGCGAGCGACGCGGGGCCGCCGCGGTGCTTCTCGCGCTCCAACGCCAGGAAGTGATTCGCGAGGAGCGCGACGTCGCCGGCGCGCTCGCGCAGCGGCGGCAGGGCGATCTCGACGCCGCAGATCCGATAGTAGAGGTCCTCGCGGAAGCGACCCTGCTCGACTGCGGCTTCGAGCTTGCGGTTCGTGGCGGTGACGATGCGGACGTCGGCGGAGCGGTTGACGGTGTCCCCGACGCGGCGCAACTCGCCGTCCTGCAGGAAGCGGAGGAGCTTCGCTTGTGCGGCCAGCGGCATCTCGCCGACTTCGTCGAGGAAGAGCGTGCCGCCGTCGGTCGTCTCGATGAGGCCGGGGCGGTCGCGGTCGGCGCCGGTGAACGCGCCGCGCACGCAGCCGAAGAGCTCCGACTCGATGAGCGTCTCCGGGAGCGCCGCGCAGTTGACGGCGGTGAAGGTCTTGTGGCGGCGGGACGAGTGGCGGTGGACGGCGCGGGCGACGAGCTCCTTGCCGGTACCGGACTCGCCGAGGATGCAGACGGCGACGTCGCGTTTGCCGACGCGGCCGATGAGGGCAAAGACGTCGCGCATCGGCGCCGATTCGCCGACGATGCCGTCGACTGAGGGCGCCTGTCTTCCACTTTCTTCCTGCTCCAAAACACGCTGCAGACGGTAGTTTTCGGAGCGGAGGCGGAAGATCGCGGCAACGGCGTCGCGCGACTCAGCGGACCAGGCGTGCGCGCCCTCGACGAAGAGCAGCTCGCGCTCGCCGCACGGCATCCAATCGCCCTCGGCCACGACGCGGTCGAGCGCAGCGCGGTCGAGCGGCGGCAGCGAGCCGATCTCGCTCCAATGGCCGAGGCGGTTGCGCGTGGCGAAGCGCCAGCGGAGCGCGCCGAAATCGTGCGCGGCGAAGGGGAACGTGGCGGTGGCCGCGACACGGAGGATGCCGAGGTCCGAGCGCTGGTCGCGCTCGATCGGGATGCCGAGGGACTCGGCGACGCTGCGGCGGCCGATGCGCAGGGCGAAACGGAAGAGCTTCTGCTTTTCGGAGCCGGTCGACGGTTCCGGCGGCGGACCGCCGGCCTGCCACGCGACGAGAGCGCGCGCGAAGTCGCCGCGCGGTTGTCCTCCGCAGAGCAGGGCGTGGCGGTCCGTGAGCTCGACATTCGGCGTCGTGCCAGTGGAGCGGAGCGGCGTCTCGCGGCCCTCGATCGCATCGATCTCGTCGAGAATCAGCTTCGCCGCCTCGACGATCTGCGTTGACGCGCCGGCGTCGACGACGGCGTTCGCGGCGCGCGCGGCGGCGGCGAAGCGACCGCGCGAGAGCTCGAGCTGCGCGCGCAGTAGGTCCAGCTCGCGCAGGCGCTGCTCGTCGTGCATGGCGCGGTAAAAGCGCTCCAGGCGCTCGATGAGGTGCGCGGCGTGCGCGCACTGGCCGTCGTCTGCGGCAAGGAACGCGAGGATGTAGAGGATGCCGCCGGCAGCGCGGTCGCCCTGGGTCTCATCGATCATCGTGAGGGCATCGAGCGCCGCCGCGCGCGCCTCAGGCCAGCGGCCCGCAGTGAAGAGCGCGAAGAGGTGGTCGAGCGCGGCGTCGATACGCTCGGCGGTGGTGCGGGCGGCAGCGAGGGCGGCAAGGGCGTCGTCGACGGCGTTCGTGCGGTAGAACGCCAGGCGCGCGGCGAGGTAGGGATCGGCGACGGCGACGGCGTAGTCGCCGCTGATGACGGCGTGCAGGTACGTGCGCCGATCATTCGGCGCGCACGATGCGAGCGTTGCCAGCGCTTCGTCGCGGCGGCCGAGGAGGTCGAGCAGTTCGGCGCGCAGAAGCTCGTCGCAGTTGCGGGACAGGGCCGAGACGTACTCGCCGGTGCGGCGCTCGATGAGCGCCAGGAGCGGCTCGCCGGCGAGCTCGCGCGCGTCGCGGTAGCGGCCGGCGCGGACGAGGGAGTGTGCGAGCGTCTCGCGCATCTTGGGCGAGAGGAAGCGGCGCGGCAGCGCGCGCAGCGCCTCTTCGTCGCGGCTCTCTTCGATCAGCTCCGCAGCGACTTTGTAGAGCGACTCGCGCGATGCCGCCGGGACGAGCGCGGACAGATCGGCCTCGAACACGAGCGCATCGTTCTCGACGCGGGCGATGCCGGGCGCGGCGAGATCGTCGATCGTGCCGCCGAAGAAGAACTGTCCGAGGAAGCGCGTGGCGAGCGTGCGGGGAACGCGGCGGCCGAGGAGCGAGAGCGCCGCGAGGAGCGACCGCGCCGGCTCGCGGATTGTGTCGACGACTGTGCTTTCGGGCGGCAGGACGCCGTCGTCGAGAAAGGCGTGGAACGCCGGTGTCTCGACGAACTCGCGCAGCCAGCGGCGGCTGCGGTTGCAGACGGTGAGGCGCGGCGAGACGATGAATTGCCGCGACCCCGGGAGGTCGTTGCCGCCGGGCATCAGCAGCACGCCGGAGCCGGTGGCGGCGAAGAGCTCGACGACGCGGCGGGCGTCGGCGTCGAAGCGGTCGAAGTCCTTGACGATGACGATGAGGCGCTCGGCGGCGACGAGGCGTTCGACGATTTCGGCGTCGCGTTGTGCGCCATTCACGATCTCGCGCAAAGGCGCCAACGGCGACGGCGTCTCGCCGAGGACCACGACGCGGTCGTGCGCGAGGCGGAGCGAGTCGATGCAGGCCTCGTCGCTGTAGCCGAGGCGGGCATCGCGCGCGGCGAGGATGGTGCGCAGACCGTCAGGCGCGGGCGAGGCGACCTCGCCGATCGCTGCTGCACGCATCCAGCGCAAGTCCGCCGCGGCGTCGTGGCGCAGGCGCTGGTCGATCTCCCAATACACCGCGTCCGGCCGTCCCCACGACTGCCGCAGCGCGTCAATCGGCGGCGCCTCGATGTCCTCGGCGAACTGCTGCACGATCGTCAGTGCCGGCGGCGCGTCCGTCGCTGCGCGAGCGGCGATGCGCACGAGCCGCGCGTCTGCGCCGCGCTTCCGCACGACCGCCCACTCGGATCGATCGAACGCGTCGTCCGATACGCCCGCGAACTGCAGCAGCGCCTGATGCGCCGCGAACTGCGCGACGAGCGAGAGCTTGTCCCGCCCGCCGAGCTGCGGCATCGCGGTGAGCGGAACCGCGTCGAGCGTTTCGTGCCATGGCAGTGTCGTGTGCCGCAGAACGGCCGCGACCGCCACGCCCCACTCGAAGGCGGCAATGTGCATCCCCATATCAGAGGAGTGCCGCGGGGGCAGCAATCCCTACCAAGGATTTCTACAATCCCGCCTTCTTCATCAACGCCTGAAACCGCGGATCGTTGCGCAACGTGTCGAACGTCGGATCCACCTTCAGCCACACCACCGACTCGCTGCGGTCGTCGTAGACCTTCTGAAGCAGTTCCAGGGCCTTGTCCTTCTCGCCGAGCGCGGCGTAGATGCGGGCCAGGAACAGCGGCACGGTGTACGCGCCCGAGGCCCGGGCCTGCAGCTCCTCGACGTCGCGCAGCGCCTCCGCGCGGCGGCCGAGGCGTGCGTTCGTGTAGCCCTCGGCGCCGACGAAGAGCTGGCTGCGGCCGCCGAGCTGCATCCCGTGCTGCAGGAGCTGCAGGGCCAGGTCGTCGCGCCCTTTGCGCTGCGCGATCATGGCCTGCAGGTAGTAGGTGTAGGGAAAGTGGTCGTCGAGCTCCGTCGTCCGCTTCAACTGCTCGGTCGCTTCGTCGAGGCGGCCGGCGAAGACGAGCGTGCGGGCGACCTGATACGACGTCGTCGTCGACAGCGGGTCGAGCATCTCCGCGCGGCGCTTCTCGGCGATGGCGCGGGAGAAGTCGCCGCGCGCGGTCAAGAAGTCGCCGTAGGCGTTGTGCGCGTCGGCTTCGTTTGCGTTGAGCGCGACGGCGCGGCGGAACTCGCGGTCGCCGCCCTTGAAGTCCCAGTCGTACCACGCCAGCACCATCGCCAGCGCCGTATGCGCCGCGGCGAGCGAGTCGTCGAGCGTCAGCGCCTGCTTGGCCGCCTCGCGCGCCTTCGGCATCGCCTCCTTCGGCGCCATGTGCAGATTCGAGAGGTTGTAATACGCCTCGGAGACGCCGGCCCACGCCTGCGCGTACGTCGGATCGGCCTCGATGGCCTTGTTGTAGTACTCGATGCCGCGGCGATTCAGCTCCTCGTCGTTGTACTTCGTCGAGAAGTAGCGGCCCTTGAGGTAGAGCTGGAAGGCCTCGCTGTTGTCGGCGGCGTGCTTCGAGAGGCGCGCCCGCTCGTCGCCGGTGAGCTGCGAGCGCAACTGCGACGAGATCTCCGCGGCCAGGTCGCGCTGAAGGTCGAGCACGTCGGCGAGCTTGCGGTCGTAGCGCTGGCCCCACACCTGCGTCCCCTTCTTCACGTCGGTGAGGACGGCGTGGACCTGCACCCGGTCGCCGCGCTGCATCAACTCGCCGCTGACGACGCCGCGCACGTGCAGCTCTCGGCCGACGCTGACCGGATCGTTCTTCCCCTTGAAGCGGAACGCCGTGCTGCGCGCGATGACCTGCGTCTGCGGCAGTTGCGACAGCGAGTCGAGGATGCTCTCCGCCAGCCCGTCGCTCAGGTACTCGCTGGACGGATTGCCCGACGCGTTCGCGAACGGCAGCACGGCGATGGAGTCGATTCGGTCCTTGCCGAAGACGTTCGTGCGCCAGGCAATGGCGAGCGCGATGGCGGCGGCGAGCACCACCGTCGCAGCGATCACCGCTGCCTTCGACGACAGCATCACGTCCTTCATGCGCAGGAAGCGGTTCGACGACGACGAGTGCAGGAACTGCATCGGCACGGTCAGCTGGTCGCCGATTCCCGGCGTCGAGGTGTGCGTGTGCAGGTTGTCCTCGAAGTCGAGCTCGCGGCGCAGCGTGCGCAGGTCGGCCAGGAACTGCCGCGCCGAGGGGTAGCGCGACGACGGATCCTTCTCCAGCGCCTTGAGCACGATGCGGTCGAGCTCCGGCGGGATGCCGGGCACGATCGACGACGGCGGATCGGGACGGCGAGTGGCGATCGACATCGCCATCTCCAGGAAGTTGTCGCCGGTGACGGGGGGGCGGCCGGTGAGCATCTCGTACATCACGGCGCCGAGGGAGTAGAGGTCGGAGCGCGCGTCGGGCTGCTGGCCGCGGGCCTGCTCGGGCGAGATGTAGAGCAGCGTCCCCATCACGCCGCCGGTCGTGCTGTCTTTGAGCGACGCCTCGGCGACGAGCTTGGCCAGGCCGAAGTCGAGCACTTTGACGTAGCCGTCCGGCCGGACCATGACGTTCTCGGGCTTGATGTCGCGGTGGATGATGCCGGCGTCGTGCGCGGCGGCGAGCGCGCCGGCGACGCCGATGGCGACGTCGATGACCTCGCCGATGGACATCGTGCCGCGCGCGACGCGCTCGCGCAGATTCTGGCCCTCGATGAACTCCTGGGCCATGAAGTGGACGCCGTCGGCCTCGCCGATCTCATAGATGGTGATGATGTTCGGGTGGTTGAGCGCCGAGGCCGCGCGCGCCTCGCGCTTGAAGCGCTTCACGCGCTCTTCGTCCTGAGTGAAGCGCGCCGGCAGAAGCTTGAGCGCGGCCTTGCGGCTGAGCGTCACGTCTTCCGCGAGGTAGACCTCACCCATGCCTCCCGCGCCGATGAGCCGCAGCACGCGGTAATGAGACAGCGTTTCGGGATGCATGGGACAGGTCGAGCATAAACTACAATCCGCCCCCGTCGTGAACGACCTTGAGATCGCTACGGAAGCGGCGCGGCGGGGCGCCGCGGTGCTCCTCCACTACTGGGAAGACCTCGGAAAAGAAGACGCCGATCTGAAGGCGCGCAACGACTGGGTCTCCACGGCCGACCGCGAGTCCGAGGCGGCCATCCTCTCGTTCATCCGCGAGCAGCGCCCCGACGACGCGTTCCTCGGCGAGGAGAGCGGCCGCAGCGGCGCCGCGGAGCGGGTTTGGATCGTCGATCCGCTCGACGGCACGTCGAATTACCTGCAGCACTTTCCGGTCTGGTCGGTCTCGATCGGACTGCAGCGCGGCGCCGAGATCATCGCCGGCGTGATCCACGAGCCGCTGCGCGACCTCTTCTACAGCGCCGAGCGCGGCGCCGGCGCGTTTCGCAACGGACAGCGCATGCACGTGTCGTCGCAGGAACGCGTGGAGGGGTCGTTCCTCGCGACGGGCTTTCCGTTCCGCGCGCAGAAGTTCGTGCAGACGTACTGCTCGATCTTCGCGGACGTGATCTCGATCGCGAAAGGCGTCCGCCGCGCCGGCTCCGCGGCGCTCGATCTCGCCTACACCGCAGCGGGGACGTTCGACGGCTTTTTCGAGATGCACCTCTCGCCGTGGGACGTGGCCGCGGGGTCGCTCCTGATCACCGAGGCGGGCGGTGCGGTGAGCGACTTCTCCGGCGGCCAGCGCTGGCTCGAGCGCGGGAACATCGTCGGCGCGCCGCCGGCGGTGCAGCGCGAGCTCGTGGAGATGATCAACCGGTACGTGCGCGAGGATGAGCTCCGCTAAGTTGCCGCGCGGTTTTTATCTCCAGGACACCGTGACGGTGGCGCGCGCGCTGCTCGGCTGCGTGCTCTGGCGCCGCCTCGATCGCGAGCTCCTCGGCGCGCGGCTGGTCGAAGTCGAGGCCTACCTCGGCGCCAACGACATGGCCAGCCACGCGCGCCGCGGCCTCCGCTCCGCGCGCAACGAGTCGATGTACCTCGCCGGCGGCCACGCCTACGTCTACTTCACCTACGGGATGCACTGGTGCATGAACGTGGTGACGCAGGAGGCGGACATCGCCGAGGCCGTGCTGCTGCGCGCGGCGGAGCCGGTGCAGGGGATCGAGTCGATGCGCACACGGCGCCCGAAGGCGAAGCGCGACGTCGATCTGATGAACGGGCCGGGGAAGTTGTGCGCAGCGCTGGCGATCGACCGCGCGCTCGACGGCGAGGCGCTCGACAGCTCGCACTTGTTTCTGACGGAGCGCGACGCCGAGGTCGACGAAAGCGACATCGCGGTGTCGCCGAGAATCGGCATCGACAACAGCGGCGACGCGGCGCATTGGCCGCTACGGTTTTTTCTGCGCGGGAACAAGTACGTGAGCCGCTAGGGCCCGCAAATGCGCGCGCACGACGGGCGTCTGCTGCGGCATGGCGTTCGCCAGCAGCGAGAAGGTCTGCAACCACGTCAGATTGCGGTCGACGACGCGGCCGCTCTCGTACTCGACCGACGGCAAATCGTCGACGTGCGGCGGTACGCCGCGCGTGATGCGCTCGACCTCGGATGGTCCGAGCATGAGCGCGGAGAGGAGATCCTCCGGCCTGCGCATGCCGATCTCACCGAGGTCCTGCGCGACCGGGGACGTCCACTGCGCAGCCATGCGCGCAAGCGGCAGCGGCCCGTTCTCCAGCCGCCCGACGACGATCGTGAACGCATTCGGCGTGTTCGGCACATACCAGATCGTCGTGTTCGGGAAGACGTCGCGGAACGCGCGGACGATCTGGAGGTAGTTGCGCGTCGTCAGCGAGTACATCGGCAGCCACATCGAGATCACGCCGTCGTCGTTGAGCCGCCGCCGGCAGAGCTCGAAGTATTCGCGCGTGTAGAGCGAGCCGTTGCCGGCGTAGCGCGGGTGGATGGAGTCGGAGAGGATGACGTCGAACTTCTCCGGCGCGGCCAGGACGAAGTTGCGCCCGTCGTTGATCTCGACGTGGACGCGCGGGTCGTGCAGCACGCCGTGATTGACCGCGCCGAGGCGCGAGCCCGACACCTCCAGCACCTCGGGCGAGATCTCCGCGATGGTGATGTTCTCCACAGGATGCCGCGACACCGCCCACGCCGTGCCGCCGCTGCCGAAGCCGATGTGCAGGACGCGCCGCGGATGCGGGTGCACCAGCAGCGGGATGTGACCTTGCAGCTTCTGCGTCCCCATCAGCTCCGCCGAGGTGCCGGCGACGTTGACGCCGTTCAACTCGAGCGAGAGGTAGCCCGGCCCGAGCTCGCGCAGCGTGACGGTGGCGGTGACGTCTTCACGGAAGAGGAGGATCGGCGCGTGCGCGTCGGCGAAGAGTCCAGCGGAGAGGATCACCTCGTTCGGCTTCGCCGTGATGAATGCGATGACGAAGATCGCCGCGGCGATGACTGCGCGTTTCCCGGCGAGCCATGCGCCGACGACGAGCGCGATCAGCGCCGTGAGAAACAACCCATTCTGCGAGCCGACGGCCCGGATCAGAAAGAAACCGGCGAGGAGCGACCCGGTCACACTGCCGATGGTGTTGACGAGATAGACCTTGCCGACGGAGCGCGTCTCCCCCTCGCGCGCGCTGACTTCGTACAGCCGCACGGTGAGCGGAAACGCCGCGCCCAGGAGTGCCGTCGGCACGAGCAGCACGACAAGCGACGCGCAGAGGAAGATCGGGAAGGGTGAAGTGAAGCCGATGCGCGCGATTGCACCGAGGAGGTCGGCAAAGTGAGCGAAGACGTGGACCTGCAGCGCGAGCACGGCGGCGAGCGCGAGCTCGATCGTGCCGAGCGTGCGGGCGACATCGATCCGCGCCACGACGCGCTCGATCGCCGCGCTGCCGATGCCGATGCCGATCAGAAACGAGAAGAGCATCAGCGAGTAGGCGTAGACGCTGCTGCCGAAGTGGAGGACCAGGATGCGCGACCAGAAGACTTCGTCGGCGATGGCGGCGAGGCCCAATAGGAGCGTGATGAGGAGAACGAGACGGGGATTGATGTTCGAGGGCGCACGCTGTGCGCCCCTACTGGTGGGGGCGGACGGCGTCCGCCCTCGTAGCAACAAGGCCGCGACGAGCGCCAACACGAAGTTCAGCACCACCGCCACGAAGATCGTCGCCAGCAACCCCACGCGCGGAATCAGCACGAAGCCCGCGAGTGCCACGCCCGCCGTCGCGCCGAGGGTGTTGACCGCGTAGAGCGCCGACACCGCCGTGCCGCTGCCTTCTTCGTCGCCGGTGAACCAGCGCACGAGCAGCGGCAACGTGCCGCCCATCAGGATCGTCGGCGGCAGCAGGAACGCCGCCGCGAGAGCGCCGCGCACGAGCGTCATCGAGAGAGCGCTCTGGTGCACGCTCGGATACGCCGCGACATAGGCGCGGTTCAGAAGCTCGAATGCGTTCGGTGAGAACGCGCCCGCCAATCCGATCAGCGCCTCCGTCGCCGCATACACGAGGAGCGACGGGCGGGCGCGGAACGCCCGGCTGAAGACGAACGCGCCGATGCCGAGGCCCGCCAGGAAAACGGCGATGAGCGTCGCGGCGGCGTAGACGGTGTTGCCGAAGATCAGGCCGAGGTACTTGAGCCAGACGATCTGGTAGAGCAGCGCGCTGATGCCGGAGGCGAAGAAAACGGAGAGGACGGCCGCGCTTCGCTTCACCGGGCGAAGATTAGCGCAACAGCGCGATGCCGAGCGCCACGAGCGCCGCAACGAGCGCCACGCCGGCGAGGCCCAGCGCCAGCAATGCGACGCGACGCCACGGCTCGTCGGCCGGCTTCGTCTCGAACAGCGTCTGCTGCATCACGTCCTTCGCCGCCACCACCTCGTCCATGCCGCGCTCGAGGTGCTGCTGGTGGATGCGCTTGACGACGTCGGCGCCCGGCGCCGCCGCGGCGATGACGGCGGCCTTGATCACGGCATTCTTGATGTCGCCTCCGCTGACGGGGTAGCGCTCCGCGAGGACGCGAAAGTCGACGTCGCGCGCCAGCGGCGTCTTGCTCGGATGGACCTGCACGCGCCAGATGCGCTCCCGCTCGTCGACGCCGGGCATCTCGAAGCGGACGTGCGTGCGGATGCGCCGCTCGAACGCCGGATCGAAGTTCGCGGCGAGGTTCGTGGCGAAGATGACGACGCCGTTGAAGTCTTCGAGCTCGCGCAGGAGGACGTTGACGGTGATGTTGGCCTCGCGCATGTGCGGCGTGGTGTCGCCCGCAGAGCGGCGCGCGGCGATGGCGTCGGCCTCGTCGAAGAAGAGCACCGCGTTCTGCTCCGCCGCCGCGCGAAACGCCGCCACGATGTTCTTCGGCGTCTCCCCCACCCACATCGACTCGACCTCGGCGTAGTTGACGACGAGGAGCTTCATCCCCAGCTCGTGCGCGATGGCCTCGGCACAAATCGTCTTCCCCGTCCCCGGCGGCCCGGCGAAGTTGAAGGCCAGGCCAAGCCCCGAAGCGTGCCGCTCGCCTAGCCCCCAGCGGTTGAAGATGAGCGTGTGGTTGCGCACCTGCGCCAGCGCGTCGTCGAGCGTGCGCCGGGTGGCGGGAGGGAGGATGACGTCAGCGAACGTCCGCTCCGGGATGACCGTTTCGACGGTGCGGCGCGGCGGGCGGCCCATCAGGAGGGAGAGGAAGTCGGGCATAGACTTGCCCGGACATCATGCGCGATTTGGGCCGCCTCCTGATCGTCTTCGGCGCGATCCTCGTCGCCGCCGGGCTCCTCGTCACGTTCTTCGGAAAGCTCGGGCTCGTGAAGTTGCCGGGCGACATCGTCGTTCGCCGCGGCAACTTCACCTTCTACTTCCCGCTCGTCACGTCGATTCTGCTGTCGATCGTGCTGTCGCTATTGCTGTGGCTCTTCCGGCGCTGATCAGCGCCAGTAGCCGCGCACCCATACCCAATTGTTATAGCGGGCGCGGGTCCAGTGGCCCGGCACCCACACCGCGCCGCGATACGGCGCAACGCCGATCACTTCGACGCGGGCGGGCGGGGGGCCGACGGCGACGCGGGTCACGCACCCGGTCGCGGCGAGCGAGAGGGCGATCAGTCCTGCTGCGATGGTGGCTTTCATGGGTCTTCACTCCTTCGCACGAAAGACGCAGAGGGCGGCGGGCGCGTTGACGCAGTTAACATGCGCGTCACATGGCCCGGCTGATCCACTACCTCGTGCGCTACGGCGTGTCGCTCGTCTTCCTCAACGTCTTCGCCGAGCAGATCGGCGCGCCGGTGCCGGCGGTGCCAACGCTCATCGTCTCCGGCGCGCTGGCGCGCAACGGACAGATGTCGTCGACGCACATGATCCTCATCGCCGCCGTCGCCGCCTCCCTCATCGCCGACTGGATCTGGTTCCTCCTCGGAAGGCACTACGGCTATCGCATCCTGCGCACGCTGTGCAAAATCTCGCTCTCGCCCGACTCCTGCGTGCGCGACACCGAGGCGCGCTTCGAGCGGTGGGGGTTGAAGTCCCTGCTCTTCGCGAAATTCATCCCCGGCTTCTCCACCGTCGCGCCGCCGCTCGCGGGGGCGGGGAAGCGCGGCACCGCGGCGTTCCTGATCTACGACGGCATCGGCGCTCTCTTGTGGGCAGGGGTGTCGGTGATGGTCGGGCGGGCGTTTCACCGGCAGATCGGATTGGTCATCACGAAGCTCGAGAACCTCGGGGGGTGGGCGCTCGTCGCCGTCGGCAGCGCGCTGGCGCTGTTCGTCTTCTTCAAGTGGTGGCAGCGCGCGCGGTTCCTCAAACAACTGCGCATCGCGCGCGTCTCGGTGCACGAGCTCAAAGAGATGATCGAGCGCGACGAGCAGCCGGTCGTGCTCGACGTCCGCACGCCTTCGTCGCAGGCGCGCGATCCGCGGCGCATCCCGACCGCCATCGTCGCGCACGCCGAGGAGATCGACAGGACCGTCGAGGCCATCTCGCCTGACCGCGAGATCGTCTTGTACTGCACGTGACCGAACGAAGCGTCGGCCGCCCGTGTGGCGCGCCTCCTGATCGATCGAGGGTATACGTTGGTGCGGCCGCTCGCGGGCGGCCTCGACGCGTGGGTTGAGGCCGGATATCCGGTGGAGGAGCAGTGAGCACCTACATTCACGGCACGAGTCCCGAGGAGCAGCGGCGCCTCTCGCTGATGAACGACGTGCTGCTCAACCAAGGCTCGCTGCGCGAGCTCGCGTTGCGCGGCGACGAGCGCATCGTCGACTTTGGCTCCGGCTTGGGACAGTTCACCTGCGCGATGGCGCGCGCGGTGCCGAATGGGAGCGTCGTCGGCATCGAGCGGAGCGACGAGCAGCGCGGCAAGGCCGTGCGCGAAGCGAACGTCGAGTACCGCGCCGGCGACGTGCTCGACCTCGATCTCGGGTCCGAATGGGGAACGTACGACGTCGCACACGCGCGCTTCGTGCTCGAGCATGTGCCCGACCCGCTGCGCGTCGTGCAAGCGATGGTGCGCGCAGTCAAGCCCGGCGGCCGCGTCGTCCTTGAGGACGACGACCACGGCGTCATGCGCCTCTGGCCCGAGCCGCCCGGCTTCGTCGAGCTGTGGAACGCCTACATCCGCACCTACGACCGCATCGGCAACGATCCCTTCGTCGGCCGGCGCCTCGTGCAACTGCTGCATCAGGCCGGCGCGCAGCCGGTGCGCAACACCTGGATCTGGTTCGGCGGCTGCGCCGGGATGGAGTACTTCGACGTCCTGGCCGCGAACATGGCCGGCGTAGTCCGCACCGCCCGCGACGCCATGATCGAGATGAACCTCGTCGAGCGCGCCGCATTCGACGCCGTGATGGAGCATTACGACCGCTGGGCGAAGCGGCCCGATGCGGCGCTGTGGTTCTCCGTCGCCTGGGCCGAGGGCATGCGGAATGCAACCTGAGCAGTCGATGTCGCCGTTGGCAAGCGCGCCGGCAACCGATCTCGATCGGGCCAGTCTGGAGTTCTATCAGCACGCGATGCGGTTGATGGAGGACGGGAACCTGCCGTTCCTTGTCGGCGGCGCATACGCGTTCGCGCGCTACACCGGCATCGAGCGGCACACGAAGGACTTCGACGTCTTCCTCCGCCGCGCCGACTTCGACCGCGCCTGCAAGCTCTTCGAGGCCGCCGGCTACCGTACCGAGCTCACGTTCCCGCACTGGATCGGCAAGGCCTGGAAGGGCGAGGACTTCGTCGACCTGATCTTCAGCGCCGGCAACGGCGTCGCCGTCGTCGACGAGCTGTGGTTCAAGAACGCCGTCTCCGGCCGCGTCTTCGAGATGGACGTAAAGCTCATCCCGGCCGAGGAGATGATCTGGTCGAAGGGTCTGATCATGGAGCGCGAGCGCTTCGACGGCGCCGACGTCGCGCACCTCATCCAGGCCGTCGGCGACAAGCTCGACTGGCACCGCCTCCTCGACCGCTACGGCCGCCACTGGCGGGCATTGTTCGCGCACGTCGTCCTCTTCGGATTCATCTTTCCGTCCGACCGCTCGAAGGTGCCGCAGTGGCTCATCGACGAATGCACGGAGCGGCTGGCGAAGGAGACGAAGCGCGGCGACCTGCCGGACAAGATCTGCTACGGCACGATCGTCTCGCGGCAGCAGTATCTGGTCGACGTCAACGAGCGCGGCTATCGCGACGCGCGGCTGGAGCCGCTCGGCAACATGAGCGAGGAAGAGATCGCAGAGTGGACGAAGGGAATCGAGGTGGACGGGACGAAGTGATGGAGAAAGAGACGCTCAGGATCGCCGCCGTCGCCGACATCCACGTCAAGAAGACGGGACAGGGAAGCATGCAGCCGCTCTTCGCGCAGGCGACGCAGATGGCGGACGTGCTGCTGCTCTGCGGCGACCTGACGGATTACGGCGCGGTGGAGGAGGCGAAGATCCTGGCGAAGGAGATCACGTCGGCGCTGCGCATTCCCGCGATCGGCGTGCTCGGCAATCACGACTTCGAGACCGGCAAGCAGGACGAGATCGTCAAGATCCTCACGGACGCCGGCGTGACGATGCTCGACGGCGACGTGCACGAAGTCCACGGCGTCGGCTTCGCCGGCGTGAAGGGCTTCGGCGGCGGCTTCGGGCGGCGCGAGCTCGGCGCCTGGGGCGAGGAGATCATCAAGAAGTTCGTCCACGAGACGATCCAGGAGGCGCTGAAGCTCGAGGCGGCGCTGGTACGCCTGCGCACGCCGCAGAAGATCGCCCTGCTCCACTACGCGCCGATCCACGGCACGGTCGAGGGCGAGCCGCCCGAGATCTACCCATTCCTCGGGTCGACGCGCCTCGAGCAGCCGGTCGACCGCTACCGTGTCAACGTCGTCTTCCACGGCCACGCGCACCGCGGCTCGCTCGAGGGAAAGACGAAGGGCGGCGCGACGGTGTACAACGTGGCCATGCCGCTCCTCGCGGCGAAGATGCCGGATCAGTTGCCGCTGCGCATCGTGGAAGTGCCGACCGGCGAACCGGCATACAATCTCGCCGGTGCAACATCCGGCACTCGGTAAAGAGGTCACTCGACAGCATCTCATCGACTGGTTCCGCGACGGGCGGGCGCGCTCGCGCGAAGTGTTCGCGATCCCGAAGCCCGAGGCGTATTACACAAGGCCGATCGAGCTGCGGAACCCTATCGTGTTCTACGAAGGGCACCTCCCCGCCTTCACGATCAACACGCTGATCAAGCTGGCGCTGCAGCGCCCCGGCATCGACGACCACTACGAAAAGCTCTTCGAGCGCGGCATCGATCCCGACAGCGTCGACGCCGCGAAGCCACCGACGGACCTCTGGCCGACGCGCGACTGCGTGCAAAAGTACGGCGCGCAGGCGGACGCGATGATCGCCGGCGCGCTGGAGAATGAGCCGATCGACGACGGCGAGGTTCCGCAGCGTGTCAACGCCGAGGCGGCGTTCGCGATCCTCGAGCACGAGCAGATGCATCAGGAGACGCTGCTCTACATGTTCCACGAGATGCCGTACGAGCTGAAGTCGCCGCGGCCGCCGCTGCGCGCGAACGGCTACGCGAATCCGCAGCCCGACACGAAGAACCGCGCCATTCGCATCCCCGCGGGCGAGGCGACGATCGGCGCGCGCGACGGCGACTTTGCGTGGGACAACGAGCGGCCGGCGCACCGCGTGGAGGTGGGCGAGTTCAAGGTCGACCGGCACAACGTGACGAACCGCGACTACCTCGACTACATGCGCGCCACGCATGCCGATCCGCCGCACTTCTGGGCGCGGCGCGAGGGGGAGTGGTACTGGCGCGGGATGTTTGAGATGGTGGAGCTCCCGCTCGACGCCGCGGTGTACGTGACGCAGGAGGAGGCGGCGGCGTTCGCGAAGTGGCGCGGCAAGCGGCTGATGACGGAGGCGGAGTACCACCGCGCCGCGTTCAGCACGCCGTCGGGCGAGGAGCGGCGCTACCCGTGGGGCGACGAGCTGCCCGACGCGACGCGCGGCAACTTCGGCTTCGCGAACTGGGACCCCGTGCCAGTCGGCACGTACCCGGCGGGGGCAAGCGCGTGGGGCGTGCACGATCTCGTCGGCAATGGCTGGGAGTGGACGGCCACGACGTTCGACGGCTTCCCCGGCTTCGTGCCGATGGCGTCGTACCCGGTCTATTCATCGGACTTTTTCGACGGCAAGCACTTCGTGATGAAGGGCGCGTCGCCGGCGACGATGCCGGAACTGGTGCGAAGCTCGTTTCGGAACTGGTTTCGGGGGAACTATCCGTATGTGTACGCTTCGTTCCGCTGCGTGGGTTGAGGCTCACATCGTGCACGCATCGCCTGCATGGAATTGAAAGTCTACAAGCCTCAACAATTCAGCCTCTCCAACCTCACCGGCATCTCCGACAAGACCCTGGAGATGCACTTCAAGCTCTACGAGGGCTACGTCAAGGCGACGAATGAATTGACCGAGCGGATCGCCGCGATCCTGGCGGACGGGAAGGTCGATCAGGAAGAGATGCCGGCGTACTCCGAGCTCACGCGGCGGCTCGGCTTCGAGTACAACGGCATGGTCCTGCACGAGTACTACTTCGGGAACATGAAGTCGCGCGGCGGCGACGACGCGCCGAAGGGCTCGGCGTTCCGCGACGCGGTCGAGCGCTCCTTCCCGAGCTACGAGATCTGGCGCACCGACTTCGTCAGCGTCGGCAAGATGCGCGGCGTCGGCTGGGCCATCGCCTTCCTCGATCCCGCCAGCGGGCGCGTCTCCAACCACTGGATCGAGCTGCACCAGACCGGCAACGTGGCCGGCTTCGTCCCGCTGCTGGTGATGGACGTCTGGGAGCACGCGTTTCTTCTCGACTACAAGCCGGCGGAGCGGCCGAAGTACATCGACGCGTTCCTCGCCAACGTCGACTGGAGCGCGGTCGAGCGGCGGATGCAGAGCGTGAAGACGATGGCTGCGGCGCGTTAAGCGGGGCAGCGCTCGCACAGCGGCAGGCGCTGCTCTCGGCGGAGGAGGCGCCGGAACGCGCGGAACTTCCGCCCGTTCCACACCTCCTCAAAGGGCCGCTCGAAGACGTTCCCCATGTCGAGCGTGAGGCACGGATAGAGCCGCCCGCGCGGATCGACGAACGCATAGTTCGAGATCAGCGTGCACGGGCGCGCCGTCTCCCGGCGGAAGTTGGGGTTTCGGTAGAACTCCATCATCTCTTCGACCGGCAGCGGCGGGTGGAACTCGAGGCGGAACGGATACTCCGTCGACTCCAGCGCGCGGAGCTCGCGTTCGAGCACGTCGACGTCGACGTTCGGCATGTCGTCGCTGCAGTAGGTGTCGACGTCGGAGCGGAAGAACGTGGAGTCGCCGATGGCGTCGGCGATCATCCGCTCCGACACCGGCCGCTGCGCGGTGCGCAGCCAGATCTGGTGCTGCAGGCGGAAGGTATCGATGTGCCACGAGCGTAGCGTCTCCGCCCACGCTTGCAGCGACGAATACGTCCCTTCATAGACGGTCGAGTAGATCTCGATCTGCGGCGTCGACGTGCCGAGGCGCTCCTTCGCCTCGTTGATCTCGCCCACGACGCGCTCGCAGGTCGCGAACACACCGTCGCCGCGGTAGGCGTCGTTGACGTTCGGCGGATCGACGGAGATCCCCACTGCGAGCAACCCGCTCCGCACGAGATCCTCGGCCTTACCGACGAGGCGCGTCCCGTTCGTGACGACTGTGATCGGCAGCCCGTTCCCGACCGCGGCGGCGAAGATGCGCGGCCACTCGGGATGGAGGAACGGCTCGCCGCCGAAGACGCGGATCATCGGCTTGAACGGCTTCACGGAGTCGAGGAAGCGGATGGCCTTCTGCGTGTCCATCATCGCGCTCGGCCGGCGGATGTTCATGTCCGTGGTGATCGGACAGTACGTGCAGCGGAGGTTGCACGCGTCGGTCAGCAATAGATCGATGCCCCACGGCAGCGGAGCGAAGCCCGCAGAGACCTTCAGCGTGTGCACGATGAGGGGAGTACGGGTGCCGAGGGGTTTGCGTCTACGGCTATGCTTAGACATGTCGCCGCGGCTTACCTGGAGACCAGCATGATCAGCTACTTGGTCGGCCGGCCAAGCCGCGATGCAATCACTCGAGGCAACCAGCAACTCACGCGGGAATGGTGGGAATCACGAAGATCCGAGTACGAGCTTTACGTTTCAGAACTGGTCGTTCGTGAAGCGGAAATCGGCGAGCTGGGAGCCGCGCGCATGGCCGTCATCGAGCGGGTCTCGATCCTTTCGGTGCCGGAAGAGGCGGAGCTTCTCGCGCCCACGATCATGCGCGCCGCGGGCCTTGCGACAAACGCAGCGACCGACGCGCTTCACATCGCGCTCGCTGCCGTTCATGGAATGCACTACCTCGTGACTTGGAATTGCAAGCACATTGCAAATGCTGTCATCCGACGCGCGGTTGAACGACAATGCCGGCTGGCGGGCTTCGAACCGCCGGTCATTTGCATGCCGCAGGAACTGCTGGAACGGTGA
This sequence comes from Thermoanaerobaculia bacterium, assembly GCA_035276475.1. GTDB lineage: Bacteria > Acidobacteriota > Thermoanaerobaculia > Gp7-AA8 > Gp7-AA8 > DATDFB01. The sequence continues at coordinate 41,448 of DATELQ010000165.1, read as the reverse complement.
AGACGATGTGGGAAGATCCGATCGTGAAGGAAACGCGGGCGGCTCGCGAAGAGCTGTTCGCGAAATTCGGTCATGACCTCGCTGCACTCTGCAGGTTCTTGCGTGAGAAAGAGCGCGAACACCCAGAGCGTGTCGTGACGCTCGAGCCTCGGCGCCCCGAGACGGAAGAGCTTTCCAGCCGCAGGTAGCTACGCTTCGCCCGGCTGCGCCGGCGCTGCGAGCTCCACCACCGTCCCCTTCCGCTCGAGCTTTCCCCACCCCGCGCGAATCCCGCTGAAGGCCGTCTTGAGCGACTTCAGGAGCACGGCGTACATGAGCTGCCGGTAGAGGAAGCGCTGCCAGAGGAGCCAGACGAGCGGCTTGGGGCTCTCGCGGTCGAGCTTGAACGCCACTGCGGAGCCGAGGAGCTCGATGGTGAAGAAGAACGCGTACATCAGCAGCACGAGGTAGAGCGACGCCAAGGCGTTCGGGAGGGGCTGCCAGTCGTGGTCGAGGCGGCCGCGGAGCCAGGCGTGCACGACGTTCGTCACCGTCCAGACGATCTGCAGGTCGACGAGCGGCGAGAGCACCTGGAAGACCACCTGGAAGAGCCACAGCGACGGCAGCATCACCCAGCCGAACCAGCCGTAGCGCCCGATGGCGCGGCGGTGCTTCCAGAGCGACTGCAGCGTGCCGAAGGCCCAGCGGAAGCGCTGCTTGAAAAGGGACCGGAACGAGTCGGGCGCCTCGGTGTAGCCGATGGCGTCGCTGTCGGTCTCGATCTTCCAACCGATTCGCCGCACGCGCCACGTCAGGTCCATGTCCTCGGCCATGGTGTCGTTGAGATACCCGCCGGCCTGCACGATGGCCTCGCGCCGCCACGCTCCCACCGCGCCCGGCACGACCGTGACGGAGTTGATCGTCGCGTAGGCGCGTCGGTCGAGGTTCTGCGAGGTGATGTACTCGATCGACTGCCAGTGCGTCAGCGGGTTCATGCGATTGCCGACCTTGACGTTGCCCGCGACGCCGCCGACGAGCGGGTCGGCGAAGTGGCGGACGAGCAGCGCGATCGTGTTCTGCATGAAGATGGTGTCGGCGTCGAGCGAGACCAGAATCTCGCCCGTGGCCTCGGCGATGCCGCGGTTCAGCGCCGGCGCCTTCCCGGCGTTCTCCTGCCGGATCAGCTTCACGCGGTCGCCGAAGGTGCGGAGCACCTCGCCCGAGGTGTCGTCGCGCGAGCCGTCGTCGACGACGATGATCTCCAGCGGCTCGTAGCGATTCGCCAGCACAGCGCGGATCGTCGAGGCGATCACCTTCTCTTCGTTGAACGCGGCGATGACGACGCTGACGCTCGGGCGGTAGCTCATGTCGTACTTCGTGCGGCGCTCGCGCACCTTCGCCAAGAGCGCGAGGACGGTCACGAAGATCACGCGGAGCGCGCCGAGGACGATGGCGGTGACAAAGGCGATGCCGAGGAGCAGCTCGAAGAGATAGATCGTCTCGAAGACGATGCGGTCGTTCGCCAGGAGCAGCGTGTCCGAGGCGGCGACGGGGGGATTCACCGCGTCGCGCGACGAGTTGATGAGCTGCGAGACCGTCACGAAGCGATAGCCGCGCTTCTGCAGCTCCGCGATCAGCATCGGGATCAGGCGCACGGTCTCGCTGCGGTCGCCGCCGCTGTCGTGCAGGAGGATGCAGCTCCCCTTCTCCGTTTCGAGCTGGTCGAGCGTCTGCTTGAGCATGTCCTCGGCGGTGCGGTGCCGCGTCGTGCCGTCGGCCTCGTGCTCGACCGTGTTCCAGTCCTGCGGGTCGATGAACTCGAGGACGGTGATGTAGTTCAGCCGCGAGGCGAGCTCGATCGGCTTCACTTCGGCTTCCGCCGTCGGCTCGGCGTCAGCGTTGTACGGCGGGCGGAAGAGCAGCGTGGAGCGGTGGATGATGCTCTGGAAGACGCGCTGCGTGGCGTTGAGCTCGAGCTCCGCGCGCTGCGGCCTCACCGTGCCGATGTTCGGGTGGGTGAAGCTGTGGTTCCCGATCTCGTGCCCTTCGCGCCAGATCCTGCGAACGAGATTCGGATAGCGCTCCGCGTTCTGGCCGATGAGGAAGAACGTGGCTTTGACGTTCGCGGCCTTCAGATCGTCGAGGATCGCCGGCGTGTACGAATTCGAGGGGCCGTCGTCGATCGTCAGGGCGACGGCCTTCTCCTTGTAGCCGCTGCGGGAGATGACGAATGACGTGGCGAAGTTGTGGTAGCTCTCGTCGACGGCCAGGCCGGTCATCGGATCGATCTCGAGCGAGCGCTTGCCCGGCTGCGGCTGGGCCTCGACGCGGGCGATCTCCCCTTCGCCGATGAACTCGACGTCGTACGGATAGACGACCATCTCCAGGTCCTGCCACTTCGGCGGCTGGTTGAGTCGCGTGCGGTCGATGAAGTTCCAGAGCGACGGATCGTTCGACCCGAGAACCCAGACGGCGACGCCGCGGGGGTCGTAGTTCTGCGCCAGGCGCCACTGATTCGCGGCGGTGATGGCGTCGAGCAGCCAGACCTCGTGGTCCTTGCCGTCTTCGTCGGTGTACCAGAACGTCGGATTGAGGGCTTTGTCGTCGAAGTCGACGACGTCCTCGGCCTTCTCTTTGAACGGATCGAGGCGGTACTGCTGGGCCTTGAGCATCGCGCCTTGATAGGTGAGCGGCTCGGCCCATTCGCGGCCGTCCTTCCAGTCGTAAGCGTAGTTGGCGAGACCGACGACGAGCTTCTCGCGCGGGATGCTGCGCGCGGCGAGGTCGAGCTGTTGGCGGTACCAGCCCATCGAGGCGATCGGCCCCGGCGTCGGCCGCGTCGACGAATGCTCGTCGTAGAGCATGACCACGACGAAGTCGCAGATCGACGACACGGCGCTCCACGTCTGCGGCGCGGCGGTCGCCTCCATGTCGCAGCTGACGCTGAGGCGGTTCTGGTCGAAGGCCGTCTTCATCCGCTGCAGGAAGCCGGGCAGCAGCGCGTAGTCGCTGGCATCGAGGTTCTCGAAGTCGACGTTGATGCCTTGGTAGTTGTTGGCGACGCACCAGCGCCGCAGCGTGTCGATGATGCTCGCTTGGCGGCGGACGTCGGTGAGCAGCAGATGGACGCGGGTGCGGTCGAACTCGCCGGAGCCGTTCGCGCCGACCTGCGCGTTCTGCAGGACAGGGACGATCTTCAGGCCGTGCTCGCGGGCGATGTTCATGACGTCGACGTTGTGCGGCACGGAGTCGGGGTACCAGTCGCGGAAGTCGAGCCCCTGCCCATCCTCGGCCAAGTGAACCCACGACGGCAGCACGTGCGTCATCTTCTTGGCGTTGGCGTCGAGGGCGTGTAGTCCGGTCTCCTGCCACGGCGCGTAGAACGCGGCGACGATGCCGCTGGTGCGGCCCGTCTGCGGCGGAGGCAAGGGGCGCTTGCGCTTGTTGTCGCGGGCGATGGAGTCGAGCAGCTTCCGGCGGTCGCGCTTGGCCAGGAACTGCAGCTTCGCCGTGGTGTGCGGCGGCCCGAGCGCGTGGCGCATGCTGCGGCGGATCTGCCGCCGGATCGGCGTGGTGATGCCGTCGAGACCGGGCAGGAACACGCGGCCCTCGATGCTGACGAGGGTCAGGCTCGCGGCCACGACGAAGGCGAGGCCGACGGTCGTGCCGATTCGCTTGATCCACGGCCAGCGCCGCCGGCTGGGATCGAAGAAGACTGCGCGGTCTGACATGGAACGGTACCGGCGATCATAACCGCGCAACCCGGTACCGCAATCCCCCGTACAAGGGGCCATATGAACGAAGCCGTCATCGAAGTGCGCGGCCTTCGCAAGGAGTACCGCTCATCGTTCGGCCGCCGCGTCATCACGGCGCTCGACGGGATCGACGTAACCGTCCGGCCCGGCGAGCTCTTTGGCCTCCTCGGCCCGAACGGCGCCGGCAAGACGACGACGGTCAAAGTCCTCCTCGGCCTCACCGCCGCGACCTCCGGCAGCGCCCGCATCAGCGGGCTGCCGGTGACGGACCCCGAGAGCCGCCGCCGCGTCGGCTACCTCCCCGAAGGGCACAAGATCCCGAACTACCTCACCGCCCGCCAGGCGCTGTCGATCTTCGGCCGGATGTCCGGCATGGAGACCGACGCGATCAAGGCCCGCAGCATCGAGCTCCTCGAGAAGCTGAAGCTCTCGCAGTGGATCGACGTCCGGGTCAAGAAGTTCTCGAAGGGCATGACTCAGCGCCTCGGCCTGGCCTGCGCGCTGATTCACCAGCCGCAGGTGCTCCTCCTCGACGAGCCGACCGACGGCGTCGACCCGGTCGGCCGCCGCGAGATCCGCGACATCCTTCGCGACGAAGCGAAGAACGGCGTGGCCGTACTGCTCAACTCGCACCTCCTCTCCGAGATCGAGTTGACGTGCGACCGCGTGGCTGTGCTGCGCGCGGGCAAGGTTGCGGCCGAGGGATCGGTCGAGGGGCTGACTCGGAAGGGTGCGAAGTACAAGATGGTCGCGACGCCGATCGACGACGCCCTCGTCGCGGCGTTCCGCGAGAGCGGCGCCGGCGTCGACCGCGTGAACGGCCACCTCGAGCTATCGGTCGACAACGTCGAGCACCTCAACGCCCTGCTCGACAAGGCCCGCGCGCACGGGGCGATGCTCAGCGAGCTCGCGCCGCTCCGTTCCACGCTCGAAGACGTTTTCGTCGACCTCGTGAGGACCCCCACGCCATGAAAGTCTTAGTCGCCAACATCGAAGACGTCTTCCGCGAAGCGGCGGCGCGCTGGACGCTCATCGCCTACTTCTGCCTCTCCTCGATCTTCATCCTCATCTTCGCCTCCGCGGTGAACCTCGACGTCGTCAACGGGGCGCTCGCCGGCGCGAAGCTGTTCGGCAAGAATCTGGAGGTCGGCGGACAGTTCTCGATCGAGAAGCTCGTCACCGGCTTCGAGTCGGGCTTCGCGTCGCTCCTGTACGTCCTGTCGATCTTCATGGCCATCTTCGCCACGGCGCACCTCGTGCCGCGCATGCAGGACAAAGGGACGATCGACCTCTACCTCTCGCGCCCGGTGTCGCGCACAAAGCTGATCGGCACGCGCTATCTGGCCGGGCTGCTGCTCGCGGCGAGCAACGTCTTCTACCTCATCACCGCGGTCTGGCTGATCGTAGGCTGGAAGACGCACGTGCTGCACGGCAAGATCTTTCTGGCCGGCGGCCTCATGATCTTCATGATCGCGTCGCTCCTGGCGTTCTCGTTCCTCATCGGCGTGATCACGTCGTCGACCGGCGTCTCGATCATGATGACGTACGGCCTGGCCATCTTCTCGATCCCGCTGATGGCGCACCAGAAGATGGAGGCGGCGTTCTCCAGCGACTGGTCGGCCTACCTCCTCCGGGGGCTTTACCTCGTCCTGCCGAAGGTCACAGAAATCGGCATGGCGGTCTTCGCGTTCGTTCTTGGGCAGCAGGCGCCCGAGGAAGCGCAGAAGGCGATGTCCATCCAGCCGTTCGTGACGACGGCGCTCTTCGGCATTGCATGTTTCGCTCTGGCAGCAGTGGCGTTCAAACGAAAGGAGTTTTGAGATGAAAAGACTATTACTTGCCGCCGCACTCGTGGCGCTCGCCGTTCCTGCGGCGTTCGCGAAGAACGACGCGCTGTCGCTCGTGCCGAACGAGGCCGTGTCGGTCGGCGTGGTCCGCCTATCGGACCTCCGCACGAGCCCGCTCGGCTCGACGCTGTTCCGGGAGACCGACAAGATCTCGACCGACGGCGACGCGGAGAAGTTCCTGCGCGACGCCGGCCTCAAGCCGACGCAGGACATCGACGTGATCGTCGTGGCCACGACGCCGCGCACGACGCTCGGCTCCGACGCCGAGGTGCTCGTCGCCCTCGACGGCCGCTTCGACGTGGCGCGGCTGACGAATGCGCTCACCTCGCGCGGCGCCGTGAAGAAGGGGGGCTACTACGTCCTCCCCGAGGAGCACGTGCAGCGTGACAATCAGAAGGGCGTGGTGGCGTTTCCGGACGCGCACCTCGCGCTGATCGGCAGCGAGACTGCGGTGGCGCGCGCGCTCACCGCCCGCGCCGCCGGCGGCACGACGTGGCTCGGCGCCAGCGCTCTCGGACGCGACGTCGCCCGCATCGACCCGAAAGCAACGGCCTGGGCGGTCGTCGACGTGCAACGCGCCAAGCGCATCGTCGGCGCGCCGAAGATGTCGTCCGGCTCGCCGCAGGCGGCGGCCATCAACTCCGCGCTCAAGAGCGTCTCGACGGTGGCGCTGTGGGCCACGGACAACGGCGACTCGCTGAAGCTCGGCGCGTTCGGCCTCTCCAGCGACACCGAGACGCTCGGCCTCCTCGAGGACACGCTGCGCGGCGCGCTCTCGGCGATGCGCCTGGCGGTGCAGGACAAGGAGCCGCAGCTCGTCGGCGTCCTTCGCAAGTTCACGGTGGCGCGGACGAACGACTCCGTGACGATCACCGGAAGCGTGCCGGCCGAGACGTTCAAGAACTGGTCGGCGAAGAACATGACGAAGTGATCAAAGGGGCGCACGCTGTGCGCCCCTACCGTTACTTTGGCCGCCGCGCGTCGCCCGCTCGGCGGCATTTTCGTCTCCACGAAGCAGATCCCCACAGCCGGCGCGCCGCATCGTGGCGGCAGAGTGACCGACAGCACGGGTGCGGTCTCGGAAGGCATCGATGCGGTCGCTGACGGCACGGGTGCGGTCGCGGAAGGCATCGATGCGGTCGCCGACGGCATCGGTGCGGTCGCCGACGGCACGAGTGCGGTCGCCGAAGGCACGAGTGCGGTCGCCGAAGGCACGGGTACGGTCGCTGACGGCATCGATGCGGTCGCCGACGGCACCGGTGCGGTCGTCGAAGGCACCGGTGCGGTCGTCGAAGGCACAGGTGCGGTCGCCGAAGGCACGGGCAGCGCTCAGTGCGCCGCCGCCCGTCCCCGCGGCGGCACTTCCGTCCCCACCGAGAACGCCGGCTCGTACGTCAGCGTGGCCGTGTTCCCCGCCCCGTCCGCCGTCTCGATCTTCACGTCGTACAGCGCGCGGCCGGCTTTCGCCAGCGCGCCGAGCTCGACGAGGTAGACCTCCGCCGTCTGCTGCGTCGCGGAGATCGGGATCCAGTCCGCCTTGCCGTGCACTTTGTACGAGACCTTCTTGGCGTCGCCGCCGGTGACGGAGAAGCGCAGCGCGCCGGCGCCGTTCGGCTCGATCAACCGCGTCAGGTTGCCGGCGCCGTCGAGCAGCGCCACGGTCGTGATGGCCGGCGGCGTCGCGTCGGCCTTGCTCGGATCGAAGCCGAGCGACAGCGTCGTCGTCCGCGGCACGCCGCCGAACAGCAACCCGCGCGTGACACTGTCGAGGCGGAACATCCCCGGCTTGCCGAACGGCAGCAGCCGCGGCACGGTGCCGAAGCCACGGGTGACGAGCGTGCCGTCCGGCGCGTGAAGCTCCGACACGATGAACGCGCCGTCGACCGGGCGCTCCTCGCCCGCCTGCCCTGTCACCGACGGGAGAAACAGCCCCTGCGCCGCCGTGATCGTGCTGAACGTTCCGGAGACGAGCAGCGGTCCGAAGCCGAACGCGTAGTCGAAGCCGCCGGCGATCTTCGGCGCCGGGTCGACGGCGATCGTTCCGCCGCTGTGCACGATGGCCGGCGCGGTGTACCAGGTGACGTTGTCCGCGCCGCCGCTGACAACGACGGCCGCGCCGTAGCCGTCCACCGCCGGCGCGTTCATGGCCAGGCGGAGATTCGTCTCGATCGTGCCGGGATTGCGCAGCGTCGCATGCACCGTCGAGCCGGGATCGTCGCCGACGACCTTGATCTGCGGCGACGTCGTCACGCTGAAGAACGGCACGAGCCCGGCCGGATTGAACAACCGCAGATCCGCCGTGTTGAGATCGGCGCCGCCTGCACTCAGCGTGACGTCGCCACCGAGCGACGTGACGAGCGGCTGATTGACGATCGCCACGCGCCCGCCCGCCAGGTCATACAGCGCTTCGGTGACGGCCAGCTTCGGCAGCGACAGATCCGACGCGTGCATCGAGGCCAGCGGCATCGCCGGCAGATGCAGCGACACGACGCGCCAGTCGGGATGGAGGAACAGCCGTCCCCAGCTGGCGTAGGCGGAGCTCGACGACAGTCGCGCGCCGTGCTCGTCGCGTCCCGCGAACGTGACGATGTGCGGCGCCGCGTCGCTCTTGATGTCGATCTTCACGTCGCCGTCGATCGCCTGGGCCTCGCGATAGACAATGCGCTGATCGCTGGCCGCGCCGCTCTTCGGATCGACCGTGACGTTGTAGACCAGGTAGTCGTACGTCCCCGGCGCCAAGAGCGCCTCGGTGTTGCGGTCGTCCAGCCCCGCGGCGACGTTGAACACCTTCGGACCGAACCAGAGCGTCTGCTGAAAGCCGCTGTCGAACGTCACCGTCGCGCGCGCCGCCTTCGTGTAGCCGTACGGGATGCGCGTCGTGCCGCCGCTGCCGTTCTTGACGACGATCTGCCCGCCGCCGGAGAGCGTCGCCGAGCCGGTCGTGATCGTCGCGTTCGTGACTTCCACCGTGACGCTCAGGTCCTTCGCCTCGCCGGCCTCGAGCGAGAGCGACGACGGATTGATCGTCACCTTCTCGCCCGGCTTCGAGGCGACGGTGAACGTGAGCGACGCGCGGGAGGAGTTGCGGTTCGTGAGGCGCACCGTGCGCGTGGCGGTGAACGTAGCGAGCGACGGCGAGTCGAGGCCGAACGTCAGCGCCGGCGGCTCGGCGCCGATCGACACACCGCTCGCAGCGACCGCGTCGATGCGCCCGCTGCCGGTGGCCATGACTTCGTTGTTGATGTTGCTCGCCGAGGCGATGAGCGCCGCCTTGATTCGCGCCGGCGACCAGTCGTGATGCGCCGCGCGGAGGAGCGCCGCGACGCCGGCGACGTGCGGCGTGGCCATCGACGTGCCGCTGAGCGACCCGTAGCCGCCGCCCGGCAGCGACGAGACGATGTTGACACCGGGCGCGCAGACCTCCGGCTTCACCGCGAGGTCTTTCATGTTCGGCCCGCGCGAGCTGAACGTGGCCACGGTGTCGGCGTCGTCGACTGCACCGACGGTGACGGCGCTGCGCGCCGTGCCGGGGCTGCCGATCGTGTGTCCGCCGCCGGAGTTGCCCGCCGCAATGGCGAAGACGACGCCCAGGGCGCTGGCGTTGTCGACCGCGATCGACAGAGGATCGTCCGGCCCGCCGCCGCCGCCGAGGCTGAGATTGGCGACGTCGACGTGGTCGCTCGTATTGCCGTCGCCGTTCGGGTCGACCGTGCGCTCGATGGCCGCGAGGATGTCGGAGTCGAATCCGCTGCCGCTCGAGTTGAGGACTTTGAACGCCATCAGCGTCGCCTCGGGCGCCACACCCTGCAGCGCGCCGCTGTTGCCGGCCGCGATCCCGGCCACGTGCGTGCCGTGGAAATGGTCGTCCATCGGGTCGTTGTCTTTGTTGACGAAGTCGTAGCCGCCGGCGAAGTGGCCGGCGATGGCCGGATGGGTGTAGTCGACGCCGGTGTCGATGATGGCGATGACCACGCCGGCGCCGCGCGTGCCGTAGGCCGTCCAGAACTGGTCGGCCTTCACCTGCTTCACGTTCGCCGGCGCGGTGAATTCCTGCAGCGCGTGCACTTCGCGGTCAGGGTAGACGGCCTTGACGTACGGCAGCGCCGCGATCTTCGAGATCCCCGCGCGCGGCGCGCGCACCGCCGCGCCGTTGAACGTTCGGAAGTACTCCCACCGCACCTCGGCGCCGTCGACGGAGGCGACGTCGGCGCGGAAGCGCTGGAACGCCGAGGCGTACGACGCCAGTGTGGCCGAGGACGCGCGCATCGAGAGCTTCGCCATCGGCGCGTCGCGGAACTCGACGATCACCTTGGCGTCAGGGCCGAGCGGCAGCGGCACGCGCTCGACGCGGCCGTCCTTCATCTCCACGCGGAGCGCAGTGTCGTACGTCAGTTGTTGGGCGTTGATCGGAAGGGCGAGGAGCAGAAGAGATAGGAACCGGCGCATAGGGGACCTCGGAGTCAAACGAAGCGACGAAGATTTTCACGCCACCACGGCCAGTCGTGGCCGAAGACGCCCGGCCAGAACTCGGAGTGGTTGGGGATGCCTTTCGACCACAAAAGCTGCGAGAAATCGCGGTTCTGCTGCACGAGCGTGTCGTGCTCGCCCGTAGCGATGACCCAGCCGATCCGGGAGAGCTTGCCGACCCATTCGCCGTCCATGTTCGGGATGTACGCGGTCGGACAGTTGAAATAGCAGTTCTGGTCCCAGTAACCGTCGAGGAAAGAATGGATGTCGTAGACGCCGGAGAAGCAGATCGCGCGGCTCACGACGTCGGGGTAGCGCGCGGCGAAGTTCGCGGCGTGATAGGCGCCGAAGCTGGCGCCGAAGACGGCGAGGTCGCCGCGCTGGGCGCGGTTGAAGATGTACGGGACGAGCTCGTGGCGGAGGTAGGCGTCGTACTGCGCGTGCCGGGCCGCGCGCACGGCCGGGTGGATCGACTTGTCGTACCAGCTCTCGTTGTTCACGGCGTCGACGGTGATGAGCTGGATCTCGCCGCGGTCGACCTTGTCGGAGAGCGAGTCGGTGAGCTTGAAGTCCTCGTTCTCGTAGAAGCGCCCCGACGACGTCGGGAAGAGGATCACCGGGCGGCCGAACTGGCCGAACCAGAGAAACTCCATGTTCCGGCCGATGGCCGAGGAGTAGAACCTGCCGTAGTCGCGGTGCATGTCGGGAGGGGAATGCTATACGATGCCCCGCCATGTCGAAAAAGCGAATCGGGTTGATCTTCGGGATGGAAGACACCTTCCCCTGGGCGTTGATCGACGCCATCAACAGCCGCGCCGGCGACCGCATCGAAGCTGGCCCCGCCGAGATCTCGTATCTCAAGGATGACGGCGTCTTCCCATACGACCTGCTGCTCGACCGCATCAGCCACGAGGTGCCGTTCTACCGCACCTACGTGAAGTGCGCGGCCGCCTCGGGCGTGAGGATCGTCAACAACCCGATCTGGTGGTCCGCCGACGACAAGTTCTTCGACAACCTCGTGGCCAAGGCCGTCGACGTGGCCGTGCCGCGCACGGTGCTGCTGCCGCACAAGCACTACCCGCCGAACACCGAGGCGAAGTCGTTCCGCAATATGCGCTTCGTGAATTGGGACGAGGTGTTCGACTACCTCAAGTTCCCGATCTTCATGAAGCCGGCGTACGGCGGCGGCTGGAAGGACGTGTACAAGGTCCACAACCCGCAGGAGTTCTTCGCCGCGTACGACCAGACCCGCGACCTGACGATGATGGCCCAGGAGGCCATCGAGTTCGACTCCTACTTCCGCTGTTACGTCCTGGGCCGGAAGCACGTGCACATCATGCAGTACGACCCGAAGCAGCCGCACCACCTGCGGTACGTGAAGGACGCGCCGCCGCTGGATCCTGAATTCGAAGCGAAGCTGCGCCGCGATGCGTTGGCGTTGTGCGACGCCCTCGGCTACGACATGAACACGGTCGAGCTGGCGGTACGCGACGGCATCCCCTACGCGATCGACTTCATGAACTGCGCGCCCGACGCCGACCTCAACTCGGTCGGCCCCGAGAATTTCGCCTGGGTGGTGGGCCACATGGCGGACGCGCTGATCGAGATGGTGGACGCGCCGCAGCCGTTGGAGCTGACGGGGAGCTGGCCGGAGAAGATGCGCCGGTAGGGTTATGATCCCTCCATGCCGCAACCTTCCTTCACCCTCGGCATCGAAGAAGAGTTCCAGGTCGTCGACCCCGAGACGCGCGGGCTGAAGTCGCACATCCAGGAGCTCTTCACCGAAGGAGAGAAGCGGCTCAAGGACGAGATCAAGCGCGAGATGCACGACCCCGTCATCGAGGTCGGCACGCCCATCTGCGCGAACGTGGCCGAGGCGCGGCATCAGGTCACGCGGCTGCGCGGCGAGATCATCCGGCTCACGCGCGAGAACGGGCTGCGCATCGCCGCCGCGGGGACGCACCCGATCTCACATTGGGCCACCGTCCCCATCACGGCGGCCGCACGCTACGATCAGATCGTCTACGACCTCCAGATGGTCGCCCGCGCCAACCTCATCTTCGGACTGCACGTCCACGTCGCCGTCGAGGACCACGAAACGCGCATCCAGATCATGAACGCGGCGCGCTACTTCCTGCCGCACGTCTTCGCCCTCTCCGTCAACTCACCCTTCTGGTGCGGGCAGAACACCGGCTGGAAGAGCTACCGCGCCAAAGTCTTCGAGCGATTCCCGCGCACCGGCATCCCCGACTACTTCATGTCGTCGAGCCACTACGACGAGTACGTCAAGGTGCTGATCGATACGAAGTGCATCGACAACGCGAAGAAGATCTGGTGGGACGTCCGCCCGCACCCGTTCTTCCCCACGCTCGAGTACCGCATCTGCGACGTGCCGCTGCGCGTCGACGAGACCATCTGCTTCGCCGCGCTCTTCCAGGCCATCACCGTGAAGCTGTGGCAGATCCACTCGCAGAACATGGGATGGCGGATGTACCGCCGGTCGCTCCTGGGCGAGAACAAGCAGCGCGCGGCGCGCTTCGGCATCGACGGGAAGCTCATCGACTTCGGCAAGCGCTCCGAGGTGCCGTTCGCGGAGCTGCTCGACGAACTGCTCGAGTTCGTCGACGACGTCGTCGACGGGCTCGGCTCGCGCAACGAGGTCTACTACGCGCGGGAGATCGTCCGGCAGCGCACCGGCGCCGACCGCCAGCTCGCCGCCTACGAAAAGCGGCACGACCTGCGCGACGTTGTCGACCTCATCGTCCAGGAAACGGAGCACGGCATACCCCTTGCCTGAGACCGACGCGATGCAAGACATCCGGAGTCACTACGACTTCTTCGAGTACGCGGACGGCGCGCGGCCCGCGCCGGCGCGCGAGTTCGTCGACGTCGCCATTCTCGACATGAACCACTCCTGGCCGAACGTCGGCCACGACTCGCTCGTGCACGCCGTGCTCGAGACCGCCGAGGAGATGCGCGAGACGCTCGTCGCCGCGGGGCTGAAGGTGCGCGTGATCTCGTTCGACGTGCGCCGCGAACTGCAGATCCCCCCCGCGCCGAACGGGCAGTTCCGGCTCTACGTCGGCACCGGCGGACCCGGACACCTCGACCCGCGCCTGAACGACGGCGTGAGCGAGTTCAGCCAGGGCATCGCCGAGACGACGGAGTGGGAAGCGCCGCTGTTCAAGCTCTTCGACGCCATTCTGCGCTCCCCGGACGCGGCGCTCATCGGCGTCTGCCACTCGTTCGGGCTGATGTGCCGCTGGTCCGGGATGGCCCACCCGGAGCTGCGGGACGAGAAGAGCAGCGGGATGCCGGTCAACGCGCTGACGAGCGACGGCGTGCGGCATCCGTGGTTCGGCGAGTTCGCGGAGCGGCTGCCCGACGGGCGGCACTTCCGCGTGGTCGACAATCGCCTCTTCGACCTCGTGCTCGACGACGCCCGCGCCGTCGACGTGATCGCCAGCGAAGTGGACGCGAGCGACGTGCTGACGATGGTGGAGTTCGCGCGCGACGCCGCCGGCACGATGCCGCGCGTCCTCGGCGTCAATCACCACCCGGAGATCATCGACCGCGAGCACATCATGCGCGTGCTCGACGAGAAGCGCGCCATCGGCGAGGTGAGCGACCGTTGGTACCACGAGCGCGCCGTGACGATGCGCGATCTCTTCCGCGGCGAGCAGGAGCGCCAGAGCCGGTTGACGTCGGAGTTCACGCTGCTGGCGCCGTTGCGGTACCACCTGCGGCGGCTCGTGGACGAGCGTGCTACAGTGACGCGCCGAGAACGCCTCTGACTCACGCAGAAAGCTTCTGAACATCTCCTCGCCCGTCCACTGCATTCCTGCATGGAGGAGATGACGTGTATTCCGACTGGACGACCACTTTTTTCAACGGCCTCGCGGTCGAGTTCTGGGTGAACGTCGCGCCGCCGCCGAGCGAGGCGGAGATGGCGTTCCTGCGCAGCGTGTTTCATGGCAAAGAGCTCCTCGACGTCGCCTGCGGCGCCGGCCGCTACACGATTCCGCTCGCAAACGCCGGCTACGCGATGACCGGCGTGGACCTCTCCGACGACTTCCTCGACGTCGCGAAGCAGCGCGGCCCGGAGATCGCGTGGGAGAAACGCGACATCCGCGACCTGCCGTGGGAGCGCCGCTTCGACGGCGCCCTCTGCTTCGGCAACAGCTTCGGCTACTTCCCGCGCGCGGAGACGCGCGAGCTCCTGCGCGGAATCGCGCGCACGCTCAAGAGCGGCGCGGCCTTCGTGCTCGAAACCGGCGCGACGGCGGAGTCGCTCCTCCCCAACCTGCAGCGCGAGCGCACGATCGAGGTGGGCGACATCGTGTTCCAAAGCACGAATCGATACGACACGGCGGAGAGCCGCCTCGACATCGAGTACACCTTCGCCAAAGGCAACGAGCGCGAGACGAAGGCAGCGGCGACGTGGGTCTTCACGGCCGCTGAAATCGGCGAGATGCTGAGCGCCGCCGGCCTGCAGGTCGAAGGCGTCTACGCCTCGGTGGCCAGAGACGCGTTCGTCCTCGGCTCGCCGCGGGCGATCTTCGTCGCCCGGAAGACGTAGACGCCGCCGCCGAGGGCCGCGAGCACGCCCGCGCCGAGGATGAGCCAGAACATCCGCATCGCGTCGGAATGGCTCATCGCGGCGCGGGCCCGTGCCTTCGCAATCGCGTCGACACTGTCGTCGGACTTCGGCACGGCCCCGTCGGGCGGCAGCGGGTATGCGCTGATGAACGGCTCCGAAAACGCCGCGGAGTACTTGCCGCTCACGGTGCGCTCCTCCGCCGTGCTCCACGAACGCTGCATGTACAGCGCGACGCCGCCGAAGACTGCGCCGGCGACGAAAACGGCGATCGCGGCAGCGGGCGTTGCGCGCACGGCGCGGCCGGCGCCGGCGGCGAGCAGAAGCAACGCCGCGCCGAGGAGCAGCGAGAGCCAGAACACCTGCGACGCTTCGTACTCCGCGACGCCGAGCCGCCGGTCCGCCTGCGGCCGCGGCCTCCACGCCGCGCGCAGCGTGTGCCCTAGCGCGGACGGCGAGAGGCGATGGAAGGCGTTGACGTACATCTCCATCGTGGGGAGGTTCGGCGGGCGCTCGTTGTTGGCATTCTCCGCGGCCGCTGACGACGACAATGTCCGGTACAGCTCCTGCGCGCCGCGGCGGTCGCCGGCAAGCTGGTGAGCGACTGCGGTGATGAAGCGCAGCTCGTCGGAGTCGCGCTCGGCGAGGATCTGATCGAGGCTGGAGACGACGGCCGGATGCGCGAGATTGTCGGAGCTCGGCACCGGAATGCTCTCCGCGAGATACGCGCGCGATGCGCCGGCCAGCCGCGCAACCGCGGCGATCGCGAGCAAGGCCGCGAGCAGCGCAAAAGCGATTCGCTCCTGGCGCGACAGCGCGGCGACGCCGCCGTTGCGCACGACCAGCGCGAGCAGAACGACGATCGCGATGACGATCCCGATCTGCGCCGCCCGCGCCAGATCCTCGATCGTCACCGCCGTGCGCGTGCCGCCGAACGCCGCCTGCGCCTCGTCGTGCACGCGCTCCTCCTCGGCCGCGGCCTTCGCATCGCCGCGCGCGCGGAACCAGCGCGCCCACTCGGCCGATGCCGCGGCATCGCCGTCCCAGGCCAAGCCGGTCAGCTCCCGGACGCGCGCGAGCCAGAGGTGATCGCGCGGCGGATCGGGAGCGACGATGACGTGGTAGGCGGCGCGGCGCACGAACGGCCCGTCGAGCATCCGCTCGATCGTGGCGGTGGTGACGATCGGCATCGGCTCCGCGCGCCGCCGCTTCAGCGCCTCGGCGTACGCGCGGTCAGCCCAGTCGCCGTGGCCGAGCGGCTCGAGGATGCGCGGCATCCAGGCGAACTCGTAATACGGAACGTGCGCGTTCGGCTGCGCGAGCATCTCGTCGAACGTCCTGTTCGCGGCGGCGCGGTCGCCGAGCTCCCACAGCGTCACGGCCAGATAGACGCGGTGCCATGGCTGCGCCGGATCGCGCGCGATGGCCGTCTCCAGCGCGGCCTTCAGCTCCGGCAGCGTCTGCGGCCGCGACGGATCGCTCTTGAAGTAGCGGAAATGCGCGGCCGGCAGCTTCAGCCCGGGGTAACTGAGATCGCGCGTGAAGTTCACCGGCAGCATCCAACCCGGCTTCATGCGGCGGATGCGGCCGATCAGGCTGACGTGCGGCACCGGCCCGACGAACGAGCCCTTCACGAAGTGGAGCGTCATCAGCTCGCCGTCGCGCGGCGGACCGATGTCGACCTTCACCGTCAGCCCGGCGTCGTCGACGCTGAAGACGCGCGGCGGTCCGGGCAGCTCCCAGCGGTCGAGGACGCGGTCCGCTGCCGGATCGATGGCCAGCATCGAGGCCGTGTCGTGCAACCCGCCATCCTCGACGTAGCGCTCCATCGCGTAGAGCGTTCCGTCGTAGAGCGCCGCCTCGGAGGTCGTGAAGCGGCGGCCGGTGGCGATCGCGGCGCGCAGATGCTCCGCCGCGTTCTTGAATCGGAAGGCGCGTGCGTCGATGTCGGCGAGCATCGCCAGCGACGGCGCGTGCATCGGATCGAGCTTCAGCGCCTCGTTCAATTCCTTCGTGGCGTCGTCGTCGCGCTTCATGTTCGCGAGACAGATGGCTTTCTGGTACAGCGCGTCGGGGGTCCGGCGCGTCTGCGCGAGGAGCTCCAGCGCGCGCTGCGGCTCGTCCTGCCGGAGCGCGTGCGTCACGGCGACGAAGGTGACGAGATCGCCGATGCCCTCGGCCGACGTCTTGCGCAGGTCGAGCTGATTCGCGCCGCTGGCCTGCACGCGCACCGCCTCCGGCGTCCCGGGCAGATCGCCGCCAACGTTGCGCCGCTCCGCGAGCGCCGCGACGGCGGTGCGGTAGTTCGCCAGCGCGTCGTCCTGCTTGCGCGGCACGAGCGTGAGCGACGGCTGGATCTCGCGCTCGTTGTGCATGGCGAAGGCCTGGCCCCAGATCACGGCAGTGGCGCCGTGCTTCTCGCCCAAGGCACGGGCGGAGTCGGCGTCGCGAACGGCGGTCTTCGTCTCGTCGATGCCGATGACTCTCGCCGCGCCGCCGAGGCGCGTGACGATCTGCTGCTGGACGAGCGCGGCCATCGAGCGCCCTTCCTTCGTGGATTCATCGTCCGGACCCCAAAACGGCGCGACGGCGACGACGAGGCGGTCATCGTTTTTCGCGACGGGCGGCGCCGTCCGCGTCGCGAAGAAGATAAAGAGGATGGCCGCGGCGACGGCACAGACGAGCGACGCCACGCGGTAGGGGCGCACGGCGCGCGCCCGGGGAGCGGTCGGTGCGGGCAGCGTCCGCCCTCCGAGCATCTCGCGCAATTCCGCGTACGACGCCGGCCGCTCGCGCGGGTCCTTCCTCGTCATCCGCACCACGAGCGCGCCGAGCTCGTTCCCCTTCAGCGCCGGCAATTCGTCGTGCAGATGCTTTGAGATGATCGCCAGCGCGGAGTTGCCCTCGAACGGCTTGCGTCCGGTGAGCATCTCGAAGAGCGTCACGCCGAGGGAGTAGATGTCGGCGCGGAAGTCCGACGGCTCGCCCTGCGCCTGCTCCGGCGCGACGTAGTGCGGCGATCCGAGCAGATACCCGGTCTGCGTCAGGCTCGACTCGGTGTCCTTCCCCTCGGTGCCCTTGGCGAGGCCGAAGTCCGCGACCTTCAGCGTGCCGCGGCTGTCGAAGAGGATGTTCGACGGCTTGATGTCGCGGTGGACGATGCGCTTTTCCCACGCCGCCTCGAGAGCGCCGGCGATCGTGGCGACGATCTCCCGCGCCTCGGCGACGGAGAGCGGCCCGCGCTGGATGCGGTCCGCGAGCGTCTCCCCTTCGACGTACTCCATGACGAGGTACGCGCGCTCCGCCGTAGCCGCGAACGAGTAGACGCGGACGACGTTGGGGTGCTCGACGGTGGCGAGAAGCCGCGCCTCGCGCAGAAACCGCGCGCGCACCTCGGCATCGCGCGCGATGGCGTCTGCGACGACTTTGATCGCGACTTTGCGTCCCAGCGCCGCATCCTCGGCGAGATAGACCGAGCCCATCCCGCCCTGCCCGAGGTGGCGCAGGACCTTGTAGCCGGGGATGTCGATCTCCGGCCGCGGACCGTCAAAGGCGACGGTCGCGTCGTCGGGCGAGACGTTATCCATGGATCTAGGGAGTATACGGCGGCGAAGGTACACTGGCCTTTCATGGATCCGCACTACCGCGAGCTCTTCAACGTGCAGTTCACCGAGGAGCGCTACGCCTGGATGCAGCGCGAGATCTCGCGGCGGCTCGACTGCACGTTCGAGTTCCGCCTCGCCGAGACTCCACTCTTCCTTCCTGCGTATTTTCGCGAGCGCATCGTCGACGCGGCGAAGGCAATCCTCGGGCAGCTCTCCGACCCCGCACGCATCGCGGCAATGAAGCGCGCCATCCCGGAGCGCTGGGACGTTCCGGGCATGGACGCGCTGCCGAATTTCACGCAGATCGACTTCGCTGTCGTGCGCGACGGCGACGCGTACGTGCCGAAGCTCATCGAGCTGCAGGGATTCCCGTCGCTCACCGCGTTCCAGGTCGTGCAGCGCGACGTCTGGCGCGACGCCCTGCGCGGCATGGATGGCCTCGACCGGCCGTGGTCGTGCTGGTTCTCGGGCCTCGACCGCGACGCCTTCATCCGCCTGGCGCGGCGAACCATCGTCGGCGAACACGACCCGCACGAAGTGATCCTCATGGACATCGAGCCGCGCGCGCAGAAGACCTATCCCGACTTCGCCGCCACGAAGCTCCTCTTCGGCGTCGAGTCCGTCGACCCGCGCGATCTGACGCGGCGCGGCAACCAGCTCTTCTGCCGCGACGGCACGCGCGTCCGCCGCATCTACAACCGCGTCGTCTTCGACGAGCTGCTGAAGAAGAACATCGAAGTCCCCTTCGACTATCGCGACACGCTCGACGTCGAGTGGGCGCCGCACCCGAACTGGTACTGGGTGTGGTCGAAGTTCTCGCTGCCGTTTCTCGACCATCCGTCCGTGCCGCGCGCGACGTTCGTTTCCGACGTCGCGCGCGTGCCGGACGACTTCGCGCGAGCGTACGTGCTGAAGCCGCTCTTCTCCTTCGCCGGCGGCGGCGTCAACGTCGAGCCCACGGCGGCGGACCTCGACGCCATTCCGGAGAGCGAGCGCTCGTCGTGGTGCATTCAGGAGAAGATCGAGTACGCGCCGGCGCTGCAGGCGCTGGACGGCGGCGTGAAGGTCGAGATCCGGATGATGTTCCTCCGCCCCGACGACGAGGCGCAGCCGGTGCTCTGCCAGAACCTCGTGCGGCTCTCGCGCGGAAAGATGCTCGGCGTCGACTTCAACAAGCAGTTCACCTGGGTCGGTTCGTCTGTTGCACTGCACTGAGGCGTGAGCGCGCTCTCGACGTTGAAGGCGGAGGCAGCCGATTGCAGGGCCTGCGACCTCTGGAAGACCGGCACGCAGACGGTCTTCGGCGAAGGGAAATCGACGTCGACGGTGATGTTCATCGGCGAGCAGCCCGGCGACAAGGAAGACCTCGCGGGACGGCCGTTCGTGGGCCCCGCCGGCGCGCTCCTCGACAAGGCCCTCGGCGAGGCCGGCATCGACCGGACGAAGGTCTACGTCACGAACGTGGTGAAGCATTTCAAGTGGGAGCCGCGCGGCAAACGGCGCATTCACAAGAAGCCGAACGGCACCGAGATCAACGCCTGCCGCCCCTGGCTCGACGCCGAGATCCGCGTGGTCAAGCCGCAAGCGATCATCTGCCTCGGGTCGACCGCCGCGCAGGCCGTGATCGGGCCGAAGTTCCGCGTGTCCGTGCAGCGCGGCGAGTTCGTGAAGTCGCCGCTCGCGCCGCTCGTGACGGCGACCGTGCACCCGTCGTCGATCCTGCGCGCGCCGACGGACGAGGGGCGGCGCGCGGAGACGAAGCGGTTCATCGACGATTTGAAGAAGATCCGCGCGGCTATTGAAGCGGAGCTGGCTCGGACCGCCTGAACTCTTCCAAATCGCCCTTCTTGCCGAGGCAGTCGGCGCGCGCCTTCAGCATCGTCTCGTCCCACGGCGGCCACGGCTCGAGGGCGCGCAACGCGGCGATGGCGTGCGGGCCGCAGCCCTCCATGTCGATGGCGATCTGCGCGCGGTAGCCGCGGCGCGTGTCGTTCCACTGCCCCGCGGCGAATGGTTTCTCCAACGCGCGGACGAGCGGAGCCGAGAATGCGTGCTGCTGGCCGAGAACGTTGGCGACGTCGAGCGTGCGGCCGACGAGATCGACCGTCGGCCACGGGTTGCTGCGCGACGCGGTGAACACCTTTTCGCAGAGCGCCGCTGAGAGGGCGTGATTGCCTTTGCGGAAGGCGAGACGCGCCTCGATGGCGTCGGCGTCGATCGGACGCAGCGGGCGTAGGCGCTCGGCGAACGCGATCGCCGCGTCGTCGCCGCCGTCGGCGAGCGAATCGCCGATCGCGGCGAGCTCGCCGCTGTTCACTGGCGTCCAGCGGTGCGCGCGCCACGCCGCCGCGACGTTGTCGAGACGCGCGTTGTCGAAGTCGACGGAGGCGTTGTGCCGCGCCTGCAGCTCCGCCGTCGTCTGCGCCGGCAGCGCATTCACCCACGGCATCGTGGCGCGCTCGGCGTAGTAGCGGTTCCAGTCGACGCCGCCGATCGCCGGGCGGTCCTCGCCGCGAGTGCGCGCGAGCGCCGCGAGCTGGTTCATGTCGAAGCGCTCCTTGCCGCCGAGGCCGCGGGCGAAGCCGAACTCGATGGGCGTCTTGTCGTCGGTGTTCAGCTCCTCATTCTTGGCGAGCGTGCGCGCCAGCGTGTCGCGCGCGAGGAAGTGACCGAGAAAGCCTTCGAACGACTCGACACGCCAGGCGTTCGACAGCGCGCTGCGGAAGGGCTCCTGCGCGACGCGTTGCCGCGCGGCGTCGTGCGCCAGCGGTTGCCGCGTGGCCACGAGCAGTAGGTCGCCGCTGTCCGTCGTCCACGTCTCCACGAACGGGAAGACGCTGCCGAGCGTCGCGTAGATCGTGCGAATCGTCTGGCTGTCGATGTCGTACGCCTGCACCCACTGCAGGAAGATGCCCCGCTCGCGCAGCCGCGCGGCGGCGGCGCGGTAGAACTCCTGCGTGAAGAGCGAGGCGATGCCGGCGCGGTAGGGGTTCGACGGCTCGCTGAAAATGAGGTCGTACGTGTCGCGCGTGGTGAGGAGGACTTCGCGCGCGTCGGCGATGCGGATGTGAACCTTCTTGTTGTGGAGAACGTCGCGGTTCACCGGCGCGCAGGCGGCGGCGACGCGGAGAATGGCCGGCTCGAGCTCGACGACGTCGACGCGCTCCATCGACGGGACTGCGCCGTACCAGCCGGCCGTGCTGCCCGTGCCGAGGCCGACGACGAGCGCGCGTTTGGGATTCGGGTGGAGGATCGCGCCGACGAGACCGGCCATGATCTGTGTTCCGGCGTCGCCGCGCGCGCTGCCGTCGACCTTGCCGTTCACGACGAAGGCGTAGTCGCTGCCGTCGATCAGCGCGACGCTCGACTCGCGGCCGTCGACGTCCCAGACGAGCTGCCGGCGGTTGCGGTACTCCCATTCGCGAATCGCGTTCGGCGAGTCGTGCGCCGGCGCCCGGCCGGCGCCGATGCCGGAGTGGCGCCAGACGGCGGTCGGCCCGAGCGTGAAGGTGAGGGCGACGGCGGCGACGGCGATGAGCGTCGATCGCCACGAGAAGGCGATTGCGGTGATCGCCAGCAGCACGACGACGAGCCGCCATGTGCCCGGCGCAGTGAGAAGCGGCAGGATGCCGAAGCCGCCCGCCAGCGAGCCGGCGATGGCGCCGGCGGTGTTCCAGGCGTAGGCGAGGCCGACCTGGTGGCCGACGTTCTCGTCGCCGCTGCCCAATAAAGAGATGAGGAGCGGGAACTGGACGCCGGCGACGACGGCTGCGGGAAAGACGACGATGGCGGTGACAACGGTCCAGCCGAAGACATATCCGCCGAACCCCTCGGCGCCGACGCCGCGGAGGAGGTTGGCCAGAACGGCGATGCGGTCGCCGAGGGCGAACGGAATGGCGATCGCCGCCGCCTCCAGCGAGCAAGTGAGCGCAAATCCGGCGGGCGTGGCGCGGCGGTTGCCGCTCCAGAACGCGTAGGCCGCGCCGCCGAGGCCGATGCCGAGGAGGGCGATGGCGAGGATCAGGCCGAAGGTGAAGGTGGAGCCGCCGAGGAGCGGCGCGAGCATGCGGTACCAGACGAGCTCCATGAGGAGGAAGGCGAAGCCGACGACCGCGGCGGCGATGAGGATGCGTTTCTCCGCCGCGCCACCGCCTTCCCGTTCATCACCTGCGCCCTGCGCCCTGCCCCCTGCGCCCTTCGCGATCACCGCGACCACCACGTTGATCGCCACCGCCACGAACAACGTCCCGCGGTTCCCCAGCGCCTCCAGCAGCCAGAACGTCGACAGCAGCGTCCCCGCCACCGCCCCCAGCGTGTTCATGCCGTAGAGCAGCGCGAGGCGGCGGCGCCCTTCGTCGTCGTCCGTCTCCACCGCGCGCGCCGCGGCGGGGAGCGTGCCGCCCATCAGAATCGTCGGCACGCCGAGGACGAGCGTCGAGAGAATCAATCGCACCACGCTCGCGCCGGGAAGGCCGAGCACCACCGACCCGCCGAGAGCGAAGTACACCTTCGCGATGAGCCACAGCAGCAGCGGCGACAGCGCCGCCGAGGCGGCGATCATCAGCTCGAGGTTCCCGTAGAAGCGGAGCGGCTGCGGATGGCGGTCGGCGCGCTTGCCGAGGAGCGCGCTGCCGAGGCCGAGGCCCCCCATGAAGATCGCCAACACCGCGGCCGTGGCGAACGTCGACGCGCCGAAGATCAACCGGAACTGCCGCAGCCACGCCGTCTGGTAAACGAGAGCGCAGAAGCCCGATCCGAAGAGGAGCGCTCCCGGCAGCGTCCGCCCTACCATTGGTAGAGTTTTGCGTCGAATACCCGCACATTACCATGCGTTTCTTGACGCATCGCGGCACTCTCCCTACACTCGCTTCCAACCCGCACGCATGGCTTCCCAAGCCTCATCGACCTTCGGCCGCACTCCCAAAACCAATGAAGGAGAATCGGATGGCAACCGTCCCCACTGACAAATTGAAAGCGGCCGAAACCGCGCTCACGCAGATCGAGCGCCAGTTCGGCAAAGGCTCGATCATGCGCCTCGGCGCGAAGGAGTTTCAGCCGATCAGCGCGATCTCCACCGGGTCGATCGGCGTCGACGCGGCCCTCGGCGTCGGCGGCGTTCCGCGCGGCCGCATCGTGGAGATCTTCGGCCCGGAATCGTCGGGCAAGACGACGCTCTCGCTGCACATCATCGCCGAGGCCCAGCAGACCGGCGGCCTGGCGGCGTTCATCGACGCCGAGCACGCCCTCGACGCGGAGTATGCGAAGAAGCTCGGCGTCGACATCGACAACCTCATCGTCTCCCAGCCGGACAGCGGCGAGCAGGCGCTGGAGATCGCCGAGGTGCTGGTGCGCAGCGCGGCCATCGACGTCGTGGTCATCGACTCCGTCGCCGCGCTCGTGCCGCGCGCGGAGCTCGAAGGCGAGATGGGCGAAGCGCAGATGGGCTTGCAGGCACGATTAATGTCACAAGCGCTGCGCAAATTAACAGGCGTCGTTTCGAAGTCAAAAACGTGTCTCATTTTCATTAACCAAATTCGCGAGAAGATCGGTGTGATGTTCGGCAACCCCGAGACGACCACCGGCGGCCGGGCGTTGAAGTTCTACTCCTCGGTGCGCATCGACATCCGCCGCACGAACCAGATCAAGGAAGGCGACGAGGTGGTCGGCTCGCGCGTGAAGGTGAAGGTGGTCAAGAACAAGTGCGCCGCACCGTTCCGCCAGGCGGAGTTCGATGTCGGCTACGGCGAGGGGATCTCCAAGACCGGCGAGCTCCTCGACATCGGCATGGAGCACAAGCTGATCGAGAAGTCGGGCTCCTGGTTCTCCTACGGCGACGTGCGGCTCGGACAGGGCCGCGAGAACGCCAAGCTGTTCATCAAGGAGAACGCCGACCTCGCCGGCGAGATCGAAGGGAAGGTCCGCCGGGCCCTGGGCATCGGCGGCCCGGAGCTGACGGTGATCGAAGGCGGCGAGCAGCCTCGGAAAGCCGCGCGGTAGGAATTCGTTAGCGGAGGGCGATGCGCCTCGATCAGGCTCTCGCCCTCCGCTTCAATCTCTCCCGCCGCAAGGCGCGCGAGATGATCGCCGCCGGACGCGTGCTCGTGAATGCGCGGCCGGTGCGCGTGGCGTCGCGTGAGGTCGATGGCGACGAGCTGCGGATCGCCGAGGAACTGCCGGCGCTGACGGTTCTGGCGATCACCGACAACTGGCTCGCCGTCGACAAGCCCGCGGGCATGCCGACGCAGCCGCCGCGCGATCGCTCCGCCATCTCGCTCGAAGAGATCCTGCGCGTGCAGTACCGCGAGATCTACCTCGTGCACCGCCTCGATACGCCGACGAGCGGCGCAGTCGTGTTCGCGCGGAACCGCAAGGCGGCGGCGCGGCTGTCGTCGTTGTTCGCGTCGCGGGCGATTCGGAAGACGTACCTCGCGGTGATCGACGGCGCGATCGAGGAGCAGACGATCGACTCGCCGATCGACGGCAAAGAGGCGATCACGATCGTCCGCCCGCGCGGCGGCAACGTCGTCGAAGCGGAGATCCTGACCGGACGCACGCACCAGATCCGCATTCACCTCGCCTCGATTGGGCATCCCGTTCGCGGCGATCGCCGCTACGGCGGCGCGCCGGCGGCGCGATTGATGCTGCACGCCTGGAAGATCGAGCACGACGAGCTCGGCGCGATCGTTGCGCCGCCGCCCGGCGGCTTCGCGATAGCATCCGCACGATGAACGAGACGATTCACGCCACGACCGTGATCTGCGTCCGCCGCGACGGCGAGGTGGCCATGGCCGGCGACGGGCAGGTCACGGTCGGCAACACGGTCATGAAGCACGGCGCGGCCAAGGTGCGCCGGCTGTACCACGACAAGATCCTGGCCGGCTTCGCCGGCAGCGCCGCCGACGCCTTCGCGCTCTTCTCCCGCTTCGAGGCCAAGCTCGAGGAGTACCGCGGCAACATGGAGCGCTCCGTCGTCGAGCTGGCGAAGGACTGGCGGCTCGACAAATACCTGCGCCAGCTGCAGGCGTTTCTCATCGTCGCCAACAGCGAGAAGGCGTATCTCATCTCCGGCACCGGCGACCTCATTCAGCCCGACGACGGCATTCTAGCCATCGGCAGCGGCGGTCCGTACGCGCTGGCCGCGGCGCGCGCTCTCGTGGCGCACACGCCGATGAGCGCGCGCGACGTCGCCGTCGAGGCGCTGCGCATCGCCGCCTCGATCTGCATCTATACGAACGACAACATAACGGTCGAGAGCCTTTGATCATGGTCATTCAACTTCCCGGAAGCATCGACGAGACGGCGCACGACCGGCTGACGCCGCGCGAGATCGTGCGCGAGCTCGACAAGTACATCGTCGGCCAGGCCGCGGCGAAGCGCGCCGTGGCTATCGCCCTGCGCAACCGCTGGCGGCGGCAGCAGCTGCCGGTCGAGATGCGCGACGAGATCGCGCCGAAGAACATCATCATGATCGGCCCGACCGGCGTCGGGAAGACGGAGATCGCCCGGCGCTTGGCGCGCCTGACGCACTCGCCGTTCATGAAAATCGAGGCCTCGAAATTCACGGAGGTCGGCTACGTCGGACGCGACGTGGAGTCGATCGTCCGCGACTTGACGGAAATCGGCGTGAAGCTCGTGCGCGACGAGAAGGCCAAGCTCCACCGCGCCACGGCCGAGCACAACGCCCGCGAGCGGATCCTCGACCTTCTTCTGCCGGAGTCGCGCCGCAGCGGCGCAGTGCCGGCGTTCGTCGGCACGCCCGAGGAGGAGTCGCCGACCGCGACGCGGGAGAAGCTCGGGCGGTGGCTCGACGAAGGGGCGCTCGACGAGCGCGAGATCGAGATCGACGTGAAGGAGCAGCAGTTCCCGTCGTTCGAGATCTTCACCGCGCAGGGCGTCGAAGAGATGGGTGTGAACATGAAGGACATGCTCCCCGGCCTCTTCGGCGGGCGCTCGAAGCGAAAGAAGATGCGCATCGGCGAGGCCCGGCCGCTGATCGTGCAGGAGGAAGCTGACAAGCTCGTCGACCAGCAGAACGTGGCGCGCGAAGCGATCGAGCGCGTCGAGCAGAGCGGCATCGTCTTCCTCGACGAGATCGACAAGATTGCCGGCCGCCAAGCGGCGTCGAGCGGCCCCGACGTCTCGCGCGAGGGAGTGCAGCGCGACCTGTTGCCCATCGTCGAAGGGACGACGGTGAACACGAAGTACGGGATGGTGAAGACGGACCACATCCTCTTCATCGCCGCCGGCGCGTTCCACGTCGCCAAGCCGAGCGACCTGATCCCGGAGCTGCAGGGGCGCTTCCCGATCCGCGTCGAGCTGGAGTCGCTGACCGAGAACGACTTCGTGCGCATCCTCCGCGAGCCGAAGAACGCCCTGACCACCCAGTACACCGCCCTGCTGTCGACTGAAGGGGTGACCCTGAACTTCGCCGACGACGCCATCGCCGAGGTGGCGCGCTACGCCGCGCTGGTGAACGACAAGACCGAGAACATCGGCGCCCGGAGGCTTCACACGATCCTCGAGCGCCTCCTCGACGAGCTGTCGTTCGAGGCCTCGGACATGGACGGCCAGAGCGTGACGATCGACGCGCCGTACGTGCAGCGGGTGCTGGCGGACGTGATCAAGGACGAGGATTTGTCGCGGTACGTCCTGTGAAGCTACGCGACTTCGAACGCCACCTCCGGCAGCACGGGTGCACAAAGCTGCGCGCGGGTGGGCGGCACACGATCTGGTCAGGCCCGCACGGGTACCGCGTCACAATGAGATCAAGATCGGAGTCGTTCGCAACGTCTACTCGACGCTGGCATCCCATTGCCCTGTTAATCGCCGATGGTCAACCGCTCTTGAATTCGCACTTGGCCTTCATGCCGATCCAGCGCTAAGCGGCGGTTGGCCTCGAGGACCAGTTCGACGGCCTCACGAAGATTTTCCCGCGCCTCAGCGAGCGTTTCGCCCTGCGTCGTTGCACCCGGAACCTCCGCGATATAGGCGATATAGCCGCCTTCCTCGGCTTCTTCGAAAACCGCCGTGAACGTATTGATCGGCATCGCTGTTTCCATCGAGTTCGCTGCTAGGGCAGCCACCGACGTGTGGATATGCTGCAAGTGTTCGCTGCTAGAATGGACGGATATGCGGCGTTACCTGTTCGTCCGCCATTTGGAATTCCACGGCTGCTACGTCCTCGAGAAAAGCGACTATCACGAGCAGTGGTTCAATCCGGCCAGCGGGCAGAGTGCTTCGGTGCCTCGCGAGGCGACGACGAACGACGACATCGCCGGAATCATCTGCAAACAGCTCCAGATCCCTCTACCGTCGATCCTTACGCCTCGATCGTCTCATTTCCTAGCTCGCGCAGACCGGCGAAAAACGCGCGCGTCCGCCGCCGATTTGCCTGCAGCGTCGCCTTCAGGGCATCTTGCAGCCGGAGCCGCGCCTCCTCCCGATTCCTTCCCTGCGCCTGCGCGCCCGGCAGCTCCGGCACGTAAGCGAGCACGGCCCCGTCGCGCGCCTCCACGTAGATGACAGTAAATACCATTTGCACCTGAGCGACGTGCATTATACCGCCCGCCCAACTCGCAGAAATCCCTCGGCTTAGCTCACCGTCTTCTGAAACGCCCGCGCGCTCGCGGCGATCAGCACCAACGACATCACCACCAGCGCCAGCACCGGCTCCCAGAGGTCGGCGAACGTGGCGCCGCGGATGACGATGCCGCGGGCGATGCGGATGTAGTACGTCGCCGGGAGGATGTGCGAGATCGCCCGGAGCGGCAGCGGGAGCGAGGCGATCGGAAAGATGTAGCCGGAGAGAAGCACCGACGGCAGCAGCACTGACATTGCCCGCTGCATCGCTTCCATCTGCGTTTTCGCGTGCGCGGAGACGAGGAGGCCGACGGACAGTAGCGACAGCAGGTAGATCGGCGAGAGAAGCATGAGCAGCGAGATGCTCCCGTGGATTGGAACGCGGAAGAGGACGTTCATCAGCACGACGATGATGATGAGCTGGATGTAGGCGAGGACGAGGTACGGCAGGAGCTTGCCGACGACGACGGCGAGCGGCGACACCGGCGTGACCATGAGCTGCTCGAGCGTGCCGCGCTCGCGCTCCTTCACGATGGCGAAGGCAGACAGGATCGTCCCCGAGAATGTCAGCAGGATGGCAATGAGGCCGGGGATCAGGAGGTTCGCGCTGCGCATGTCGGGGTTGAACATCATCAGCGGATGCACTTCGAGCGGCGGCGTGGTGTGCGTCCGCTCCAGCACCGTGGCGATGGCGTTCTGCAGCACGACGCCGTTCGCGGCGGAGAGCGCCTGCGACGCCACCGTCGAATCCGATCCGTCGATGGCCACGAGCACGTCGGCCTGCCTCCCGCTCGTCAGGTTGCGCGCGTAGTCGGGCGGGATCTCGATCGCCACCTGCGCCTTCCCGGCCACGATGGCGTGCTGCAGCTGCGCGCGCGACTGCACGTACTCGGTGATGCGCAGGTACCCGGTGGCGTTGAACTGCTCCAGCAACCGCCGGCTCTCCTGCGTCTGCGAGAGGTCGAGCACCGCGGTGGGGATGTTCTTCGCGTTCATGTCGATGACCCCGAAGAGCACGAGCTCCAGGACCGGCACGAGCAGGGCGAAGAAGAGCGTGCCGCGGTCGCGCATCATCTGGGTCAGCTCTTTCCGGAACATGGCGACGAAGCCGTTGGTCATGCCGCACCTCGCGTTTCGGTCAGGCGCACGAAGACGTCTTCGAGCGATGGGTCGATCGGACTGATGGTGACGTTGCCGAGGGCGAAGGACTCGAGGTCGTGCTCGATCTTCGAGTCGGCGACGTTCGCGTCGACGAGGAGATGCAGCGACGTGCCGAAGATCGTGGCCGCCCGGACGTACGCTAGCGTGCGCGCCGATGTCATCAGCTTCGCGACGCCTTCGCTCGCCTCCGCCTGCACGCGCCGAGTCCCCTCAGGCGTGACCTCGGGGAGTTGCTTCAACGCGTCGGGACGGCCGACGACCATGAGCTTCGACATGTAGAGGTAGCCGACCGAGGCGCAGCGCTCGGCCTCGTCCATGTAGTGCGTCGTCACGAACATCGTCACGCCGCCGCCGGCGAGCTCGAAGAGGAGGTCCCACAGCTCGCGGCGCGCCACGGGGTCGATGCCTGCGGTCGGCTCGTCGAGGAAGATGACGCGCGGGCGGTGCATGAGCGCGGCGGCGAGCGCGAGGCGCTGCTTCCATCCGCCGGAGAGCGCGCCGGCGAGGCGGTCGCGGTACGGACCGATGTGCGTGAGGTCGATCGCCCACTCGATGCGCTCGCGGCGCTCGGCGCCTTTGAGGCGGTAGATGGAGCTGAAGAACTCGAGGTTCTCCAGCACGGTGAGGTCGCGGTAGAGCGAGAAGGCCTGCGAGACGTAGCCGATGTGGCGGCGCACCTGCTCGCCTTCTTTCTCGACGTCGAAGCCGTCGACGCTGGCTTGGCCGGCGGTGGGAACGAGGAGGCCGCAGAGGATGCGGATGAGCGTCGACTTGCCGGAGCCGTTCGGGCCGAGGAGGCCGAAGATCTCGCCGCGAGGGACCTGGAGGGTGACGTTGTCGAGGGCGCGGACGGTGCCGAAGTCCTTCGTGACGCCTTGCACATCCACGCCGACCTCGCTCATTCGAGCGTTCCCTTCACACCCAGGTCGACGTCGGCGGCCATGCCGGCCTTGAGCTTCGGGTTCGGGTCGACGATCACCTTCACGGCGAACACTTCCTCGACGCGCTGCGCGCGCGTCTGCACGTTGCGCGGCGTGTACTCGCCTTTGCTGGCAACCGTGGCGATGTGGCCGGGGAAGGTCTCGCCGCTGTCGATGCGGATGCGCACCGGCTGGTTGACGTGGACGAGGTTGAGCTGCGTCTCGGGGATGTAGACGCGCACCCACAGCTCGTTCGGCTCGAGGATCTCGGCGACCGGCTGGTTCGGCGCGACGAGGTCGCCGGGGCGCAACACCATCGACTGGATCGTGCCGGCGTTCGGGGCGACGACGTTCGTCTCGGCGCGCTGCTTCATCAAGGTGTCGAGACGGCGCTGCTGCTGCTCCACCTGCGCACTCGCGGCGTCGATGTCCTCCTTGCGCGTGCCGCGCTTCAGCATCAGGAGTTGCTCGGCCGAGGTCTTCGCCTTCGTGGCGGCGTCGTCGTACATCTGCTTGGCGACAATGCCGTCGCGCCAGAGCGCTTCGAGGCGGCGCCGGTCGCGCTCGTCGTTTGACGCCACCGCCGCAGCCTGGGCGATCTCCTCGGAGCGCGGACCGGCGAGCGCCTTTGCCAGGTTCGCCTTCGCGGCGTCGATGGCGGCGCGCTGCTCGGCGAGCTGGCGGTCGATCGTGGTCGTCTCGAGTTGGACGATCAGTTGCCCGGCGGCGACGTGCTGCCCTTCATCGGCGAGGACGCGGACGACGCGGCCGCCGGTGAGCGACCCCACTTCGACCGTGCGCGCCTCGAGCGTTCCGGAGAGGACGATCTCCTTCGGCCGCCGCTGGGCGCGCCACCACACGAGCGTGGCCACGACCAGCGTCGCCAGCACCACCAGCACGGCGATGCGGGGCAGCAGTTTTCTTACTTCGGGCACGGGTACCTCCAATGGCTCCGCTGGTCCAGAGATCGATGAGAGCGTCGATGTAGTCGTTCAGCGGATACGGCTTCGATGCGACGTTGAAGACTTGGTGGAGAAGGACGTACGACTGCAGCGATCCCATGAAGAGCAGCGCCGCCGCGCGCGGGTCTTTGACGCGGATGACCCCAGCCTCGGCGGCGCGGCGGAAGTAGTCGGCGACGATGCGGAGGCCGCGCCGCGGCGGCGAGTCCTCGGCGCTGACGTCGAAGGGGAGAACGATCGACGTCTGCGAGCGTCGGTGCATGTAGATGGCGAGGTTCTCGGCGATGGTGTTCGAGACGAAGGGCACGAATTCCTCGGCGAGCCGGCGCAGCACGATGCGCGGGTCCTCGGCGCCGCCGGTCATCTGCAGATGGATGATCGCCGCCGGCATCTCGATGTGCCGCGCGCCCATGGCCGCGGCAAAGAGGGCCTGCTTCGACTTGGCGTGGCGGAGGAGCGCCGCGGGGGTGACGTTGAGCTCCGCCGCGATGTCCGCGAGCGTCGTGGCCTCGAAGCCCTTCGTGGCGAAGACGCGGCGGGCGGTCTCGAGGACATCTTCGCGAGTGATGGTCGGCGGGCGGCCCATTAGTAAATGAACGTATATTTACTAATGCGCAATGTCAAGGGGACAGGGAACAGGGAACGGGTGACAGGTAAACCACCTGTGCCCCGTTCCCTGTGACCCGTGACCTAGAACAAGAACTTCGCCGCGAACTGATAGGTCCGCGGGCCGGCCGTCGCCGAGGGCGACTGGTAGCCGGCCGGCAGCGTCGGCGCCACGGCGGTGAGCGTCGTGCCGGAGAGGTTGTAGGCCGTGTTGCGCACGCGCGTCACGTTCGACTTGTTCGTCAGATTGAACGCCTCGGCGATGAGCTGCAGGCGCGCGCCGCCGAAGATCGGAATCTCCTTCGTCAGGCGCGGATCGATCGACGTCTGCGACGGCAGGCGCAGAGAGTTGCGCGGATCGATGTGGTCGTTCACCCGGTTCAAATCGCCGTTCAGATCGCCGTTGATGACCGGCGTGTACGGCTGGCCGCTCTGGTAGCTGGCAATCCCGCTCAGCGACCAGCCGCTGAGGAACGCGTGGGCGACGCGGTTCTGGATGCGATCGGCGTAGCCGAGGCTCCAGACGCCGCTGAGGACCACGCGATGGCGGACGTCCGTGTCGGCGTACGCCCACTCGTTGCCGAGGTTCAGCGCATCCATGGCGTTCTTGGCGTCGTCGGTGCCGGGCACGACCGACGTCGCATCGGGACGGTCGTCCTTCGCCTTCGCGTACGTGTAGGCGAGACGCGCCTGCCAATTGCTCGAGAAGCGCTTCTGCACGTCGAAGGTGATGCCGTTGTACTGCGAGCGCGCGTTGCTCTGGAACTCCAGCACGCGGTTGAAGTTCGTGAAGCGCTTGGCGGTGTACTTCGTGTAGGTGACGGGGCCGCTCGGCGTCGTCACTGTCGCCGTCACCGGGTTGGCGATGTTGACGTCGACGGTGCGCGGCAGGTCGGAGCCCTTCACGTACTGGTAGCTCACGCCGACGCTGAGGTCGTTGGTCATGGCGCGCTCGAAGCCGAGGCTCGACTGCTGTACGCGCGGGTTCTGGAAGTCGGGGTCGAAGACGAAGATGTTCTGCGGCAGCGACGCCAGCGACGCCGGCAGCGTGTCGAAGCGGTTCGGCCAGACCGGGAACTGCGCCGCCGGGAAGTTGATCGACAGCACCTGAATGCCGTTCTGCGAGTGCGCGGTGCCGATCATGATGGCCGGCGTGCGGCCGTAGAAGATGCCGTAGCCGCCGCGGACGACGGTGCGGCCGTCGCCCGGCGTCCAGGCGAAGCCGACGCGCGGCCCATAGTTGTTGCTGTCCTCGGGGATGCGCCCGGTGTTAAGGCCCGCCGCGAGAAGCTGCGGATCAGGATTCGTGATCTTCGGCTGGGCAAAGTTCTGTCGGTCGTAGCGCAGTCCGGCGTTGAATGTGAGCGTGGGCGTGACGCGCCATTCGTCGCCGAGGAAGAAGGCAAGGTCGGTGAGGTCGGGGTGCGTCGTGCCGCCGTCGGTGCCGGCGCCGGCGAAGTTCTGTAGGTAGGTGGCCGGCTTGTTCGGGAAATCGGCCAGCGAGTTGAAGGTGTAGACGCCGCTGAAGTTGCCGGGGAAGAAGTTGAGAATGTTGTCCTTGTTGTAGTCGAAGCCGCCCTTGACCGTGTGCGCGCCGGTGACGAAGGTGACGGTGTCGGCGAACTGGTGGCGGCGGAGCGTGGTCTCGCGCGGGCTGAAGCTGTTGCGGCCGATGACCAGCACCGTCGTCCCGGCCTGGCGGATCGTCGCCTCGGGGTCAGTGCTGTTGGCCAGGCCCGGCTCACGGTCTTTCGCGTACTGCGCGCGCGCCTCGTTGAAGAGCGCGTTGCTGAAGACCCACGAGTCGACGAGCGAGAGCGTGTTCGTGTTCACCAGCGAGTTGCCGGTGTGCTCCGGCGCGCTCTGCGGTCCGCCGTTCTCGAAGTTCACGCCGGTGAAGGTCTGGCGGTTGAAGCGCGCGGAGAGGTGATTGGCGTTGGTGAGCTCGGAGTCGGTCTTGAAGAGGTAAACGTTCTGGTTCTGATTCTGCGTGTACGGGACGGCGCGCGGCGTGAGGAACGCGACCGTCGCCTGCGACGCCGCGTCGCTCGGCAGCGTGCCGGCGAGGAAGGTGTCGTTCGGGATCGAGTTGCGCTGCGCGTCGACGTTGGCGAAGAAGAAGTGCTTGTCGCGCACGATCGGGCCGCCGACGCTGCCGCCGAACTGGTTGAAGTGGTACGGGCTCTTGGCCACCGGAATGCCGAGGGCATCCTGGCGCACGACGTTGAGGTAGTCCTGGGCGCGGTACTTCTTGTCGCGGTAAAACTCGAAGAGCGACCCGTCGAAGTCGTTCGTCCCCGACTTGGTGATGGCGTTGATCACCGCGCCGCCGGCGCGGCCGTACTCAACGGAGTAGCTGTTGGCGTTGACTTGGAACTCCTTCACCGCGTCCTGGCTGAACTGGTAGGGCGCGCGGCCGGAGCCGGTGCGTCCCAGCGACTGGCCGAAGAAGGTGTTGTTGTTGTCGGCGCCGTCGACGACGATGGAGTTGAGCGTGCCGCGCTGGCCGGCGAAGCTGATGTCGCCCGCGCGCGGATCGCGCACGACGCCCGGCGTGGTCAGGACGAAGTCGATGAAGCTGCGGCCGTTGACCGGGAGGTTCTGGATCGCCTTGTCGTTCACGACCGAGGAGACCTCCGACTTCGTCGTCTCCACGAGCGGCGCGGCCGCGGTGACGGTGACGGTCTCGGCGACGCCCGGCTTCATGCGCATGTCGAGCGTGACGGAGGTGCCGACGTTGACGACGAT
This sequence comes from Thermoanaerobaculia bacterium, assembly GCA_035276475.1. Lineage (GTDB taxonomy): Bacteria > Acidobacteriota > Thermoanaerobaculia > Gp7-AA8 > Gp7-AA8 > DATDFB01. The sequence continues at coordinate 7,222 of DATELQ010000165.1, read as the reverse complement.
CTTGTCGAACTTCTGCGGCTGGAAGCCGGAGAGCTCGCTATCGACGCGGTACACGCCGGGCATCAAGAGCGGGATCTCGTAGTGCCCAGCGCTGTTGGTGACGGCCGTGCGCGCCACGGAGGTGGCAACGTTCGTCGCCGTCACGGTGACGCCCGGCAGGGCGCTGCCGGAGTTGTCGACGACGTTGCCGTTGATCGCGCCGTTCGAGCTCTGCGCGAGCGCAGAGAACGGCACGAGGAGTGCGAAGGAAAGGGAGACGAGGAAGCGCATATGCTTCATGAGAGCTCCTTCCGGACAGAGGTATTTGAAGATGCCGATTGGTTCCATCAACCCTACCACGGGTGAGCTGATTCGGTCATTCGAATCGCTCACCGACCGCGAGATCGACGCAGCACTCGAGCGTGCCGCAGCCGCGTTCGAGGTCAACCGCAAACGCTCGTTTTCGGAGCGTGCGCAGCGAATGACGCGCGCCGCGGAGATCCTCGAAGAGCGCGCGAAGGACTACGGCCGCACGATCACGCTGGAGATGGGGAAGCCGATCACCGCGGCGGTGGCCGAGGTGAAGAAATGCGCGCTCGTCTGCCGCTACTACGCCGACAACGCCGTGATCCATCTCGCGCAGGAGCACATCGAAACGAGCGCGTACGACTCCTACGTCCGCTACGAGCCGATGGGGCCGGTGCTCGCCGTCATGCCGTGGAACTTTCCGTTCTGGCAGGTCTTCCGCTTCGCCGCGCCGGCGCTCATGGCCGGCAACGTCGGCCTCTTGAAGCACTCGTCGAACGTACCGCAGTCGGCGCTGGCGATCGAGGAGGTGCTGCGCGACGCCGGCTTCGACGCGCACGAGTTCCAGACGCTGCTCATCGGATCCGACCAGGTCGCGCGCATCCTCGAGGACGAGCGCGTGAAGGCGGCGACGCTCACCGGCAGCGAGCCCGCCGGCGCCTCGGTCGCGAGCACGGCGGCGAAGAAGATCAAGAAGAGCGTGCTGGAGCTCGGCGGCAGCGATCCCTTCATCGTCATGCCCTCGGCGGACCTCGGCGACGCCGTGTCGATCGGCGTGAAGGCGCGCATCGTCAACAACGGGCAGTCGTGCATCGCCGCGAAGCGCTTCATCGTGCACGAGGCGATCGCGGACGAGTACGAGCGGCGCTTCGTCGAAGCGATGCGCGCGCTCAAAGTCGGCGATCCGCTCGACGAGGCGACGGAGATCGGCCCGCTGGCGATGCCACAGATCGTCGACGACATCGAGGCGCAGGTGCGCCGCTCGGTTGAAGCGGGCGCGAAGCTCTTGACGGGCGGCACGCGCATCGGCGAGCGCGGGAACTTCTACGCGCCGACGGTGCTGGCCAACCTGCCGCACGGCGCCCCGGCGGCGTGCGAGGAGACGTTCGGCCCGGTGGCAGCGCTCTTCCGCGTCAAGAACGCCGAGGAGGCGATCGCCGTCGCGAACGACACCCCCTTCGGCCTCGGCGCCGCCGTCTTCACGCGCGACCGCGCCGAGGCGCAGCAGTTCATCGCCGGGATCGAGTCAGGGCAGGTCTTCGTCAACGCGATGGTGGCGTCGGACCCGCGCGTGCCGTTCGGCGGTGTGAAGCACTCCGGGTTCGGCCGGGAGCTGGGCGAGCACGGGATACGGGAGTTTGTGAATGTGAAGACGGTTTGGATCGAGTGGAAGGAGTAATTACTCCTCGATTCGAAATCCCCACGCCGCCGCATCCACCGGCTCGTTCGCGTGCACGTGGAACACGCAGCGGCCGTCGCCGTTCTGGAAGCGCTCTTCGCGCTCGACGCGGACGCCGAGGAGGCGGGTCAGGGCGTTGATGGAGACGTTGCAGAGGATCGGGCGGCGCATGGCCGTGTTGTAGAACGGGCAGTTGCGCTCGACGAGGTAGAAGCCGTCCGACGCCGGCTCGACGTCCATGTACGGATCGCTCTCGAAGTAGAGGCTCTTGAGCGCATTGACGCGCTCCTCGAGCGGGAGCCCGCGCACCTGCCCCTCGGCGGCGGCAACGCGCTCGTCGGTCACGCGGCGCAGCACGCGCACCGCAGCCTCGGAGCCGAGCTCCTCGGAGACGGCGTCGAGCATGGCCACGTTCAGGAGGTCGTAGTTTTTCGGGAAGAGATGGTCGCCGGCCTCGGTCAGGCTGTAGCGCGTCGCGGGGCGGCCCGTGCGGCCGCGCTCCTGCTCGTGGGCGAGCTTCGCTTCGATCCATCCCTCGCGCTGGAGCTGCAGCAACTGCTGCCGGACGGCCTCGCCAGTGAGCTCGAGCTCCGCGGCGAGACGGGCGATCGTGGTCGGCCCCTCCCGCTTCAGGGCGAGAAGGATCGCGCGCCGGCTGTCCGGCAATTGGTCGACGGTAATGATGGCGGTCTCTCCCTCTTGGACGATCCGAAAACGACGATTTGAATCTCAATATTCGCCGCCGGAGCCGTTTTGTCAATGAACTCCTTGTGAAACGAAAGCGACGTTCCCGTCACTCCACTAGTAAGGCCGAAACGATGGAGGAGGAAAAGCCCGCAGCTGCGAAGGCCGCACGGACCGTCCGTGCGCCGCTCATCGTGACCATAGCGGTGATCGCCATCGCCGCCACTGGGTACTACGCCTTCTACCGCAACCAGGTCATCTACTACACCGGCCGGAACCTCCGTCTGATCTCGACGCTGACGGCGCAAATCCGAGGGCGCGCGGCCATGTACTCGAGTTTCTTCAGGGACGGCGTGGCCATCCCCGAAGCCCACATTGAGACGCACGCCGAGGTCAAGGATGTCCAGACCGGCATCGTCGAAACGCCGCGCGGACCGCAGTTCCGGGTGCAGGACACAAAAGGAGCCGGCGGCAACCTCCCGCTCGACCTCCTCCTCAAACCGATCTTTGCGCGCCGCGTCAGCTCCGCGTTCGACGTCGTGCTGCTCGCCGACGCCAGCGGCCAGATCCTCTTCAGCCTCCGCACGCCGCCGCCGACGTCGTCGCTCCTCGGCAACGAAGACGGCGACGACGTTGACGACGACGATCTCTCCGCGCGCAACGCCGAGCGCCTGCGCGGCCAGATCCGCGCGAAGAAAGAGCGCGAGAGCGGTGCGACGCTGTCGATCGCGAATCTCGGCGCTCTGTACGAGAAGAAAGGCTGGCGCGAATACACGCCGCTCAATCCGTCGTCGCTCCTCGTGTCGACGCGGCAGTCTCGCGTCATCCTCGGCGACGACGAATATCTCCTCTTCACGCAGCCGTATGTACTGGCGTATCGGGAGGCCAGCACCGAGGGGAAGACGAAGCAGCTGATCGTCTGCGGCCTCGTCGGCGCGCCGCGCTTTCGCTACAGCGTCACGGCCGTCTCCGTGTCGGTTGTCTTCGTCGCCGTCGGCATCGCTCTTCTGGCGCTCTGCTGCTGGCCGTTCCTGCGCATTGCCCTCATTCATCCGGGCGAGGAGCTGACGCTCACCGACGTCGCGCTGCTCGTGGTCTGCACCGCCGTCGGCGCGTGCGTACTGACGCTGGCGGCGCTCGACGTCTTCGCCTACCACCGGCTGGCCAAGGAGGCCGACGACCAGCTCGACGCGTTCAGCCAGCGCGTCGTCGCCGACTTCGCCGGCAACGTGCGGCGGGCCATGCTCGTGCTCGAGCGCGTGGAGCAGGCGTACCCCGTGCCGGCCAACAACGCGCCGACGACCTCGCAGCCGATCCCGGCGGAGCTCACGGCGGCCGGCGTCGTCGGCCCCTATCCGTACGTCGACTCCGTCGCCTGGATGGACGGCGCCGGCAAGCAGGTCCTCCGCTTCGCCGCGCAGGCGCAGGGACAGGTGCCGCTCACGGAGAGCGGCTACCGCCAGTACTTCCGCGACGCCTTGAAAGGGCGGACGTGGACGGTCGGCGACCAGCCGTACGTGCTGGAGTGGGTGCGCTCACGCGCGACCGGCGAAGTGCGCGCTGTGCTGGCGAAACACCGCAGCGGCGCGGACGGCGTCATCGCCCTCTCCACCGATCTCATCGACCTCACCAACGCCGTCCGCCCGCCCGGCGTGCAGTTCGCGATCATCGAAGAAAGCGGTGAGGTCGTCTATCACTCCGACACGGAGCGCATCGGCTACGAGAACTTCTTCGCGGAGACGGACCGCAACCGCGACCTCCGTTCGGCCGTCCTGGCGCGGCACGCCACGACGGTCGCGGCGAGCTACTGGGGCGAGGACCAGTCGATGTTCGTCCGGCCTCTGGCCGGCTCGCCATGGACGCTCGTCACCTTCCGCGCCAAACGTCTTGCCCGGGTTCTGAATGTCGAGGCGGCGCTGCTCACGCTCGTTCTGCTCCTCCTGGCAGCAGCGCCGTACATCGTCCTGTACATCGTCACGCTCATCGCCGTCCCGCGATACCGCGCGCCGAGCATCTGGCCGGATGAGCCGCGCCGCCTCGACTACCTTCGCCTCTGCATCATCTATCTTGCGCTGCTCATTCTCTTCGGGCTGACGGCGTACGTGCTGAAGCCGTGGTCGGCGTTCTACGCCGTGCTGCTCATTCCGGCCATCGCCACGCTCAGCACCTACCTCGTGCTGCACCGCTCCACGAACCGGCGGCGCTTCAACGTCGCCGCGGCGCTGTGGATTATCGCCAACGCCTTTCTCTTCGTCGTGCTGCTGCGCTACGACGTCGCGCAGGGGCGGTTCTTCTCCGGCTATCCGCGGACCGCGCACATCGTGCTCGTCGTCATCGCCATCGTCATCGCGGCGCTCACTGCGGTGTTGATGTCGACGTCGCGCGGCAAGAAGGGCATGACCCAGTTCCTCGTGCGCGTGCCGATCCGCTACACGCACCTCTACCGCGCCTGCGGCGTGCTGCTGCTCCTCCTCTGCACGACGCTGCCGGTCACGGCGTTCTTCAACATCAGCCGCGAAGTGCAGGCGGACCTCCTCGTGAAGTACGGCCAGCTCCGCGCGGCCGCCGATCTCGAGGGACGCATCGAGAGGCTCGAGCGGCTGAGCGTGCAGAGCGGCGGCATCCCGGTGAAGGCGCACGACATCGAGCGCCCCGACATCCTCGGCAAGATGTTCGGCAGCACGTGGGCGCTCTGCCTCGGCAAAACGGTTGCGTGCGACCCGAGGCCGATGGCGACCATCGCGCGGATGCTGCCGGCGATGTACGAAGACTCCACGGCCATCCGTCCGCTCTTCGCGCAGGGCTCCGCCGATTGCCTCTGGCGCTGGTACAGCAGCAACGAAGAGATGAAGCTGACGCGCAAGGTGCGCTTCGATCCCGACGTGACGGGCAAGCTGTGGCCGCGTGCGAAACCCGAGGATCAGACGATCGAGATCTACACGCCGCGGCCGCCGATCTCCGTCATGGGCGGCGCCGACGCGCTGTCGGCCCTCCTCTGCGGCCTCGCTCTTCTGGCCGTCTTCTGGTACGCGACCGGGTTCATCGCCTCGCGCGTGCTGCTCATCGACGTCAGCGAGCCCGATTGGATGGCGCGCCTGCCGCTCAGCCCCACGCTCGGCGATCACATCTTCCTGGTGCGGCGCGACCGCGACGCGAAGTCGATCACCGGCAGCGACCCGATGCCGTTCGTCGATGTCTCGTTCGAAGAGATCGCCCGCACGGGCGAGTGGGACCAGGCGCTGGCGAAGCTCGACAGCAGCGCCGCGGGGAAGAACATCCGCATCCTCGACTTCGAGCACGGCGTGCACGATGAGAGCGCCAGCGCGCAGAAGCTGCGCTGGCTGGAGCGCTTGATGGCGCTCCCCGACCGCACCGTCGTCATCCTCTCCGCCTACACGCCGGCGTTCCTCTTCACCATCGCACCGACCGACACGCTCGCGCGCTGGCGCGCGCTCCTCGACCGCTTCGTCGTCGTGACCGCCGAGGAGCTGGAGCTGCGACATCAGGAGTGGCAGCGGCGGAAGGACTACCGGACGCGCAGCCGTCTCGCGCCGAGCGAGCCGAAAAACTGGCTGCAGCGGGAAACGCAGTACAACCCGTTCCTGCGGCGGCTGCGCGAGGAGCTCGAGCCCGACGGCGAGCGCACGCACCTCCTCGACGAGATCGGCGAGCGCGCCGAGACCTACTACGCGGGGCTCTGGAGCACCTGCCGCAGCGACGAGAAGCTCCTGCTCTACCAGCTCGCGCACAACGGCCTGGCCAACGGCCGCAATCGCCGCGCGCTGCGGCGGCTCATCGCCCGCGGGCTCGTGCGGCGCGGGCCGAACATCGAGCTGTTCAGCGAGACGTTCCGCCTCTACGTTCTCGCGGCGGCGCAGCGCGAGAACCTCGTCAGCCAAGCCCGCGCGGAGTATGGCAACAGCACCTGGGACATGCTGCGCATCCCCTTCTTCGTCGTCATCATCAGCTTCCTCTTGCTGCTCTTCGCGACGCAGAAGGATCTTCTGTCGACCACCGTCGCCCTCGCCACCGCCCTCACAACGGGGTTGCCGGTGATCATGAAGCTGATCGGCGTGTTTGCCGAGAAGCGCGGCGGGACGCCGGCGTCGTCGTAGGGGCGCACAGCGTGCGCCCGCTGGGGCGCGACCCTTGCACCGCACCCTCAGGATCTTTGACGGATGCCTCGCCGTGTCGCCGCACTTCTGCTGATCCTCGCTCTTCCCGCTGAAGCCGAGACGTTGGGCCTGACTCTGCCGGACGCGGTGCGCATGGCTCTCGGTGCCGGCACGCAGGCGGCGCTGGCGCGCTCGGCCGAAGAGCGCGCCGCCGTGGCACGGCGCGAGGCGTTCGGAAGCCTGTTACCGCAAGTTGACGCGCGCCTCCTCCGCTACAGCCAGTCGATCAACCTGGCCACATTCGGCTTCGAGCTCCCCGGGCAGCCGCCTGTCGTCGGCCCGTTCAACGTCACCGACGCGCAGCTCGCCGCGGCCATGCAGGTCTTCAACCTCGCCGCGCTGCGGCATTTGCGCGCGTTGCGCGAGGCGGAGAACGCCACGCGCTACGACGTCGAGGCGGCGGAGAACGACGTCGCCGCCGCCGTGGCGCGCCTCTATCTGATGACGCAGCGCGCCGCGACGCAGGTGGCCTCGCGCCAAGCCGACATTACCCTCTTCGAGCGCTTGCTGAAATCGGCGCAGGACGAATTCGCGGCCGGCACCGGCACGCGCCTCGACGTCGCGCAGGCGAATGTGCAGGTGGCGCGGGCGCGGCAGGCCCTCCTCGTCGCGCAGAACGACGAGCAGAACGCCAAGCTTGCCCTTCTCAACGCCATCGGCGCGAACGAGGCGGCCGACT
>DATELQ010000164.1:0-31003 GCA_035276475.1 Thermoanaerobaculia bacterium | reverse complement strand
CGCGCCGGGCGATCTCCGTCCCCGCGTGCGCCGCCGCGAGGAGAGCCCGCGCCCGCGCCACCGCCGCGCGCGTGCCGAAGTCGAGCGTCCCTTCGACGCCGAAGAGATTCTGATATTCGCGCGCCGCGTTCTGGGCGATGAACGCCGGCTCCTCGCTCCCCGGATGCAGCGGCTTGTTGTACGTCGCCGTGAATGAGTCGCGCAGCCGCGGCAAGAGCGCCGCGCGCGCCTGCGTCACGTCGAGCGCCGCGGCGCGCTCCTCGTTCTGCGCCTGGCTGTACGCCGAGGCCTGCTGCAGCGCCAGGCGCGCGGCGTCGTCGAGCGACAGCGACGTTGCAAAGACCACGGCGGCGAGCATCGGCCGCGCGAGTTTCACAACTCGCGCCTAAACACGGCATAAACGCCGCCGTACGGCTACGATGCGGCCGTGCGCCTCCTCGTCGTCGAAGACGATCCCGACATGGCCCGCTTCCTCGGCCGCGGTTTGCGCGAGCAGTCTTACGCCGTCGACGTCGCCGCGAACGGCGACGACGCCTTGGAGCGCGCCGCCACCGCCACCTACGACGCCATCCTCCTCGACGCCATGATCCCGCCGCCGGACGGCTTCGAAGTCTGCCGCCGCCTGCGCGCCGAGGGATCGATCGTGCCGATCCTCATGCTCACCGCGCGCGACGCCGTCGACGACCGCGTCGAAGGCCTCGACTCCGGCGCCGACGACTACCTCGTCAAACCCTTCGAGCTCGCCGAGCTCCTGGCGCGGCTGCGCGCGCTCCTGCGCCGCGGCGGCGCGCGGCAGTACCCCGTCATCGAGATCGCCGACCTGCGCATCGACACCCGCTCGCACCGCGTCACGCGCGGCGGCGCGGAGCTCGTGCTGACGACGAAGGAGTACGCGCTCCTCGAATTCCTCGCCGCGAACGCCGGCCGCGTCGTCGGGCGCGAGGAGATCGCCGAGCACGTCTGGGACGAAGAGTTCGATCCCTTCTCCAACCTCATCGAGGTCTACGTCGGGCGGCTGCGGCGCCTCGTCGACCGCGACCGCACGCCGGCGCTCATCCACACCATCCGCGGCGCGGGCTACATTCTCGAGGCGCGATGAGCGTTCATTCCATCCGCATCCGCCTCACCGCGTGGTACTGCGTCGTCCTGGCGGCGGTGCTCGTCGCCGCCGGCATCATCAGCTTCGGCGTCATGAAGCGCCAGCTCCGCCGCGACGTCGACAGCGCGCTCGCCGCCACGTCGCGCCAGATCGCGGCCACGCTGCGCGACGAAGTCGACGAGCACCACGGCCTCCTCCCGCAACGAGCGGTCGACGAAGTGCTCGGCGAGTTCCGCGACAAGGAGCATCCCGTCTTCTTGTGGAGTGCGGCGGCCACGCCGCCGCCCGGCTTCAAGACATCCGACCATATCCGCTTCAACGTCACACGCCTTCACCTCGGCCACAGCGACTACGTCCTCGCCTCCGGCCAGTCAACGACCGCGCAGGAGGAGATGCTCGCCGAGCTGCGTAGAGCGATGCTCCTGACCATCCCGCTCGCCCTCCTCATCGCCGCCGGCGGCGGGTACCTCCTGGCGCACAAAAGCCTCGAGCCCGTCGAAGAAGCCTTTGCCTCGCAGCGCCGCTTCATGGCCGAGGCCTCGCACGAGCTGCGCACCCCCGTGGCCATCCTGCAGGGCGAGCTCGAGGTCACCCTCTCCCGCGACGACCGTGACGCGCGCGACTATCGCGAAAGCCTGCAGATCATGGAGAAGTCCGTGCGCCGGTTGACGCGCATCGTCCGCGACCTCTTCCTCCTCGCCCGCGGCGACGCCGGGCAGTACCCGCTGCGCGACGAGCGCTTCTACCTCGATGAAGTCGTCGCCCAGACCGTGCACGGCCTGCGCACGCTCGCCGCCGACTGCGGCGTCGCCGTGCACGAGGAGCACGAGCCCGACCTCGCCGTGCGCGGCGACGAAGACCTCGTGCAGCGGATGATCGCGAACCTCGTCGAGAACGCCATCAAGAACGCGCGCGCCGAGGTCACCGTGCGCTGCGTCGCGCGCGACGGCGAGCGCCGCATCGAGGTCCGCGACGACGGCCGCGGCGTCGCCCCCGAGCTGCGCGGCAAAATCTTCGAGCGCTTCATCCACGCCGGGGGCGCCGGCGCCGGCCTCGGGTTACCAATCGCGCGCTGGATCGCCGAGGCGCACGGCGGGCGGGTGTGGCTGGAAAGGTCGGACGACAGCGGCACGCTCTTCTGCGCGGCGCTGCCCGCCGTCACGGCAACCGCACGATGAACGTCGCCCCCTCCCCCGGCTCGCTCGTCACCTCGATCGTGCCGCCATGTTGTGCATCACTCATGGTGCGCCTGAAAGTGAACGATGGCAGGACGGCTAATAACGAGTCGGTGATCTCCTGCGCGTCGCCTTATCGTTCATGCTTTAGCACGATTTCAATCGATATCGGATCAAGCGGTTTGGCGCTCACGCCGGAACGCACGATATATGTCGCCGGCTCGGCACTTGCCACGTCGGTTTCTAGGACGAGTCCTTTACTCCCGTCTGCTGGACGCATCTGATCGTAGTCCCGACCGGGACGCTCGCTGGAAGCGACGACGGTGGACGTCGCGGGCGCTGGAGCATGCGCGACAGGTGTGAGAACAACGAGCAACCGTTCGGTTCCGACCTGGTCGTCGAAACGAAACCAGGAGGAGGTCGATGGAATGACTGTGCTCGCGCCCTTTTGCACGCGCGCCGACCCTTCGTTCACTCGCGCATCGGGGAATAGTCGAAGCGCTTGACCGTGGAAATCGCGCTGATAGACAGCCACATCCCCATCGACGCTTCCCGTGAGATGAACGCGAATACGGTCACCTGAATGAAAGATCTGATCCGTTGTCACCCGAACGGCTTCTCCCGAAGGCTTCAGCCACTCGACCCAATACATTAGTCCTGTAGATGCGACGCGCTGCGCAGACGAGATGACTGCCGAAGACTTCTTCGGATGACTTTTGCGAGTGGGATCCTTTGCAGCGGGCTTGCCTCCGCCGTCCGCCTGAATTTCGGCTCCACTGAGACTGTCGACGAAGAGCGCCTTTGCGCCCTTCTCCGTGCCAGCCCGTAGCTTCGATTCATCGGCGCATAGCGACAATGACGAAAACGCCAGCAGCAGCGAGAACAGTACGGCGGGGCCGATGCGGATCTTCATCTCCACGCTCCTATTTGTTTGGAAACAGCGCTTCGAAGTCGGTACGGCCGCGCAGCGACGTGAAATCTGGATCGCGACGGACTTTGGCCGTCATGGTAAAACCGCGAGCTTTGGCGGTCGTCAGACTGGCGACAGCGTCATCGGCCTGGCCGAGTCTCGCCTGAAGGCAAGCCATGTTGTAATGCACGTTCGGATTTCCGCCGTCCTGCTGAACCGCTCGAGTCATGTATTCGGCGGCGTGCACGTAGTCTTTCCGTTGCATGAGCGCGACACCGAGATTCATCTGCAGGTCGGGAAATTTCGGATCGATTCGTTCGACGACTCTCCATTCTTTGATCGCATTGTCATAGTCCCCGCGCGCCGCATACTGCAGGCCGCTCTTGAAATAGGTTAACGCTTCGGTCGACAACAACCTCGCGGCGGTAACGCCTGCAGGCCCTGTCACTGGTGGCGTGGGCCCCTTTTTTACCGCTGGAGCCTGACCGGCGCAGATGAGATCCCACGCGCTGCCGTCCGCCTGCGCCAGCAGGTCGGCATTTACGTCGGCTTTTCGGCCAGACAATGCCCGTTCCCATAGTCGCTCAGAACTCTCGCCGGTCAGCATCTTCGCCCATCCTAGCTTCACCGATTCCTGACGGCCTCCCACGCTGATCATTACGGTACTCTGCCAGAGCGATACATCGAGGTCCTTTTGTTTCACTTCAGAGAGGTATTGCTGAAATAGCATCCAAGCGTCGCCGCCGGCGAGAACGATCACGCGCGCGCTCGGCCCGCTGGCGGCAATGCGTCGTGTGCAGCCGGCCCGGATCGGAGCGGCAAAGACGACAAAGGCGAGCATGGTCACCAGGACGGATTGGCAGCGCAGGTGCGATCTCACGTCAGGCCTCCTTCCTCATCGGTGAGTCGACGAGGGTGATCAGTCCGTTCGGTGGTACCGGGGTGGCCGTGATGTTGCCGCCGACGCGGACACGTTGCGCCAGCTGACTCAGGAACAGCTCTCTGTATCGTGCCAGGTTGACGCGATGCGTGGCGTACGCGGTCCAGGTCTGCGCCTGTCCCTGGCGGAGAAGACAGGCTTCCCGTTTGAGCTTAGCCAATTGGTGAAGTGTTTCGAAAAGCGTACAGAGCGCGCCAAGCAATATCGTGATCAGAAATGCCAGGATGCCGGGTGCAAGCTCGCCGGCTCCGTAGGCGCGGAATACTGCAACGGACAGCATCAGAATGCATCCAAGAATGAACTGTGCCCAGACGATCCCTGAAATGGGATACGGCTCGTGCAGAAAGCTGTTGTGCCAACTGGCGTACAACATCTTTCCCAGGCCGGCGCCGGCGAGGAAGCCGCCGAACGCAAGAAGGACAGCCAGCAGGATGATGATCGGGTTGAACCCGCCGCTGAAGAGTCCCTGGACGACGAAGATCGTCACCTCGCAACAGGCGGCGACCCAGAAGAGGATCAACATCCGCGTCACTGCACCGGCCGTGGGCGATTCGACGCGGAACGCATCGTGCTTGGCCATGTCAACGATCGTGCTGTTTTCCTTCTCGTCGCCGCCGCGATACAGGGAGAGCTCACTGTCGACGGCCACCCACTTGTCGTTCGCGTAAGACGCAAACTCTCGCTCGCCCAGCGAGGGAGATGCATCCTTGGCGGCATCGGCGGCGCATTGCGGAAGCAGTTTGCCGGTGATGTAGCTGCTTTCGACCCTCCACTTCGCGTTCAAGTCCCAGTAATCGTTGGGATGGAGGTGCTCCTGTGCTGCGCGTTCACCCGTTCCAAGAGCCTTCGGTGCACTCATACGTTCCTCTCGTCCTTTACGAGCTTTTCTTCTTCGCAGATTTTGGTGCCGTCTTTTTTGTTCCTTCAGCGGGAGACTTCGTGCCGTTCGCTGCCGCCTGGATCTTCTGAATGAGATTCTTGGTAGCCTTCGCCTGGGAGAGCTGAATCAGCGCTTTCGGACTCACGTCGAATGCTGTGGCCGGTGCGGAGTTGATCGAGGTAATGATGACGTCCTCCGCAAGACCGGCCTGAAGCATCTCGATGATTTGGGCGTTCGTGATCGCTCCCGGAAGGGCCTTTGCTCCTGCGGCGTCAATGGAGCCGCCACCACCGGCCTTTTTCGCTTCCTCGAATTCCTTCACCTTCTGGTATTGCGCGAGTGCTTCCTGAACGCGGTCGAGCGGCGCACGCGCCGACTTCTTCGAAAGCGGGTTCAACACCGACTCGTATCCCTGCCGGAAATAGCCCTCCTTCGGGTTCGAGTCGATAGCATTGTTGTAATGCGTCGACGCCTGTTCCAGGTACTTGAGCGTCGTTTCCGGATCTTCGGCGCCGTAGCCCATCGCCTCGTAGGCGACACCCAGTCCGTACTGGCGGTATGCCTCGTCCGCAGCATTCGGACGGGGTTGCAGCTTTTCCAGAGCGTCCAGGTACTTGCTCCACAACCCGGCGGTGGCGAAGGCGCCCGCTGCTTCGAAGCTGCCTTTGGGAATGAGCACTCCGACCACTTCCTTCGTCGGAGTCAATTGGGTGGTCACCGTCGCCGTGATCGAATCGATCGCTCCCGACTCCAGCGTCGACGCATCCGGCGCACCGTTGCCGTTCAGGAACTCGTTCTGCACATTCCGGTTCAACGTATCCGCGAACAGCGACCGGCCGGTCTGGGGCTCGAATACCTTGTAGGCGGTCGAGAAGCTATGGCGCACGATCTTGTATTGGAGTGTCACGTTGCGCGTGGCGTAGATCCGGTGTCCCTTGGCATCCCGATTGCCGGTGTCGTACTGCTCCTGCCCTTCCCGGCTTTCCCACCGTTCGCCGTATTCGTCCTTGAGAACTTTGAGCTCGATCACCGTTTCCGGCTTGCTTTCCTCGATCGAGAACCGGCGATCGTGGCCGATGAGCTGACTCTCGAGTTGACTTTTGAGGCGTTGAGCCGCTGACGACCCGTTGTGGTCCTGACTGGACGCGCGGATCGAGAGTTTCGTGCCGCCGATGAAGACCTGCGGTGGCTTGGTACGGGTCAGATTCGCGGTCGTCTTCACCCAACCAAAGCCCTCCCCTGCCGTTAGGCCGACGGCGGCGAACAGAAGAGCGGCTGCCAACAACCTTACGAGCCGGAGCGAGCAAGCATGATGATTTCGCATGTATGGCATCCTCGAATGGTCAATTTCCTACTGGGCGCGGCAGGACGCCGATGCGGACGTCCGCCGAGGCTGTCGACGGAATCATGAGAGGGTGCTGCGGCGCCTGTTTTTCACGGGCTACTACGTCGGCAACCTTCGAGGCGACGTAGTCGAAGAGCTGCTTAACCGTTACCGGCTGCTCGTCGCGTTTAAGTGCTTCGATGATGAAATGCGTGAAATAGCTGTTCTGGATTCGATCGCTTTCCCATGAACGCTCCGATCCGCGGCTCGAAGTGATGATGTAGCTTCCCTCCCCTGATAAGAACATTTGGGCGGTTTTCTCATCGACGCTGGCCGTGTCGAGCGAAAGCGCTTTTTCGCCTGCACCTGCCTGTCCGCTGAAACAGGTGTCGAGGAATGCGACTTTGCGCCGCGCGCGAATCAGCGCGGCCTTGCCGGCGAAGTCCTGATAATCGATTCCATCGACCCAGATGTTCTTGATCGTGGCGTCGTACGTGACGATGTAGCCGACGCCGGCCAATCCCATCTCTTTCTTACCGGGTGAGCCATGGGAGCTCACATAGAGAACCACGAGGTCGTCCTCCTGCGCCTGAAGAAACAGCTGCTGCATGGCATTCAGAATGGCCGCGCGCGTAGCGGATTGGTCCGTGAGAACGGTGACATTCTCAGGCGCGAAGTTGCCATGTTTTGAATCGATTAGGGCTGCAGCGAAGTCTTTGGCGTCTTTTGCTGCGTATTGAAGGTGAGGGATGGAAGGATCTCGAAACGTGCCGACCCCGACGACGAGCGCGTACTTCTGCCGGACGTAGCCGGGCAGCGGGGTCTTTTCTACGGCGCGTGCGCCGCTGGCGCTTCCCGGACAGTCGAGAGCAGTGATGCCGTTGAACATGGCGCGGTCGCGATACATCCGCGCGGAGGCTTCGTCCCCCTTCGCCGTCGCGCTGCAATAGGAGTACTTCCACGCTTCGCCGAGTGTCGGACAGAGTTGTTCCGCCGTCCTTAGCTTTCCGAGAATCGCGACATGATCCGGATTTCCTGCGGCATACAGCTGCTTGACTTCTTCGACGATCGCGCGCGCGCGGTTGCAACTCGCACTCTGTGCGAATAGCGAGGCCGAGACGAGCATGGCTCCGACGGCCCCGCCAATGCTCAGACAAAGGCTGACGCCAGTAGTGGCAACATGATTATTTGAACCCATCGCGAAAGCTGGAAATATCCTGCTATCGGAGTGTCGCGAGAACGGTTTTTCCTACCCCCCTTGCTCAAAATGATTGCGCTCGATCTGGCTTCCATAGACCATGCTGGCGGCCTCGGCGGCACTCGCGACTCGTAGCGTCGGATGGGAAGACGAGAATCAGCGCGGAGTTGCCACTGCCCGACGTCACGGCAACCGCACGATGAACGTCGCCCCCTCCCCCGGCTCGCTCTCCACCTCGATCGTGCCGCCGTGTTGCAGCACGATGTGCTTGGCGATGGCGAGCCCGAGGCCCGTGCCGCCCGTGTCCGTGGAGCGGCTCTTGTCGATGCGGTAGAAGCGGCGGAAGATTCGTTCCTTCTCGTGATCGGCGATGCCTTCGCCGTGGTCGCGGATGCGCACCTCGCCCGGCGCGGCGTCGATCTCGATCGGCCCGGCGCCGTACTTGATGGCGTTGTCGATGATGTTGCCGAGGGCCTGCTGCAGGCGCAGCGGATCCCCCTCGGCGAAGGCGTGCTCGCCGCGCACGACGAACTGCGCGCGGCCGGCGAAGTCTTCGACCAGCTCGTCGACGAGCGCGCGGAGGTCGATGCGCTGGCGTGAGAGCTGGAGGTCGCCCGACTCGATACGGTGCAGCTCCGAGAGCTCGTCGACGAGGCGCTCCAGCCGCCGCAGCTGCCGCGACATGATCCTCCGCAGCTGCTTCCCCTCGGCCTCGGTGAGGTGATCGATGTCGTCGTGCGTCTCCACCGCCGAGCGCAGCCCGGCCAGCGGCGTGCGCACCTCGTGCGAGAAGTCGGAGATGAAATTGCGGCGGATCGACTCCAGGCGCTCCAGGTGCGTCACGTCGATGAAGATCGCCACCGCGGCGATGGCCTCGCCGCCCAGGGGGAGCGTGCGCATCTCCAGCGTGACGTTGCGCGTCGTGAAGCGCTCCACCGACTCCTCCCCCGCCAGCGCGCGGTCGAACGCCTCGAACACGGCGGCGACGCGCACGACGTCGTGCAGCGGCTTGCCGGCGGCGTCGGCGGCGTCGAAGAGCTCCGCGAAGGCGCGGTTCACCAGCACCACGCGCCGCTCGCGGTCGACGGCGAGCAATCCCTCGGCGAGGCCGTCGAGAATCTGCAAGTCGATGGCGCGCTGGCGGCGTAGCGCGTCAAGCTCCGCTTCGAGGCGGGCGATGCGCTCCTCGGCGGCGGCAGCGTCCGGAGACTTGCGCCAGATCATTGCGGAGGATCGTAGCGGTATCCGAAGCCGACGACCGTGGTGATCCGCTGCGAGCCGATTTTCTTGCGCAGGTTGCGGATGTGCGCGTCGACCGTGCGCGTCTCCACCTCGTCCGACATCTGCCACACCTCGGAGAGGATGCGCTCGCGCGAGATCACCGAGCCGCGGTTGCGCACCAGGAGCCACAGCAGCTCGAACTCTTTCTTGGCCAGCTTGACCTCGGTGCCGTGGCGGAAGACGCGGTACGACTTCTCGTCGATCCGCAGCTCGCCGTCGTCGTAGACGCTCGGGTCCTCGGGGGCTACGCGCGTGCGGCGCCACACCGCGGCCACGCGCGCCACGAGCTCGCGCACGCTGAACGGCTTGGTCAGGTAGTCGTCGGCGCCGAGCTCCAGCCCCGTCACGCGATCACGCTCCGAG
Organism: Thermoanaerobaculia bacterium; assembly: GCA_035276475.1. Taxonomy (GTDB): domain Bacteria; phylum Acidobacteriota; class Thermoanaerobaculia; order Gp7-AA8; family Gp7-AA8; genus DATDFB01. The sequence goes on along the minus strand of DATELQ010000164.1, from coordinate 21,833 downwards.
CCGCGCGCGGTGAGGATCAGGATCGGGATCTCGCGCGTGCGCGCATCGCGGCGCAGCTCGCGACAGATCGTCAGGCCGTCGAGGTCGGGAAGATTGAGATCGAGGATGACGAACTCGTAGCCGCCGCGCTGGATCGCGGCGAGGCCGTCCTGACCGCGGTTGAACGTCGTGACGTCGTAGCCTTCGCGCTGCAGGTTCAACCGCACCGTGAAGGCGATGTCGCTGTCATCCTCGATCAGAGCAATGCGTTTCATGAATGCTCTTCGGCCGAGTGTTTGATCATCCGACCTTCGACGAGGTAGACCACCATCTCGCAGATGTTCGTGGCGCCGTCGGCCATCCGCTCGAAGTACTTGCCGATGAACGTGAGGCGGATGGCGGGCGAGATGTTGCGCGGGTTCTCGAGCATGTGCGTCAGGAGCGCCCGGAACGAATCCTCGGTGAGCTGATCGACGACGTCGTCGTTGCGGATGACTTTGCGGGCCAGCTCGGCGTCGCCGCGCACGAAGGCGTCGAGCGCGTCGCGCACCATCCTCTGCGCGTCCTCGGCGAGGCGCGGCAGGTACGTCATCGGCTTGATGGCCGGCTCGCGGCTCAGCTCCATCACCCGCTCGCAGACGTCCTGGGCGAGGTCGGCGATACGCTCCAGCTCCGGCGTGATCTTCATGACCGTGGCCACGAAGCGGAGGTCGCCCGCGGCCGGCTGCATCTTGGCGATCAACTCGATGACGAGCTGGTCGATCTGGATCTCCATCTGGTCGATGCGGTCGTCGTTGGCGATGACCTGCTCGGCCATGGCGAGATCGCCGTCGAGGAGCGCGCGGATCGACTGCTGGATCGAGTCCTCCACCATCGCGCCCATGCGGAGGAGATGCGCCTTGATCTCCTCGATGTCTTTGTCGAAGTGTCGCAGCACGTGCATCAGCCGAATCTCCCGGTCACGTAATCCTCGGTCATCTTCACTTTCGGGTTCATGAAGATCGTATTCGTCTCCGCGTATTCGACCACGCGGCCGAGCATGAAGAACGCCGTGCGGTCGGAGACGCGCGCGGCCTGCTGCATGTTGTGCGTGACGATCACGATCGTGTAGTTCTCCTTGAGCTCCCAGATCAGCTCCTCGATCTTCGTCGTGGCGATCGGATCGAGCGCCGAGGCCGGCTCGTCCATCAGCAGGATCTCCGGGTCGACCGCCAGCGCGCGGGCGATGCAGAGCCGCTGCTGCTGTCCGCCCGACAGCGCCATGGCCGGCTGGTGCAGTCGGTCCTTCACCTCGTTCCAGAGCGCGGCGCGATTCAGCGACTTCTCCACCGTCTCGGCGAGCGCGCGCTTGTCGCGCATGCCGCCGATGCGCAGCCCGTACGCGACGTTGTCGAAGATCGACTTCGGGAACGGATTCGACTTCTGAAACACCATGCCGACGCGGCGGCGCAGCGCCACGACGTCGGTGCCGGGCGCGTAGATGTTCTTCCCGTCGACCTCGATCAGCCCCTCGCCGCGCGCCTCGGGGATGACGTCGTTCATCCGGTTGATGGAGCGGATGAACGTCGACTTCCCGCAGCCCGACGGCCCGATCAGCGCCGTCACCTGGCGCTCCGGCACGTCGAGGTTGATGCCGTGCAGCACCTTCGTGTCGCCGTAATAAAAGTCGAAGTCTTGGACGTGAATCTTCATGCGCGGTTCATTCTCTCCAGGCGCCGCACGGCCAGGCGCGCGACGATCGACAGCGTCAGGATGATCATCACCAGGAGAAACGCGCCGGCCCACGCCTGGCGGTGCCAGTCATCGTACGGCGAGTTCGCGTACGTGAAGACCTGCACCGTGAGCGACGCGATCGGCTGAAAGATGTTCGTGGAGAAGTATTGGTTGTTGAGCGCCGTGAAGAGCAGCGGCGCGGTCTCGCCGGCGACGCGCGCCAGCGCCACGAGGATGCCGGTCAAGATGCCGGGGAGCGCCGCCGGAAGGATGACGGAGAAGACGGCCCGGCTGCGCGTGGCGCCGAGGGCCAGCGCGCCTTCGCGCATGCCCGCGGGCACGAGGCGCAGCAGCTCCTCGGTCGTGCGCACGACGATCGGCAGCATCAGGAGCCCGAGGGCGAAGCCGCCGGCGACGGCGTTGAAGCGCTTCACCGGAAGGACGAGCAGGCCGTAGGCGAAGAGGCCGATGACGATCGACGGCACGCCGTTCAGCACGTCCGCGGCAAAGCGCACCGTGGAGGAGAAGCGCGTCGATGGATATTCGGAGAGGTGCATGCCGGCGATGCAGCCGACCGGCACGGCGAAGAGCGCCGCCAGGCCGATGAGGATCAGCGTCCCGACGATGGCGTTGGCCATGCCGCCGCCCGTCTCCCCCACCGGCTTCGGCAGGTGCGTGAAGAAGGCGAGGTTGAGCGACGTGAGCCCTTCCTTGATGACGTAGAAGAGGATGAGCGCCAGCGGCACGAGCGCGAGGAGCACGCAGACGGCGCAGAAGACCTCGGCGAGGCGGGAGACGATCTTGCGCTTCATCGGACGAGCAGCCTCGAAATGACGTTGACGACGATGGTGATGAGGAACAGCAGCAGTCCCACCTCGATGAGCGCGTGCAGATACAGCTCGTCCGCCGCCTCGGTGAACTCGTTCGCGATCACGGCGGCCATCGTGTACTGCGGCGCGAACAGCGAGGCGGCGATGCGCGGCGTGTTGCCGATGACCATCGTCACCGCCATCGTCTCGCCGAGGGCGCGGCCGAGGCCGAGCATCACCGCGCCGATGATGCCGCGCTTCCCGAAGCGGAGCGCGACCTGGATGGCCTCCCAGCGCGTCGCGCCGAGGGCGTAGGCCGCTTCGCGCTGCGCCATCGGCACGTTCTTGAGGATCTCGCGCGCCACGGACGACGTGAACGGCACGACCATGATGGCCAGGATCACCGCCGCCGCCCCCATGCCGACGCCGAGCGCCGGTGCCTTCGCGGCCAACTCGATCTTACGCACCACCGGCACGAGGACGAAGAAGCCCCACAGCCCATAAACAATGGAGGGGATGGCCGCGAGCAGCTCCGTCAGGTACGTGAGCGGCTGGCGCAGGACGCGTGGCGAGAGCTCGGAGATGAAGATGGCGATGCCGAGGGCGATCGGCGTGGCCAGGAGCAGCGCCAGGATCGAGGAGTAAAGCGTGCCCCAGATGAACGGCAGCGCCCCGAACTCCCCCGCCACCGGGTCCCACGTCTTCCGCGTCCAGAAGCTGAGGCCGAACTTCGCGATCGAGAGCGTCGACTGCCGCGACAACTCGAACGCCAGCCCGACGACGATCAGCACCACCAGCGCGGCCACCGCGCCGGTGAGGAGGCGGAAGCGGTCTCTCAAAGCTTGCCGAGCTCCTTCTCTACCACGTCCTTCGGCAGCGGCGCGTAGCCGAGCGCGGCGACCTCTTTCTGCCCGTCGCCCAGCGCCCACTTCATGAAGTCGTTCATCACCTTGGCGCGCTGCGCGTCGCTCGGATTCTGATAGAGCAGGATCCAGGTGAACGACGCGATCGGATAGGCGTCCTTGCCGTCCGGATTCGTGATCGACACGCGGAAGTCGTCCGGCATCTGCACGCCCGCCGCGGCCGCGGTCACGCTCTCGAGCGACGCCGTCACGAACGTGCCGCTCTTGTTCTGCACCGCACCGAAGGCGATCTTGTTCTGCAGCGCGTAAATGAGCTCGACGTAGCCGATCGCGCCCGGCGTCTGCTTCACGAGGCCCGAGACCCCTTCATTGCCTTTGCCGCCGACGCCCGCCGGCCACTGCACCGAGGTCGACGCGCCGACCTTCTGCTTGAACTCGGACGACGTCTTGGAGAGGAAGTCGCAGAAGATGAACGTCGTGCCCGAGCCGTCGGAGCGGTGCACGACGACGATGTCGGTCGCCGGCAGCGCGACGCCCGGATTCACCGCCGCGATCGCGGGATCGTTCCACTTCGTGACCTTGCCGAGGTAGATGTCGGCGAGGAGCGGCCCGGTGAAGCGGAGCTTCGCATCGCCGAGGTTATAGACCGGCACGACCGCGCCGAGGACCGTCGGGAAGTGGCGGATCGGTCCCGGCGCGGCCTTGAGCTGCTCGTCGGTCATCGGCATGTCGCTCGCGCCGAAAAAGACCGTCTGCGCGGTGAGCTGCTTGATGCCGCCGCCCGAGCCGATCGACTGGTAGTTGATGCGCACGCCGGGGTGGGCCTTGCCGTACTCGTCGAACCACTTCGAGTAGAGCGGATTCGGGAACGTGGCGCCGGCGCCGTTGATGGCGATCGACGAGGAGGAAGATGCCGCCGGCTGCGGCTCGTTCGGGCCGCAGCCGGCGAGGAAGATTACGGTGAGAAGAAGGACTGCTGCTTGTCTCATGCGGCGCATTCTCCCGGTACGGCGTGAAGGGCGATAGCCGCGGATGTAAATTCGGCGTGAAGCGAGAGCGCTATTTCAGTGGAAGCATCGGCAGGAACGGCGACTCCGGATTGACGATGAGCTGCTGCCTCGTCGGATGAACGATGAGGTCGAGCTGCTCGAGAACAACCTGGCCGAGCAGCGGCTCGCAGCGCGGAGGGCCGACGAGGCAGTCGGTGGTCATCGTTCTGTCGCCAAACGTCAGGCTTAAGCCATTCGCAAAGGTCATTTCCGTCTTTTGGTCGTTCGCCATCACGACAACGACCTTGCGGCCCAAGCGCAGTCCGAGCGCCTCGACCATGTCCTGCGGAAGGAGGACAACGACCGCGCCGGTATCCACCAGCATGTCTGCCTCGACACGGCGAATCGACGACGACGGGAGCATGCCGCGCTCGACAAGCTCCACGTCACCGCCGTTTTCCAGCAACACCGACGCGCGAACTGCGCCCATGCCGTCAATCCTACCTCGGATTACTGACGCACCCGCTTCAGCGCCTCGAGCTCCAGTGCCACCACCTCGCGCGGCAGCGGCGCGTAGCCGAGCTGCGTCGCGTACCTTTGGCCGTCGCCGAGCGCCCAGCGGATGAAGTCGACCACGATGCGCGAGCGCTGCACGTCCTTCGGCGACTCCTGCACCAGGAGCCACGTGAACGACGAGATCGGATAGACGCCGTTGCCCGGCGCGTTCGTGATCGAGACGCGGAAGTCCTTTGGCATGTTCTTCGCCGCCACCGCCGCCGCGTTCGACACCGTCTCCGTCGTCGCCGTCACCCACTCCCCCGCCGCGTTCTGCACGGCCGCGTAGCTGATCTTGTTCTGCAGCGCGTAAATGAGCTCCACGTAGCCGATCGATCCCGGCGTCTGCTTGACGAGGCCCGCCACGCCTTCGTTCCCCTTGCCGCCGACGCCGGCCGGCCAGTTGACCGACGTCGCCACGCCCACTTTCTGCCGGTACTCGGGCGACACCTTCGCCAGGTAGTCGCACCAGATATAGCTCGTGCCCGAGCCGTCGGAGCGATGCACGACCGTGATCTCGTCACCCGGCAGCTCCACGCCGGGGTTCGTCGCGCGGATGGCCGGGTCGTTCCACTTCGTGATCTTGCCGAGGTAGATGTCGGCGAGCGTCCGGCCGGTGAACTTCAGCTGCGCGCTGATGCCGGGCACGTTATAGACCGGCACCACGCCGCCCAACACCGTCGGGAGGTGGACGATGCGGAAGCCGGCGGCCTGGATCTGCTCGTTCGTCATCGGGCCGTCGCTGGCGCCGAAGAACACCGTGCCGGCGCTGAGCTGGCGGATGCCGCCGCCCGAGCCGATCGACTGGTAGTTGATCTCCACGTTCGGATGGGCCTTGTGGTACTCGGAGAACCACTTCGAGTAAATCGGGTTCGGGAACGTCGCGCCGGCGCCGTTGATCTGCACCGTCTGCGCGTTAGAGAGCGTTGCGGCTGCGAGCAGCGCGAGTGTGAGCACGAATTTTTTCATTTCGCTTTTCCCCTTAGAAGTTGATCAGCATCTTCAGTCCGTAGCGCGTGTCGTCCGCCCGGGCGGGCGTGAAGCCGTCGGACTTGAGCGAGTCGTAGTCGGCCATCACCGCGGCCGTGACTTTCTGCAGGTTGGGAATCCAGTACGCGAGACCGAGGATGTCGCGCTTCGTCTTCTGCGAGGAGGCCGACGTGTTCGGCGTGAAGTTGTCGTGGCGCAGCAGCACTTCCCATCCCGTCGCGCCGAGCTTCGGCGTCACCCACGCCGACCACCCCTTCGACTCCACGTTCGCCTTCGTCACCCCCGTCTGGTCTTTCGCGCGCAGCAGGTCGAGGCCGGCGTTGACGACCGGGTGCTCGTACGTGATCTGGCCGATGTGGCGCTGGCGCTTGGCGCTCTCGACGTAGTGGTCTTCGATGGCGAAGCCGGTGATGCGCAGGCCTTTGAGCATCGCGCCGCCGAGCGGGAACGGCCGCACGCTGCCGCGGATCTCGAAGCCCTTCTCGTTATTCACCTCGGCCTTGTTGTAGTTCTCGCCGTTGTAAAAGCCGCCGTGCACGTCGCCGTAGTTGCCGGGGAAGTTCCAGTGGCCGGAGAGGCCGGCGTCGGCGGAGCTGATGAGACCGACGCGCTCCGCGAAGATCGTTCCCTGCCAGCGGTAGCGGTAAATCTGCTCGCTGTAGTCGACGTACGGCGTCTGCTGCACGCCGAGGCGCACCCACGAGCCGTGAGTCGTCCAATCGTCGAGCGCCAGCTGGCCGAACGCGTACTTGAGGCGGAAGATCTGGCTGCCGCTCAGCGACGGCGCCGTGCTCGTCTCGCGCGACACGTCCGGCGTGATGCGGAAAGAGATGCGGTGATTGAGGTTGCCGGTGACGTTGATGTAGGCGCGGCTGATGTTGAACGACGATTGCTTGACGCTGTTGCCGTCGCTGTCGACGATCTTGGGCGACTCGTTGAACGTGTAGTCGCCGTAGATGGTCGCGCCGACCTTGAACGACGGCGTGTCGTCCGGCGGCGTGTAGCCGGCGGCCGGCGTGACCTGAGCGGATGCCGCGGCCGCGAGCATGCCGCAGAGCGCAGCGGCGAGGGTGAATCGAATCTTCATCTGCGAAGCCTCCTTGTTGGGAGGCGATGCTAGAGATCGCCGCCGCAGCTCCGATTGCGCAGCGGGTAAATTCGATGTGAAGCGGAGGAAAGATCTTGGACAGCAGGAAGAGTGGCTCGACGGCCGCGAAGAAGCGGGCGTCGTCGTCGCACGATTCGAGACAGGCGACCGCGTCGTCGACCGCGCCGGCGACGCTGAGGATCAACGCGCGCTGGTACGGCTGGAACGGCGCGGCGACCACGGTGTCGCGAGCGTAGGCCGCGACGAGGGCCCGCGCGAACGGCGTGCTCGCCGCCTCGCGGGCGCGGCCGAAGTCGCCGCCGGCGAGGAGCGCGCGGACGAGCCAGTCGTTCGCGCCCAGTTCGCGGAAATGCGGAACGGCTTGCAGCGGAAAGGCGCCGAAGTAGTCGGCGAAGGCGACGGCGATCTGCGCGCTCTCATCGAGCGGCATCAGCTCCGCCGCGATGCGATGCTGCGGCCCTCCCTCGGACGGACGGCCCGTGGCGACGAGAAGATCTCCGAGCATCGAGCGCGTCGACGGCGAGCAGGGATCTTGTTCCAGCGCCTCGCGCAGCGCCTGCTCCGCGGCGGGCCAGTCGGCGTCGAAGCGGAAGGCGAGCTTCGCGCGCAACTGCAACGCACGGACGGAGCGAACCTCGCGCAACGCCGTGCGCGCCTCGTCGAGCCGTTCCCGAACGCGCCCCTCGACGATGACCGCAGCGCTCTCCAGCGGAAACGACGCGCCGAGGATCTCCAGCGCCCCCTCGGCATCGCCATTCGCCAGCGCCACGCGCGCGTCGATGACTTCCGCGGCCGGCCCGCACTTCGACGACGCGGGCCCGTGTCCGGGAATGCTGCGCAGGATCGCCCGCGCGAGCGCCGGAACTTCGCGCGCGGAGACGAGGAAGGCTTCGTGCGCGACGACCTCCTCGGCCACGACGTCGATGAGGTCGAGGGCGACGTCGACGCTCGGGCCGGCCGTGGCCACGGTGCAAAGGGCGACGCCGCGCACGTTGAGCGCCCGCCCGATCTCCTCGGGCGACAGGTCGCTCTTCGCGTACGGCCGCACGAACTCCGCACACGGCACGCGCAGGCGCGGCGAGCGCGCCAGCGCCGCGGCGAGCTCCTCGCCCAGCATGTCGGCCAGTACGGCGGCACGCACGCCGTCGCCGCAGGGGCGCGCCACCACGACCAGGGAGTCGAACGGAAGAGACACGCAGTCATAAATAGAGGGGCCGCGCAACGTCCGCATGCGCGGGCCGTGAAGATCGTGTAAAGAGGAATGCGCCGTTGTTGTGAAGGGTGACATGACCACGCGCTCGATCGCCCGCACTCTCCACGCCACGCCGCAGCTCGAAGGCGAAGGGATGCTCGTGACGCGGCCGTTCCCGACGGCGCGTCTCGACCATCTCGATCCGTTTCTCCTCCTCGACCGCATGGGACCGACCACCCACGCGCCCGGCGAGGCCAAGGGAGCGCCCGACCATCCGCATCGCGGCTTCGAGACCGTCACGTACATCCTCGAAGGGGCCGTCGAGCACGAAGACTCGCAAGGGAATCGCGGCCGCATCGGAGCCGGCGACGTGCAGTGGATGACTGCGGGCTCCGGCGTGATCCACTCGGAGATGCCGTCCGCGGAGATCCGCCGCGACGGCGGCCGGATGCACGGCTTTCAGCTCTGGGTCAATCTGCCGCGCCGCGACAAGATGATGACGCCGCGCTACCAGGAGCTCCGCGCGTCGGAGATTCCGGCGGCGACGAGCGCCGACGGCAAGGTCTCGGTGACGGTGATCGCCGGCGAGTCCCTCGGCGTCCACGCCACGATCGACACGCGCACGCCGATCCTTTACCTGCACGTGCGCCTCTCCGCCGGCGCGCGCTTCACGCAGCCCATCCCGCCCGAGTACAACGCGTTCGCGTTCGTCATCGGCGGCGAGGCGGCGTTCGGCGACCGCGCGGCGCGCGAGAACGACATGGTCCTCTTCGAGCGCCACGGCGACGCGGTGGAGATGGCGTCGGAGAACGGCGCCGAGCTCCTGCTCATCGCCGGCGTTCCCCTCGACGAGCCGGTCGCCCGCTACGGCCCGTTCGTCATGAACACGCCGGGCGAGATCCGCCAGGCCATGCTCGATTATCAGAGCGGCCGCTTCGGCGAGATCGGACGCTGAGCCGCTCGGAAATCGCGCACGGCCTGGGTGAGGCTGTCGCGATCGAGCATTGACGCCAGCAGCTCGAGGTCGAGGTCGGGAAGCACGCGGCTGCGCTTTGCTTTGGCAAATCTGCCCCGCGTGAGGATGTAGACCTCGATGATTCCTTTGCGCCAGTACCAGACTTCTTCGACGCCGAACTTGCGGTAGATCTCCAGCTTCTCGATCCCGCGCTGCGTCCACTCGACCTCGATCGCCAGTTGCGGCCATTCGCGCGGCTCTCTCCCGAAGATGTAGCACTCGTCGGGCTCCGCGCCGCTCTTCTTCTTTTCTTCCTTCACCGTCCAACTGCCGAACGGGTGCACTTCGATGCCGCGGTCGATGCACCACGCCTCGAGGAGGTGGCCGATGTATGACTTGATCTGCTCATGATCCCTCGACGGACTCATGATCTCGACTTCCCCCTCCAGATAGCTGATGCGCGGGGCGGAGTGATCGCCGCGGATCTCGAGCAGGCGCTCGTAGTCCTCCCACGAGACACCGTGAAGGACGACGATGCCGTCGGCGTCGGTCTCGACGTCGTGTTCGCGAAGCGCGGTGGCTCTCGACATGCGAACGAGTATATGCCCGCTCGCGCTCACCCCTCCTCGTCGTGCGGACGCGCATCGAGAAAGACCTCGGACACGTACGGCGAGGCGGCGCGCACGGCATCGTCGATCTCGTCCAGGGCCGCCGTCAGCTCCCCCGCCGCCAGCGACGGCGCCGGGTGAATCCGGGCCACGACGATGGCCTCCTCCGGCCCGACGTAGACCGCCTGCAGCATCTCGATCTCCTCGACCGCCGGCGACCTTTCGATGACAACGCGCAACTCGTCGAGGAGCGGCGGCGGCAGGGAGCGCCCCACCAGAAAGTCGGCCAGCGGCCGCGCCAGTCCGAACGCCGTGACGCCGAGGAGGATGCCGATCAGGAGCGAGGCGATGGAGTCGGCGGTGGCGTTGCCAGTGAGCTGGCGGATCAACAGCCCGGCGGCGGCGATGACCAGCCCAACGATGGCTGCACTGTCCTCGACCACGATAGCGCGCACGATCGGATCGCTCGAGAAGCGCAGATGCGTCCAGACGCTGCGCCCGTGCGCGCGCGCTTCGCCGCGCGCCTGCCGCACGCTCTGCACCCACGACACCGCTTCGGCGACGAACGAGACCGCCAGGACGATCCACGCGACCAACGCGCGCCCCTCCTTCGGCGGCGTCATGAGCGTGCGAATGGCCATGGCCACCGAGAAGCAGCCGCCGAGGAGAAACGAGGCGATGGCAGCCATCAGCGCCCAGAGAAACCGCTCCCGCCCGTGGCCGAGCGGGTGCCTCGGATCGGCAGGCACCCGAGCGCGGCGCAGAGAAAGCGCGAGAAGCACTTCGTTCGACGTGTCGGCAAACGAATGCGCCGACTCGGCGAGCATGGCCGTGGAGTGGGAGAGAAGACCGGCGACGAGCTTCGCCGCGGCGACGACGAGGTTCGCGACGAGAGCGACGACGATCGTCCGCATGCTGTCGCTGCGCTTCAAACGGTCAACGGCTGCGCGCGACCGGCGCGGCGACGGCGCCACCGGGCGGTTACGGTCTCTGATCTTCACGACAGCGCTCGAACGATCTCCTCCGCCAACGCGGTCGGGTCGAGCGGCTTGGCGACGAATCCGTTGAAGCCGGCGGCCAGAAGGCGCTCGCGATTGTGATCGCCGGCGTAGCCGGTCACGGCGATCGCCGGCAACGCGGCGCGTCCGCCGTCGCGGAGCTGTCGCAGCAGCGCCACGCCGTCGTTCCCTGGCATCTCGATGTCCGTGATGAGGATCTGCGGGTCGCAGGCGGCCACTTTCTCCTGCGCGTGCGCCACCGACTCGGCGTCCGTCACCTCCGCGCCGAAGCTGCTGAGCATCGCCGCGAGCAGCGTCCGCGTCGTCGCGTCGTCCTCCACGAGCAGCACGCGCAGCGAGCGGAGGCGCTCCCGGAAGCGCGCGCGCGGCGACACCGGCACCGCAGCGTCTTCCGCATACCGCGGCAAGGCCACCCGGAACCGCGAGCCGCGGCCGGCCCCGTCGCTCTGCACGCCGATCGTGCCGCCGTGCATCTCCACGAGCTCCTTGGCGATGGCCAGGCCGAGTCCGAGGCCGGTGCGGCCGCGGATGGACGTGGCGGCCTGGCGGAAGCGCTCGAACACGTGCGGCAGAAACTCCGCCGAGATGCCTTCGCCGGTGTCCTCGACCGTCACGGCCACGTCGTTCTCGCTCTCCTCGACGCTCACGCGCACGCGGCCGCCAGGCGGCGTGAACTTCACCGCGTTGCTCAAGAGATTCCAGAAGACCTGTTGGAGGCGCTGGGCGTCGGCGAGCACCACGGCGCTGCCGCTGTTCGCCAGCTCGAGCGACTGCCGCTTGGCGCCGGCCGCGGGGCGGATCGCAGCGACGGCGGAGTCGACCACGCCGGACAGCTGCACGACTGCGGGGTTGAGGTGCAGCTTCCCGGTAACGATGCGCGAGACGTCGAGGAGCTCGTCGATCAGCTTGGCCTGCGCTTCGCCGGCCTGGCGGATCGTGGCCAAGCCCGCCGCGACCTGTTCGGGCTCGAGATTGCCGACCTGCATCAGGTGCGACCAGCCGATGATGGCCGTCATTGGCGTGCGCAGCTCGTGGGAGAGATTGGCGAGGAACTCGTCCTTGGCGCGATTGGCCTCCTGGGCGTTGCGGTAGAGGCGAGCGTTGTCGACGGCGAGCGCGGCGCGGCGGGCCAGCTCCTCGGCCAGGGCGACGTCGCCGGCGTCGAACCTCTGCCGCCGCTCCGAGGCGATGAACGTCAGTACGCCGAACGTCGAGCCCCGGCTCGTCATCGGCACGGAGATGAACGCGTGGAAGCGCATCTCCCGGAGCATCTGCAGGTGATCGTCGTCGCGCGCGACCGCCACGAGCAAGCGGTCGTCGACGTCGTTCCTCATCACCGTCTCGCCGCGCGCGAACGTATGCGAGACGCCGTACGGCGCCTGGATGGGGGCGTAGTACCGCTGCATCCGCTTCGCCAGCGGCTCGAGCTCGGGCCGCGGACAGGTCACCGAGGTCCGGCGGAAGCCGCCGTCGGCTTCCATGAGATCGACGAAGCACCAGTCGGCGATGTGCGGGACCGCCAGCGCCGTGACGGCGCTCAGCGTCTCCTCGTAATCGAGCGAGCGGCTGAGGATCTCGCCCGCCTCGGCCAGAAAGCGCGCATTCCGTTCGGCTGCCTTCCGTTCCGTGATGTCGTAGACCGAAGCGAGAAAGCCGTGCTTGCCGTCGGGCTGCGTGAACGGCGAGATCAACACCTGCACGTCGAGGCGTGTCTCGTCGCGGCGGCGAAAGCGGAGCTCGTAGCCGGCGGGATTCGCCTGTCCGGCGATGACCTCCTGCAGCGCGGCGTCGATATTCGGGCCGTCCTCGGGTGCCCAGTAGACGAACGGCGGCGTCTTCCCGATCAGCTCTTCCTCGGGCCAGCCGACCATCGCGGCGAAGGCGCGGTTGACGTAGGTTTGCCGTCCGCCTGCATCGACCACCGCAACGCCGGCCAGCATCGAGCTCTCGATCGCGCGGCGGAACGCCGACTCCGCCGCCAGCCCGGACTCCGCGCGTTTCCAGTGCAGCCAGACGGCGGCCTGATTCGCGGCAACGCGCGCGAGCAGCCGCTCGGTCTCCGTCGGGAACCCGGCGCGGCGCGCGGCGACGATCAGGCACTCGTCCGAGCTGACGGAGAGCGGATACGACAGCAACCGCAGCTCGCCGCCGGCGTCGTCGCCCTTCCCGGCCGCGGCGGCGCGCAGCCGGCCCTCGGTCTCCGCGTCATCGGGGCGGCGGAGGCGAAGCACGCCGGGAGCGCCGGTGAGATACACCCCGTCCGCGTCGAGCATGCGCGCCACGAGGTCGGCGGCGTCGGCAGCGATCTGACCGGCGTCGTAGCCGGCCCAGATCGACGGCAGCGTCGTCAGCGCGATGACGTCGCGCAGCGACCGCCGCAGTTCGTCGACTTGGCCGCCCTCGTTATGTTTCATGGTCGGGCTGCCGCCGCCGCAGCTCGGCCAACATCTCGTCGGGCGGAACGAAGAACGGGTTTTCCTGCAGTTGGCCGCCGATGATGACCATCGGATGGGTGCGCATGATGTCCATGACCACGCCTGCGCCAAACTTGGCGAGATCGTACGTTCACGTCACGGCGTCGTCGTACTTCGGCAGTACGTAGTTCAGCCGCGTCTCGTATTCGACGATGTCGTTGACGCCGGGCCGGTCCTCCAACGCCCACTCCATGTTCGCCACGAGGCGCGTGAGCGGGAAGCCTTTCGTTTTCCCGTCGGTCAAGACTTCTTCGATCAGCGCCAGCATGGCGTTCTGGTCGAAGTGCCCGCCGCGGAGGTAAGCGTCCTCCCAGCGCAGCACGGCCAGCTGACCGGTGGCGAGGGCGCCGTCGGCGTCGATGCCGGCGTCGCGCAGGCGCCGGATGTGGTCGGGGCGATGCTCGGGATCGACGATGTGAAAGGCCCGGTCGCCGCGCTCGAAGCCTTCGGCGATGAAGGGCATCAGCACCCCGTACTCTTCGTCCCGGTCGTGGAAAAACGCGCAGACGTGGCGCTTGCGATCGAGGACGGACCCCGCGAGGTGAACCGGGCCTGTGCTCATGCCGGGCGCCGCTGCAAGACTCGGGCAAACGCCGGACCGGAACACTTTTTGCTCTGAAGTGCTGCAGTCGTCACGTTCGAAGTCATGTCAATTGCAGCCTACGAAACGCCTGCTCCGCACCTGCACCATGCGGTGCAATTCTATGAGGACGAAGACTTCCTCGTCGGCCGCATCGCCGATTTCCTGGCGGAGGGAATGCGCGCCGGCGAGCCGTGCATCGTGATCGCCACGGCGGAGCACAACCGCTCCGTGGCCGAGCGCCTGCTCGAGAGCGGTCTCGACGCCGATGCCGTCCATTTCCTCGATGCCCGCTCCACGATGGAACGTTTCCTCGACCGCGGCGTGCCGGACGCGCGCAAGTTCCAGCGCGTCGTCGGCGGCACCATCCGCAAACTCGCCGCGGGCGGCTCGAAGGTGCGCGCGTACGGCGAGATGGTCGATCTCCTCTGGCGTGACGGCGAGCCCGACGCCGCCCTCCACCTCGAAGATCTTTGGAACCGGCTGGGACAGCGGCAGTCTTTCTCACTCCTCTGCGCGTATCCGATGGGAAACTTCTACAAGGAGTCGGATCCGGCGCGCTTCGAGACGATTTGCAGGCAGCATTCGCTCGTCCATCCGACGGAGCAGTTGGCGGACGCGGACGGCGACGAGCGCGACCGCCGCATCGCGTTGCTGGAGCAGCGTGCCGCCGCGTTGCAGGCGGAGATCCTCCACCGCAAGGAGCTCGAGGCGCGGCTGTCGGAGGCGCTGGCCGAGCGGCGCCGCAGCGATGAGCGCCTCAAGGACTTCGTCAACAACGCCACGACGGCGCTGCATTGGGTGCAGGCCGACGGCACGATCGAATGGGCCAACCCGGCGGAGCTGACGCTGCTCGGCTACACGGCCGAGGAGTACATCGGGCACAACATCCGGGAGTTCCACGCCGACAGCGGCGCCATCCACGACATTCTCTGCCGCCTCGGCGCGAACGAGGAGATCCACGACTACGAGGCGCCGCTCCGCGCCAAGGACGGCTCCATCAAGTGGGTATCGATCAGCTCGAACGTGCTCTTCGAGGACGGCAAGTTCGTCCACACGCGCTGCTTCACGCGCGACATCACGGAGCGCAAGCGGCTGCAGGAGGAGAACGCCTTCCTGCTGACGGCCACGCGGACTCTGATGCAGTCCCTCGACTACGACGAGCGCCTCCGAAAGCTCGCGGAGCTCGTGGTGCCGCGGCTCGCCGACTGGTGCGTCGTCATCATCGCCCGCGACGGCTCGTACGAGCGCGTCGTCGTGACGCACGCCGACCCCGCGAACAAGCCGCACGCGGACTGGCTGCGGCAGCTCGGACCGGGCCCGGCGGACCGCGACCCGGTGCTGGCGGTGCTGCGCAGCGGGGAGCCGCGCATCATTCCGGAGATGACCGAGGACGATCTCCGGGCCATCGCCGGCAACGACGAGGACATCGAGAAGCTGCGAAGCCTCGGTTTCCGCTCGCGCATGATCGTACCGATGTCCGTCCGCGGGCGCGTCGTCGGGGCCCTGACGTTCGTCGCCGCGGAGTCGGGACGCCGCTACGGCGAAGCCGACCTGGCGCTGGCTCTCGACCTGGCAACGCGCGCGGCGGGCGCGCTGGAGATCGCCCGGCTCTACCACTTCGCCGAGTCGAACAACCGCGCCAAAGACGAGTTCCTGGCGACGCTGTCGCACGAACTGCGGACGCCGCTGACGTCGATCATTGGCTGGGCGCGCATGCTTTCGATGGGTGGACTCGATCCGGCGACGCTCCGTACCGCCGTGACCACGATCGAGCAGAGCGCGCGCATGCAGGCGGCGCTCGTCGATGACCTGCTCGACGTCTCCCGCATCGTCACCGGAAAGCTCTCTCTCGAAGCCCAGCCGGTCGACCTCTCGACGGTCGTCCGCGATGGGGTGAGCGGCATGCGCGTCGCCGCGGACTCGAAAGGCATCCGTCTCGGCGTCAGCGGTCTCGACGAGCGTACCGTCGTCAACGGCGACGCCACGCGCCTGCAGCAGATCGTCTGGAACCTCGTCACGAATGCCGTGAAGTTCTCGGAAAGCGGCTCGGAGGTGGAGGTGCGCGTCGAGCGCGACGAGACGAGCGCCCGCCTCGTGGTGCGCGACCGCGGACACGGCATCGCGCCGTCGTTCCTGCCGCACGTGTTCGAGCCGTTCCGCCAGGCCGACGGCTCCATGACGCGGAGCCAGGGCGGCCTCGGGCTCGGACTGGCGATCGTCAAATACCTCGTCGAGGCGCACGGCGGCAGCGTCCGCGCGGACAGCGCCGGACTCGGGCTCGGCGCCACGTTCACGGTCACGCTGCCGCTGGCCCGCCGCGCCGTCAACGCCGCCGAAGACGCCGGCCCGCTCGCCGACCTCGCCGGCCAGACCGTCCTTCTCGTCGACGACGACGTCGCCGGAACGACCATGCTCAAGACCGCGCTGGAGCACTGCGGCGCCACCGTCCACGTCGTGCGAAGCGTCGCCGCGGCACGACGATCGCTGTCGGAGCGGCTCCCGCACATCGTCGTCACCGATGTCGTCATGCCGGGTGAAGACGGCTTCGCGCTGCTGCGCCACGTGCGCGAAACCGTCGCGCCGCGGATCCCGGTCCTGGCGCTGACGGCGATGCGGAATCTCGATCCGGCGCAGGGCGAGTTCGACGCGTTTCTCCGCAAACCGGCCGATCCGTTGGAGATTGCCCGCGCCATCTCGCGGAGTTTGCAGCGGCCGGCGCGGTGACGCCTCAGCTCACGAGCGGAAGGACGAGCGCCAGCAGCTTTTCGACGTCGAACGGCTTCTGCACCACCGCGCGCACGATGTCGGGATCGAATTCCGGGATGTACCGCGGCACGACCGCGGTGCAGATGATGATCGGCAAGCGCCGCTCCGATGAGGAGACGTGCGAGAGGACCGCTCGTCCGTCGACGTTGGGCATCATCAGGTCGAGGATGATGCAGCCGAGGTCGTTGCGCGAGCCGAGGAGCTCGATGGCCGCACCGCCGTCCGGGGCGATCACGACCGGGATGCCGTGGATGGTCATCAGAGCTCGGAGTAGATCTTGAGTGGGCGCATCGTCCTCCACGACGAGCACGGTCTTGGGCATGCTTTTACCGTCGCATGAAACGGGAGTATTTTCAACAGTGATAAGGGCTGAGGCCGTCCCCCTTTCGGAGAACGGCCTCGCCTTACGCGCCTAACGGCTGCGCGGTGGCCGGCCGACCCTGAGAGGCTGCGTCCGCGCGGGAAAGACGCTCCCGCGCTTCGTTTCCAACTGGTCGATGAACGTCAGCAGGCTGCGCTCGACGAGGGCCGTAAACGTCAGGTCCGGCGTCGCCGCAACTGCGTTCCGTGCTCGTTCGATGAGAGCTGCCGGCAGCTTCACGGTCACGCGTGGGTGCTGCGTGTCGCTGCTGCGCGAGGGAGTACTCCGAAGATTCTTCCGTCGCACATGACATCACCTCCTCCCGGGTCCCTCCCGAGAGTCGGCCGGTCACGCCGGGAGATATTGCGACGGGCGCGCCAGAGGCGATCACGATGTTCGCGCGAACAGCGGCTTGCGCACGAACGGCAGCATGGCGAGCTTGAAATTGAGGCCGACGACTTTGAAGTGATCGGCGGCCGTCGCTGAGATAGGAACGCGCGAAAACAGAATGGCCGTGACGAGATCGCCCGAGGCCAGCATTCCTCCGAAACCGATCACCGATTCGATCCGGTACGGCTTCACGAAGTCGTCCTGCGCGACGATGTACGGACTGCCGAGGGCGCGCGGTACGTAAAACACGTTCTGCGCTTTGTCGCGGATATCCATCAACAGCTTCGGATCGGGCCGGAGCACGTTGCTGACGTCGACGCCAAGCTGGGCGATGAGCTGCGCGACCATTGGCGCCTGAGCGACCGCTTCTTCGCTGGATAGCGGAATGGCCCTGTGGCTTCGCGACTGGTGACGGGAGTTCCACGCCGGCTCGTCACCGGCGGTGGCGATGAGCGTCAAGCATCGAAGATGCGGCATGGTGTCGGCGCGCGGCTCGATGGCCCGCGCGAACGCCTGCAGCTCGGCGTCGAGGTTGCTGTAGAGGTGGGTTTTGTAGATGCGCACGAGTGCGCAAGCGGGCTTTCCAGCCACGTCGCGGAGCTCGGATCGGAACAGCCGTACAACCTCCGTCGCAGCCTCCTCGAACGTTGCCGGTTCTCCGCCCGCGAAGAGCGTGCGCAGCTTTCCGCGGATCTCCATGAGATCGCTAAATCCGAATGCCGCCAGGTTCGCCATCGTTCAGGTGCATTATCTGATGGAGCCGTGCGCGCCACCCGTGTCGCAACGCTACGCACCCAGCGTGCACGTGCGCCAAGGCCGTGTAGCACTGCACTACACGCCGCGTGCACGTGCGCTAAGGCCACGTAGCATTGCTACACACCCCGCGTGCACGTGCGCCGAGGCCGTGTAGCACTGCACCACGCCCGGCGTGCACGTGCGCCAAGGCCGTGTAGCATTGCTACACACCCCGCGTGCACGTGCTACACGTCGTGCGAGCATTGCACCACGCCCTGCGTGCACGTGCACCACGCCACGCGAGCATTGCTGCACGCCGTGCGAGCATTGCTCCACACGCCGCGTGGGAGCGCGCTATTCGCGAAGAACCTGGTGCACGAACGCGACGGCGATCGCCCCTTCGCCGACCGCCGACGCCACCCGCTTGATATTGCCGCCGCGGACGTCGCCGACGGCGAACACCCCGGGACGGCTCGTCTCCAAGAGATGCGGCGCGCGCGTCAGCGGCCACTGCGCGGTGTCGAGATCCTCGCGCGTGAGATCGGGTCCGGTCTTGATGAAGCCGCGCTCGTCGAGCGCGAGACAGCCGTCCAGCCACTTCGTCGCCGGAACGGCGCCGGTCATCACGAAGAGATGCCGGATGGCCTCGACGTCCTCCCCTCCCGTCGATGCGTTGCGGCAACGGATGCGCTCGAGGTGACCGTCTCCCTCCACGGCCACGACCTCGCACCCCGTCCGCACTTCGATCGAGGGACTCTCTTCGATCCGGCGGATGAGGTAGCGCGACATGCTGTCGGCGAGCTCCCCTTTCCGCACCACCATGACGACGCGGTTCGCCCGCTCGGCAAGGTAGACGGCGGCCTGTCCGGCGGAGTTGCCGCCGCCGGCAATCATCACCGTCTCGCCCTTGCAGAGCTGCGCCTCCATCGGCGTGGCCAGGTAGTACACGCCGGCGCCGTTGAACTTCGACAGGTTCTCGATCGGCAAGCCGCGATACTCGGCTCCCGTGGCGATGATGATCGTTCTCGCGCTCACGCGCGTGCCGCCGTCGATCTCGACGGCGAACGGCCGCAGGTCGCAGCGGAGACGCGCCGCCGTTTTGGCGATCAACAGCTGCGCGCCGAATTTCTCCGCCTGCGTGAACGCGCGCGTGGCCAGCTCCTGGCCGGTAATGCCCGAGGGGAAGCCGAGATAGTTCTCGATGCGCATGCTGGAGCCGGCCTGGCCGCCGGGCGCGTTCCCTTCGATCATCAGGACGTCCAGCCCCTCCGATGCGGCATAGACGGCCGCGCCGAGGCCGGCCGGTCCGGCGCCGACGATCACCACGTCGCGGACGTGGCTCTCGTCGACGTCGATGGAGTCGTTGAAGCCGAGGCACTCGGCCACTTCCGCGTTCGTCGGATCGCGGAGCACCACCTCGCGCCGGCAGATGACGAGCGGAATCTCGTCGGTCGAGACGTGGAAATGATCGAGGATCTCCTGGGCGACGGCGTCGCGGTCGAGATCGATGTACGTCGCCGGGTGCGCGTTGCGCGCGAGGAACTCGCGGATTTGCAATGTCCGGGCGGAAAACTCCGAGCCGAGAATCAGAACGTCGCCGAAGCCCTTCTCCAGGAGCAGCACCCGCCGAAGGATGAACGCGCGCATCAGAATCTCGCTAAGCTCGGCGTCGGTCTGCACGAGGGCGAGAAGGGCATCGCGCTGCAGTTCGATCACCTCGCCCGGCTTCGTCGCGCGGACTGTGGCCACGGGGCGCCGGCCGGCGAGCATGTTGATCTCGCCGCTGAATGAGCCGTGGCGATAGGTGGCGATGACTTGCTCGGCATCACAAGAGGCGCGCACGACCTCCAGCTCTCCGTCGAGGACGAGGAACAGCGGGTACTCCGTCTGACCTGCCTCGAGGAGCACGTCTCCCGCTTGCACGGAGCGGCGCCGGCCATGTTTCTCGATGCGTGCGATCTGCGCCGCCGTCAACGTGGGCCAAAGCTGATCTTCACGCGGCGAGATGGAGAGTGGAACTGCGGTCACGAGCGTCTCCTCGGGGTTAGACGAGGATATCGTACCGGTCCAGATTCATGACCTTGCTCCACGCCGCCACGAAGTCGCGCACGAACTTCTCCTTCGCATCGTCGCTGGCGTAAACCTCCGCCAGCGCACGCAGCTGCGAGTGTGCGCCGAACACGAGATCGACGGAAGTGGCGGTCCACTTCAATTGGCCGGTGGCGCGGTCGTGCCCTTCATAGACGTTCGCTTCCGCCGCGGACGGCCTCCAGGCCGTACCGATGTCCAGCAGGTTGACGAAGAAGTCGTTGGTCAGCGTCTCCGGCCGCTCGGTGAAGACGCCGTGCTTCGACTGTCCGAAGTTGGCGTTCAGCGCGCGCATGCCGCCGACGAGAACCGTCATCTCCGGCGCCGTCAGCTTCAGCAGGTTCGCGCGGTCGAGGAGACGCGTCTCCGGCGACAGCGGATCTCCGCTCCGGGCATAGTTGCGGAACCCGTCGGCGACCGGCTCGAGGAAGGCGAACGCGTCGACGTCCGTCTGCTCCTGCGATGCATCGGTCCGTCCCGGGACGAAGGGAACGGCGGCGTCGAAGCCGGCGTTCTTCGCCGCCCGCTCCACTGCAGCGCATCCGCCAAGGACGATGAGATCGGCGAGCGAGACCTTCTTGTCGAGATCGTGCTGGATTCGCTCCAGCCTATTCAGGACCCGCGCAAGCCGGGCCGGCTCGTTCGACTCCCAATCTTTCTGCGGGGCCAGGCGGATGCGTCCTCCGTTCGCGCCGCCGCGTTTGTCGGTGCCGCGGAAGCTCGCCGCCGCGCTCCAGGCCGTGAAGACGAGGTCGGAGATCGCCACACCCGACGCGAGGATCGTTTTCTTCAGCGACGCGATGTCGTCGTCGCCGATCAACTCGCGATCGACTTCGGGAACCGGGTCCTGCCACAGCTGCGGCTCCGGAACCCACGGCCCGAGGTAGCGCGAGCGCGGGCCCATGTCGCGGTGAAGCAGCTTGAACCACGCTCGTGCAAACGCGTCGGCGAGCTCCTGCGGGTTCTCGTAGAAACGCTTCGCGATCGGCGCGTAGATCGGATCGACCTTCAGCGCGAGGTCCGTCGTCAGCATCATCGGCGCGTGCCGCTTCGACTTGTCATGGGCGTCGGGCACGTCGCCCCTTGACGCCGGATCCTTCGGCGTCCACTGCTTCGCGCCGGCGGGGCTCGTCGTCAGCTCCCACTCGTACTTGAAGAGGTTCTCGAGGAATCCGTTATCCCACTTCGTCGGATTGTTCGTCCATGCGCCTTCGAGGCCGCTCGTGATCGTGTGCGCGCCGTTCCCGCCGCCATGCCGGTTGTGCCAGCCGAGGCCCTGCTGCTCGATCGGCGCGGCCTCGGGCTCGGGACCGACGTTCTCCTCGGCGCGCGCAGCGCCATGCGATTTACCGAACGAATGGCCGCCGACGATGAGCGCCACGGTCTCCTCATCGTTCATGGCCATGCGCGCGAAGGTCTCGCGGATGTCGCGCGCCGCGGCCTTCGGATCGGGATCGCCGCCCGGTCCCTCGGGGTTCACGTAGATGAGGCCCATCTGCACGGCGCCGAACGGCTTGGCCAGGTCGCGTTCGCCGCTGTAGCGCTCGTCGCCGAGCCAGGTGTCCTCCGGGCCCCAGTAGATCTCCTCGGCCTCCCAGACGTCGTCGCGGCCGAAGCCGAAGCCGAACGTCTCGAACCCCATCGACTCCATCGCCA
>DATELQ010000163.1:0-45147 GCA_035276475.1 Thermoanaerobaculia bacterium | reverse complement strand
CCCGGGCGGCTCCTCCGGCGGCTCCGCCGCCGCCGTCGCCGCGCGCATGGTGCCCGCAGCCCTCGGCTCCGAGACCGGCGGCTCCGTGCGCCAGCCGGCCGCGTTCTGCGGCGTCGTCGGCTTGAAACCGACGTACGGCCGTGTCAGCCGCTGGGGCCTCGTCGCCTTCGCCTCGGGCCTCGACCAGATCGGCATCGTCACAAAGACCGTGCGCGAGTCCGCCGAGCTCCTCGGCATCATCGCCGGCGCCGATCCGTACGACTCCACCTCGTCGCCGCATCCCATCGACGACTACGCCGCCTCGCTAGGTGCCGGCGTGCGCGGCCTCCGCTTCGGCGTCGTCCGCGAAGCCGTCGGCAAGCTCGAAGGCGAAGTGCGCGCGAACTTCGAGGAGGCCCTCAACGTCCTCCGCGGCGGCGGCGCCATCGTCGAAGACGCCTCCGTGCCGACGATTTCCTACGCCATCGCCATCTACTACATCGTCGCGAACGCCGAGGCCAGCGCCAACCTGGCGCGCTTCGACGGCGTGCGCTACGGCCACCGCAGCGCGCAGTCCGCGACGCTCGACGACCTCTACTTCAACTCGCGCGGCGAAGGCTTCGGCGCCGAGGTGAAGCGAAGGATCATGCTCGGCACGTTCGCGCTGTCGTCCGGCTACTACGACGCCTACTACGGCCGCGCCCAGTCCGTGCGCGCGAGGATGCGCCACGACTTCGGCGAGGCCTTCCAGAAGTTCGACTACCTCGTCACCCCCACCACGCCCGAGCCCGCGTTCCCCATCGGCGCGAAGACGTCGGACCCACTCTCCATGTACCTGAGCGACGTCTTCACCGCACCGGCGAACCTCGTCGGCATCCCGGCCATCGCCGTGCCGTCAGGGTTCTCGAAGGACGGGCTGCCGCTGTCGCTGCAGATCATGGGACCGCATTTCAGCGAGCAGGCGCTGTTCCGCGCAGCGGCGTTCTTCGAGAACGAAACAGAGTGGTGGAAGCGCGCGCCAGCCTAACCGCCGCGATCCCCAGCAGTCCAAAGGGACATGCGCCGATCACTTTGGTTGCTTCTCCTCGCCGCTGCCTGCGCGTCGACGCAGGACAGCCGCGTCACGAGCTTCGAGCGGGACGTCGATGAGCTCCGCCAAGCGCTGCACATCCCCGGCATGTCCGCGATCATCGTGCAGAACCAGAAGGTCCTCTGGACGCGCGGCTTCGGCTACGCCGACGTCGAGAACCGCGTGCCGGCGACGCCCGACACGCTGTACCACATCGCCTCGGTGACGAAGACGTTCGGGTCGACGCTGGCGATGCAGCTCGTGGAGAAGGGGCAACTCTCGCTCGAGGAGCCGATCGCGAAGTACCCGCCCTCGAAGTACTCGGGGACGATCACTGACGAACGCGTACAGATTCGGCACATCCTCAGCCACACATCCGAAGGCACGCCGGGCGATCAATACTCGTACAACGGAGGCCGCTACGACGCCATCACGCCGGTCATCGAGAAGAAGTACGGCGCGCCGTTTCGCCAGGTGCTCGCGCAGCGGATTCTCGATCCGCTGGGCATGACGTCGAGCGTTCCCGGTCACAACGTAATCGACGATCCCGAGCTCGCCCGCCGCTACGGGCCCGCCCTGGCGCACTTCGCCAAGCCCTACACCCTCTACGGCACCGGCGAGATCGTCCACTACACCTATCCGGACAAAGGCATCGGCGCCTCGGCGGGTCTGCTCTCCACCGTGCGCGATCTCGCGAAATTCGACGTGGCCATCGATCGCCATGTGCTTCTCCAGCCGAAGACGCAGGAGCTGGCGTGGACGCCGTTCGTGTCGAATGCCGGCAAGCCCTTCGCGTATGGTCTGGGCTGGTTCACCGACGAGTACCACGGCGAGCGGCTCATCTACCATTCCGGAAACTGGGGCGCCGGCTTCTCCGCGTGGTATCTGAAAGTCCCGGCGAAGAATCTGTCGCTCATCCTTCTTGCGAACTCCGAAGGGCTGAGCGACGGCTTCTACGCCCCCGACGCGGTCGAGACGAACCCGTTCGTCTGCTCGTTCCTGCGGCACTTCGTCTTCAGCAACGACGATCCCTGCACAGGCGTCGCGGACGCGGCGATGAAGAAGTGGCTGAGCGACCGCGCCGCGCGCGCGAACGCGAAGAGGAAGGTGGTCGCCCTCGACGCCGCTCTCCTCGAGTCGTACGCCGGCCAATACAAGGGGGACGAGACGCGGACGTACACGATCACGCGCCAGGGAACGCACCTGTTCTTCGACTATCGTCCGGGCGACCAGACGGAGATGTACCCCTTCTCGGAGCACGAATTCTTTTTTAAGGTGCCGACCGACACCGTCGTGCGATTCATCCGCGAAGGAGGGGCGGTGACGGCGATGGAGTTCGACTACGGCGACGGCAGCGCGCCGGTTCGGGCGAAGAGAATCACCGGTCCTTGATCTTCGGCCGCATCTCCTCATCCAACAGCAGCACCTGCAACCGCACCCGCTCCTTCCCGGCACCGTCCACATACCGGATCGCCAGCGGCACGCGCATCTCGCGCTGGTTCGGGTTCGCGGCGCGGATGGCGATGCGGAACCAGTTCGGGATGCTGTTCGTGTCGTCGAGCTTCGTGCGGCCGGGGCGGGTGGCGCGGTAGGTGAGGGGGCGGGAGTGGCCGGGGGCGAGGCTCTCGATCGCGTCGAACTCGAACGTGGCGTGGCCGACCTGGATCGACACCACGACCGAGGTCACCGGCGTGCGGCCGACGTTCGCCACGCTCAGCGCGGAGTCGTGGCGGCCGAGCAGTTGCAGATTATCGACCGCGGGGCGGACGACGAGCTGCGACCCGCTGCGGCGCAGGCGCGCGCGCAACCGCGACAAGAGAGCTGGCACGGGTGGTACGTTAGCACGTGCTGTACAATGCCTCCGTGCGTAAGTGGCGGGTGTGGGCACTCGTAGTCCACCTTCCGGCGATTGCCTTCGCCGACATCCCTCAGAAAGTCATCGCTACCGCCTCGATCACGCCCGAGCTGCGCGCGTCCCTGACCAGCGACTACCTCATCGACGTCGTCGTCACCCCGCACGACGGCGACGCCTGGACGCGCCTCGCCAAGCGCGTCACCGGCGACGCCGAGCGCTGGCACGACATCGCCGCCTTCAACAACGCCGGCGAGAACCTCACCAGCGAGCAGAAAGTGCGCGTCCCGCTGTCGATGCTCCGCGCCGAGCTGCAGAAACAGATCGTCACGAGCCTCTTCCCGCGCGATGCCCTCACCGGCAAGGGCTGGCGTCATGTCGTCGCCGGCGGCGCCGGCATCGAGGGAGAATCGCTCTGGAACATCGCCGAGTGGTTCACCGGCCGCGGCGAGCGCTACGCGGCCATCCGCAGTGCCAATCCCGGACAAGGTCTGTCCACGCGAACGGGTGACGTAATCCTCATCCCACGGGAACTGCTCACGGCCGCATTCGGCGGTGAGGTGGAGGGAAGGAATGCACCGAAGACAGGTCAGGCTCGGAAGTCGGAGGACGATCCGGATGAGCGTCCGTCAGCGGATGGGAATGTTGCGGATGTGCCTGTGGAGGTTCGCGCCGTTGGCGAACTACACTCCGCTGGCCTACCGTCGCTGACGTACGACCGGAGCGCCGCCGAGCCGTTCGCCGTCTATCGGCTGCAGAAGGGCGAGGCTCTTTACTCCTCAGTGGCCATCCGCTTCACCGGCCGCGTCTACTCCAAAGACGTCGGCGACGTCCTCGACCGCATCGTCAAATTCAACGGCATCGACGACGTCGCGCGCATCCCGGTCGGCTATCCGGTGAAGATCCCGATGGAGCTGCTGCTGCCGGAGTACCGCCCGGCCGACGATCCGGCGCGCGTGGCCGACGAGGCCACCAAGCGCGCCAGCGCCAAGGCCGCCAAGCGCGCCAGCGCCCGCAACCTCGCCGGCGTGCGCGTCATCCTCGACGCCGGGCATGGCGGCCGCGACGTCGGCGCGATCCACGACGGCGTCTCCGAGTCGAGCTACGTCTACGACGTCATGTGCCGGCTGAAGCGGATCATCGAGAAGCGCTCCGCCGCGGCCGTCTCGACGACGACGAAGTCGACCTCGGACGGCTACGACGTCATCGACGACGACGTGCTGCACACCAACGACGACCACGTCGTCCTGACCACGCCGCGCTACGCCCTCGACGACGACACGACGGTCGGCGTCAACCTCCGCTGGTACCTCGCCAACTCCATCTTCCGCCACGCCGTGAAAAAGGGCGTGCCGCGCGAGAAAGTCGTCTTCCTCTCGCTGCACGCCGACTCGCTCCACCCGGCGCTGCGCGGCACGATGGCCTACATCCCCGGCTCCGACTACGTCACCGGCACGTACGAGAAGAGCGCCGGGGTCTACTTGGCGCGCGCCGAGGTGCGCGAGCAGCCGTCGGTGCGCCACACGGAAAAGGAGTCGCTCGCCGCCGAGGGGCTCTCGCGCGAGCTCGCCGAGTCGATCGTCGACGCCATCGAGGCGAAGGGGCTGCAGGTCCACGCCTTCAACCCGGTGCGCGACAACGTCGTGCGCAACGGCCGCGAGTGGGTGCCGGCCGTCATCCGTTACAACCTCGTCCCCACGCGTCTCCTCCTGGAGATCTGCAACCTCGGCAACGGCCGCGACCGCGCGCTCATGAAGACAAAGGCGTACCGCCAGAAGCTCGCCGAGGCGATCTACGACGGGCTGGTGGCGTTCTACGCCGACCACGAGCGCGGCGGCGCCGTCGTCGCGGCTTCGCGCTGACGCGCGTGCGGCCACGCCGTCCGCATTGGTATACGCTCTGGCCCCGCGTGCGGTCACGCCGGTCCGCATTGGTACACGCCATGGCCCCACGTGCGGCCACGCCGGACCGCATTGGTACACGCCATGGCCCCACGTGCGGCCATGACGGTCCGCATTGGTACACGCCGTGGCCGCACGTGCGGCCATGATGGTCCGCATTGGTACACGCCGTGGCCCCACATGCGGCCACGCCGCGCCGCATCTATAATCCGCTCCGCAAATGCCACGTTCTTTTGAAGGCGATCTTTCCGCCGAGGGGCTGCGCTTCGCCATCGTCGCCAGCCGCTTCAACGACGAGATCGTCAGCGGCCTCCTCGACGGCGCGCGCGACTGCCTCCGCCGTCACGGCGCGGGCGACGACTCCATCGACGTCGTGCGCGTCCCCGGCGCCTTCGAGATCCCGCAGGCCGTGGCCCGCGTCGAGGCCGACGCCGTCGTCGCCGTCGGCGCGTTGATCCGCGGCGAGACACCCCACTTCGACGTTCTGGCCTCGCAAGTCACCAACGAGCTCTCGCGCATCGCCATCGAGCGCAACATCCCCGTCGCGTTCGGCGTCCTCACCTGCAACACCCACGAGCAGGCCGAGGCGCGCTCGGGACCGGGCGGCGGAAACAAAGGATGGGAGGCGGCGCTGGCGGCCATCGAGATGGCCAACTTGTGGCGCGCGCTTCGCACCCGCAAGGACTGAGCATGGGCGCCCGCCGCAAAGCTCGCGAGCTCGCACTGCAGATGTTGTATCAGTACGACCTCTCCGCGAACCCGCCCGCGCAGATCGTCGAGACCTTCGAGGAGCTGCAGAAGTCGAAGCCCAACACGCGCGAGTTCGCCGTGAAGCTCTTCAACGGCACCGTCGACAGCCTCGCCAAGATCGACGAGATGATCGCCGCGCAGGCCGACAACTGGCGCATCTCGCGCATGGCCGTCGTCGACCGCAACATCATCCGCATGTCCATCTACGAGCTCCTCAACGAAGAGGAGACGCCGAAGCTCGTCATCATCGACGAGGCCATCGAGATCGGGAAAAAGTTCGGCACCCAGAAGTCGTCGCAGTTCATCAACGGAATCCTCGACGGCATTCTGAAACGCTACAATCTCGCCTCGTGAGTCTTCTCGGCCGGCTCGAAGATCTCTCGTTAGCCGACATCATCCAGATCGTCTTCCTGAGCCGCCGCACCGGCGTCCTGGAGATCATCGACGATGCCGGCCGGCACACCGTTCTCTTCCGCTCCGGGCTCGTCGTCAACGCCTCGTCGCCCGAGCACGCCGACCTCGTGGCCTGGCTGGAGAAGAACGAGTTGATTCCCTCGCACCGCGTGCAGGTGCTGCGCAAGATGGAGGAGAGCGGCATCCCCCCCGGCGCCGCCGCCGTGGAGATGAACCTGATCTCCGCCCCGGACCTCGCCGAGGCGGTGCGCGCGCGTGTGCAGAGCGTCATCGAGCCGCTGCTGCGCAGCCACGAGGGGGAGTTCAATTTCATCCTCAGCGAGCAGGTCAGCCCGCTCGACATCGAGTACGACGCCGACCAGGTGTTCAAGGACGGCGGCCTGCAGCCGCAGCGCATCCTCGGCGGCGCCGACGGCGAGAAGCTCAAGCCGTTGCGCGGCCTCGAGGAGTCGCTCAAGGTGGGGAAGGCGCTGCTGCGCGGCTCTGCGCCGCCGGAGACGACGCCCGCGTCCCTGAATCTCGGCCTCGGGCAGCCGATCGTCGAAGACAACGTGCTGCAGTTCCCGACACCGGAGGAGCGCGAGGACAAAACGCTGCCGTTCGCGCCCGTGCCGGACGATGAGCCGCTGCCGGAGCTCCCCGAGGAGCCGCCTGCGCCGGTGACGACCAAGCCGTCGACGAGCGGGCAGTTCAAAGTCGCCGGCGGGTTGATCGAAGTCGAGTCGCCCGACGCTACGTACCGCAACGTTGTCCTCTTCGAGCGCAACCCGCTGATCCGCGTCGCCGCGCGCCGCGCCTTCGGCAAGAACGGCGTGAAGATCGCGCAGTTCGGATCGCTCGACGACGTGCGCAACGCCATGAGCGACTTCTTCCGCTCGAATTCGTTCTTCGTCACGTTCCTCGAGCTGGCCGACGCCGACGTCAACGGCCCCTCGGTGCAGTTGATGATCCGGCTGAAGCGCAAGAACCCGCGGCTGCCGGTCGTGATCGTCGACGCCGAGGCGGATCTTCGCCGCCGCCATGCGCTGCTGCGCGCCGGCGCGGATTTGTATGTGACGAAGCCGTCGCCTGCGCGGCTGCAGCCGGGACTGGCGGAGGAGGAGCTCGGGCTCTTCGCCGACGAGCTCGTGCTCTTCGCCGAGCGCGCCTTCCAGCAGTGGGAGCAGTTCACCGGCGGCGCCTTGAGTCCCGACGCGGGCAAGCGCTTTTACGAAGAGGCGCAGAAGGACAACATCGACCGCAGCTACAACGTGCTCAAGCAGCTCATCAACGAGCTGTCGAATCCGAACGACATCGGACAGGTGTCGTCGACGATCCTGCGCCTCTCCGCAGAGTACCTCGACCGCGGCGCGCTCTTCGTCGCCGAGGACAGCGACTTCGTCGGGCTCGGCGGCTTCGGCACGACCGGCGGCGGCGCAGCCATGGACGAGCGCGTGAAGTCGCTGCGCATCGCCCGCGGCGCGCCGTCCCTGCTCGCGGACGTGGTGGCGTCGGGCGAGGCCCACCGCGGCAAGATGCGCCGCACGCCCGCCAACGTCGAGCTGATCGACCGCCTCGGCGGGATGCTCCCGACCGAAGTCGTGGCCCTGCCGATCATGCACGGCAACCGCGCCATTGGTATCCTGTACGGAGACAACGCGGAGCACCGCGCGGCCATCGACAGCATGACAGGTTTGGAGATTTTCCTCTCGCAGGCCGGCTATGCGTTCGGCAACGCGGTGTTCGCAGCGGAGCGGGCCGGCAAGTAATGAAGGTTTTGGTCGTCGAAGACTCGTCGTCGATGCGCGCCTACCTCACCACGATCATCGAGGGAGGCACGGAGTCGTACGACCTAGAGATCGTGGAGGCCGCGAGCGGCTTCGAGGCGCTGAAGACGCTGCCGCACCACACGTTCGACGCGATCTTGACCGACATCAACATGCCCGACATCAACGGCCTGGAGCTGGTGAGCTTTCTGAAGAATCACCCGGTCTACCGCACGATCCCGATCATGGTGATCTCGACGGAGTCGACCGAGGAGGACCGCCGCCGCGCCGCCGCCCTGGGCGCCGAGGAGTACCTGGTGAAGCCGTTCGAGGCGGGGGAGCTGATCGACAAGCTGCGGCGATTGCTCAAGGTTGCGTAGTCGCAGCCGGCGTCCGCGCCGGCCGGAGCGGCGGTGTCCCGCCGCCTGATCAATGCGTCGATGACTCCAGCCGCTCGACACGTGCTCGCAAGTCAGCGACGCGGCCTTCGAGCGCCATGATTCGGCGAGCGAGCTCGATATGCTGCCGCGTTTCCGCTTGGGCGTCCGTCAGCCGTTTCACGTCGTCGTCGTTCACGCTCATCATTTTAGAATAGTCCAGCCATGGCCAAAGAAGACGATCGCGCCCGCGAGGAATTCACCGGCGAAGCCGAGGAGCTCCTCGACACCCTCTCGCGCGACCTCGTCGAGTTCGAGTCCCAGGGCAAAGACGTCCGGCCGGAGCTCGTCAACAAAATCTTCCGCGAGATCCACTCGCTCAAGGGCCTCGCGGGCATGCTCGGCTTCGGCGAGATCTCCGAGCTCTCGCACAACCTGGAGGACATGCTCGACCGGCTGCGCATGGGGAAGATCGAGATCACCCGCGATCTCATCGACCTCCTCTACGACGCCGTCGACTCCCTGAACCGCCTCGTCATCGCCATCAACGACCCGTCGCTCGGCGGCCTCGTCGACATCACGGCGCTGACGCGGCGCATCCACCAACTCGTCACCGCGCAGCCGGCGCAGCAGGCGGGCGACGCCTTCGGCGAGCTCACCCTCGACGAGCAGACGCGCAAGTCGCTCACCGAATACGAAGAGCATCGCCTCCTCGAAAACGTCAAGGCGGGGAAGCACATCCTCTCCGTCGAGGTCACCTTCGACTTCGCCGACTTCGACGAAAAGCTCCGCGTCCTTACGACGAGCCTGAGCGACGCCGGCGAAGTCATCTCCACGCTGCCGGCCATCGACAGCAGCGGCGGCGCCGGCATCGCCTTCCGCCTCCTCTACGGCTCCATGCTCAACGACGCCGCAGTCGCCGCGCTCGCGCCGGAGGCGAAGGTCACGTCGCTGCGCAAGGCCGCCACGCCGGCGATCGTCGGGCCCGCCGACATCTCCCTCGCGACCGAGTCGGCGACCGAGGAGGACCTGTCGCTGCGGTCGATGTCGCAGACCGTGCGCGTGGACATCGGGAAGCTCGACCACGTCATGAACATCGTCGGTGAGCTGATCATCGAAAAGACCCAGCTCGAAACCCTCACGCGCTCGCAGGAAGCGCAGCAGAGCCGCCTCCTCGCGCACGAGCTCACCAAGATCTCGCGCAACCTCGACCGCAAGCTCAACGAGCTGCAGAAGTCCGTCATCGAGACGCGCATGGTCCCGGTCGGGCAGATCTACTCGAAGCTCTCCCGCACCGTGCGCAAAGTCACGCGCGAGCTGAACAAAGAGATCGAGTTGGTGCTGCGCGGCGAGGACACGGAGCTTGACAAGATGATGGTCGAGGAGCTCACCGACCCGCTGATGCACATCATCCGCAACGCCCTCGACCACGGCATCGAGCCACCCGACGAGCGGCGCGCCGCGGGGAAGAATCCGACCGGGCGCGTGACCCTGAACGCCTACCAGCAGGGGAACTCCGTCGTCATCGACGTCATCGACGACGGCCGCGGCATCGACCCCGAGCGCATCCGCGCCGTGGCCGTGAAGCGCGGCATCGTCGGCGAGAAGGACGCCTTCGATGCGCAGCGCGCGCAGGAGCTGATCTTCACCCCCGGCTTCTCGACGGCGAGCGCTGTCAGCGAGATCTCCGGCCGCGGCGTCGGCCTCGACGTGGTGAAGAAGAACATCCAGGAGCTGAAAGGGACGATCGACATCGTCTCGAACGTCGGCCAGGGAACGACGTTCCGGATCATGCTGCCGATCACGCTGGCCATCATCCAGGCCCTCGTCGTCCGCGCCGCCGGCGAGCAGTTCGCCATCCCCCTGACCTCGGTCGAGGAATCGCTGCGCATCTACTCGCGTGACATCCGCACCGTCGAGCGCCGCGAAGTCTTCACCCTGCGCGACTTCACCCTGCCGCTGCTTCGCCTCGCCGACGCCTTCGGCATGGACGGCCAGCGCGAGGAGACGCCCGACACGAAGTGGTTCGTCGTCGTCACGCGCTCGGGCGAGAAGATCGCCGGGATCCTCGTCGACGGGCTGGTGCGCCAGCAGGAGGTCGTGATCAAGTCGATCGGCGAGCGCCTCAAGACGACGCCGGGGATCGCCGGCGCGACGGAAGTGGGCGAGGGGGAGATCGTCCTCGTCGTCGACGTCGGGTCGCTCATCGACCGCTTCGGCGGCCGGGCCCGGGAAATCCGCTCGACGCTCGCTCCCGTAGGTTAGCGCGGAGGGAAACTGAACATGGCGACTGTCATGCTGATGCATTGGCCCGAGGTGACGAAGGAGCAGTACGAGCAGGCCCGGTCGATGGTGCGGTGGGAGAGCGACACGCCGAAGGGCGCCAAGTACCACGTCTCCTGGTTCGACGGGGGGCTGCACGTGCTCGACGTGTGGGACTCGCAGGCCGACTTCGAGCGCTTCGCGCAGGAGCGCCTCGGGCCGGCGGTGGCGCAGATCGGCATCCAGTCGCAGCCGAACGTGACCTTCAGCGACGTGCACGCGATCTACGCGCCGAATCCGGCGTTGTAGAATCGCCCCACGTACGAATCGTTCTTCGGCTTCGCGACCAAACCTTTCGGGAAGACGCCGGATCCTTCCTTTCTCTATGAGAGCCCGCAGCACCGCGAGGCGCTGGCGCGGCTGGAGTACGCCGTGGAGGAGAAGGAGCTGGCGCTTCTCGTGGGCGACATCGGCTCCGGGAAGACGACGCTCTCCCGCGCGCTGATCGACCGCCTGGGCGACGCCCGCCCGGTGGTGCTGCTGATCAACCCGCGCCTGACGCCGACGCAGCTCCTCCGCTCCATCGCCGCCGGCCTCGGCATCGAGTCGAGCCGCTTCCGCAACGAGATCCTCGACCGCATCCACACGAAGCTCTTCGAGCTCTACGAGGCCGGCCGCGAGCCGGTGCTGATCATCGACGAGGCCCAGCTCATTCCGACCAAGGCGACGTTCGACGAGATCCGCCTCCTGACGAACTTCCAGCTCGACGATCAGAATTTGCTGTCCGTGCTGCTGATCGGACAGCCGGAGCTGGAGACGCGCATCGACCGCTTGGCCTACGCGCCGCTGCGGCAGCGCATCGGCCTGCGCTACCGCCTCGGGCCGCTGTCGCTCGAGGAGACGATCGCCTATATCGAGCACCGCATCCGCGTCGGCGGCGGCGCGCGCAATCCGTTCAACCGCGCGGCGATGGAAGAGATCTACGCCGCGAGCGGCGGCGTGCCGCGCCTCATCAACACGCTGGCGACGACAGCGCTGCTCGACGCCTTCGGCGAGGACGCGGAGACGATCGACCCGGGACGGGTGGCGGCGGCAGCGAAGGAGCACAGGCTGGAGGCGGCGGCGAATGGTTGATCTGGTCAAGATTCGCAAGAAGGCGAAGAAGCAAAAAGATGCCGAACCGGCACCACCGCCCGTCGCGCCCGAGCCGCTGCCCGAACCCGCACCCGAGCCGGTGCCCGAAACTCAGCACTCAGCACCCAGCACTCAGCACTCCGTACCCACCGCGAAGCTCGAAAAATTCAAGCAAACCGCGGGCACGAAGCGCGAAGGCTTCATCGACGAAGTCGAGGAGACCGCCGAGGAAACCCAGCGCGAGCTCCTCACCTTCGTCCTCGCCGGCGAGCACTACGCCCTCGACATCGAGCACATCGTCGAGATCGTCACGCCGCGGTCGATCACGCGCGTGCCGAACGCGGAGGAGGGAATCGTCGGCATCATCTCCCTGCGCGGCACGATCGTCACCGTCGTCGACGCGCGCCGCAAACTTCGCCATCCGCCGTCGAAAAACGGCGATCACGCCGACCGGCGCATCATCGTCCTCGAGAAAGGCGGCGAGACCTTGGGCTTCGAAGTCGACCGCGTTCTCCGCGTCGTCAAAACCGATCCTGGCGCCATCGAGCCGCACCCGGTCGTGCACGCCACGGAGCTGCACGAAGCCATCCGCGGCGTCTTCCGCCACGCGGATGCGTTGACGATCCTCCTCGATTTCGACAAGCTACTGGCCTGATTGGAACTCTCCTGTAAGCAGTGTGGATCGAAGTTTCGCGCTGCCGTCGAGCTGCCGCTGACGCACGCCGTGCGTGTGGCTTGCCCCGCGTGCGGCTTCCAGATGGTCCTCAAACCGGCCACCGGCGAGATGCCGCGGCGGCGCATCGCCGCCATCGCCGACGAGCCGCGCCCCTTCCGCGCCTTCCTCGCAGAGCACCTTCGCCGCTTCGGCTTCGACGTGTCGCTCTTCGAGACCGGAGAGCCGACGCTCGACTACGTCCGGCGCACGCGTGCCGACCTCGCCATCGTCAACGTCTATCTCAAGGGGAAACTCGGCGTCGAAGTCACCGAGGACATCAAGAACGATCCGTCGCTGTCGCACACGCGCGTCATCCTCATCGGCGCGCTCTTCCGCGCCAACCGCTTCCGCGCCAATCCGACGAACCTCTACGGCGCGGACGAATACATCGAGGAGCAGATCCCGGAGAAGGAGTTCCGGCAGATCGTGCGCAAGCTTTTCCCGCAGCTCGGGCCGACGCTGGAGACGGCCATGGAGCCGCACGAGTACGATGAAGCGCGGCGCCTGGCGCGCCTGATCCTCTCCGACATCATCATCTACCACCCCGACAAGGTCGAGGAGGGGATCCGCGAAAACACGTTCTTCGACGTGTTGAAAGAGGAGATCGAAGAAGGGCGGCAGTACTACGACTCGCGCGTGCCGTTCCGCGTGCGGCGCGACACGGAGATTTATCAGGAGACGCTGCAGCAGTTCGTGTCCATGAAGCGAGAGGAACTTTTGAAGACTGGGACGCAATGAGCGCCACGCCAGAACTCATCCAGCAGGCCCGATCGACCGATCCCGACCTGCGCCAGAAAGCCGCCTGGGCCGTCTCCCACGCCGAGGACGAGCGCGACTACGCGCTGATGTTCGAGCTCCTCGGCGACAAGGACTGGCGCGTGCGCAAGACCATCGTCGACGGCTTCGTGCGCGATCCGCAGCCCGAGGTCGTCGGCGGATTGCTCGACGCCTTGGCCGACGCCGAGAACGCCGGCAAGCGCAACTCTTCCACCGAGGCGCTCGTGCGCGTCGGCGCGCCGGCCATCCCGCCCATCGTGGCCCGGCTGCGCACCGAGGGCGACGTCGACGTCCGCCTCTCCCTCGTCAACCTCTTGGGCGACCTCCGCAGCGCCGAAGGCTTCGACACCCTCTCCAAGATGCTCGACCAGGAGAACGACATCAACGTCGCCTCCTCAGTCGTCTCCTCGCTCGGCAAATACCGCGACGCCTCCGCCCTCCCGGCGCTGCTGCGCGTCCTGCAGCGCGACGACCTCTGGCTGAAGTTCCACGCCATCGAAGCGCTCGGCGAGATCGGCGACCGCGCCGCGCTGCCGAAGATCCTCCCGCTCTACAACGAAAAGTCGCTGCGCAAGCCGGTGCTCGAAGCGATCGGAAAAATCGCGGACGTCGGCACGGTCTCGTTCCTCCTCCGCATCATCGCCGAGGAGGAGAAGCTGAACCTCACGGCGCTGCGCGCGCTCGTGCGCATCGCCGACGCCAGCAAGCCGAAGATCGTCGAGCAGGCCGAGCGCCTGCTCATCCAGCGCAAGTTCCGCGAGTCGTTCCCGAAGGAGAAGATCGCTCCGCTCATCGAGCACCTCCACTCGACGCCGAAGCGCGACGTGAAGAGCTTCATCCTCACGTTCCTCGGGTGGTCCGGCGACGAGCGCGTGCTCCCGGTGCTGATGAACTTCCTCGAGCAGCCCGACACCGCCGAGGTCGCGGCACAGGCGCTCATCGACTTCGGCAAGGGAGCCGTGCCGTCGATCCTCACCGCGCTGCGCAACGCCGAGGAGGACGAGATCGTCGCCTTGCTGCTGCGCGTCATCAACGTCATCGGCGGCGCGGAGTCGATCCCGAGCATTCTCCCGTTCCTCGACCACGACAACGCCATGATTCGCCGCCTGGCCATCGAGATCCTCGGCGACATCGCCGATCCGGTCTCCCTCGATTACCTCCTGGCCAAGCTCGACGACACCGACGTCGCCTCGCAGCAGGCCGCGGTGAACTCGATCTCGGCGCTGGTCGTGGCGTTCCCGCAGATCAAGCCCGATGTGCTGGCGAAGATCCGCAAGCTCGAAGCCTCGGCGTCGGTGCCGATGAAGCTCAACTCGCTGTCAGTCTTCGTGAACATCCAGGGCGAGGGCTACCACGACGAGCTCCTGCTGGCGTCGAAGGACAGCGATCCGACGATCCGGCAGAAGGCCGTGTCGCTGATGGGGAAGTTCAGCGAGGAGCGATTCGCCGATCAGCTCGTGCTCTCGCTCGCCGACGAGTCGACGGCGGTGCGCCTCGCGGCCATCAACGCCATCGTGCGGCTGCGGCCGGAGAAAGGACTCGAGCCGCTCATCAGCTCTCTCGAGGACAGCGACGTCTGGATCCGCACCGCGGCGGCGCAGGCCCTCGGCGAGTATCGCCATCCCAACGCCATCGATCCGCTGATCCGGCACATCGAGGGTGACGTGCCGCCGGTGCGCATCGCCGCCATCGAGGCGCTCGGCAAGTCGGGCGACGAGCGGGTGAAGGACATTCTGTTCCGCTGCGTGTACGAGTCGGATTTGGAGATCCGGCGCGCGGCCATTCTCGCGCTCGGGCGGATTCCGGGCTCCGAGGTGTTCGACTATTTGATGTACGCGATGACCGATGCCGACTGGCGCGTGCGCGCCGCGGCGGCCACGGCCGTTGCGCTGCGCGGCGACACGACGGCGCTGCCGTCGCTGCACGCCGCGCTCGGGGATCCGGACACGTACGTGCAGCAGTCCGCGGTCCTCGCGCTCGACAAGATTCCGGATCGCTCGTCGTTCCCGCACCTCCTGGAGGCGCTGGAAAACCGGGCCATTCTCGACGATGTCTCCGACGTTTTCGTGCGTCACAAGGAGCTGTACCGCGATTTGCTCGAAGAGGCGTGGCGGGTGGCAGATAGCCGGCGGGAAGTCGTGATCGCGGCGATTCTCGCGGCAATGAAGCAATAAAGGCGGCATTCGCCTGGGTCCCGAATGTCCACGTTCAACCTGTCGCTGAACCATCATCTGGAGCTGCCGGACGACGTCTTCCGGCTGCTGCGGGACGCGATCTATAAGCGCACCGGGATGTGGTTTGCCGACAATTCGAAATACCTCTTGCAGAAGCGCCTCTCGCCGCGCGCCCGCGAGCTGAATTTCGACTCGTTCCAGAAATACTTTTACTTCCTGCAGTACGACCCGCGCGCGGACACGGAGTACGACCAGATTTACGACCTCGTCACGACGAACGAGACGTATTTCTTCCGCGAGCCCGCGCAGCTCGCCGCATTTACGGAGGAGATCGTCCCCGACATCCTGACGCGCAAAGGCGTCAAGAAGATTCGCATCTGGTCCGCCGGCTGCTCGTCAGGCGAAGAGCCGTATTCGATTGCCATGCTCTTGCAGGAAGCCGGCTGGTACACCAAAGCGGCATTCGAGATTTTCGCAAGCGACATCAATCAACAGGTCCTGGCCAAGGCGCGCCGCGGTCAATACCGCGAAAATGCCTTCCGCGCCACCGACCCGGCCGTGCGCGACCGCTATTTCGTGCGCGAAGCGGACAACTCGTGGCGCATCTCCGACGAAATCCGCAACCGCATCTCCTTCGGCCGCCTCAACCTCTACGACGAGCCCCGCGTCTCGCTCCTAGGCCACCTCGACGTCGTCTTCTGCCGCAACGTGATCATCTACTTCGACGACTCGTCCAAGAAGATCGTGGTCACGAATTTCTACAATCGGTTGGTGGAGGGGGGGTATTTGCTGTTGGGACATAGCGAGTCGTTGATCTCATTGTCGACGCAGTTCAAATTGCGGCATCTCAAGAACGACATGGTGTATCAGAAGTGATTGGGGGCGCACGCTGTGCGCCCCTACCGGTCATTTACCGCGACGTCGCCGCCGTTCCCTGATCCGGCTGCAACGTCGTCGTGATCGCCCCCGGCGTCCGATTGTATGCGGCGCCGTCATAGAGATCGACGAGCGCGCCCGGCACGGTCACATAGGGCATGAAGATGTTGCACCAGAACCAGCCGGACAGGCGGCGCTTCACGATCGTCGTCGAATCTTCGTAGCCGTCCTTTTTCATCGTGATCACGCAGCGGTCGGCTTTGCGATCGAGCTTCACGACCACCGGCGTCTGTCCGGCGGACTTTGCGCCTTTGCCGCAGTCGGCGACGACGTCGGCGCCGGCGGGCTGCGAGATCACCGGGACTTCCTGGTATTTCCCGTGCGCGATCGATGCGCAGGCATTGAAGAAAAACAGCGACAGCAGAATTGCGAGTGCGAGCAGTGCTTTCATTGGCGGGCCTCCCTTTCGGGCGCGGTCCTTTCGCATTGAGCGTGCCGTGTCGCGCGCGAATTTCTTAGTGGTTCAGCCGTCAATGACTTGACGATTGCAAACGACATTTATTTGAGTTATCACAGCGCCATGTTTGTCAGCAGGCGGCGACACGTTGTCCTCGGACTCGGATTTCTTCTCTTCTCGTCCGCCGCGGCCGCGGACTACAACGTCGCCTTCGCGAACGCGAAGGGCATCTTCGTCATGACCTCGTCCGGCCGCGGCGTCAAGCGCATCGCCGATGATGCGCACGCGATTCTCACGAGACACTCCTGGTCGCCCGACGGTCGGAAAATCATGTTCTTCGCTTTCCGCGCGGGCGACGAGGAGATCGGGA
The DNA here is from genome assembly GCA_035276475.1 of Thermoanaerobaculia bacterium. Taxonomy (GTDB): domain Bacteria; phylum Acidobacteriota; class Thermoanaerobaculia; order Gp7-AA8; family Gp7-AA8; genus DATDFB01. The sequence goes on along the minus strand of DATELQ010000163.1, from coordinate 28,295 downwards.
AGAAGCACAACATTCCGTTCCACTTCCCGCTCTACGTGATGAACGCCGACGGCTCGAATGCCGTGCGTCTCCTCGACGTCCCGGTGATGGTCGACGCGACGTGGTCGCCCGACGCGAAGAGCATCGTCTTCTCCTCAGAATTCGAAGGCGGCGCCATCTACGTCGTCGACGTGCAAAGCCGCGCGATGCGCCGCCTGACGCAGATCGCGCATCCGTACTCGCCGGCCTGGTCTCCCGACGGCAAACGCGTCGCCTTCAACGCCGCCACGGCGAAGACGAGCGACATCTTCGTCATCGACGCCGGCGGCAACCATCAAGAGAGGCTCACGGACCTCGGCATGATCGCGCGGAATGCGGCGTGGTCGCCCGACGGCAGCAGGATCGCCTTCGTCACCAACACCGGCTGGTTCGTGATGGACGCCGACGGCAGCAATAAAAAGCGCCGGCGGCAGCAGGCGGCGTTCAACGTCGAATGGTCGCCGGACGGCAAGCGCGTCCTCGTCACCGGCCCCGGTTACGCCTACGACTGCGATTCCGAAGGCACGAACAGCGTCTCGCTGCCGGTGCAGCGCGGCCCGGTCCTCGACCCGGCGTTCTCGCCCGACGGGCGCAAAGTCATTTACCGCATGCACGAAGGAAAGGTCGACAAAATCTACACGATCAACGCCGACGGCAGCGACTGGAAGACGCTCAACGACAACGTCGGCGAGCGCGTGCTCTTCGCGGTCTCGCCGTAAACTACGCGGCGCGTGGCAACCGCCCGTCCGATCCGCGCCCTCGTCATCGACGACTCCGCGTACAACCGCGTGACGCTGTCGCGCATGCTGGAGTCGCACCCGCAGATCAAAGTCGTGGCCACGGCCGTCAACGGCGAAGACGGCATCAAGCAGGTCATGCGGCACCGTCCCAACGTCATCACCCTCGACCTGGAGATGCCGATCATGGACGGCTTCGCCTTCCTGCGCTGGCTGATGCACAACCTCCCCACCGCCGTCATCGCCGTGTCGTCGCGCTCGAGCGACCGCAGCGTCTTCAAGGCCTTGGAGCTCGGCGCCCTCGACTTCATCGCCAAGCCGGGCGGGCGCGTCTCGCCGCGGCTCGAAGAGATCCAGAAAGACCTCGTCGCGAAAGTGCTCCAAGTCGTCGAGCTACGGATGGAGAACCTGCGCCGGCGTGTGCAGGACGAAGAGCACGGCGAGGCGCATCCGGCCAAAGCCCCCGAGCTCTGCGCCGGCGGCATCGAGCTCGTCGCCATCGGCTGCTCCACCGGCGGGCCGCCGGCGCTCCAGAGCGTCTTCGAGACGCTGGCGTTGCTCCCGGTTCCCATCGTCGTCGCCCAGCACATGCCGCCGACGTTCACCCGCCTCTTTGCCGAGCGCGTGAATCGCCTGACGTCGTACACGGTCAAAGAAGCGGACGACGGCGAGATGCTCGCGCGCGGCACGGTCTACATCGCGCCCGGCGGAATGCAAACCGAGGTGCGGCGCAACGCCGACGGATTGTTCGTGCGCGTCTTTCCCGCGAATATGACCGACCTTTACGCCCCCTCCGTCGATCGCCTCTTCAATACCGCGGCCGACGCCAGCGGCGAGCGCCTCATCGCCGTCATCATGACCGGCATGGGCGACGACGGCGCCGACGCTATGCGCAACGTCCGCCAGCGCGGCGGCAAGACCATCGCCGAGTCGGCGGAGACGGCCATCATCTTCGGCATGCCGAATGAGGCCATCCGCACCGGATGTGTCGATCAAGTGTTGCCATTGGGGCAGATACCGGCGGCGATTGAGAGGTTGTGCACCGGGTAAATGTGCTACGCTCGCGCGCAGTCCGGATCGGGTCCATGAGCGAAGAGAGAGCCGAGAAATTTCTAGAGTTATTCAATAAAGGCAAGGAGTTCACCGAAGAGCTTCTTCGGGAGAACCAGCGCCTGCGCTACCGCCTCGCCTCGCTCGAGACCGAGCAGGGGGGCGCGTCGGCCGAAGAGGTCCAGCGCCTGCGCGCGGAGATCCAGCAGCTCACCGACGAGAACCGCCGCATTCAGGAGCGCTTCCGCGAAGTCGAGGAAGAGAACAAGGACTTCGCCAACCGCTACATCGAGATCGAGGAACAGAACAACAACCTCGCCAACCTCTACGTCGCGAGCTACCAGCTCCACTCCACGCTCGACTTCAAGGAAGTCATCCAGATCGTGCAGGAGATCGTCATCAACCTCATCGGCGCGGAGGCCTTCGCCATCCTCCTGCTCGACGAGAAGACGAACGACCTGCGCGCCATCGCCTGCGAAGGCGAGGACGTCGTCGCCGGCATCGAGAACCTCTCCGCGCGTCTCGGCGAAGGCATTCTCGGCGGCGTGGCCAAGACCGGCGAGAGCTATTACATCAATCAGGATGTCGAAGGCGGCCGCATTACGTTGGAGAAGCCGCTCGCGGCGGTGCCGCTCAAGATCAAGGAGCATGTGATCGGGTTGATCGCGATTTACAAGCTCCTGCAGCAGAAGGACTCGTTCTCCGCAGTCGACTACGAGCTCTTCTCGCTCCTGGCCGCGCACGCGGCGACGGCCATTTTCTCGTCGAAGCTGTACTCGCAATCGGAGCGAAAGCTCAATACCATTCAGAGCTTCCTCGATCTGTTGACGACGACAAGCTAGGGGAGGGGAGACCAAAGCTTGCCACTCGAAAACGCGAATTTCCTGGTCGTCGAAGACTCGCCGACCATGCGCCAGTTGATCTCGTTCTCGCTGAAGCGGTTCAAGAACGCGAAGATCATCGAGGCGGTCGACGGCGTGGATGCGCTCAAGAAGCTCTCCGGCCCGGAGAAGATCGACCTGATCCTGACGGACATCAACATGCCGGTGATGGACGGGCTGAAGCTGGTGTCGCTGGTGCGGCAGAACGCGCAGCTCAAGGCGATCCCGATCATCATCATCACGACGGAGGGGGCGGAGGAGGACCGCGAGCGCGGCCTGGCCCTCGGCGCGAACGCTTACATCTCCAAGCCGATCCAGTCGTCGCACCTGATCAAGACGATCTCGGAGTTGCTAACGGTTTGAAGCGCGCCGCGGTCGCGCTGCTGTTCCTCGCCGTCCGCATCGTCTACCTCTACGCCCGCGAGCCGTTCTTCGACGAGCTGTACACGCAGTGGATGGCCAAGCAGCCGGCGTCGTCGATCGTCGCGCATCTGCTGCACGACTCCGGGCCGCCGCTCTACTACTTCCTGGCGCGCTTCCCCTCGGTCGACGCGCTGCGCTGGCTTTCGCTCGTCTTCGCATGCATCGCGTTCGTGTTGGTGCTGCGGAAATCGATCGTCGCGGCGATGCTCCTGGCGGTGCACACGCCGGCTGTGTTCTACGCGACGGAGGCGCGCGCGTACGCGCTCTGCGCGATGCTCGTGGCCATGGGCGTGCTGCTCGTCGACGAGGGGCGGCCGTTCGCGGCGGCGATCGAGCTCGTGCTGGCGGCGTACACGCATTACTACGGGGTGCTGTTCTTTCCGCTGCTTTTGTTTTCGAAGGATCGGCGCGCGTTCATGCTCGCGATCGCGCTGTTCGTCCCCGGATTCGTGTTGGCGTTCCATCAGCCGTCGGAGGCGATGCAATGGAACGTCGTGCACCCGTTCTGGGTGCTGCTGGCGAGTGTCTCGATCGCCGCGGTGCTGGCGCGGACGTGGCGCTTCGCGCCGGCGGTGCTGATCCCGGCGGGCCTCGCGCTGGCGTTCGCGCTGGCGGGGCGCAACGTCTACTTCCCGATGCGCTTCGAGTCGGTGCTGGCCGTGCCGCTGGTGCTGTGGACTGCGGCGTCGCTGGAGCGGTGGCGGCCGTCGATGCGCGCCGCCGTCGTGGCGGTGCTGATGGTCGCGGGCGCGTTCTTCACGATCCGCGGAATCGCCGAGGCCATGCAGCGGCCGAGCGACCCGCGGGTGCGCGCCGCGGCGTTCGCGTCGCGTCTCGGATGGCCCGTCGTCGCCTCTGACTACTGCTACCTCTTCGCCCAGAGCCGCCTCGGCGATCGCGTCGCCGCGTTCCCGTCGCAGCAGGGCGAGCATCCGGGATGGTACAGCCCGTCATCGCAGGAAGCAGCGCTGGCCGCGGCGCGTTCTCTCCCGGTGAACGGCTTCGTCTTCGTCGGCGACGCCGGGACGCCGGAGCTCGCTGCGGTGCAGCGGGCGCGGCGCACGCGAATGCAGTTTCGTGACGGACCGGCAGTGGTGTTGTCCGTCGAGCCCTTGACCAGCACGGTACACTGAGCCCCCGAAATGCCCCACTTCATCACCGACAAGTGCATCGGCTGCAGCGTCTGCGAGATCAAGTGCCCCACGAACACGATCTGGGGGACTGCCCGCGGCCAGTACTACATCCACCCCGAGCGCTGCATCGACTGCTCGGTCTGCGGCATCTACTGCCCGGTCGACGCCATCCAGAACCAGCATGGCGACTACATCCCGCGCGTGAAGCCGAAGGAGATCCCGAAGGCGGAGGTCATCAAGGAGCTCTGCACGGGGTGCGAGTTCTGCGTCGACATCTGCCCCTTCGAGTGCATCCACATGATCGAGCCGCAGGACGAGACGGTGGCGAACCACTACAAGATCGCCTTCGTCGACAAGAACAAGTGCGTGGCCTGCCGGTTGTGCGAGTCGGTGTGCGACAAGGACGCGATCGTGGTGCCGGAGGCGCCGACGCAGCTCAAGACGTATCTCCCTGATTTCGTCGTTGCCGGGACCGGACGGTGACCGAGCCCGACATCCCCAAGCAGTCGCCGCGCTCCGTCCTCTTCCAGTTCGTCCTCTTCCCGCTCGGCATCGCCCTCATCGCCGTCGGCGTCTTCTACCTCTTCGGCAAGATGGCCACGCAGGAGCAGAGCGTCTCCGACTACCTGAACGAGATCCGCTCCGGCAGCTCGCACGAGCGCTGGCAGGCGGCGTATCAGCTGTCGAAGTCGCTCGACCGCGGCGAGGCGGCGAAGACGCCGAACCTCGAGCCGCGCGTGGCGGGGCTGTACCAGTCGTCGAAGAGCGATGACCCGCGCATCCGCCGCTATCTCTCCATTGTCCTCGGCCGCCTGCACGACCGCCGGGCCACGCCGCTGCTGCTCGACGGGCTGAACGACAAGGACGTCGAGAACCGCATGTACGCGATCCTGGCTCTGGGAGAGCTGCGCGACCCCGCCGCCGTTCCTGCGCTGACCGCCCTCGCGGCCGATCCGGAGAGGGACGTCCGCAAGACCGCCGTCTACGCCCTTGGCGAGATCGGCGACCCCCGCGCCGTCCCCGCGCTCGCGCAGACGCTGAACGACCAGGAGCCGGACGTCCGCTGGAACGCCGCCGTGTCGCTCTCCAGCTTCGGCGACCGCCGCGCCGTCGGCCCGCTCAAGGAGATGCTCGACCGCGAGCGCCTGGCGAAGGTCACGGCCATGCGCGAGGACCAGAAGGAAGACGCCATGATCGTGGCCATGACGGCGTACACGCGGCTGGTGGGGAAGGACGCGAACCCCGATCTGCAGCGGATTGCGGATGCCGATCCGTCGCTGCGGGTGCGGGCGGCGGCGAAGAGCGCGCTGGCGAGGTAGGGCTCAGAGCGCAGGGGGCAGGGCGCAGATGGCGGCCCTGCGGCCGCACGACCGCTGGCCATAGCCCGAGTGCGTGTATCGGCAAGACAACCACCTGCGCCCGCCCCCCCTGCGGCCTAAATCAATCGAAACGCGACGTCACGGAATGACCTGATATTCGAGGACGTCCGCCGCCTCGCGGTTCAGCTCATCGGCGACTTCGTTGATCCGCGTCTCGTCCACCTCCGGGGCGGTTTCGGACTCGCGATCTTCGGGCAGCTCGACCTGGATTGTCATCGTCACGAAGCGTAGCCGCATCAACGCCTACGTCAAGCAGATCGCCAAGCGCAGAGCGCCGGGCGCAGATGGCGGCCTTGCGGCCGCACGACCGCTAGCCATAGCCCGAGTGCGTGCATCGGCAAGACAACCACCTGCGCCCCCCCTGCGTTCTGCGCCCTAAGTCAAGCGAAACGCGACGTTTCACGCCTTCCTTTTTCGTTGACAGCCATCGCTGAAAGCGGGATATTTGGCGGCGCTCGAAGCACCGCTCCCATCAGGCGAATGTCCGAAGAAATCACGCCATATCAGGTGACCCCGAAAACCCCCCTCGCGGGGAGCGCTGCGGCCGAGATCCGCGAGCAGGGGGAGATTACCCGCCGCTCCTTCCCCCTCGTCCTGACCGGCGCCTGGGTGGCCCTGGCCGCCGCCTTGGGTGGGCTCGCTTCCGTCCTGGGGCGCTTCATGTTCCCGAACGTCCTGTTTGAGCCGGTCCAGAAGTTCAAGGCCGGCTTCGCCGCCGACTACTCCGTCGGCGAGGTCGACGAGCGCTGGAAAGAGAAGTACGGCATCTGGATCGTGCGCACCGAAGAGGTCATGTACGCGCTCATCACCGTGTGCACGCACCTCGGGTGCACCCCGAACTGGCTCCCCTCGCAGAACAAGTTCAAGTGCCCCTGCCACGGCAGCGGCTACTACAAGACCGGGGTCAACTTCGAAGGCCCGGCCCCCCGCCCGCTCGAGCGGGCCAAGATCTACGTCGACCCCTCGGATGGGCAGGTCGTGGTGGACAAGTCGAAGCAGTTCCACCAGGAACGCGGTGAGTGGACGGATCCCGAATCTTTCATCAAGGTCTAGGAGAGAATGGCTGATCTTCGCGCGCTTCAGGACGGCATCGTCAATTCGCAGATCTGGAAGTCGGTGTTCCGTGTCGGCGTCCCCAACACGAACCGCAAGCGCGTTCTCGCCGTCCTCGGCTCGCTGATCCTCCACCTCCACCCTGTCAAAGTGCGCCGCAGCGGCGTGCGCATGTCCTACACCTGGTGCATGGGCGGCACCTCGTTCTTCCTCTTCCTCATCGAGACGGTGACGGGCCTGCTCCTCATGTTCTACTACCGCCCCACCATCGAGTACGCCTACTTCGACATCATGGACCTGCGGGAGCAGGCGCCGTTCGGGATCATGCGCGAGATGCACCGCTGGGGCGCGCACGCCATGGTCATCGCCGTCTGGCTGCACATGTTCCGCGTCTTCATGACCGGCTCGTACAAGCCGCCGCGCGAGTTCAACTGGAACGTCGGCGTGATCCTCCTCGTGCTGACGCTCCTTCTCAGCTTCACCGGATACCTCCTGCCGTGGGACCAGCTCGCGATCTGGGCCATCACGGTCGGCTCGAACATGGCGCGCGCGACCCCCGGCGCGGGAAACGAGGGCCCCATGTCGGGGCTCATAAAACTCGGGGACGTACGATTGATCCACGCCGGCGACGACGCGCGCTTCGCGCTCATCGGCGGCCGATCGATCGGCCCCTCCACGCTGCTGCGCTTCTACGTGCTGCACTGCGTGGCCATCCCGCTGGCCGCGGGTTTCCTGATGGCCATTCACTTCTGGCGCGTGCGTAAAGACGGAGGCATTTCGGGTCCGCTATGACCTTCCTCAAAGACTTCGTCAACGTCCTCTCGGGATCGTCGATCTCGTTTCTACTGTTGTCGTTTTCCTTTGGGTTCATCGTCTTCTTCAACCTGCTCGACGGCCGCCTGCGATCGAAGGGCGGCTCCGCGTTCATCGGCCTCGGCGTCCTCCTGCTCCTGGCCGGCATCGTCATCCGGCCGCTCCTCTACCTCGGCATCGCCTACTTTCTGCTGATGTTCGGCTGCGCGGCGCTGGGGGGGCGGCTGTGGGACAAGAAGGTCGGGCTGCGACTCTTCATCGCCGGCGTGGCCGCGTTCTTCATCTCGTTTCTCGATCCGAACTTCTACCTGATCGCGGCGAAGCCGGACAACGTGCCCATCGGCGCGATGATCTTCCTCCTCGGCATCTTCACCTGGGTGGCGCTGCGGAAGGCGTATCTGAACGACAAGCAGATCGAGACCGGCGGCATCCCGTTCGAGAAGACCGAGACCGACGAGAAGCTCTTCACCTGGCCCGACCTCGTCTACACCGAGATGCTCTGCATGATCCTCCTGACGATCGTGATGGTCGTCTGGTCGGTGGTGCTGCGCGCGCCGCTCGAGGAAGCGGCCAATCCGACGTCGTCGCCGAATCCTGCCAAGGCGCCGTGGTACTTCCTCGGTCTGCAGGAGATGCTCGTCTACTTCGACCCCTGGCTGGCCGGCGTCGTCCTGCCGACGCTCATCATCGTCGGCCTGATGGCCATTCCGTACATCGACACCAACCCGCGCGGCAACGGCTACTACTCGTTCCGCGAGCGGAAGTGGGAGATCGGCGTCTTCCTCTACGGGTTCCTGGTGCTCTGGTCGTTCCTCATCATCACCGGCACGTTCCTGCGCGGCCCGAACTGGAACTTCTTCGGCCCCTACGAATACTGGGATCCGAACAAGCTCGTGCCGCTCGTCAACGTCGACCTCTCCGAGATCATCTGGGTGCGCACGCTACACATGCCGCTGCCGCGGCTGTGGGTCATCCGCGAGATCTTCGGCATCGGCCTGGTGCTCGCGTACATGAGCCTTCCGCCGCTGATGGCCATCGGGCCGTTCCGCCGCTTCTATCTGAAGATGGGCGCGCCGCGCTACTACGTCGGCGCGGTCCTCTTTCTGGTCATGATGTCGCTGCCGATCAAGATGGTCCTGCGCTGGCTCTTCAACCTGAAGTACATCGTTCACATCCAGGAGATTTTCTTCAACATCTGAGATGAAGCCGCAAGAGCCGATTCCGCACAACTACTCGATGAGGAGCCTCCACTGGATCTTCCTCTGGTCGAGCGTCGCGCTGCTGGCCGTCACGTTCCTGATGGTGGCGTACGACTACGTGCGCGGCTGGAAGTGGTTCCAGCTCGAGTTCCTGCGGATGCAGCGGGAGCGCATCGAGTCGGACCTCAAGACCGCCGAAGCCGAGACGAACAAGAAGCAGCTCGCCGACCTCGACGCAGCCATGCGCACGAACGAGGTCGAGCTGGCCAAGCACCGCGCCCAGTTCGTGCTCGCCCAGAAAGATCTCGACTCGTGGGAAGGGGAGCACTACAAGGCCGACGAGGATTACCGCTTCGCCAAGGCGAACCTCGACGCCCAGCGCTACAACGCCGAGACTTCGATCGTGCAGAAACGCTCCGACGCCGCCGCGCAGCAGGCCGAGTACAAGCGCCAGGAGACGCACGTCAACGACCTGCAGCTCAACCTGCAGGACGTCACGCGCAAGCGCGACGCCGCCAAGGCGCGCGTCGACGCCTGGCTCAAGAAGATCAAGGACGCCGAGGACAAGAAGAAAGAGTTGATGGCGGAGATCGACCTGCTGAACAAGCAGCTCGAAACCGTAAAGCTCGCCGGGGGGACGCTCGTCCTCAACTTCCCGATGCTCGACTTCATCAACCCGACGTTCAAGGTCGACCAGGTCGTCATCCCCGACATGTTCATGGACGTGAACTACATGCACGTCCCGCGCGTCGACCGCTGCATGACCTGCCACCGCGCCATCGACCGCCCCGGCTTCGAGTCGAAGAAAGAAGCCGCGCGCCTCGCGGCGGAGCTGCAGCAGAAGCTCGACACCTTCCAGATCGTCGCCGAGAAGCGCAAGGACGCCGAGGACCGCATCAAGCAGTTGAAGCGCATCCAGGAGGCGGAGCTCGACACCCTCAACCCATGGCGTACGCATCCGAAGCTCGACACCTTCGTCGGCTCCGCATCGCCGCACCCGCTCCTCGAATTCGGCTGCACGTCGTGCCACCGTGGGATGGACCGGGCCACGGAGTTCGGGCGCGCCGGGCACGTTCCGCCGAACCACACCATGGAAGAGCGCTGGGCCGGCAACTGGGGCGTCTTCAGTTGGGGCAATATGCTCCGCCCGTGGCGCTACGTCACCGGCGCGGCGGAGGTGGACAACCAGCGCCGCACGTGGGGTTGGGAAGAGAACGAGTTCAACGAGTCGCCGATGTTCCCGCGGCAGTACTACGAGGCCGGCTGCATCAAGTGCCACGCCGGGCAGATCGGCGTCGATCAGGGCGAGAAGATCACGAAGGCCGAGGCCACCGTCGAGCTCTACGGCTGCTACGCCTGCCACAAGATCAACAACTGGCGCTTCTCCGACCTGCGCAAGCCCGGCCCGGACCTCAACGGCATCGCCGAGAAGACCACGCCGGAGTGGGCCATCCGCTGGATCAGCGAGCCGCATAACTTCCGCTCCACGACGCGCATGCCGTCGTTCTTCTACCAGCGCAACATGGTCGACCCGCACGTCGTCCCGGCCGCGGAGCGCGCCCAGAACATCAAGTATCAGGACGCCGAGGTGCACTCGATCGTTGCGTATCTGTTTGCGAAGTCGACGCACCGCGTCTGGCAGCCCGGCCCCGCCGGCGACGCCGGCCGCGGCAAGCAGCTCGTCGAGTCGATCGGCTGCATGGGCTGCCACGTCGACACCGAGCAGGTGAAGGACGAGAAGTCGGGCACGCTGCGCCTGGCCAAGCGCGACGACTTCCCGCTCGAGCGCAACTACGGCTTCAACTTGACAGGCGTCGGGACGAAGACGCACGCGGCGTGGATCTACAACTGGGTCAAGAACCCGAAGGCGTACTACGCCGACGCGCCGATGCCGTCGCTGCGCTTGACCGATCAGGAAGCGGCCGACATCACCGCGTTCCTCCTGACGCTGCAGAAGCCGCAGTTCCTGCAGACGCCGGTGCGGAACGTCGATCCGCGCGCCGTGCACGATCTGGCCAAGGGGTACCTCATCAACACGCTGACGGACCGCGACGCCGAGGCCAAGCTGCGGTCGATGCCGCTGAACGAGCAGCTCGTCTACCTCGGCCAGCGCTCCATCGAAAAGTACGGCTGCTACTCCTGCCACAACATCAACGGCTTCGAAGGATTGAAGCCGATCGGTACCGAGCTCACCACCGAGGGCTCGAAGGCGCTGCACCTCTTTGACTTCGGCTTCGCCCACGACTACGTCGCCGAGGATGGGAAGCACGAGGAGATCCTGCACAACGTCCCGTCGTGGGTTTACAACAAGGTGCGCAATCCGCGCATCTACGACGACACGCGCACGAAGTCGTACAACGACAAGCTGAAGATGCCGAACTTCCATCTCAGCGAAGACGAGGCGCGGCGCATCACCACCATCGTCGTCGGGCTGACGAAGGACATGGTCTCGCCGAACCGCCTGGCCGCGCAGGACCCGCACATGCGCTTGATCGAAGAAGGGCGCAAGCGCGTCTCGCAGCACAACTGCCGCGCGTGCCACGTCGTCGACGGCCGCGGGCGGGCCATCGCCTCCACCATCGCCGACACCAACTTCCTCCCGCCCGATCTGTCGCCCGAGGGGGCGCGCGCGCAGTCGGCGTTCCTCTTCAACTTCTTGAAAGACCCGACCGTGATGAAGATCCGGCCGTGGCTGTCGGTGCGCATGCCGACCTTCCACTTCACCGACGCCGAGGCCAACCAGCTCGTCACCTACTTCGCCGAAGAGGGGAAGGGCGATCCGTTCGACACCACGCGCGGGATGCAGCCGTCGCCGCAGAACGTCGAGATCGGGAAGCAGGTCTTCACCATGCTGCGCTGCGCGCAGTGCCACGTCACCACGCCCGTCAATCCCGAGAACCCGCCGGTGCCGAACGTCGCCGACACCACCTCGCTCGCGCCGAACCTGACGCTGGCGCGCCTGCGCCTGCGCCGCGAGTGGATTCCGGACTGGGTGCGCCGCCCGAACGAGATGATCCCCGGCACGCGCATGCCGACGAACTTCCCGCACGACGCGGCGAGCGGCGGCTTCATCTCGCCGCTCGCGAACGCCATCGACACGCCGGCGTTCGCGCAGTACAAGGCCGCGCTCCTGCCGCAGTTCGGCAACGACCCGGTCCGCCTCAAGAAGACGATGGGTGACGCCGTGGCGCTCACCGATTACCTACGCGATTACATCTGGTCCATCGGCATTACGCAGATGAGGGCAGCGGGGACGGGCGGCGCAGCGCCTCCGGCCGTGCTGCCGACGCAGCCGTCGCTGCCGCCTGCGAAGCCGTCCGTGAACGCTGCTCTGAGGAGATAGAAACGCAATGAAGAAGTTTCTCGCACTGATGTTCGCCGCCTCGCTCGTCGTCGCCTGCGGCAAGGGGAAAGAGCCGACGAAAGAAGCGGAGGAAGACGACAACGCGCCGCAGACGTCGACCGTCACGACTTCGGGCACGACGGCCGCCGCGCCGTCGAGTGCTCCCGCGGCCGCCGCGGCAGCCTCGCCCGACGCCGCCACGCTCACCGGCACGATCAAGCTCGCCGCCGCGGCGCCGGCCATGCCGAACATCCAGATGTCGGCCGACCCGTACTGCCAGTCGCAGCATTCCACGCCGGCGAAGGACGAGGAAGTCGTCGTCGGAGCGGCGGGCGAGCTCGCCAACGTCTTCGTCTTCGTCAAGAACCCGCCGGCCGGGAACTTCCCGCCGCCGGCGACTGCGTTCACGCTCGACCAGAAGGGCTGCCAGTATCACCCGCACGTCGGCGGCGTGATGGTCGGGCAGCCTCTCGACATCAAGAACGACGACGCCACGCTGCACAACGTGCACGCCATGCCCACCGTCAACGCCCAGTTCAACGAAGGGCAGCCGGTGCAGGGGATGGTCTCGACGAAGAAGTTCGACAAGCCGGAGCTCACGCCGTTCCGCATCAAGTGCGACGTGCACGGCTGGATGAAGTCGTGGCTTGCGGTGATGCCGCATCCGTTCTACGCCGTCTCGCAGATGAACGGCACGTTCACGATCCCGAACCTTCCGCCCGGCAACTACACGATCGTGGCGTGGCACGAGAAGTACGGCAGCAAGGAACAGCAGGTGACGGTGGCGGCGAAGGAGTCGAAGGCGATCAGCTTCAGCTTCTAAGGGTTTCGGGCGCACGCCGTGCGCCCCTACCGGAGGATACGTGGCACTCAAACGTCAGGTACGAGTCGGCAATCAGTGGATGTACGCGCGCGACGCGTGGCGCACGCTCGAAGAAGCGCGCCGCGTCACGCTCGAAGAGGAGCGCCTGCAGCAGCAGCACGAGCTCCCCTTCATCCGCAAGTACGTCTTCTCCACCGACCACAAAGTCATCGGTCTGCAGTACGGCTTCACCGCGCTCTGCTTCCTCCTCCTCGGCTTCTGCCTCATGATCCTCATGCGGCTGCAGCTCGGGTGGCCGGGGCAGGCGTTCAGCGTGATGAAGCTGATCGGCGCGATGCGCGCGCCGGGCGGCGTGCTCTTACCCGAGGCGTACAACCAGCTCGGGGCCATGCACGGCACGATCATGATCTTCTTGGGCATCGTGCCCCTCGCCGTCGGCGCGTTCGGCAACTACCTCGTCCCGCTGCAGATTGGCGCCCCCGACATGGCCTTCCCGAAGCTCAACATGGCCAGCTACTGGTGCTACTTCGTCGGCGGCGTGGTCATGCTGTCGAGCTTCTTCTACTCCGGCGGCACCGCCAACTCCGGCTGGACCTCGTACCCGCCGCTCTCCGACATCGCCACGCACGGCCAGACCTTCTGGCTCGCCGGCATGGTCTTCCTCATCACCTCGTCGCTCCTCGGTTCCGTCAACTTCCTCGTGACCATCATCCAGCTGCGGGCGAAGGGGATGACGCTGATGCGCTTTCCCTTCTTCGTCTGGGCGCAGTTCGTGACCTCGTTCCTCCTCCTGCTCGCGTTTCCGCCGCTCGAGGCGGCCGCGGTGCTGCAGATGATGGACCGCCTGGCCGGGACGAGCTTCTTCCTCCCGACGGGGCTCGTCGTCAGCGGCCAGGTGCTCCCGAACGCCGGCGGCGGCAACCCGCTCCTCTGGCAGCACCTCTTCTGGTTCCTGGCCCACCCCGAGGTGTACGTCTTGATCCTGCCGGCGATGGGCATCATCGCCGAGATCATCGCCAACAACACCCGCAAGCCGCTGTGGGGCTATCGCTCCATGGTCGGCGCCGTCATCTTCCTCGGGTTCATGTCCTTCGTCGTCTGGGCGCACCACATGTTCCTCACCGGCATGGGCACGGTGATCAGCGCCTTCTTCCAGACCACGACGATGATCATCTCCATCCCCTCGGTCATCGTCTTGAGCGCGCTCTTCATCTCGTTGTGGGGCGGATCCATAAGATTCAACACCCCGATGCTCTTCGCGCTCGCCTTCCTGCCGATGTTCGGCATCGGCGGTCTGACGGGACTGCCGCTGGGACTGGCCACCGCGGACCTGCACCTGCACGACACCTACTACGTCATCGGGCACTTCCACTACGTCGTGGCGCCCGGAACCATCTTCGCCATGTTCGCCGGCATCTATTACTGGTTCCCGAAGATCACCGGCCGGCGCCTCAACGAGTTCTGGGGCAAGGTCCACTTCTGGATCTCGCTCGTCTGCATCAACGGCATCTTCTTCCCGATGTTCATGCAGGGCCTCGCAGGCGTGTCGCGCCGGCTCTATGACGGCGGCATCCAGTACGCGCACGCCAAGTCCATCGCCGAGCAGACCAATCCGTTCATGTCGGTCTGCGCGATCGGTCTCCTCTGCGCGCAGGTGCCGTTCCTCATCAACTTCTTCTACAACGCCATCCTGGCGCTCCTCGGTCGCCGCAACGAGATCGCCAATCAGAATCCGTGGCAGGCCACGACGCTGGAGTGGGCGGCCACGACGTCGCCGCCGCTCGGCCACGGCAACTTCGAAGTCATCCCGGTCGTGTACCGCGGGCCGTACGAGTACAGCCTGCCCGATTCGGCGACCGATTGGACGCCGCAGAACCAGGAGAGCGTCGAGCCGGCGCTGCCGCCGGGCGGCGGGATGCTGCCGGCAGTGGCGGTCGCGCAGAGGGAGATGTGATGGACGCACACGCGCACGCAGTCGACGCCGGGCACGCTCACGGCGGGCATCACGAGCTGGAGATTCCGTTCAACGTCGCGCCCCGCCCCGACACGGGCGTCTACAACGCCAAGCTCGGGGTCTGGCTCTTCCTGGCCTCGGAGGTGATGCTCTTCGGGGCGCTCTTCTCGTCGTTGATTCTCCTCCGCACCGGCGCGGCGCACTGGCCGGTGGGGAAGGACACGCTGCACGTGCTGCCGGCGACGATCAACACGTTCGTGCTGATCCTCTCCTCGGTCACGGTCGTGCTGGCGTGGGCGAACCTCCGCCTGGGCGACCTGAAGATGGGGCGGATCTTCATCGGCGTCACGTTGCTCTGCGGCCTGATCTTCATGCTGATCAAGGCCTACGAGTACAACCTGAGCTTCTCGCACGAGCACTTCCCGAAGACGAACAACTTCTTCGCCATCTACTTCACGATGACGGGCCTGCACGGCCTGCACGTCCTCGGCGGGATGATCGTCTTCGCCTACTTTTTGACGTTCGGCTCGAAGATGTGGAAGACCGAGCCGGCGCGCTTCACCAACCGCATCGAGGTCGTCGGCCTGTACTGGCACTTCGTCGACCTCGTCTGGATCTTCCTCTTCCCGACGCTGTACCTGCTGTGAGGAGATGATGACCGAACACGTCGAAGTCCATCACGACGCGCACAACGACCCCGAGCACATTAAGCGCGAGGTGCGCGTCTACCTCTACGTCTTCGGCAGCCTGGCCGTGCTGACCGGGGCGACCGTCGCGGCGCGGTACCTGCTCGACCTGCCGATGGCCTACGCCATCACGCTGGCGCTGATCATCGCCGCGATCAAAGGGACGCTCGTGGCCGGCTTCTTCATGCACCTCTTGTCGGAGAAGAAGCTGATCTACGCGATCCTGGGGCTGACGGTGATTTTCTTCGCGTTCCTGATTTGGCTGCCGCTGCACGACATCGCCGACAAGATGGGAAAGTGATGAATGTCCCTGCGCATCTTCCACATCGTCTTCGTCATGGTCTGCGTGGCCTTGTCGATCTTCGTGGCCGTGTGGGGATTGCAGAATCACGCGCAGACGCTGGCGGCGACGTTCGCGGCGCTCACGCTGGCGCTGATCGTGTACGGCGTGTACGCGTTTCGGAAGTTGAGGAACCTCGAATGAAACGCGCGCTCGTCGCCGCCGCCGTCGTGCTCACTCCCATCGTCGCCAACGCCTGCCCGGTCTGCTTCGGCGACCCCAACTCCGCCATGGCCAAGGGGACGAACAACGGCATCTTCTTCCTCCTCGGCATCGTCGGCTTCGTCCAAATCGGCCTCGGCGCGATGTTCATCGCCTTCTGGCGCCGCGCCCGGGCCCTGCGCGCCCGCCGCGACTCCATGCGCGTCATCAACGGAGGGTTCTTCGGATGAGAGAGTTCCTGAACCAGTGGATGCCCATCGACGCCTCCGCGCACGGACATCAGGTCGACGACCTGATCGTCCTCACGCACTGGCTCATGGCCGTCCTCTTCGTCGTGTGGGGGGCGTACTTCCTCTTCTGCCTCTACCGCTTCAATGCCAAGCGCCACCCCCGCGCCGACCACCTCGGCGCGCGCACGCACGTCTCCACCTACGGCGAGCTCGGCGTCGCCGTCGTCGAAGTCGTTCTCCTGGCCGGGTTGTCGATTCCGGCCTGGTACAAGTGGACGCACCTTCCGCAGAAAGAAACGAATCCGATCGAGATCCGCGTCGTGGCCGAGCAGTTCGCCTGGAACGTCCACTATCCCGGCCCCGACGGCGTCTTCGGCCGCAGCGATCCGAAGCTGATGTCGTCGACGAACCCGCTCGGCCTCGATGAAAAGGACCCCAACGCGAAGGACGACATCGTCACGCTCAACAACCTCCACCTCCCGGTGAACCGCGCGGCGATCATCCACGTCACGTCGAAGGACGTGATCCACTCGTTCAAGCTCCCGGTCATGCGCAGCGAACAGGACGCCATTCCCGGCATGGACGTCCCGATTCACTTCACCCCGATCAAGACCAACGACAACGGCGACCGCTGGGAGATCGCCTGCGCGCAGCTCTGCGGCCTCGGCCACTACCGCATGCGCGGCCAGCTCTTCGTCCACGGCGCGGCGGAGTTCGACAAGTGGATGAAGAGCACCCCGACGGCATTCGCGACACAATGAAAAGCATCCCCCGACCACGAAGTGCAGACGATGCCACTCCCGATTGGCTGCGGCGCTTCACGAAGCTCGTGGCCTCGTCCACGCTTTTCCTGATCTTCGCCGGCGCGATGGTGACGTCGACCGGCTCGGGCCTGGCCGTCCCGGACTGGCCGCTGTCGTACGGCAAGGTCTTCCCGCCGATGATCGGCGGGATCTTCTACGAGCACGGCCACCGCATGATCGCCGCGACGGTCGGCTTCCTCGTGGTGATTCAGGCCATCTGGCTGCAGCGCCGCGAGCGCAAGCGCTTCGTGCGCATCCTCGGCTGGTGCTCGCTCGGCGCCGTGATCGCCCAGGGCGTCCTCGGCGGACTGACGGTGATCTTCCTCCTGCCGCACGCGATCTCCGTCGCGCACGCCGGCCTCGCGGAGATCTTCTTCTGCATCAACACATCGATCGCCTTCTTCACCTCGCGCGCGTACGCGTCGCTGCGCTCGATGGAAAAAGGCAACGCCCCCGCCGGCCCGGCCATGGGACTCGTGGCGCTCGTCTATCTGCAGATTCTCATCGGCGCACTGATGCGCCATCTCGGCGCCGGGCTGGCCATTCCCGATTTCCCGCTGTCGTTCGGCCGGCTCGTGCCGAGCTTCACCTCCGCGGCGATCGCCGTGAACTTCGCTCACCGCGTCGGCGGCGCGCTCGTAGCCGTGTCGATCCTGGCCATGTTCATCCGCCTGCTGCGCTTCACGCCAACGCATCCGCTGCGGCAGGTCGCGACGTTCCTGCTCCTCGTCGTGGCCACGCAGGTGATGCTCGGCGCCTACACGATCTGGAGCGGCAAGCAGCCGGTGATCGCGTCGCTGCATGTGATGACCGGCGCGCTGACGCTGGCGTCGTCGCTGGTGCTGGCGCTGACGGCGCGCACGATTGGCTGGCGCACGTGGCGCCAGCGGGCTGGAGCGCTTCTCGCAGGCGAGGTGTCGGCATGAACGCGGTGCGCGACTACCTCGAGCTCTCGAAATCGCGCATCGTTCTGATGGTGCTGATCACGACGGCGGCGGGGTATCTCTTCGCCGCGCCGCACGTCGATTTCGCGCTGCTTGTGAACACCCTCGTCGGCACCGCGCTCGTCGCCGCCGGCACGAACGCGTTGAACCAGTACGTCGAGCGCGAGCACGACGCCAAGATGCGCCGCACGGCGCGCCGTCCGCTTCCCTCCGGCCGCATCGCCCCGCGCGACGCGCTGCTCTTCTCCTGCGCGATCGCGGTCCTCGGCACGCTCTACCTCGGCGTCGCCGTCAACTGGATCACGGCATTCCTCGGCGCGTTCACGCTGACGACGTACATCTTCGTCTACACGCCGCTCAAGCGCCGCTCCACCGTCTGCACGATCATCGGCGCCATCCCCGGCGCGATCCCGCCGCTCATGGGTTGGACCGCCGCCACCGGCACGCTCTCCATCGGCGGCTGGATCGTCTTCGCCATCCTCTTTTTCTGGCAGCTCCCGCACTTCATGGCCATCAGTTGGATGTACCGCGAGGACTACGGCCGCGCCGGCTTCCACATGCTCTCGGTCGAGGATGCCGACGGCGCCGCCACCGCCCGCTCCGCGATTCTGTACAGCGTCGCGCTGCTGCTCGTCAGCGTCCTCCCGCCGCTCTTTCACCTCGGCAGCTTCGCCTACTCCGTCGCCGTCGCCCTCTGCGGCGCCGCGATTCTCGCCGCTAGCATCGTCTTCCGCCGCGAGCGCTCCAACCGCAACGCCCGGCGCCTCTTCATGATGTCCAACGTCTACCTCATCGTCGTGATGATCCTCCTCGTCCTCTGATGCGCCGACTCCTCTTTGTGTTGCTGCTGGCTGCCTGTCAGCACCAGTCCGACCTCCCGAAGCTCTTCCCGCTGCCGGACGCGAAGCTCGTGAACGAGACCGGCGCGCCCGTCGATCTGGCGTCGCTGAAAGGGAAGGTGGTCGTCTACGACTTCATCTTCACCAACTGCGCCGGCACCTGCCCGATGATGACCGCGGCGATGCGCCGCGTGACCGCGAAGGTCGACAAGGACGTCCCCGTCCGCTTCGTCTCCATCAGCGTCGACCCCAAGCGCGACACGCCCCCCGTCCTCGCCGCCTACGCGCAGCGAGTGCGCAACGACCCCCGCTGGACCTTCCTCACCGGCGACTGGCCGACGATCAAGCACCTGAGCGTCGACGGCTTCAAGCTCGCCACCGACGACCAGCTCCTCCACAGCGCCAAGTTCGCCGTGGCCGACAAGAACGGCGTGGTGCGCGAGTATGTGAGCTCGCTCGAGGATGACGCCGTGGAGCACGTGGCGCGGACGGTGGAGGATTTGGCTCGGGAGTGATTTGTTGCTCCGTCGCCATGCTACAGTTTCCCCCGTTTGGAAGTCTCCCGCCTCCTCCCCGCCATCAACGCCACCCTCAACGCGTCCAGCGGCATCCTCATCACCATCGCCTACGTCTTGATCCGCCGACACAGGGTCAGTCTTCACCGCCGCTTCATGCTCGCGGCGTGCTTCACTTCGCTCTTTTTCTTCGCCGGCTACATCACCAACCACATCCTCCGCCACGGCGTCGTCACGCGCTTCACGGCGGGGGGGTGGGTGCGGCCGGTGTACTTTTCCATCCTCATCACCCACACCATCCTCGCCGTCGTCATCGTGCCGCTCGTCATCATCACCCTGCGCAACGGGCTGAAGATGCGCGTGGCGCGGCACCGCGCCATCGCCCGCTGGACCTTCCCGCTGTGGCTCTACGTGTCGGTCAGCGGCGTGGTGGTGTACCTTTTCCTCTACCAATGGTTTCCGTCGACGTGAGGCGCGCGCATCTCCTCGACCAGCTCGGGCGCTACCGCCCTGTGGACGCGCTCGAGGCGCGGCACCACGCGGCCATCGTCGCGCTGGTTGCGGACGCCGAGGACGCGTTCGCGCGCACGCACTTCGCGCCGGGGCACGTCACGGCGAGCTGCTTCATCGTCGAGGGCGACCGATTGCTTCTCCACCATCACCGCCGTCTGAACCGATGGCTGCAGATGGGCGGGCACGTCGAAGCGGATGAAGATCCCGCCTCGGCCGCGCTCCGTGAAGGCGCCGAAGAGTCCGGCCTCGGCGATCTCGCCTTCGCCGCCGACGGCATCTTCGACCTCGACGTTCACCTCATCCCCGCCGCGAAGGGGGAGCCGGAGCACCGCCACTTCGACGTCCGCTACCTCGCCCGCACTGCCACGCCGCACGCCGTCGCCATCGACGAGAACGAGTCGAACGAGCTCGCCTGGGTGCCGCTCGCCGACGCCGAGGCGATGATGAACGAGGCGGCGTCGTCGCGCGTGATTCAGAAGATCAGGAGCCGCTTGTGACCCAGCAACTCCTCGAGCAGGACCTCGACTCCAATCCCTTCGCGCAGTTCGGGCGCTGGTTCACCGAGGCGCGCGGTACGCCGCAGCGTCTGCCGGAGGCGATGACCCTCGCCACCGCTACGGCCGACGGCGCCGTCTCCGCGCGCGTCGTGCTGCTGAAGTCGTTCGACGAGCACGGCTTCGTCTTCTTCACCAACTACAACAGCCCGAAGGGGGCGCAGCTCCACGAGAACGCGCGCGCGGCGCTCGTCTTCTGGTGGCCGCCGCTCGATCGCCAGGTGCGCGTCGAGGGCGCGGTCTGCCGCGTCACCGAGCAGGAGTCCGACGAGTACTGGGGCACGCGGCCGCGCGGCTCGCAGCTCGGCGCATGGGCGTCGGAGCAGAGCAAAGTGCTGGCCGGCCGCGGCGATCTCGACAAGCGCTTCGAGGAGCTCTCCGCGACGTACGCCGACCGCCCCATCCCCCGCCCGCCGCACTGGGGCGGCTACCGCGTCATCCCCACGCTCCTCGAGTTCTGGCAGGGCCGCGCCGACCGCATGCACGACCGCTTCTGCTATCGCCTGCGCGACGCGAAGGATTGGGTCATCGAGCGGCTCTCACCGTGAAAAAACGCATCCTCTTTCTCTGCACCGGAAACGCTGCGCGGAGCCAGATGGCCGAGGGGCTCGCGAATGCGTTTCATGGCGACGTCGTGGAGGCCGTGTCGGCGGGATCGCGGCCGGCCGGCTGGGTTCATCCGACGGCCATCCGGGCCATGATCGACGCCGGCGTCGACATCAGCGGCGCGACTTCGAAGGGGGCGGCGCAGTTCATCGACCAGGCCTTCGACGTCGTCGTCACTGTCTGCGACTCCGCCGCGCAAGACTGCCCGATGTGGCCGGGCGCGACGCGCATCGAGCACTGGCCGATCGAGGATCCGACCTTCGGCGACGGCGACGCGTTGCAGCGCTTCACTGCGACGCGCGACGAGCTGGCCCGGCGGATCGAAGATCTCGTGCAATCGCTTCGCTCGTGAGCACCTCGATGCCGAGCGCGCGCATCTCGTCGAAGGCGCGCTCGCTGTCGCCCGGCTTCAGGTCGACGCCGCGGCAGCCGTCGGCGATCACGCGCGTGCGGAAGCCGAGCTCCAGCGCGTCGCGCGCCGACCAGAGCACGCAGTAGTCCGTGGCCAGGCCCGCGAGGTAGACGTCCGTCACGCCGCGCGCGCGGAGGTCGTGCTCGAGCCCCGTCGACTTGCGGCGCCCGTTGTCGAAGAACGTGCTGTAGCTGTCGATGCCCGGATCCGTTCCCTTCCGCACGACCTTGGCGATGCGCGCGCAGTCGAGGTCGCGGTGCAGCTCCGCGCCGTGCGAGCCTTGCACGCAGTGGTCGGGCCAGAGGATCTGCGAGAGGCCGTTCAGGTCGACGACGTCGCCCGGCTTATGGCCTGGATGATTCGAGGCGAAGCTGCCGTGGTCCGCCGGGTGCCAGTCCTGCGTGGCGATGACGACGTCGAAGAGCGGCTGCACGCGGTTGATGACCGGCACGACCTCGTCGCCGTGCTGCGCTGGCAACGCCCCGCCGGGCATGAAGTCGTACTGCGCGTCGACGATGATCAGCGCCTCGCTCATGCTCACCCCATCATCGTATACGCCATGGCTCAGATGCGCCGCACCCCGTCCGGCACCAGCACGCGCAACGACCGCGGCACGATCTCTACCTCCAGCCGCTCCGGCAATGCGAGCGGCTCGCCGTCGAGCTGCGCCGCGCCGGGGTGGGGGCGGCGGATCTCCACGCGCGTGCCGCGCGTCACCGTCACGTGCCGCGACTTGTCGATCGTGCCGCGGAAGAGGCGGGGGACGAGGGCCACGGCTTGCAGCAGATTGATCTCGTCGACCGTCACGACGTCGAGCACGCCGTCCTGCAGCGACGCCAGCGGGGCGATGCGGGCGTTGTTGCCGTAGTGCGCGGCGTTCGCCACCACCACGGCGAACGCGCGCAGCGTTCGCGGCGCGCCGTCGACGTGAACTTCGTATTCGTCGGCCTTGTACCGCCGCGCCTCGCGGAAGCCGACGCGCAGGTACGTGCGCAGGCCGCGCGTTCCCGCGCTCGCGAACGCTTCCGCCACGGCGGCGTCGAAGCCGACGCCCATCGTGGCCAGGAACGGCAGGCCGTTGACGCGCGCGGTGTCGATGGTCTCGATGCGCCCGCCGCGGCACGACTGCAGCGACGCGCGCAGGTCCATCGGCAGGCCGATCTGCCGCGCGAAGCCGTTGCCGGAACCGGTCGGCACGACGCCCAAGGCGACGCGGCGGCCGATGAGGCGCTTGGCCGTCTCGTGCACGGTGCCGTCGCCGCCGACGGCGTAGACGACGTCGACGCCGTCGCGCTCGGCGCGGGCCACGATCCCGTCGAGCTCCTCCTTTGCGCCGCACGGCACGACGTCGTGATCGAGGTGCGCGCAGGCTTCGCGGATCAGCGCGTCGATGCCGCGCCGCCGCCGCACGCCGGAGCGCGCATTCACGAGGAAGAGGGCCTTCATGGTCCGAGCGGGAGCGTAGCAGAACGTTGGCCTTCCTCTTGCGATGTTGCCAAAGAGAGATGAGAGGCACGCTCTGCGTTGCGCTGCTGTTGGCCGTGGCCTGCCACCGCGGCGCCGCGAACGATCCGCCGTTCAACGTGAACGCCTTCATCACGACGACCGCCAACGTGGCCCTCTCCGACGTGGACCTGGGCGACCAGGCCATACGCAAGGCCCGCCGCCCGGAGACGAAGGAGCTCGGCGCCGCGGTGATGAACGAGCAGCGCGCGCTCCTCGCCGCGCTGGCGCCGCTCGCGCAGCGCCGCAACGTGGCGCTGCCGTCGATGCTCGAGGACCGCCGCGCGGCGCTGCATCAGAATCTGTCGATCCTCCCGGGCCAGGTGTTCGACCGCGCCTGGGCGCTGGCGATGCTGCAGGACTACGACGCGCTCCTCGCCGCGCTGCGCGACGCATCGCAGTCGAACGACGGCGACGTGCGCGCCTTCTCGACACGCATGCGCCCAACGCTCCTAGCCCGCCGCAAGGCCGTGAACGACCTACTGGGCAGTCTCGGCGGCTCGCCGTTCTAACTGGACGCATTCCACCCACCCTCCCGGGAGACGACCGGAGCGCCTCCGGCGGGCCGCCACGGGCGGCAGCGCTGCTTGCCTAAGGCCGACTCACGCGTGTCGCTCTAGGCGCGAGTCTCGCTACCCCACGCGCCTCGACAAGCGCTGCCGGCCGTGCCGGCCCGCCGGAGGCGCTCCGGTCGTTCCCCGGGTGTGTGGGCGCAATGTATGCGTCCAGTTACCGCGGTGCCGCGAGGATCTCCATCACCACTGGGCGCAGGCCGTTGATGATGAACTGAATGCCGATTGCGCCGAGAAGGAGGGCCATCACCTTCGTGAAGATGGCGCGGCCGCGCTCGCCCATCACGTGCGAGATCGGCAGCGCGGCGAGCAGCACCACGTACGACACGACGCCGACGGCGACGATGGCGATGGCCACGGCGAACTTCTGCTCAATGCCGGGATAGAGGTTGACCAGCACCATCACCGACGTGATCGCGCCGGGGCCGGAGAGCAGCGGGATGGCCAGCGGGACGATGGCGATCGAGCTCGGATCGAGCTCCGCCTTCTCCACGTCGCTCTCCACCATCCGCTTGTCGGGGATGCGCCGGTCGTCGCCGACCAGTGTGCGCAGCGCGTTCACGAGGAAGAGGATGCCGCCCATGATCTGG
This sequence comes from Thermoanaerobaculia bacterium, assembly GCA_035276475.1. Lineage (GTDB taxonomy): Bacteria > Acidobacteriota > Thermoanaerobaculia > Gp7-AA8 > Gp7-AA8 > DATDFB01. Next base: position 4,220 of record DATELQ010000163.1, on the reverse strand, counting down.
AACGCCGGCACGGTGATCCCGAAGAACTGGAAGAGGTAGTTGCCGGCGAGGAGAAACGTGACCAGGACGACGACGGAGCCGGCCGCGGCGACGAAGACGACGCGCATCCGCGTGCGGCGCTCGGTGCCGTCCGTCAAGGCGATGAACGGCGGGATGACGGCGAACGGATTCACCATCGACATGACGGCGGCGAACGAAAGCAGGACCACGCGGTACAGCGGCACGCTACAACTCTATCGAACGGTCGCTCTCGATGTACCAAAGAAGTCCGCGCGTGGGGCGGCCGGTGATCGTTCGGAGCGCCTCGCAGTAGGCGGTGACCTGCTCGCGGTCCCGGTCGGTGGGGTCGCCTGACTTGTAGTCGACGACGACGTCGGCGTCGGTCTCGCGGATCCAGCGGTCGATGCGGCGCTCGACCGGCGCGCCGTCGAGGAGAAAGCGGATCGGCACCTCGCGGCCGACGGTCTCGGCGGCGGCGATGCGCTGGAAGATTGCGGAGGTTTTGAGCGTGGCGACGCGGGTGCGTAATGCCTTTTCGTCGACGTCCTGCTCGCGGGCGATCGAGGCGATGAGCGGCTCGAGCGGCGCGGTGCCGTCCCAGCGTTCGAGGACGCGGTGAACGGCGATGCCGAGGGGGCGGTTGCGGTTGCGGGCTCGGGAGATGTTGATTTCGGCGGGGGTGCGTTGGTCGATCGCCGGCGGTGTGGGGACGACGACGTCGACGGGATCGGCGGCGGCGAGTTGCGACTCGAGAGCCGGGTCGGCGAGACGCCGACGCCGCCGGCCGGCGGGGACGCCGGCGCGACCGGCGCGCTCGATCGCCACTGCAATCTCACGGATCGTCCGCACCTCCCGCCCCGGCTCCGCCGGGAACTCGATCGGGCCGAAGAGCTCGTGCACGCACTTGGCGAAGCCGCTCTTTCCCTCGCCGCAGACGAACACCACCTCGCTCTTCGCGCGCGTCACGGCCACGTAGAAGAGGCGGTGCAGCTCCGCCTCCTCGCGGGCGCGGCCGATGTCGCGCAGCGTGCGGCCGTCGCCGGTGCTGCGCCACGCCGAGAGCGTCTCGAACTGCCCGCGCAGCACGAGACTGCGCGGCTCGTCGACCGCGTACACCTCCTGCGGCCGCACGTTGAAGGCGAGGTCGGGGAGGATCACCGTGTCGAACTCCAGCCCCTTCGCCGCGTGCACGGTCATGATCCGCACCGCGTCGCTGCTGTCGTCGAGGAGGCTCGGCTCCATCTCCTCCGGATCCTTGCGCCGCTGGGCGATCTCGTCGACGAACTGCCGCACCGAGCCGCCGATGCGGCGGTCGTACGTGAAGGCGAGCGCGCGCAGGTGCTCGAGGTGGCGCAGGGCGCGGTCGCCGTCGGCGCTCGCCGCGTACACCGCCTCGATGTTCGTCGTGGCGATGACGTGCTCGATGAGCTGCGCGACCGTGAGGTGTCGCGACGCTTCGCGGAACGCCGCCAGCGCCGCGCGCACCGCCTGGAACGCGTCGCCGCCGCTGACGATCTCGTCATCCGTCAGTGCAAAGTACGGCGAGCGCGCCGCGGAGATCTCCGCGCCGCGGTCAAAGGGCCAGGCGATCGCGCGCAGCACACCGACGAGGTCGACGGCGACGGGACGATCGAGAAAAAGGCCGGTCGGCGGCAGCACGTAGTCGATCCCGTGGCGGTCGAGCGCGTCGAGGTAGTCGTCGAGGCGCGCCCGGCGGCGGACGAGAATCGCGTAGCGCCGCAATTCGCCGCCGCGCGCCGCGATCCACGAAGCGACCTGCTCCGGCTCGTCGTCGCCGGCGAGAAAGGTGATGTGCGCGTCGCGTGGGGTCCCGTCCTTCGCGGCCACGAGCTCGTGGTACGGCGGGCGGAAGACGTTCGGGTCGCGCACGGCGTTGGCGAAGAGCGCCGAGAACATGGCGTTGAACGCGTCGAGGAGCGCCGGATGGCTGCGGTACTGATCGCGGATGACGCGGTGCTCCGCGCCGTCGCGCACGAGGCGCTGCGTGAAGGCGTCATACGTCTCCGGGTCGGCACGGCGGAAGCCGTAGATCGACTGCTTCGGGTCGCCGACGACGACGGTCGTGCCGTGCCCGAGGCGGTCGAGGATGCGGGCCTGCACGCGGTCGGTGTCCTGGAACTCGTCGACGAAGACGGTATCGAACTGCTGGCGCACGCGCCCGAGCACCGACTCGTTGTCGAGGAGCGCGGCGGTGCGGAGGAGGAGATCGTCGAAGTCGACGACGCCGAGCTTCCGCTTTTCCTCGTCGAGGAAGGCGATGAAGCGCCGCGTCAGCGCGAGGAGCGCCACGGCGGCGCGGTGGCTGACCAGGCGGTCGTACGCGGAGTCGCCGATGTCGCCCCAGCGCAGGACCTTGAGCGCCACGCCCTGGTTGCGCTTCAGCTTCTCGGTGCGGATGTCGTGCGCGATCGGCGCGAGGTAGTCGATCCAGGCGTCGAGGCCGCGCGGGCGCGCCGCGTTCTCGCGCACGTAGCGCGTGATGCGGCTCGCGGCGTCGCCGTGCGCGCGGATGGCGTCGACGGCGTCCTGCAAATCCTTCTCGAACTCGGCGACGTCGCCGGCGTCGAGCGTCTCGTCGGCCAGGAGGTCGCGGCGGTTGAGGAGATTCAGCACGGCCTCGCGGATCATGAAGAGGTACCCGGCGTGGCCGAGGAGAAGCTCCCACTGCGCGACGTGCTCGGGGTTGGGGTGGAGGCGCGTCTCCGCGTCCACCCAGGCGTCGTAGAGATCGCCATAGAGCATGGAGCGCTCGAAGCCTTCGACGATGCGGAACTGCGGGTCGAGACCGGCCTCGATCGGGAACTGCCGCAGGAGCATCTGGCAAAACGAATGAATCGTCTGCGAGCGGAGGTTGTCGATGCGCGCCAGCTGCGTCTCGCACGCGCGGCGCGCGGCGTCGGTGACGACGTAGAGCGGCCGCGCCGAGCCGGGCGGCCAGGCGTCGCAGCCGGCGTCGACGTCCGCGAGGGCCTGGTGGATGCGCTCGGCGATCTCGCCGGCCGCTTTCTCGGTGAAGGTGACGAGGACGATGCGCTCGGGCGCCATACTCTCGTTCTCGAGCAGGAGCTTCAACACCTCGGCGACGATCGCCGTCGTCTTGCCGGTGCCGGCGCCGGCCTCGATGACGAGGTTGTTGTTTTTCTGCGGCAGCGCGTTGAAGACAAACGATTGTTGCGACGTCACCGGCGCTGCTCCAAGAGCGTCCGCGGGTCCTTCCACTGCTGCACGGCGAAGCGCTGCTCCGCGTCGTGCTTCGTGCGGCAGCAGAGCTTCACCGGGCAGTACTTGCACGAGTTGAACTGATCGTCGTTATCGTTCGGGAACGCGGGGAAGGCGCCGTGGACGACGGCGTCGATGAAGAGTCCGAGGGTCTCGTGGAGGCGCGGCGCTTTCGCGGCCAGCTCGAAGGCGTACTTTTCGGCCTTCGCGCCGCCGGCGACGATCGGCTTGATCGTGCCGCTGACGCGCTCGGCGTCGACGGCGAAGCGCTCCGCCGCGGCCATGGCGTAGAGCGCGAGCTGGAGCCGGACGCCGCGGTCGATCTTGGCGTCGAGGTCCTTGTGGCGCAGCGCCTTCCCCGACTTGTAGTCGACGATGCGGTAACGATCGTCACCGCCGGCGTCGATCCGATCGATCGTCCCCTCGACGCGGACCGGGACGCCGTGCGCGTCGACAGTGAAGGGGCCGAAGCGGAACTCGAACTCGATCGGCATGAGCGCCGTCGCGGCGAGGTCGGCGAGGTCGCGGGCGACGAAGTCGAGGAGGATGCGCTTGGTGGCGCGGCGCTCCATGTCCCGCATGGTGCGGTTGAACGGCGGCGACTCGACGTCGAGCTCGTCGAAGGCGTCGTCGACGACGGCGTGCAATCGCTCGACGAGGGCCGGCTCGACACGCGGCAGGAATTGCTCCGCGCGCGCGAGCTCGTCGCGCGAGAGGGCGCGGTAGAAGCGCTCCAGGATGCGGTGGTCGAGCTTCCCCTTCTCGCGGTGGTGCAGCTGCAGCTCGCGGTCGGGATCGTCGATGTCGCGCGCGCCGAGGAGGTGCTTCCAGAGGAACTTCTGCGGGCACTCGCCGAAGTCTTCGAGCTGGGTGGGGGAGAGGGTGGTCGGGAGCGGAGGCGGGTGGGTGAGGTAGCCGTCGAAGGTGGAGTTGGAGCCGGCTTTGGCGAGGAGCTGCAATGCTCGCTCGGGCGCACGCTG
>DATELQ010000162.1:0-92049 GCA_035276475.1 Thermoanaerobaculia bacterium | reverse complement strand
AAAGCCCCGCGGCCATGCGGCCGCGGGGCTTTTCGTACTTCTTACTTCGTGGGGAGCTTGGGTGGCGTCGGCTCGGCACGCGACCGGCGGCGTAACGCCTTCTTCATCTCCTGGACGTGCGTTTTCGCATCGTCGCGGCCTTCGGCGAGCACGTAGCTCTTCGCAATCCGGTAGATCGACCGGGCGGTCTTCGCGCTCTTGAGCCGGCGCAGGGCCACGGACTTGCGGACGAGCTGCTGCAGCGATTCGAGCTCGTCGATCAGCAAGCCGTACGCGCTGCCGTACTCCTCCCCGTCGAGCATGTCGGGGTAGTCGGCGTTCGTGGCCTCGCTGACGAGAGGCACGGTCTGGCCGAAGTTCACCGTCTTCTCGACGAAAACGCGCGGCGTGGCATTGATCACGCGCTTTTCGGCGGCGGTGAGGTTGCGGGGCTCCGCTGCGGTGAAGTCGGCGGCCATGGCGCGCAAGACGGCGATCTTCGCGCGGGCGTCGACTTCGTGGAGCGAGGGGGTCGGTTCATTTTCTGTAGTCGGGGCATTTTCCAAAGAAATCGTAGTCATTGTTTTCTCCAATGCACGCCTCGGCGTGCTGTTGTTGTTTTCGAATCGGGTCGAGGAACGTCAAAGTCAGTGCGGCGTGGAAACGCGAGCACCAGACGTTGAGCGTGTTCATAGGTCTCTTCCTTTCTCGATCAAAAGCGATGAGCGTGGGCGTTGGGCGATTTCGGTGGTCCTCGGGTTTTTGTTTTCATGACTCATACGGTACGTTTCGACCGCACGCGAAGTTCGTCAACGGAACTCGAAAAACGTCGCTCGGAAGAAAAATGATCAGGAATCAGCTCGCAAGATCTCCGCGGACGACGTCGTTGCGCGAAATCAGGATTTCTTTTCTCGCAAGCAGGAAAAATCTCCTGCACGGAACTCGGACGAGCTGATCCCGGATCCTGTTTCCTCCGATCGAGGAAATGCGAGCTCCAGACGGGCTTTCTCTGCTATAAAGTCATTTCAACGACTGATTCGCAGTGCAAAAGGCCGGCGTCCCGCCGGCTTTTTGCATTTTGAGAGCTTGGAGGAGACGCCCATGAAAAAAGTCGCCATCCTGATCGCCCTGCTCCTCGTTGCAATCCCGCTCTTCGCGCAGCTGACGCCGAAGCCAATGCCCGAGTCGCGCTCCGCCACCGTCGGCGACGTCAACGGCGACGGCCTCACCGACGTCATCGACGACACCACCTGGCAGCGCAACGCCAACGGCCAGCTCTCCGCGCCGATCGGCCTCGGCATCACCGGCCGCGTCCTCGGCGTGCTCGACGCCAACGGCGACGGCGCCGTCGACCTCCTCACCACCGATCAGGCGGTCTACGCCATGCCGCCGCTGGGACCGTACTCGATTTGGATGAACGACGGCCACGGCCACTTCACCAAGTTCGTCGCGCCGACGAATACGCTGCCGAGCGCGCAGGGCGACATCCACCTCCCGCCGCTCATCGCCGACTTCGACGGCGACGGCAAAGACGACTTCGTCGTCCCCTATCCGCATCTCTATCCCGACTGGGCGACGAAGGACCTGGCCTTCTACCGCTCGCGCGGCGACGGCACGTTCGAGCAAACCGACTTCGTCACCGTCCATCTCGGGAGCGACTGGTACTCCGCCCAGGGCGGCCGCCAGCGCCTCGCCGCCGGCGACATCACCGGCGACGGCAAGACCGACATCGTCCTGAAGACGGAGGACGGGCTGGTGATTCTCCCCGGCCGCGGCGACGGCAAATTCGACGTCCTGCCGGAGCGCTTCACATCCTTTGAATATGGACTCGGCTACGGACTGCACATCGCCGACATCGACGGCGACCGCAACAACGACCTCGTCTGGGACAACAGCGTCGGGATGGTGACGGTCTTCTTCGGCGACGGGCATGGCGGCTTCCCGCGCATGGCCACCGGCCAGGCCGGCCCCGTCGATCCGGAGTCGTCGCAGCCGGCCGGCGCCACCATCGCCCTGATTCACTTTTCCAGCACGCAGCGCTGGGACGTCGCGCTCGGAACGCCGCACAGCAACGTCTCCGTCATGACGTACTCGAACGGCACGCTCCACGAAGCCGCCCGCATCACCCTGGCCGCTCCGGAGCCGAACGAAGGCCCGGGCTTCTGGTATCGCGGCTTCAACGTCTTCGCCGGCAAGTTCCGCGCGGACTCGCCCGCCGATCTCTACGCCTTCAACTCCTGGGACCAGCCGATGCCGCAGCGCGCGTTTCTGCTGCTGCAGGACAAAGCGGCCGAAGACATCGGGCCGCCGCGCCGCCGCGCTGCTGGACGGCCGGGCACGTCAGTCGCGTCCTCCACGGCCGGCTCGCTGACGTTGCACGTCGTCCCCGGCTACGTCGATCTCATCACCGGCCGCTGCTACGGCCTGGACGACACGTTGCAGTTCCAGCGCGACGGCATCTTCGCCGGCGGCACAACGAGGAGCGGCAAGCACATCGACGCCGTCATCGAGCCGAACGACCAAGTCATCCGCGTCGGCACGTTCTCCGGCGACGTCATGTACAGCACCCTCCGCCGCGTCGAGGATGGGCATTACAAGGGGACCACGTACGTGAAGAGCACGTGCCAGGGGCAGTCGTTCACGATGGACGTCGACGCCTACGTGCAATAGCTTCAAAGGGGGAGGGCAGGCAGGCGCGCCTGTCCTCTTTTTTTCTACAAATCGTGGAAACTTGTGGACAGAAGTGGTCAACAGTGGTAAGTATGCACGCTACAAAGGTGAAATTCGGTGGTGGACAGCGTACTGATGGGGCATGCCCCCGCGAAAGTCGACGACAAAGGTCGGCTCAAAATCCCCGCCGAGTTCCGCAAGATCATTGAGCAGAAGTACGGTCCGGACTGCTTCATCACCTCGGAGGACGGGCAGCGGGCGCTGATCTACCCGATGGCGGTCTGGTTCGACTACCAGGCCCGCCTCGCCAAGGTGCCCTCGGCCTCCCAACCGAAGAAGAAGCTCCTCGAGCGCCTCAACTACTTCGGCCAGACCGGCACGATCGACGGGCAGGGGCGGGTGCTGATCCCGGCCGTGCTCCGGACCGTGGCCGGCATCGCCGACGACGTGGTGGTCATCGGCAACAACGACCACCTCATCGTTTGGAACGAGGAGCGGATCCAGCGCCGGCTCGCGGAGAACCCGCTGACCGACGAAGACTACAAGGAGTTGGAGTTGCACGGGGTTTGAGCCGTGCACCAATCAGTTCTTTTCAACGAAGTCGTCGAATCTCTCCGCCCCGCGCGCGACAGCGGGATGCTCGTCGATGCGACGGTCGGGCTGGGTGGACACGCCGAGGGGCTGCTGGAACGGTACCCGGAGGCGCGGCTGCTTGGCGTCGATCGCGATCCGCGGGCGCTCGAGCTCGCGCGCGAACGGCTGAGGCGATTCGGGGACCGTGTGGCGCTCGTACAGGGGCGCCACGAGCAGCTCATTGAAATTCTGAGGCAACAAGGCATCGACGCCGTCTCCGGCGTGCTCGCCGATCTCGGCGTCTCCTCGATGCAGCTCGACGACGCGTCGCGCGGATTCTCGTTCCGCTTCGACGCGCCGCTCGACATGCGCATGGGGCCCGACAGCGTCTCCGCCGCGGAAATCGTGAATGCGGCATCCGAGGAGGAGTTGGGGCGGATCCTTCGCGAGTATGGCGAGGAGCCGATGGCGCGGCGCATCGCGCGAGCCATCATCGAAGCGCGGCCGCTCGACACGACCACGCAGCTTGCGGACGTCGTCCGCAGCGTCAAGCGCGCGAAAAAGCCGCACGACATCGACCCCGCCACGCTCACGTTCCAGGCCATCCGCATCGCCGCGAACGAGGAGCTCATCGGGCTCGATCGTTTCGTCGACGACGCCGTGAGCGTCCTCGAGCCGGGCGCGCGCATCGCCGTCATCGCCTTTCACTCGCTCGAGGACCGCATCGTCAAGCGCGCGCTGCGGCGGCTCGAAGGGGAGTGCACGTGCCCGCCGGGACTCCCGGTCTGCGCGTGCGGCGCGAAGCGAGTCGTGACGGTGCTGACGCACCGGCCGGTGACTGCCTCAGAGGAAGAGATCGATCGAAATCCGCGGTCGCGCAGCGCGAAGCTGAGGGTCGCGGAGAAAAGTAACGCAGGAGCCAAGGAGCAAGGGTGAAGGTTGGGGAAGGGTGGGTGTGAGTGCGGTGGCGTGAGCTCGGGAGGGGTGGAGCGTGGAGCGTGGGTGCGTGTGGATGGCTTTCGCGATCGTGCGTGTAGGCAGATCTTCACCCTTGTTCCTTGGCTTCGAGTGCGGCCATGTACGCGCAGAAAAAGTCCATCGACAACGTCCATATCGTCCGGGAGCGCGACCGGCGGCGTCTGCGTGAGCTCATTGGCGTCGTCCTCTTCGGCCTCCCCGTCGGCATCTTCCTGGCGCTCTTCACCTACCAGAACCTCGAGGTGATCCGCCTCGGTCACGAGGCCACGCGGCTGCAGAAGCGCCGCGCGGAGATCGAGAACGCGAACAAGGCCCTGCAGCTCGAGCTCGACCGCCTGACGTCGCTCCAGCAGGTCGAGCAGAAAGCGACGAAGCTCGGCTTCGAGCGCACCGATCCGCGCGCGGTCGTGCAAGTGGAAAAGAAGATCAAATGAGCCTGCAGCACCGCCGCCTCCTGCAGCTCTTCGCCGTCCTCGCCGCGTGGGCGATCGTCGTCGTGGCGCGGCTCGCCTACATCCAGATCGTCCGCCACGCCGATTATGTGGCGCGAGCGAAAGGACAGCAGGAGCGGACGCTGGAGCTCGCGCCCGTGCGCGGCGCCATCCGCGACGCCCGCGGCCGCATCCTCGCGGAGAGCGTCGCCGCCGAATCGATCTACGCCGACCCGCAAGCCATCGCCGACCGCCGCGCCGCCGCGCGCGCGCTCGCCGGCCCGCTGCAGATGAGCGCGCGCGACATCGAGCAGAAGCTCGCCGGCGGCGGCGCCTTCGTCTGGCTCGCGCGGCAGTTGCCGCTCGACGTCGCCGCGCAGATCAAGAACCTGCACGTGCCCGGCATCTACACCTTCGAAGAGCACCGCCGCTCGTACCCGCGCGGCATGCTCGCCGCGAACGTCATCGGCTACGCCGGCGTCGACGGCAACGGCCTCGCCGGCATCGAGCATTCGTTCGACCGCTGGGTGCGCGGCAAGCCCGGCAAAGTCACGCTGCTGCGCGACGCGCGTCGGAGCATGTACTTGGTTGGCGCCGAAGGAGCGAACCGGCCGGTCGATGGCCACGACGTCGTGCTGACCATCGACGCCGTCATCCAATTCATCACCGAGCGCGCCCTGGAGCGCGCCGTCGACGACTACCACGCCGCCGCCGGCACCGCCATCGTCATGGATCCGAACGACGGCGCCATCCTGGCCATGGCCTCGGTTCCGACGTTCGATCCGAATCACTTCGGAGATTTCAATCCAGCGGCGTGGCGCAACCGCAATGTGCAGGACGCCTACGAGCCCGGCTCGACGTTCAAGATCGTCACGGCGTCGGCGGGGCTCGAAGAGGGGCTCGTCACGCCGTCGCAGTTCATCGACTGCGGCAACGGCTTCATCCAGATCGCCAACACGGAGATCCACGAGCACGGCGGCAACCACTACGGCGTCATCACCTTCGAAGACGTCATGGTGCATTCGTCGAACGTCGGCGCCGTGCGTGTCGGCTTGTCCGTCGGTGCGAGCCGCTTCTACTCGATGATCCGCCGCTTCGGCTTCGGCGAGCGCACCGGCGTGCCGCTGCCGGGCGAGGCGACGGGTCTGGTGCGGCGGACGCAGAACTGGTCGGCGCTCTCGAACGCGAGTATGTCGATCGGGCAGGAGATCAGCGTGACGCCGCTACAGGTCGTGACGGCGGTGGCGGCCATCGCGAACGGCGGCGTGCGCGTGCAGCCGCGCATCGTCGACCGCGTCGTCGACAGCAGCGGCAACACCATCTACGCGCCGCCGCGCGCGGCGCCGGTGCGCGTCGTGTCGGAGAAGACGGCGGCGGTCCTGAACGAGATTCTGAAAGCGGTCGTGGCGCGCGGCACCGGCCAGAAAGCCGCGCTCGCCGAGCATGTCGTGGCCGGCAAGACCGGCACGGCGCAGAAGGCGGCGCGCGGTGGCTACACCATGGACCGCGTCGTGGCGTCGTTCGCGGGCTACGTTCCGGCCGACCGGCCGCGCCTGGCAATCCTCATCGTCGTCGACGAGCCGAAGGGGGCGCAGTACGGCGGCACGATCGCCGCGCCGGCCTTCAAAGAGATCGCCGAGCCCGCCCTTCGCTACCTCGGCGTGCCGCCATCGTTGCCGCAGCGGACCATCGTCGCCGGGACGCCGATGCTGGCCGCATTTTCGCAACCGAAACCGGCGAGGCCCGAGCCGGGCGTTCCCGATTTGCGAGGACTCGACGCGCGCGCGGCTATCGCCCGCGCAGTCGCCGCCGGGCTCACGGTGCACGCAACGGGAAGCGGCGTCGTCGCCTCACAAAATCCCATGCCGGGCGGAGCTTTGCCGACGAACCACGCTGTGACGCTGACCCTCGCGGAGGCGGGGCGATGAAGCTGCGCGATCTCCTCCGCGACGTCGCCACGACCGATCGCGACGTCGACATCACCGCCGTCACCTCGGACTCGCGGTTGGTGGTTCCCGGCGCGCTCTTCGTCGCCATCCCCGGGACGCAAAAAGACGGCGCAAAGTTCATCGGCTCCGCTCGCCAGAACGGCGCGGCCGTCATCGTCGGCGAGAGCGCGGACGCCGACGTCCACGTCGCCGACGCGCGCCAGGCACTGGCAATCCTCGCCGCGAACTTCTACGGCCGTCCGGCCGACAAGCTCTCCCTCATCGGCGTCACCGGCACCTCGGGGAAGACGACGACGACGAAAATGATCGAGTCGATCTTCGACGCAGCGGGCGAGCCGGCCGGTCTCATCGGCACGATCGAATACCGCGCCGGCGACGAGCGCCTCGTCGCCGACCGCACCACGCCCGACGCCGTCATGCTCCATCAGTGGTTCGCCAAGATGGTGAACGCCGGCGTGCGCCACGCCGTGATGGAAGTCTCGTCGCACGCGCTCGCGCTGAAGCGCACCTACGGCATCCACTTTGCCGCCGCCGTCTTCACGAACCTCTCGCAGGACCACCTCGACTTCCACAACACCTTCGAGGAGTACTTCCAGGCCAAGCGCATCCTCTTCGATCAGATCGACCGGACGAAGAAGACGGCCATCGTGAACGTCGATGACGAGTACGGCCGCCGCCTGGCCGGCGAGCTCGGCGACGCCGTCATCTCCTTCGGCCGCGACGAGCGCGCCGACATTCATCCCGACTCGACGTTCGATTTCTTCCGCCTGCACGGCCGCATCGTCACGCCGCAGGGCGACCTCCACATCGAGTCGCACCTTCTCGGCATCCCGAATCTCTACAACTGGCTCGGTGCCATCGGCGCCGCGCTCGCCGTCGGCATCGACCCGAAGGCGATCGAGGCCGGCGTGCGCGCGCTCGAGGCCGTGCCGGGGCGATTCGAGTACGTCGGCACGCCGTCGTCCGACGCGCCGATGGTCATCGTCGACTACGCGCACAAGCCCGACGCGCTCGAGAAACTGCTCGCCGCCGTGCGCGAGCTGAAGCCCGAGTCGAAGCTCTGGGTCGTCTTCGGCTGCGGCGGCGACCGCGATAAGGGCAAGCGCCCGCAGATGGGGGCGATCGCCGCGCGCGGGGCCGACTGCGTCGTCGTCACCAGCGACAACCCGCGCAGCGAAGAGCCGCACAAAATCATCGAGGAGATCGTCGCCGCCGCTCCCGGCGCGACGGTCATCGAGAACCGGCGCGATGCCATCGCGCATGCCATCGACAACGCCGCGGCGAACGACATCGTCGTCATCGCCGGCAAAGGTCACGAAACGTATCAGGTCATCGGCGACCGCGTCGTCCACTTCGACGACCGCGAGGAAGCCGAGCTCGCCCTGAAAAAGCGCAACGAGAAAATGTTGCTTTAAATCGTTATGAGAATGAACTACTCTATCTCGCGTTGCTCTCTCCCGGCGGCGATCGTCGGGCAGTTCTGGGGAAGGGAGACGATCGCCGGAGAGGACGCGCGGACGGGCCGGGGGAGGGCAGCGTGCCGACTCTGACCTTCTCCCAGATCGCCGAGATGACCGGCGGCACGGTCGTGCAGGGTGGCGACGTCGTTACCAGCTCCGTCGTCATCGACTCGCGCGAAGCCAAGCCCGACTCCGCCTTCTTCGCCATCCAGGGCGAGCGCCTCGACGGCCATCAATTCCTCGAGCAGGCCCTCGCCACCGCCCGCGGCGCCGTCGTCTCGCAGCTCCCCGATCCGCTGCCGGCCGGCAAAGGCATCGTCAAAGTCGACGACACCACCGCCGCGCTGCAGAACCTCGCGCGCTCCATCCGCCAGCGGCAGCCCTTCACGCTCATCGGCATCACCGGCTCTGCCGGCAAGACTACGACGAAAGAGATGATCGCCACGCTCATCGGCACGGAGCGGCGCACGTTCAAGTCGTGGGGCAACTTCAACAACCTGATCGGCTGCCCGCTCTGCATCGACAACGTGCCGGACGACGCCGAAGTCGTCGTCAGCGAGATGGGGATGAACCACAAGGGCGAGATCGCCCTCCTCGCCGGGCTCACCCATCCGGACGTCGGCGTCTACACGAACATCGGCCCGGTGCACATCGAGTTCTTCGGCACCGTCGAGAAAATCGCCGAGGCCAAGGCGGAGCTGCTCGAGAACGTCAAGCCCGACGGCACGATCGTCATCAACACCGACAACGAGCACGTGATGCGCATCAGCCAGCGCTTCCCGGGCACGAAGGTCACGTACGGCATCGAGCACGACGCCATGTTCCACGCCACCGACGTCCGCGAACGCGGTCTCCTCGGCGTCTCCTTCAAGCTCAAAGACCATCCGATGGAGCTGGCGCTGCCGGGCCGGCACAACCTCGAGAACCTCCTCGCCGCCATCGCCACGGCGCGCGTCGTCGGCATCTCGTGGGACGGCATCGTCCGCGGCATCGAGCAGCTCAAGCCCGCCTATCACCGCGGCGTCGTCGTGCACGCCTTGGGCGCCACGATCTACGACGACACGTACAACTCGAATCCATACGCACTTGCGCGCGCGCTCACGCTCCTTGAACAAGCCGACGTCAGCGGGCGCCGCATCGCTGTCATCGGCGACATGCTGGAGCTCGGCGAGCGCGAGCTCGAGTACCACGCCGAGGCGGGGAGAGGTGTGCCGAAGTCGATCGACGTCGTCGTCGGCGTCGGGAAGCGCAGCCGCGCCCTCCTCGACGGCGCGAAGGAAGCGGGCTTCCGCGACGACCAGCTCCATCACTTCGACGACGCCGCCGGCGCGGCGGAGTTTCTGAAGGGCTTCATCCGCGAGGGCGACCTCGTGCTCGTCAAGGCGAGCCGCGGCATCGGCCTCGACAAAGTCGTCTCGCAGTTGGAGGGTGCGCACTAATGCTTTTCTACCTGCTCTATCCCCTCCGCAACGCCATCGCCGGATTCAACGTCTTCCGCTACATCACCTTCCGCACCGCCTGGGCGGCCATCACCGCGCTCCTCATCTCCTTCATCCTCGGTCCGTGGCTCATCGAGCGGATGCGCCAGATCAAGCTCGGGCAGTACATCCGCGAGGAAGGGCCGAAGTCGCACCAGCAGAAGGCCGGCACGCCGACGATGGGCGGCATCCTCATCAACATCGCCATCTTCGTGCCGACGCTGCTGTGGGCCGACATCGCCAACCCCTACATCTGGATCGTTCTCTTCGTGACGCTGGCGTACGGCGCGATCGGCTTCGTCGACGACTACCGCAAGCTGATCAAGAAGCACAACCTCGGCTTGACCGCGAAACAGAAGTTCACGCTGCAGTTCATCATCGCCGCCGCCGTCGGCATCGCCATCGCCTGGCTGCCGTCGATCCACAACAACTACTCGACCGTGCTGACGTTCCCGTTCATCAAGCCGGAGCTGTTCAAGCTGAACCTGCACTGGCTGTACGTGCCGTTCATCATGCTCGTCCTCGTAGGCGCGTCGAACGCCGTGAACCTCACCGACGGCCTCGACGGCCTGGCCATCGGCTCCACGCTCGTCGTCGGCGTGACGTACACCGTGCTCACGTACGCGGCGGGCAACTTCAAGATCGCCGACTACCTCCGCATCGCCTGGGTCCCGCAGGCCGGCGAGCTCGCGGTCTTCTGCGGCGCGATGGTGGGGGCATCGCTCGGCTTCTTGTGGTTCAACGCGCATCCGGCGGAGATTTTCATGGGCGACGTCGGCTCGCTCGCTCTCGGCGGGGCGATCGGCTGCATCGCCGTGATCATCAAACAGGAAGTGCTGCTCGTCTTCGTCGGCGGGCTATTCGTGCTGGAGGCGGCGTCGGTCATCATCCAGGTCGCCTCGTTCAAGCTCACCGGGCGGCGCGTCTTCAAGATGTCGCCGCTGCACCACCACTTCGAGCTTTCGGGATGGCGCGAGACGAAGGTCGTCGTCCGCTTCTGGATCATCGCCATCCTCTTTGCCCTCTTCAGCCTCTCCACTCTGAAACTGCGATGAGCGCGACACTCGTGATCGGGGCCGGCAAGTCCGGCGTAGCGGCGGCGAACTTCCTCGCTGCGCGCGGCACGTCCGTGACGTTGGCGGATTCGAAGCCCGATCCCGATCTCCCGCTCCCGCTCGACGCCAACGTCACCCGCGCGTTCGGCGCCGACCCCCAGCTCGACGGCGTGAGCGAGATCGTCATCAGCCCCGGCGTCCCGCTGACCATTCCGCTCCTGCAGCGCGCCGCCGCGATGGCCATTCCGATCGTCGGCGAGATCGAGCTCGCTTATCGCTATCTGCAAGGCACCGTCATCGCCGTCACCGGCTCGAACGGCAAGTCGACGACGACGACGCTCATCGGGGAGATCCTCGCCGACGCCGGGCGCCAGCCCATCGTGGCCGGCAACATCGGCGAGCCGCTCATCGCCGCGCTCGACCTGGAGAAGCCGCGCACCTACGTCCTCGAGCTCTCCTCGTTCCAGCTCGAGACCGTCGACACCTTCCACGCCAACGTGGCCCTGCTCCTCAACATCACCCCCGATCACATGGACCGCTATCCGAACTTCGAGGCCTACGCAGCCGCGAAAATGCGCATCTTCCGCAACCAGACGCCGCGCGACGTCGCCATCTTGGGCGAGAGCCTAGCTGCGGCCGACACGCCCGCGCGCCTCTGGCGTTTCTCGTCGTCGCAGAAAATCGAGAACAACGGCGCGTGGCTCGACGGCGACGAGCTCGTGCTCTGCATCGAGGGGCAGGAGCGGCGCGTCCCGCGCGCCTCGCTGCGCCTCGAAGGGACGGCGAACGTGGAGAACGCCCTCGCCGCGTGGCTCGCCGCGCGCGCCGTCGGCGTCGACGACATCTCCGCGCAGATCGCCTTCGGCGCCTTCGGCGGCCTGCCGCACCGCATGGTCCTCGTGCGCGAGATGGGCGGCGTGCGCTGGGTCAACGACTCGAAGGGGACGAACGTCGACGCCACGCTCAAATCGCTCGAGAGCTTCGAGCCGCACCGGGTCCTCCTCATCCTCGGCGGCAAAGACAAGGCCGGCGAGTTCGAGCGGATGCGCGAGCTCGTCGCGGAGAAGACGCGCGCCGTCATCACCATCGGCATGGCCGCGGACCGCATCGCCGAGGCGTTGGACGGTGCGGCGACGATCGTGCCGATGGGAGACATGCCGCACGCCGTGAAGTGGGCGAGCGAGAACGCGAAGGCGGGGGAGACGGTGCTCCTGTCGCCGGCGTGCGCGAGCTTCGATCAGTACCGGAACTTCGAGCATCGCGGCGAGCACTTCGAGGAATTGGTGAGGCGCCTGTGAGCCGGAAACTCTCCTACGACACCTGGCTCTTCGCCAGCGCCATGCTCATCGTCCTCATCGGCCTGGTGATGATCTACTCCGCCTCGGCCATCATCGCCGCGCAGAAGATCGGCGTCGACAACGCCTACTACTTCATCGCGCGCCAGTGCATCTGGCTCCTCGCCGGCGCGATGGTCATGCTCTTCCTGATGCACGTCGACATGGCGCGGCTGCGCGATCCGCGCATCCTCGCCGCGCTCCTCGTCCTCGTCTTCCTCGGCCTCGTCGTCGCCCACTTCCAGCCGGCCATCAACGGCAAGCACCGCTGGATCGTGTTGCCGCATCTCTTTCAGGTGCAGCCGTCGGAGCTCGCCAAGCCGGTGCTGATTCTCTTCACCGCCTGGTTCATCGTCTGGCGGGGCGAGCGGGTCAACGACGCCTCCACGCTGCTGCCGCTCGCGCTCATCCTGGCGCCGTTCGGCGCGCTCATCGTCCTCGAGGACTTCGGCACGGCCATGACGATCATCGTCGTCCTCGGCGGCATCATCTTCGCCGCGGGCATCTCCTGGAAGCGGATCCTCGTCTCTTCGATCGTGCTGATCCCGACCGCGATCGCGCTCGTCTGGCTCTTCGCCTACCGGCGTGAGCGGCTCACGACGTTTTTGAACCCCGAGGCCGATCCGTTGGGGAAGGGATTCCAGGCGCTGCAGTCGCTCATCGCCATCGGCACCGGTGGCTTGCGCGGCCTCGGCCTCGGCAACGGGCGGCAGAAGCTCTTCTTCCTTCCGGAGCCGCACACCGACTTCATCTTCTCCATCGTCGGCGAGGAGCTCGGCTTCGCCGGCGCGATCGTCTTGATCGCGCTCTTCGCATTTCTCGTCTGGCGCGGCTTCCGCGTCGCGCGCTACAGCCACGCGCGCTTCGAGTTCTACGCCGCCATCGGCTTCACGCTGCTCATCGGCGTGCAGGCCCTCATCAACATCAGCGTCGCGCTCTGCCTTCTGCCGACGAAGGGCTTGCCGCTGCCTCTCGTCAGCTACGGCGGCTCGTCGCTGCTCACGAGTCTCAGCGCCGTCGGCATCCTTCTCAACTTGTCCCAACAATCCAACTGATGACGACCTTAATGATTGCGGGTGGGGGAACGGGCGGGCACATATACCCGGCGATCGCGATCGCGCAGGAGTTTCTCGCGCGCGACGCGGCGCGGCGCGTCGTCTTCGTCGGAACCGAGTACGGGCTCGAGAAGACCATCGTGCCGCGCGCCGGCTTCCCGCTCGAGTTCATCTCCGTCGGCGGGCTGAAAGGGAAGGGTCCTGCGGATCTGGTGAAGAACCTAGCGCGCCTGCCGCTCGGCTTCGTGCAGGCGTGGAAGCTGATCGGCAAGCACCGCCCCAACGTCGTCCTCGGCGTCGGCGGCTACTCCTCGGGGCCGGTGCTCATGGCAGCGTGGATGCGGCGGGTGCCGACATTGATCCACGAGTCGAACGCTTTCCCCGGCCTGGCCAACCGCTCCCTCGCGCGCGTCGTGACGACCGTCGCGGTGGCGTTCGCCGATGCCGGGCCGCGGATGAAGCGCAAGGACGCGGTGATGACGGGCAATCCGATCCGGCAGGAGTTCTTCGAGGCCGCGAAACCGCAATCCGACAAGCGCCGCCTCCTCATCTTCGGCGGCTCCCAAGGCTCGCACATCCTCAACGAGGCCATGACCGGCGCGCTCCTCTTCCTGGCGCGGCTCAAGGGCCGCCTGGAGATCGTCCATCAGACCGGCCCGCGGGAGCTCGAGCACGTCCGCGCCGCCTACAAAGACTCCGCCTTCGACGACGCGCGCGTCGTGCCGTATCTCGATCCGATCGTCGGCGAGATCGCCGCGGCCGACCTCGTCGTCTCCCGCGCCGGAGCCATGACCATCGGCGAGCTCGCCGCCGCGGGCCGCGCCGCCATCCTCGTCCCCTTCGCCGCGGCGACGAACAACCACCAGGAGCTCAACGCCCGCGTCGTCGAGCGCGCCGGCGGCGCCATCGTCATCACCGAGCCGCAGCTCTCACCCGAGCGCCTCGGTTTGGCCATCGCCGAAATCATCAACGATCCCGATCGCGCCTCGCGGATGGGGGCGGCCGCGCATGCGCTGGCCGTACCCGATGCCACAAAAAAGATTGTTGACTTACTGGAATCGATTAAAATTTCCAATTAGCGCTGCCACTATCAGAATGAATTTAGAGCATATTAAGAACATTCATTTCGTCGGCATCGGCGGCATCGGAATGAGTGGCATTGCTGAGATCCTGCGCAGCGAGGGCTTCCGCGTCTCCGGCTGCGATCTGAAGCGCTCCGCGGCGACCGACCTTCTCGCCGAGCGCGGCATCGACGTGGCCCTGGGCCACGATCCCGAGCACCTCGCCGGCGCCGACCTCGTCGTCGTCACCAGCGCCATCCGCGGCGACAACGGCGAGCTCGATGCCGCCCGCGCCCGCGGCATCCGCGTGATGAAGCGCAAAGAGCTCCTCGGCGAGATCGTCAACCGGAAGCGCGCCGTCGGCGTGGCCGGCACGCACGGCAAGACCACCACCTCCGCGCTCATCGCCACCGTGCTCGAAGAGGCAGGGCTCGACCCGACCGTCCTCGTCGGCGGCATGAGCGGCAACTTCGGCGGCAACGCCAAGAGCGGCCGCGGCGACGTCCTCGTCGTCGAGGCCGACGAGTACGACCGCACCTTCCACGAGCTGCACCCTGAGGTTGCAGTCGTCACGAACATCGAGCCGGACCACCTCGAGTACTACGGCAGCTTCGAAGCGATCGAGGACGCCTTCAACGTCTTCGCCGCGGGCGTGCCGGAGGGGGGCGTGATTGTCGCCTGCGTCGACGATCCCGCCGTCGCGCGGTTGATCGGTAATGTGCGGCATCGCGTCGTGACGTACGGCCTCGGCGACGACGCCGACAATACCGACATCAGGGCCATCAACATCCACTACGAGCACCGCGGCTCCTCCTTCGAAGTGCCCGGCGTCGGCTTCTTCAAGCTCTTCGTCCCGGGCGAGCACAACGTCCGCAACGCCCTTGCGGCCATCGCCGTCGCGCGGGAGCTCGGCGTCGCGCCGCACGTCATCGCCACGGCGCTGGCGAAGTTCCTCGGCGTCGACCGCCGCTTCCAGATCCTCGGCGACTACGCCGGCGCGCTCATCGTCGACGACTACGCCCACCATCCCACCGAGATCCGGGCCACGCTCAGCGCCGCGCGCCGCGGCTATCCGGAGCGCCGCGTCGTGGCCCTCTTCCAGCCGCACCTCTACTCGCGGACGCGCGACTTCGCGCGCGAGTTCGGCGAGTCGCTGGCGCAGGCCGACGTCGCCATCGTCGCGCCGATCTACGCCGCGCGCGAGAAACCGCTCGAAGGGGTGACGGCGCGGATGATCGCCGACGCCGCCGAGGGCGTCGAGTTCCTCGACCGCAGCAACGACGAAATCGTCAACGAGCTGCGGCGGCGGCTGCAACCGAACGACATTTTCATTACTATGGGGGCGGGCGACGTTCACGAGGTCGCCGAAGCGCTCGTGCGAGGGGTGGGGGAGGTGGTGTGATGTCGAGCAGCGTCGAGTCGACCCAGCGCTTCTTCCGTCCGCCCGACGCCGGCCGCGCCCGCCGCAACTACCGCCGGGTCCAGGTCCAGCGCCTCTTCGCCGTCGCGCGCAACATCCTCATCGTCGCCGGCATCGTTCTCGGCGCGCTCGCCGCGTACCGCCACACGCAGTCGGGCGCGCAGTTCGCCGTGAAGAACATCGAGATCGACGGCGCCGTGCACACGCCGCGCGCCGCGCTCGACGCCATCACCCAGCAGTACCGCGGCATGAACCTCTTCAAGCTCGACATCGCCCGCGTGCGCCGCGACCTCGGCGCGCTGGCCTGGGTGCGCCGCGTCGACATCGAGGCCAAGATCCCCGACACGCTGCGCATCCGCATCGCCGAGCGGACCCCCGTCGCGCTCGTGCTGAGCGACGGGCCCGTGCACTACGTCGACGACGATGGCGTCACCTTCGCCGAGCTCTCCACCGCCGTCGGCGACAACGACCTGCCGATCATCAGCAACGCCCGCGGCAGCGAGCTCGCCCGCTGCGTCGCTCTGCTGCGCGACCTCCGCGCGCGCGACCCGCAGCTCTACGCGCGCGTCTCGGAGATCCGCCCCATCGCCCCGCGCGGCTTCTCCATCTTCGACCGCGAGCTCGGCGCGTTCGTCTACGCCGACGGCGACGAGCTTTCCGCGAAGTGGCGCGACCTCTACGCCATCGTCGCCAACGAGAAGCTCGGCCGCATCGAATACGTCGACCTGCGCTTCGAGAACCGCATCGTCATCAAGCCGTCGGGCGCGGCGGCCATGCCGTCTCTCTCGAACACGAACGGCAGCGTGCCTGCCGCAGTCCAGGACTAAGGAGCAACCATGCCGAAGACCGAAGACAAATACATCGTCGCCCTCGACATCGGCACCTCGAAGGTCTGCGTGCTGGTCGGCGAGGTCAACGACCGCGGCCAGCTCGAGATCATCGGCAAGGGCACCTCGCCGATGAAGGGGACGCGGCGCGGCAACATCATCAACCTCGATCAGGCCATCGACGCGGTGAAGAAAGCGGTCGACGAAGCCGAGGTCATGGCGGGGTTGCAGATCGAGTCGGTGTACGTCGGCGTGGCGGGCGATCACATCCGCTCCGTCAACTCGCGCGGCGTCGTCTCCATCGCCGGCCGGCAGCGCGAGATCACGCGCGAGGACATCGATCGGGTCATCGAGGCCTCGAAGTCGATCAACGTCCCGGGCGAGCTCGAGATCCTGCACGTCATCCCGCGCGAGTTCGTCGTCGACGGGCAGGACGGCATCCACGACCCGCTGGGCATGACCGCGGCGCGGCTCGAGGCCAACGTCCACATCGTCACCGGCGCGCGCACGCACAACCAGAACGTCTTGACCGCCGTGAACAAGGCCGGGATCGCGGTCGACGCGCTCGTGCTCGAGCAGCTCGCCGCGGCCGAGGCGGTGCTGACGCCGGACGAGCGCGAGATGGGCGTGCTGCTCATGGACCTCGGCGCCGGCACCACCGACTACGCCGTCTTCCTCGAAGGCAACGTCGTGCACACGAACGTCCTGCCGGTCGGCGCCGGGCACTTCACCAGCGACGTCAGCGTCGTCCTGCGCACGCCGATGGAGGATGCGGAGCGGATCAAGAAGCGCTACGGCTGCGCCCTCGGGTCGCTCGTCACCGAAGACGATCCGATCGAGGTGCCGACCGTGGGCGGGCGGGCGCCGAAGATTTTGTCGAAGCAGGAGCTGACCGGGATCCTCGAGCCGCGCGCCGCGGAGATCGCCAAGCTCGTACACCGCGACCTCGAGAAAGTCGGGCTGGAGAAGGAGATCCGCAGCGGCGTGGTCGTCGTCGGCGGCGGCGCGGAGATGGACGGCATCGTCGAGATCATCGAGCAGATCTTCGACCAGCAGGCCCGCAAGGGCATGCCGCGCGGCCTCGGCGGGCTCGCCGACACCGTGGCCGGTCCGGAGTGGGCCGCACCGGCGGGTCTGCTGCTGTGGGGATTCCGCGAGCGGGCGCGCGTGCGACGTCGTCCGCGGAGAGGATTGGCGAAGGTGGCGGAGTCGGTGCGGGCCTGGTTTGGGGCCACATCGTAAAAATTGTTTGAAATGCATCATCGAAATGTCTAACATCCGGAGAAACGGTTAATGATCACATTTGACGAGAAGCCTGGCGACGGAACGCTGGCCGTCACGTACGACGAAGACCAGCTCACGGCCAAGATCAAAGTCATCGGGGTGGGTGGTGGTGGTGGGAACGCCGTCAACCGGATGATTCAGGCAGGCATCAAGGGCATCGAGTTCCTCGTAGCGAACACCGATGTCCAGGCGATGCGCACCTCTCTGGCCGTAAACAAACTTCAGATCGGCGGCAAGCTCACCAAGGGCTTGGGTGCCGGCGCGAATCCCGAGATCGGCAAGCAGGCCGCCCTCGAAGACACCGACCGGATCCTCGAGGCGCTCCACGGCGCCGACATGATCTTCATCACCACCGGCATGGGCGGCGGCACCGGCACCGGCGCTGCGCCGATCATCGCCTCGCTCGCCGCGGAGCTCGGCGCGCTCACCGTCGCCGTCGTCACGAAGCCGTTCGCCTTCGAAGGAAAGCGGCGGCGCGTGCAGGCGGAGCAGGGCATCCGCGCGCTGCGCGAGACGGTCGACACGCTCATCACCATCCCGAACGAGCGCCTCCTCAACTTCGTCGAGCGCGCCACGTCCCTCGGCGAAGCGTTCAAGATCGCCGACGACATCCTCCGCCAGGCCGTGCAGGGCATCTCCGATCTCATCACCGTGCCGGGCGAGATCAACCTCGACTTCGCCGACGTGAAGACGATCATGCACGGCATGGGCATGGCGCTCATGGGCACGGGCGTCAGCGCCGGCGAGCACCGTGCGGTGGAAGCGGCGCAGCGCGCCATCTCCTCGCCGCTCCTCGAAGAGGCCTCGATCGAAGGCGCCAAGGGCGTATTGATCAACGTCACCGGCGGCGCCGACATGACCCTCTTCGAAGTGCACGAGGCGGCGTCGATCATCCAGGAAGCCGCGGACGAAGAGGCTAACATCATCTTCGGCACGGTCATCGATCCGAAGATGAAGGACGAAGTCAAAGTCACGGTCATTGCCACCGGCTTCGACGCCGCGACGAAGGGTTTCCTCAACGCGCGCGGCGAGGCCCTTTCGTCACATGCGCCGGCGAAGCCCGCCGAGCGTTCGGTGCCGTACCGCCCGTTCGCGCCGAAGGAGATCGCCGCGCAGCACGAAGTCGCGGCGACGGAGACCGCGCCGCCGCAAGTCGGCGCGGAGGGCGAGATCTACGATCCCCCGTTTTTTCGGAAAGGCTTCACCCGGCCCGACGGCTCCGGCGGATTCGGACCGATGGCGTCGAGTGATTTCGGCAATGACCTCGATATTCCGACGGTGATTCGGAACTTGAGTGATTGACAAGTGAGTGAGTGCGGACGGGCTTCGGGCCGTCCGGTGGCACGCCCCTCTGCGTGCCTGCGAGTGGCGGGGAGAGGGACCCGACACCAACTGCTCAACGGGGGCGCGGTCTTCCGCCGCGCCCCCGTTTTTTTAGCCGTTGATTACTGCTTCTTCTCGACCTGCTTCTCGATCTGGGCCAGACGTTCGGTCAGCGCCTTGTTCTCCGCGCTGAGCTTCTGCACCGCCAGCCAGAGCGCCATCGAGATGTCCTGACCGTCGATGTGCTTGTCGTCGCCGCGGCCGAAGACCGTGTAGAAGTCCTCGGCGATGAGGCCCATGCGGTCCTTCGGTCCGCCGTCCTTGAAGTCATAGGTCACGACCGGAACGGCCTCGATCCGGGAGAGGATGTCCGGCGCCTTGACCTCGGCGATGTTCTCCTTGTACGTGCGCGAGGACGAGCTGGTGAACGCCGTCGAGCCCGGGTTGATGCCGGAGGTCGGCGTGGAGCAGCCGGAGCCGGAGCCGATCATGAACGTGAACGTCGGCGCGTTGCAGTTCACGCCGACGCGGCCGGTCTGCGTGACGCGCACGTGCTCGGTCGCGGTCGCGCCGGAGGTGCCGGTCCACTGCGTCATGTCGCCGTTGCTCTCCGTGCGGACGATGCCGAAACCGACGCTGGTGCCGGTGGTCTCCACCGACATGTTCATGCCGGCCGTGCCGGTATCGGAGGAGACGACGAAGAGGCGCGGGTTGCCGCTGCCGAAGACGTGCATCATTTCCGAGGGCGAAGCCGTGCCCACGCCGACCTTACCGCTGGCGGCGATGTCGATGGAGCTCGTCGGCGCGCCGGGACGGATGCGGAGCGGAAGGCGGGAGCCGCCGGTCAGGTCGCGCACGAACCAGTTGGCCTCGTTCGCGCCGATATCCCACGTCTGTGCCGTGAAGCCGCCGCCGTTGGTCTGCTCCTGGCGGATGGCCGGCGTGTCGGTGGCGGTGATGTGGAGGTTCAGGCCCGGCGAGCTGTTGCCGAAACCGACCTTGCCGCTGGAGGCGACGAAGATCGAGTTCGTCGGCGCGGCCGCGGTGATGGTGAACGGCACCTTCGAACCGGTGATGTCTTCGATCGAGAACTTGTTCGAGCCGCCGCAGGCGTCGTTGGCGGTCAGTTGCCAGACGTTGTTCGGGCAGCCTGCCGTCGTCGACGTGTCCTGGAACTTGATGCGGGTGTTGTTCTCTTTGAGGCGGATCGTGTCGAAGCCGAACGACTCGTTGTTCACGCAGTCGAGGCCGACGCAGAGGCTGCCCTGGATGATCTCGTCGTCAGCGGTGACGACGTCGTTCGGCGTCGGGTTCAGCTTCCCCGGGGCGCCGCTGACGGCGTTGCTCGCCGTCACCTTCGGCGTCTTTCCCGGCGCCGGACCCTCGGTGCTGGTAACGAACGAGCCGTTCAGCACCGTGAACGCGCCGGACTCGACGACCGGCTCGCCGATGCCCGCTTCGGCCTTGATCCGGCCGACGGCGGCATCGTCATCCGCGGCGCGCGCGGCGGCGAGGCGGGCCTTCACCTCGTCGGAGATCTTCGGAAGCGCGCGCAGCTCGTACGTGTACGTGCCCTCGGGCAGGACGCGCGGCGCGAGGTCGGCCAGGCGGAACGCAGCGCGGTTGCCCTGGAACTCGCGCGTGATGGTCGTGCCGTTCGGCGCGGCCACGACGAGGACGAGGCGCTCGGACGTGCCGGTGGTCTGCCACTCGATGCTCGAGGCGCTGACCGTCATTCTGCCAAGGGATTCTGCAAACGATGGGAGCGCAATGAATAGAGATACAACGATCGCGAGAGCAAAACGGGCCTTCATGTCTCCTCCTAGCGGTTGGTGGGAGTGAGTCCTTCCTCGTGGGGTACGCCGCCGCGAGGTTGGCTACTTGGGTTGTATGAACTGGACGGGGGACACAATAGGTCCGGAACGCAAAAGTGTCCAGACCCTCGCTGCCCGAACCAAGATTTTTTTCTGTGCTGCGCTACTCCCACTCGATCGTGCTGGGAGGCTTGGAGGAGATGTCGTAAACCACGCGATTCACGCCGCGCACTTCGTTGACCACGCGGCGGGCGATGCGGTCCATCACCTCGTGCGGCATGCGATACCAGTCCGCGGTCATGAAGTCCGTCGTCGACACCGCGCGCACGGCCACGACGTTCTCGTACGTCCGCTCGTCGCCCATCACGCCGACGCTGCGCACCGGTAGGAGCACCGCGAAGGCCTGCGAGGTCTCGCGATAGAGGCCGGCGCGGCGGATCTCGTCGATCACGATCTCGTCGGCGTTCTGCAGGACGGCCACACGCTCCGCGCTCACCTCGCCGAGGATCCGTACCGCCAGGCCGGGGCCGGGGAAGGGATGGCGCCAGACGAACTCCTCTTCGAGCCCGAGGTCGATGCCGAGGGCGCGCACCTCGTCCTTGAACAATTCGCGCACCGGTTCTACGAGGCGTAGCCCCATCTTCTCCGGTAGACCGCCGACGTTGTGGTGTGTCTTGATGACCGCGGACGGCCCTTTGACCGACACCGACTCGATGACGTCGGGATAGAGCGTCCCCTGCACGAGAAACTCGACGCCGGCGAGCTTCTTCGCCTCTTCCTCGAAGACGGCGATGAATTCGTTCCCGATGCGCTTCCGCTTGATCTCGGGGTCCTCGACGCCGGCGAGCTTCGCGTAGAAGCGCTCGCGCGCGTCGACGGCGACGAAGTGCAATCCGAGGCGGTCGCTCAGGCGCGACGCGACCTGCATGGCTTCGTTCTTCCGCAGCACGCCGTTGTCGACGAAGACGGCCGTGAGCTGATCGCCGATGGCCTCGGCGACGAGGAGCGCCGCGACGGTGGAGTCGACGCCGCCGCTGACCGCGGCAATCGCCTTCGCGCTGCCGACCTGCTGGCGGATCTCTTCGACTTTGCGCCGGCGGTAGTCGCCGAGGTCCCACGTCGGCGTGCAGCCGACGATGTCGAAGAGAAAGTTGCGCAGGATCTGCGTGCCGCACTCCGTGTGCGTCACCTCGGGATGGAATTGAATGGAGTAGATGCGCCGGTCGCGGTTCTCGAACGCGGCGATCGGCGCGCTGGCCGACTTCGCGGTCGTACGGAAGCCCGGCGGCCCTTCGAGAATGCTGTCGCCGTGGCTGGCCCAGACGCGCTGGCGCGCCGGCGTGCCGGCGAAGAGCGGCGACTCGGCGGTGACCTCGATCTCCGCGCGGCCGTACTCGCGCTCGTGGAACGGCTCGACCTTGCCGTCGAGGAAGTAGGCGGTGAGCTGCATGCCGTAGCAGATGCCGAGGATGGGGATGCCGAGGTTGAAGACGTCACGCGAGCAGTAGGGGGCGTTGTCCGCGTAGACCGACTGCGGGCCGCCGGAGAGGATGATGGCCTTCGGCGCCAGCGCGCGGATCGACTCGATCGGGTAGTCGCACGGATGGACGACGGAGTAGACCTTCTGCTCGCGGATCCGGCGCGCGATGAGCTGCGTGTACTGCGATCCGAAGTCGAGGACGAGGACGGTCTGTTCGGGCGTCACCACGGGAGGTCCAGCGAGTGTGCCACGAAGCGGACGAGCGGCGCCATCGTCTTGCACGATTTCGCGAAGTCACCGGCGAAGCCGGGCTTGCAGATGTCTTTGTCGGAGAGGCGGACCGAGGTGACGAAGTCGGTGCGCTTCAGATCGTCGATGAACGGATGCTCGGGGTCGAAGCCGCGCGGCGGGCGCTTGAGCGAACCCCCTTCGATCGGCAGCTTCGATTTGCGCAGCGCCTTCCACTCGGCGTCGCCACCGGCGATGCGCTCGCGGATCTTCGCCAGCGAGGCAGGGTCGGGATGCCAGATGCCGGCCGCGGCGAACGACTCGCCGGGCTGGAGATGAAGGTAGAAGCCGGGGACGCTCGCCGCCGCCTTCGCCGACTCGTGAAAGAAGTGGAGGCCGACGTGGGTCTTGTACGGCGACTTGTCCTTGGAGAAGCGGGTGTCGCGGTGGATGCGGAACATGGAGCCGCCGACGGGACGCGGGTCGGCGGAGAGGTGCGGCGCGAACTTCGCGAGCGGCGCGGCGAAGTCGTTGATGAACTGCAGCGCAGGCGTGCGGACGTCGCGCTCGTAGCGCTCCTTGTTGGCGGCGAACCAGCTCCGGTCGTTGTTCGCGGCGAGCTCCCGCAGGAAGGCGAAGAGCTTCGGCGTGAAGTGCTGCGCCGGCATGCCTAGAGCAGGTTCCGCAGTTCCTTGCCCGGCTTGAAGCGGATCGTGTTTCCTGGCGGGATCTTCACTTCCACGCCCGTCTTCGGGTTGCGGCCGATCCCCTTCTTGCGCTGCTTGACCTGGAAGACGCCGAAGCCGCGGAGCTCGATGCGTTGCCCGCGGGCCAGGGCGTTGCGCAAACCTTCGATGACCGTGTCGACCGCCTGCGCCGCTTTGACGCGCGAAATTTCAGACGTTTCGGCGACTTTGTTGACGATATCGGCTTTGATCATGGCCGTCATTATAAGCAATGCGAATCGACCTCTGGCTCAAATACGTCTGCCTGGTCAAGCACCGCGGCGACGCCACGGAGATGTGCAAGGGCGGCCACGTGAAGATCAACGGCCAGCGCGTCAAGCCCGCCGCGACCGTGCGCGAGGGTGACGTGATCGAGATGTACCTCGGCGAGCGCTTCCGGCGCGTGGTGGTGTCGGTGCTTCCTCACGCCCAAGCCGCGAAGGACGTGGCCCGGACGATGTACGTCGACGAGACCCCCGTGCAGGAGAAGGTCGACGCCGTGACGGCCATCTTCCGCGAGCGCGGCGCCGGCCGGCCGACGAAGAAGGAACGGCGGGAGACCGATCGGCTCCGCCGGTAAGCCTAACGCTTCACGGCCATGACGCCGAGCACGGCCAGCGCCGCCAGCAGCGCCACGTAGCCAACTGCGGAGAACGCCGGCACCGGCGCCGGTTGGGCCGTGCCGATGACGCCGATCGAAGCGTTGCCGGTGGTCGAGACCTGACTCATGAAGTGGAGTGGAGGGGAAGCCTGAACGTACTCCTGAAAAAAACCGGGAGCGCCGGGCAGGCCCACGCTGTTCGCGCCGTTCGAGCCGCCGACGGAATAGACGCCGATCGTAGTGATCGGACTGACGGTCATGAAATAGACGCCCGGGTCGAGATCGAACGACAGTCCGGATACGGTGAAGCTGTACTCGGTGTAGGGACCGTAAACGCGCCCTGTCGGCGTGATCGAGACGGGGCTGATTCCGCTGTACAACACCGTTCCGAAAACTCCCGGAGCGACGCCGGTGCGAATCGACCACTCCGCCTGTGTGACCGGGTCGGTCGAGAGCGGGTAGACCGTGACGTTGTTCGAAAATAAGGCAGTCACGTGCCAGCGCTGGCCGCCCGGCACCTGGAAGTCGTCCAGCACGCGCGAGGTGCTCGATCCGTCGTTCTGCGTGGAGTTGTTGAAGAGCGATAACGCGCCGGCATCGCCGCCGTACCAGAGCACCTGCGCGAGGCAAGGGGTCGTCACGGAAGCAACGAGGAACGCCAGGACAGAGACGATCCGCATTCTCATGGCTTCCTCGCTTCCGGCTACGCGTTCACGAACCGCCGCATATCCACATTCAACATCAGCCCCACGGCGATGAAGAACATCATGGTCGACGACCCGCCGTACGAGATCAGCGGCAGGGGGATGCCGGTCGTCGGCAGCACGCCGATCTGCATCGACACGTTGATCAGCACGTGGAAGATGAAGAATGAGATCAGGCAGATCGAGAGGAACGTGCCGCCGCGGTCGCGGGCGTGCTTGGCGAACGTCAGCGCCTGCACGATCAGGAACAGATACAAGCCGAGCACGATCGTCACGCCGATGAAGCCCCACTCCTCGCCCAGGACCGCGAAGACGAAGTCGGTGTGGCGGGCGGGGAGGAACTCCAGCTTCGCCTGCGTCCCGTTCTTGAACCCCTTCCCGTGGATCCCGCCCGAGCCGATGGCGATCTTCGCCTGCGTCACCTGATAGCCGCGGCCTAAGGGGTCGCGGTCGGGGTTGAGAAACGTGACGATGCGGTCCTTCTGATACGGCTTGAGCATCGTCCAGCTCAGCGGAACGACCAGCGCCACGATCACCGCCGCTGCCACCCAGATCTTCCAGCGGATGCCGCCGAAGTACATCGCCGCCGCCACGAGCGGGAAGAACGTCGCCGCCGTGCCGAAGTCCGGCTGCATGATGATCAGCACGACCGGCAGGCCAATGATCCCCATGGCCTGCGCGAAAAAGCGGAAGTCCATGTAGGCGCGGTGCTGATTCTCGAAGAATCGCGCCAGCACCAGCGCCGTGAAGATCTTCATGAACTCCGACGGCTGGAACTGAAAGCCTCCGATGTGGATCCACGACTTCACGTTCGCCGTGAGCTTCCCCCACGCCAACAGATAGACGAGCAGCACGATGCCGATGCCGTAGAGGAACGGCGCGGCGTCGAAGAGCACGTGGTAGTCGACGAAGAGGAAGATCGCCATGAGTCCGAGGCCGATGGCGATCCAGAGCATCTGCCGGTGCCAGATCGTCAGGCTCGGATCGGTGAAGTACGTCGCGCTGTAGATGAGCGTCAGGCCGACCGCAGCGAGGACGAGTGCGGTGCCGAGAAAATTGAGATCCGGCATCGAGAAGGCGCGTTGGCGGAGCATGGAATCAGTGGCCGAGGTTGGCGTCGGCCGGAGAAGCCTCCTGCTTCGGCTCCTGGCCCGGCACGGGGATCTGTCCTTTCTTGATCATCTCGAGCAGCTGCGGATCGGTGAGGTCGAGGTGCGCGGCCACTTCCTGGCTGAACGCCGACTGATAGAGCAGCTTCGCCAGCGGCGCCGAGTCGGTGCCGCCGTGCGCGCCGGCATGCTCGACGAACACGACCACGACCATCTGCGGGTTGTTGCTCGGCGCGTACGACGCGAACCAGGCGTGGTCGCGGCTGAGGAACGGCAGCCCGGCCGTGCTGAACCAGCCGCTTTGGGCGATGACCTGCACCGTCCCGGTCTTGCCGGCGATGTCGAGGCCGTTGATGCGCGCGTTGCCGCCCGTGCCGCCCTCCTCGTTGACCACTTTCCAAAGGCCGTCGTGCACGTGCTCCATCGCGGCGGGGGAGAGCTTCTCGTGGCGCAGCGGCTGCGTGGCTACGCGCAGCCGTTTGATCGAGCCGTCGGGCTCCACGTGCTCGATCATCTTCACGACGTGCGGCCGGTAAATCGTGCCGCCGTTCGCGATCGCCGCCATCATCACCGCCACCTGCAGCGGCGTGACGATGAGCGGTCCCTGGCCGATGCCGACGGAGATCGTCTCCGACGGGTACCACTTGCGGTGCTGCTTCGTGGCCGCCCACTCCGTCGACGGAACGATGCCGGCCTTCTCGCCGTCGAGATCGATCTGCGTGACCGCGCCGAAGCCGAGGGCCTTGGCGTGCTCGGCGATCTTGTCGACGCCGAGGCGCGCGGCGGTGTTGTAGAAGAAGATGTCGCACGAGACCTTGAGAGCCCTCTCGACGTTGACCGCGCCGTGGCCGTTCTTCTGCCAGCAGCGGAAGCGCCGGCCGAAGAAGACGCCGCTGCCGCCGCAGTCGAACGACGTGCCGGGGCCGATCACCCCTTCCGCCAGCCCCGCCGCCGCCATCACGGTCTTGAAGACCGAGCCGGGGGAGTAGAGGCCCTGGATGGCCCGATTGAGCTCGATCTTGAACGGGTTCGAGACGATCGTCTTCCAGACGTCGGGGGTGAAGCGCTTCGAGTAGACGTTCGGATTGAACGAGGGTGAGCTGACCATCGCCAGGACCTCGCCGTTGCGCGGATCGAGGGCCACGGCGGAGCCGACGAACTCGTTCTCCGCGAAGTACTGCTCGGCGCGGCGCTGGAGATCGAAGTCGATCGTGAGGTAGACGTTGTCGCCGGCGGTGGCGTTGCGGCGCGCCGCGGGCACTTCGCCGAGGCGGCGTCCGTGGCTGTCGAACTCCCAGAACTGCGCGCCGTCCTTGCCGCGCAGCCACTGGTCGTAGACGAGCTCCACGCCGCGCTTGCCGACGAGGTCGCCCTGCTTGAGGTCCTTGCGGGTGGTGTTGAGATCTTTCTCCGAAACCTCGCCGATGAAACCGAGGAGGTGCGCGGCGAAGGTGCCGTACGGATAGTTGCGGCGCTGCACCGGCTCGACGTTGAGCTCGGGGAACGTCACCGACTGCGCCTGGATCATCGCCACCTGCGTCATGCTCAGGTCGTCGGCGACGATGAACGGCCGCGCGGTGGGAATCATTTTCGATTTCTCGAAGCGCGCCTCGATGTCCTGCGGCGTCGTGCCGAGGATCTGCGCGAGGAAGGCGATGAGCTTCGGACGGTGCGTGGCGTCGGCCTTCACGATCGGCCGCATGACGATGCGGTCGAGCGAGAGCGAGTACGCGGCCTGGTTGTCGGCGATGATCTTCTGCCCGGTGCGGTCGAGGATGAGCCCCCGCTTCGCCGGCATGACGATCTCCCGCAGCGCATTCGCCTCGGACAGTCCTCGGTACTTCTCCGCCTGCACTCCCTGCACGAACCAGAACGATCCGGCCAGGAAGACGAAGATGACGACGATCGCCCACAGGAGGGCGTTGATGCGGAAGGTCAGAAATTTTTGGTCATCGCGATAGACGCGCATAGGGTCACCATCCCGCCGGCCGTCGGGTCGCCTCGATCGGCTCCTCACGCAAGAACAGCGTCAACAACTGATACACCAGCATCCCAAACAGGCAGGTGAAGATCGTCTTCACCACCATCCCCTGCTCGAACATCTCGATGCGCTGCCGCAAGAGGATGTTGACGAGCACGAAGATCACGAGCTCGTTCACGATCACCGCGCCGATCAGGCAGGCGCCGAAGGCCAGCGTGCCGCGCAGCACGAGGCGCGCGTTGATGTAGGCGACGGCGTAGGCGACGACCGTGAGGGCGAACGCGTGCAGGCCGAAGATCGACATCGAATACGCGTCCTGCACGAGCCCCGCGGCGATGCCGGCGAAGATCGCGCCGATGAGATTGCCCCCCATCGAGTAGTAGACGACGAGGATCACGTACGGATTGAAGAACGCCAGCGCGTTCGGAAAGAAGCTGTCGAGCACCGAGTGCAGAGTGAGAGCGATCAGCAGGCCGATGAGGAAGCGGAGCCACCTCACGGCGTGTACCTCACCACGTCGTGGGGGATCTTGCGCGTCTGCAGAACGATGACCTCCTCGATGGCGCCGAAGTCGACCTGGGGCTTGACGATGATGTGCTTGAAGAGGTCCGCGCCTTTATCCGCCTTCACGACGGTGCCGACGGGGATCCCCTTCGGGTAGATGCCGTCGATGCCGGCGGTGAGAACGACGTCGCCCGGCGCCACGTCGGCGAGCGACGGGATATCGTAGAGCTGCGCGCCGCCCACGCCGTCGCCGCGCATCACGCCCTGGCGGCGCGTCCGCTCCAGGAGCACGCCGACGGCGGCGTTGTTGTCGGTGAGGAGCTGGACCTTGGCCATGTCCTTCGTCGTCATCACCACGCGGCCGATGAGCCCGTTGGCGTTGACGACGGCGTCGTTCACGTCGATGCCGGCGGCAGAGCCGCGGTCGAGGATCATCGACTTGAAGCGCCCCGAGGTGTCGAGCATGATCGCGTAGGCCATCGTCGTCGGCGTGGAGAGTTGCTCCGCGTAGCCGAGGAGCGAGCGCAGGCGCTTGAGGTCGCCTTCGGACTGGCGGAGCTGCAGATTTTCCGTCGTCAGCTTCGCCACCTCGCGGTGCAGTTGCAGGTTCTCGTTCACGGCGCGGCGCATGTCGAGGTAGCCATGGAAGGTGTCGGAGGCGCTGCGGCCGACCCAGTTCACGAGCTTCGGCACCGGCGAGAAGATCGTCATCACCGTCCGCTCGAACATCGTGCGGGTCTCGCCGATGTAGCGCGTACGGCTGCTGAGGCTCATCAAAATGAAGAGCAACCCCAGAACGAGGATGAAGAGCAGGGTTGGTCGGCGAGGGACTACGTCGGCGGAAACTGCCATGGTTCTAAGCGCGTCTGCTGAGCAGGTTTGTTGCCAGTCTTGGGCGCACGCCGTGCGCCCCTACTCGATGGAGATCTTACGCAGCAGATTGAAGTCGGTCAGCATCTGCCCGGTGCCGAGCGCCACGCACGCCAGCGGATCCTCGGCCAGCGTGACCGGCAGCCCCGTCTCCTCGCGCAGGCGCTTGTCGAGGTTCTTCAACATCGAGCCGCCGCCGGCGATGATGATGCCCTTGTCCATGATGTCGGCGGAGAGCTCGGGCGGCGTGCGCTCCAGGGCGACGCGCACCGCCTCGACGATCGTGGCCACGGTCTCGGAGAGGGCCTCGCGGATCTCTTCGTCGGAGACGACGAGGGTTTTGGGAACGCCCTCGACGAGGTCGCGCCCCTTGATCTCCATCGTCATCTCCTCGTCGAGCGGGAAGGCCGAGCCGATCTCGATCTTGATCTGCTCCGCGCTGCGCTCGCCGATGAGGAGGTTGTACTTCCGCTTGATGTACTGAATGATCGCCTCGTCCATCTCGTTGCCGGCCACGCGGACGGAGCGGGAGTAGACGGTGCCGGCCAGCGAGATCACGGCCACGTCGGTCGTGCCGCCGCCGATGTCGACGATCATGTTCCCGGTCGGATCGGTGATCGGCAGCCCCGCCCCGATGGCCGCGGCCATGGCCTGCTCGATGAGGTAGACCTCGGTCGCGCCGGCGCGGAGCGCGGAGTCCTTGACGGCGCGCTTCTCGACTTGGGTGATCTCCGAGGGGACCGAGATGACGATGCGCGGCTTCACCAGGAACGAGCGGCCGTGCGCCTTCTTGATGAAGTAGCCGAGCATCCGCTCCGTCGCTTCGAAGTCGGCGATGACGCCGTCCTTCATCGGCCGGTTGGCGACGATGTTTCCCGGCGTGCGGCCGAGCATCTCCTTCGCTTCCTTGCCGACCGCTTCGACGCTTTTCGTGACGCGGTTGACGGCGATGATGGAAGGCTCGCGGAGGACGATGCCTTTATTTTTTGCGTAGACGAGAGTGTTGGCTGTCCCGAGATCGATCGCCAGATCGTTCGAGAACATGGAGAGAAGTGATTTCACTGCCATTCGTTGATCGATTCCTCACGGCCCGGTCTGCAATTACTCTTCCACCAGCACCGTCTCGGATTGTACTTGCTGTTTGCCGGCCGCATTGATCGCCTTCACGACCACCACGTTCCGCCCGACCTTGTTGAAGCTGACGAGCTTCTTGAAGTGGCCGCTGGAGTCGACGTCGACCTCTTCGTCGTTGATCAGCACCGTCGCGCCGGGCTCGGTCTGCCCCTCGATCATGTAGAACGGACCGCCGATCGGGTAGGGGCGCTTGAGCGTGAGCGGCGGCGGCGGCGCCTGCGAGCTCGCTGCGGTGCCGGCCTCACGGCCGGTGCCGGTGGCGCGGAAGCGCCGGAAGGCCGAGAAGGGGCCGGGATCGCCGTCGGCGCCGACCGAGGCCACGCGCCAGTAGAACGCCCCCTCGCCGGTGAGGTTCGCCTTGGCCGTGTTCTTCTGCCGCCGCGAGTTGATCTCCAGGGACGCGAACAACCGCGAGCGCGAGACCTGCAGGATGTAGCCGGTCGCGCCGGGCACCGCCTCCCAGGCGAAGTCGACCTTCGTCTCGCCCGCGGAGAAGATCTGGTTGTCCGCCGGCGTGCCGAGCATCGGCGGCGGCGAGACTTTCTTGACCGGCGAGAGCGCGGCCTGCGGCGAGGCGACGACTTTCTCGCCGCTCGCGACCTTCACCGCTTCGCCGCCCGCGGTGGACGTCACCGAGGAGGTGCCCTTCGTCGTGACGACGGCCGTGGCCTGGCTCTGGTCGACGCCGACCTGCGCCTGCGACTCCGAGTCGACGACGATCTGGCTCACCGGCGTGCGCACGGTCGACGCGTCGTCGGTCGTCGCTACCTCGACGGAGCCGACTTTCATCTGCACGGAGTTGCTCTTCTTCGACGTAGCGGGGTTGAACTGCGCGTAGATCTCGAGGAGCGCGTTCGGGCCGATGGTGTAACGCGAGAGGTTCGAGAAGATGAGCTCGGCCGACGACTTCTCCGAGGTCTTCACCCAGTCGCCGTTGAAGAGCGCGGTGCGCGGCTCGGCCCGCTTCCAGTCGGACGTCGACGACTTCTGATACTGCACGTCGCCTTCGGTGGAGATGAACTGGGCGTCGGCCTCGCGCTCGCCGCCGCCACTCAGCGCGGAGCGGCTGATGGTCTGCGACTCCACGGCGGCGCTCTGCGCGTCGACGAAGCGGCCGGACCCGAGGAGGGAGTTGGCCTCATCGAGGCGCTTCTGGGCGCGGTCGAACTCGCTGCGGTGGCCCTGGAAGTCCTTCGACGCTGCCAAGGAGTTGAGCGCGTCCCGCGCATCCGAGATGGCAGCCTCGGCCGCAGATTTCGGATTCGCTTTCTGATGGCTCCAGTACCACCAGCCGCCGGCGCCCAGGATCAGGAGAAGAATGACCAGGCCGATCTGCTTGAGCCGCTCGATCGAAATGAGATACCAATCGATGTCGGCGCCGGCGACGTGTCTCTTCTTGGCCATTGCGCTCGGGTCGCGAGTTTATAGCATGCATTTGCGCGGGCACGACGGGAATAGGTAAACTGCCGCGTTTTTTAGCGCTCACACCGCCGGTAGGTGCGCGCACGGCGTGCGCCCTCCGACAATTCCATCAAACACAACAGAGGTTTCAGTCTTCATGCTCAAGTTAATGCGCGACAGCTTTTCGCAGCTCAAGTGGATCTTGGTCGCCGTCGTGGCGGTCTTCATCCTCTTCATCTTCGTCGACTGGGGGGCCGGCGGTGCCGGCGGCGGCGCCGCCGAAGACCGTTCCTACGTCGCGCGCGTGAACGGCGAGACGATCTCCGCG
Organism: Thermoanaerobaculia bacterium; assembly: GCA_035276475.1. Lineage (GTDB taxonomy): Bacteria > Acidobacteriota > Thermoanaerobaculia > Gp7-AA8 > Gp7-AA8 > DATDFB01. Next base: position 60,293 of record DATELQ010000162.1, on the reverse strand, counting down.
CGCGAGTACGAGCGCGCTCTCTTCTACATGCAGAAGCAGTACGAGCAGATCTACCGGCAGTCGCTCACGCCCGACGCCATCCAGGCGCTCGGACTCGGCAAGCAGGCTCTCGACGCGCTCATCGACCAGCACCTCCTGATGCAGGAGGCGACGCGGCTGCACCTCACCGCCACGCCCGACGAGGTTCGCGCCAAGATCCTGGAGATCCCGACGCTGAACCCCGACGGCAAGTTCGTCGGCGACGAGCTCTACAACCGCTACGTCACCGGCGCGATGGGCTTTTCCTCCCCCGCCGAGTTCGAGGACGAGCTCGCGCGCGAGATCACGCTCCAGAAGATCGAGAGCGCGCTGACGAACTCGGTGATCGTCGCCCCGAAGGCCGCCGAGGCGGAGTACCGCCGCACGACGGAGAACGCCAAGATCCGCTACGTGCTCTACCCGGCCAGCCGGATGTCGGCGCTCGTCAATGTGACGCCGCAGGAAGTCGAGGCCTACTACAAAGCGAACCAGACGAAGTACATGCACGGCGAGCAGCGGGCGCTCAAGTACCTCATCGCCGACTTCGCCCGCATCCGCTCGCAGATCAATCCGACGGACGCGGAGCTCCACAAGCGCTACGACGCGACGCAGGACCAGTTCAAGCATCCCGCGCAGGCGCGCATCCTCCACATTCTGATCAAGGTCGATCCGGGCGCTGCGCCCGAGGTCGACGCGGCGGCGAAGGCGAAGGCCGAGTCGATCGTGAAGCAGCTCCGCGGCGGCGCCGACTTCGCCGCACTGGCGCAGGCGAATTCCGCCGATCCGTCGTCAGCCAGCAAGGGCGGCGACATGGGCTTCGTCGATCAGGGCTCGACGGTCGAGCCGTTCAACACGGCAGCGTTCTCGATCCCCCTCAACACGATCAGCGATCCGCTCCGCTCGAAAGAGTTCGGCTACCACATCATCAAGGTGCTGGAGCGCCGGCCGGCCGGCACCCGCTCGTTCGAGGAAGTGAAGCCGATGCTGTCGCAGCAGTTCGCCGACGAGCGCTCGCGCGACATCGCCCGCGAAGAGATCGCCCGGGTGCTGCAGCGCACGAAGGCCCAGAAGCCGAAGACGCCGCAGGAGTTCACGGCGCTGGCGAACGACAAGGTGAGCGCGAACGACACGCAGTGGTTTGCCAAGAACGAAGCGATCCCCGGCCTCGGCAACAACGCCCCGCTCTCGCAGTGGGCGTTCGGCGCGAAGCAGGGCGACGTCGGCGACCAGGTGGTCGGCACGCAGCGCGGCCCGGCCATTCCGTATCTCTACGGTGTGCGCCCCGCCGGCGTGACGGCGCTCGACGAGATCCGCGGCCGCGTGGAAGCGGACGCGCGCTCGGAGAAGGCCCGCCAGGCGGCGAAGGACGCGCTGGCGAAGGCGCTGCCGGCGCCGAATGTCGACGAGGTGGCGAAGAAGCTCGGCCTCACCGCGGCCGACAGCACGGTGACGCGTCTCGGGTTCATCAGTGGGTTCAGCGGCGACACGACGGCGCTGATCCAGGCGGCGTTCGGCACGCCCATCGGCCAGCTCGCCGGCCCGATCGTCGTGAACGACGGCGCGGTGGCGCTGCAGGTGACGGAGCAGAAGAAGGTGGACGCGAAGGACCTCGCCGAGCACGGCGCGGCCTACAGCGACATGATGCGCCAGCAGGAAGCGCGCAATCTCCGCTCGTCGCTGCTGACGCGGCTGCGCAAGAACTCGAAGATCGACATCAACCAGAAGTACATGCAACAGCAGCAGAGCGGCGGGCCGCAGCAGGCGGGGTAGCGGTGGCAGAGATTCTGCCGAAGTGGAATGAGCCGGCCATCCGCGTGCTGATGATGCCGCGGGACACGAACGCGCACGGCACGATCTTCGGCGGCGTGATCCTGTCGTACATCGACCAAGCCGGCGCGATCGAAGCGCGCCGGCAAGGCCTGCAGTTCATGGTGACGGTGTCGATGGACCGCGTGGTCTTCCACGAGCCGGTCTTCGTCGGCGACCTGGTGAGCTTCTGGACGGAGACGCTGAAGATCGGCACGACGTCGATCACGACGAAGGTGACGGTGGAGGCGATCCGCACGCCCCACCGCCGCGTGACGGTGACGGAAGCGCAGGTGGTGTATGTGAACCTCGGCGAGGACCGGAAGCCGAAGCCGATCGGATGAGTCCCCGCCTGTAAACGCCCGCCCTCTCCTACAATCTAATCCTCCAACAAAACAAGGAGGGGACTTGTGAAGAAGGGATTTGCTCTAGCCCTGGTCGTCGCCACTCTGTCCATCCCGGCCGCTGATGCCGCGCGCGTTCGCGTCGTGCACCGCGGACCGCATCGCACCACCGTCGTCGTCCATCGAGGATTCCCGCTGCACCGCACGCTGCCGGCCGTCGTCGTGCGCACGCCTGCCGTCGCCGTTCGGGTCGCGCCGCGCGTCTACCTCGCGCCGGTCGTCTTCACCGCCGCCGTCATCGCCACGCTGCCGCCGCCCGCGGCGCGGCCGTGGACCTCTGCGGAAGTTCTCGACCGCGACGACGGCTGGACCGACTTCACCATGAACGTCGATCGCCGTGGCACCGGGCTCCTCATGCAGATCGACCGCGGCGCCGCGCAGGTCAGCTTCGCCGAGGTCGTCTTCGAGAACGGCGACACGCAGGTCGTCGACTTCAACGACCACGTGCACCGCACCGGCACCTACTCGCTCCTCGACTTCCGCGACGGCCGCAAAGTCGACCACGTCCGCGTCGTCGCCAAAGCCGACACGAACGAGAGCGAGATCCGCCTGCACCTTCTCGGATAACCGCTACTTCTTGCGCGCCTCGCGCATCCGCTCGAGGCGCGCTTTGATCTCCGCTTCCGCCCCCACGTCCTTCGGCTCGTAGAAGCGCCGTCCCGCCATCGCCTCCGGCAGGCACTCCATCGCCGCCGTCTGCTCCTCGAAGTCGTGCGCGTACTCGTAGCCGCGGCCGTAGCCGAGATCCTTCATGAGGCGCGTCGGCGCGTTGCGGATGTGGAGCGGGACGGGCGGGTTGTCGCCCTGGCGGACCTCGCGCACCGCTTCGCCGTAGCCGACGTAGACCGCGTTCGACTTCGGCGCGGCGGCGAGATACGTGGCTAGCTGCGCGAGCGCCACCTCCGCCTCGGGCATGCCGAGGAAGTGCACCGTCTGCTGCACCGCGATCGCCAGCACCAGCGCCTGCGGGTCGGCGTTGCCGATGTCCTCCGACGCCGCGCGCACCAGGCGCCGGGCGATGTAGAGCGGATCTTCGCCGCCCTCGAGCATCCGCACCAGCCAGTACACGCCGGCGTCGGCGTCGCCGTTGCGCAGCGACTTGTGCAGCGCGGAGATGATGTTGTAGTGCTCCTCGCCGCCTTTGTCGTACATCAGCGACCGGCGCTGCAGAATCTGCGTCGCCTTCTTCGCGTCGATCGGCGACTCGCTCGCCGTCTCCACCACGAGCTGCAGCGAATTGAGCGCCTGCCGCGCGTCGCCGGCCGACGTCGCGGCGATGAAGTCGAGCGCGTCGTCGGTGAGCTCGATGTTGTACTTGCGCACCGACGGGTCGGCCACCGCGCGGCGGAGGATCGTCGTCACCTCCTCGCGCTCCAGCTGCGGGATCACCACGACCTTGCAGCGCGACAGCAGCGCCGAGTTCACCTCGAACGACGGATTCTCCGTCGTCGCGCCGATCAGCACGATGTCGCCCGCCTCGACGTACGGCAGAAACGCGTCCTGCTGGGCCTTGTTGAAGCGATGGATCTCGTCGATGAAGACGATCGTCTTCACCCCGCGCGAGCCGCGGGCCTTGCGCGCCTCCTCCATCAGCGCCTTGATGTCCTTGATCGAGGTGCTCGTGGCGGAGAACGGCACGAAGCGCGCGCGCGTCGACTTGGCGATGATCCGCGCCAGCGTCGTCTTTCCAGAGCCCGGCGGGCCCCAGAAAATCATCGAGGGGATGCGGTCGCTCTCGATGGCGTTGCGGAGGAAGCGCCCTTCGTCGAGGAGGTCGTGCAAGCCGACGACGTCGGCGAGCGAGGCGGGGCGCAACCGTTCCGGCAGCGGCGCATCGGGCGGCGTCTTCGGCTCGAAGTCGGGGAAGAGGCTCATCAGCAGAGCAAGGAGAAATCCAGGTTCCCGCCGCTCACCACGACAGCCACACGGCCGCGCGCGCGCACCGCACCAGACAGCAGCGCCGCGATCCCCAGCGCTCCCGTCGGCTCGATCACCAGCTTCGTCCGGTACATCGCGTACTTCGTTGCCTCGAGGAGCGCGTCGTCCTCGACGCTCACCACGTCGCGCACGCGCTCGCGGATGACGGCGAAGTTCCGCTCGCCGATCGACAGCGTGCGCGCGCCGTCGGCGATCGTCTTCGGCGGCTCGATCGTGACGATGCGGCCGCTCTTGAACGACTGCTCGCCGTCGTTGCCGGCGCGCGGCTCGACGCCGTAGACGTCGACGCTCTTCATCGACGTCGACGCCAGCGCCGTTCCGGCCAGGAGTCCGCCGCCGCCGAGGGGGACGACGATCGCGTCGACCTCCGGCCACTCCTCGACGATCTCCAGTCCCACCGTCCCGGCGCCGGCGATGATCCGCTCGTCGTCGAACGGCGGGATGACTGCGGCGCCGGTGCGCTCGGCGATCTCCCGCGCCACGGTGTCGCGCGTCGCCGCCGTCACGCCGCCCGTCACGACCTCCGCGCCGTAGCCTCGCGTCGCCGCCACCTTCGAGGCGACGGAGTTCTCCGGCATCACGATCGTCGCTGGAACGCCGAGGGTCTTCGCGGCGAGCGCAACGCCCTGCGCGTGGTTGCCGGACGAGAACGCCACCACGCCGCGCCGCCGCTCATCCTCAGATAACTGCAGCAGCGCGTTCATCGCGCCGCGCACCTTGAACGACCCGGCGCGCTGCAGGTTCTCGCATTTGAGCCGGACCTCGGCGCCGATTCTTTCCGAAAGTGACTGGCTGGGGAGGAGCGGCGTCCGGTGGATCTGCCCGCGGATCCGCGCCGCCGCGGCCCGAACGTCGTCGAGGCCTAGGGCTGTCAGGGCGTTTGAAGAACTCACCCGGGTTAGTATAAACTCGCACGAAACAAAGTGGATCGGCGTCTCTGAACGCACCGATCGTCAGTACCGGACACGTCTCTCGGGGTTGGAGGTTGGGGTTATGTGGAGATGGATTCCTCGTTGCCTGGTTCTCACCGCACTGGCGACGCTGCTGACTTCCGCGGCCTATGCCGACGATCTGATCGCAGCGCTCGACTTCCCTGATCCCGCCGTCACGCAATCGGGCGTCGTCCTGGTCAAGGGTTGGGTCCTCGACCCCGGCGTGGTCACGAAGATCGAGCTCTACGTCGACGATCAGTTCCAGTACCCGACGATCAAGGGCCTCCCGCGCATCGACGTCATCGAGGCCTACCCGAACTACCCCGGCATCCAGAACGTCGCCCCCGGCTTCGAGACCGGGTTCCTGGCCAGCCGCTTCACCAACGGGCCGCACACGGTGATGGTGAAGGTGACGTTCTCTGACGGGCACTCGGCCGAGCTTGGCCGCCGCACGATCACGATCGACAACACGCTCAACCAGGCGCCCTTCGGCTCGGTCGACATCCCGGATCTCGGCGGCGGGATCTACAACGCCGCCGGCTCCTTCCCGGTCGTCGGCTGGGCGACCGACACCGACGGCATCGCCCGCGTCGACGTCTGGGTCGACGGCGGCGTGCTGCAGACCGCGATGTACGGCGACGCGCGCCCAGACGTCGGCAACACCTTCCCCGACTTCCCCGCCGCGCTCTTCAGCGGCTTCATCGCGAACATCGACACGACCCGCATCCAGAACGGCGTGCATCTCCTCGAGGTGCGCGCGACCGACCGCCTGGGCGTGTCGCGCCTGATCGGCCGCCGCCAGGTGCAGGTCTTCAACGACAACCAGAACCTCAAGCCGTTCGGCTACCTCGACGAGCCGCAGCGCGACGCGGTGCTCTACGGCACGCGCTGCCAGGACGTGCCGCAGGTCTCGCCGGCCGTCAACCCGCAATCGCACATCACGCCGGTGCGCGGCTGGGCGCTCGACCTCGGCACGCGCTCGGACCTCGGCCGCGTCTCGTACGTCGAGCTGCTCGTCGACGGCGTGCGCTGGTACTCGACCGACGACTGCGCGTTCTCGAACCTCTTCAGCGGCTACGTGAACTGCTACGGCCTCACGCGCTTCGACGTGGAGCGCTTCTATCCGAATTATCCCGACGCGCCGCGCGCCGGGTTCCTCTTCACGCTCGACGTCGGCGCGCTGCTCGCGTCCGGCGTGCACCCGGGCCACCACGTGCTGAAGATCCGCGTCGGCGATCAGCAGGGGACGTTCTCGGAGCTGCCGAGCCGCGACGGCATTCCGGTGTTCTTCGAGTGCGCCGAGGACCGCGTGGCGTCAGCGATCGGCTTCATCGACGTGCCGCGGACGTACGACTACGTCAAGGGCAAGGTGACGTTCCAGGGATGGGCGATCAGCGAGCGCTCGTTCATCCAGCAGGTCGAGATCCTCGTCGACGGCAATTTCATGGGGCCGGCGGCGTACGGATTCCAGCGGCCGGACGTGCAGAACGCCTATCCGTTCATCGCCAATAGCCTCAACTCCGGCTGGCAGTTCACACTGGACACGACGAAGCTCGGCAACAACCGGCACCGGTTGACGGTGCGCGTGCTCAACACGTTGGGCCTGCGCACGGAGATCGGCTCGGTCGACTTCTACGTGGACAACCTCTCGGCGACGCCGTAGAAAAAGCGGTCGATGACGTTGGCTGTTTCGTGTGGTTTCTCCACCATCGGCCAATGTCCGCCCGAATATTCGGCGTTCGGGATTTCATTGGCGGCGAGGGTTTCCTGCGTCGTTCTCGACGTGCTCGTACGCGACCAGAAGTAGAGGGTGGGGAACGGGAGCGCGCGGTATTCCTCGCCGAACCGATCGCTTTGCTGCTTCACTTCACGGCCGATGTGCCACAGGAGGTCGGGGTCGGCGAACGTGAGGCTGGCGTAGTAACTGAGGTATGACTCCTCATCCCACGCGTGCTCGGCCTCGGCGAGCATCCTGCGGCGCAGCGCGTCTCGGAATCGAATGGGATCGTCGAAAGTTTCCGCAACGCCGGAGAGGTAAGCGTCCCCGCCGGTTAAATTGCCTTCGATCGACACGAGTCCGGCGATTCTGCCGGCGAGCTTGGACGCCGCCCGCATCGCGACGATCGAGCCGACCGAATGCGCCACGATGCCGATCAAACCCTCCGGCGTGCGGCGCGCGATCGTTCGTGCCAGCCACTCGGCCAGCGCATCGAGGCTTCGGACGTTCGGATCGGGCGGTGTGAGTCCCGCGCCCGGCCAATCAGGCGCGAGGAGTTGGAAACGCGATGCCTGGCTCATGGAGAACAGGGGCACGAAACAGCGGCTCGACTCGCCGAATCCATGAATCAGCCACAGCGGAGTCGAATCCGTGCTGCCCTGCGATCGGATCACCGTCCCGTCGACGATCTCGGCTCTCCACGTCATAAGTACCTCCGCAGTTCCTCCGGCAGCTTCGCCGCCGTTTCGCCGTCCATCAGCGCGAAGTCGTCGAACTCGAATCCCGGCGCGACGAAGCAGGCCACGAGCGCGTACGCGCCGAGCGGCTCCGCCGCTTGCCACTCGCCGGCGCGCACGACCTGAATCGGATGATCGGCGTCGAGCACGACGTCGCGCGCGTCGCTGCCGTCGAAGCGATGCAGCCGCAGCGGCTCGCCGCGGAGGAACGTCCACACCTCGTCGGACATGACGCGGTGCCAGCGGCTGATCTGGCCGGCCGGCAGGAGGAAGTGGATGACGGTGAGCGCCGCGCGCGTGCGCTCGCCCTCGGTGACGGTCATCGGCGACTTGTAGATCTGGCGATAGAAGCCGCCCTCGGGGTGGGGCTCGAGGTTGAGCTCTTCGATCATCAGAACAACTTCAAAAACACCACATTCGCCACGAACCCGCTCTGGCGGTTCTGCCCGATCGTCTTCCCGATGTCCAGCCGCAGCAGCGTCCCCCACGGGCCCACCGTCTGCCCGGCGATGCCGACGCCTTGGAACGGCTCGCGCTCGTAGCCGGCGGTGCGGTCAGTGACGAGGGCGTGGTCGTAGAACGCCTCCAGGCGGAACTGATCCGAGAACACCAGGCCGTACGTCACGTGGCCGAGGAGCGCCGTCTCGGCGCGGACCGAGCCGGAGCGGACGCCGTGCACGCGCTGCGAGCCGAAGAAGCCGAGCTCGTACTCCGAGAAGCGGTCAAGACGCTGGCCGCTCTCGTAATCGACTTCGAGCCCCAAGCGCTGGAACTTCGGAAGATAGAAACTCTTCGCCAGCGAGGCGCCGTAGTTCGTGAACGACTTCTGATCGGGGTCGAACTCCGCCAGGTTGCCCCACGGCTTCCACGTCGTCCGCCGGTTGTAGTCGTAGAACGCCGACGCGACGTAGCCCCAGCGCGAATAGCTCGCGTCGATCGACGGCGAGAGCACCCACGTGCTCGACGGCACCACGAACGACGGCGCCGTGTCGTCGGCGCGCTTGTACGACACGTGGCCGATGCCGAAGCCGACGTCGACCTTGCCGAACTGCGCGAACGGATGCCCAGCGCGCAGCGACAGATTCGTGGGGAGCTGGCGCACCGCCTCGTCCGTGCGCTCGATGCCGCCGCGGTACATCGTGTTCTCCGTCGGCACGGCGATCGCGAAGAGATCCGCGCCGACGTTCGTGCGCGTGTTCCAGAGATTTGGATTCGTCGCGTTCGCCGCGACGATGATCCCGGCGAAGAAGACGTTCGTCTGGATCCCTGTGTGCTTCAGATCGAAGTTGAAATAGTCGATGCCGCCGAGGGGGAGCACGGGGAACTGGAGGCCGGCGTCGTGATGCACGCCGCCGAGCATGAACGTGCGCGCTGTGTCGAAGCCCTCCTTCACCACGCGCTCGCCGCCGCTCGTCTTCTCGAGATAGCGCAGCCCGGCGTTCGTCTCCCGCACCATCCGCGCATCCGACGCCGACGCCTCCGCCAGCCGCACCGCGAAATCCTCGGGGGCGATGCGGAAGTTGCTGAACGTCGTCTCGCGCAGTACCGGGTTGGCGCGGCCCGCCGCGGAGACCACCTGCTGCGCGCCGACGACCACCGGCAGCCAGAGGATCTCTCTCGCGTCCGTCTTCGCCACCTCCGCCGCCGTCAGCGGCGCGTGCGACGCGCGCGCGAACGGCTGAAAGTCGACGCGCTCCTCATTCGACAGCACCTCGCCCGTCAGATTGAGCTGGATCATCTGCAGGCGCACGCGCGCCCACGTCCGCGCGTCGATCCACACCGTGCCGCGGTAGAGCGGCAGCCCGGCCGGCGCGTTCGCCGGCGGCTCGAAGCGGACCTCGTACGTGTGGTAGCCGAGGAGGTCGGTCTCGCGGACGAGCTGATAGCGGTACTCACCAGTGAGGTGGATGTCGAGCGGCAGCTGCGTGACCTTTTCCGGCTGGATCAGCGGCAGCTCCGGGATCTTCCCGTACTTCCACTTCACGCCGTTGATGTAGAAGTCCTGCCACACCCAGTCGGCGCGGTTGCCGGGGTCGGAGAAGTAGTCGCCCGAGATCGTCGCCTCCACCGCCTCGCCGCCGCTGATCTCGAAGCGCAGCTTCGTCGTGTCGCGGGCGATGTACTTCGGCTGGATCGACTCCTGGTACGACTTGTAGGCCTGGTGATTGCGGATGATCTCTTCGACGCTGATGCCGCGCTTCGTGGCCACGTCGAGCGCTTCCTTCGTCACGTTCGTCTGCGGCTTCTCGTTGTGCTCGACGGTGAGGACGAACGGCGCCTTCACCGGCTGCATGCCGATGAGGAAGTGGCCCCCCTTCGTGCCGACGTCCGTGACGTCGCGCTCGCCCCCGGCATCGACGCGGCGCGGCTTGACATAGCGGTCGTTCGGCAGCGAGGCGATCGTCGCCGCTGCGGCGTCGCCGCGCGGCACGACGATGGTGCGGAGGTCCTCGCCGCGCACGAAGGCCAGCGCCGGGACGTCGGTCTTGTTTCCCTTCGCATCGAGCGTCTCGATCTTCGAGGTCGAGTCGTACGCCCAGTCGCCCGCGAAGGCGCGGTTGAGGCTCGGGATGGCGCCCGCGACGTTGGCGTCCGCGGTGACGACGTACGCGCGCGCGGCGCCGGCGGCGTAGGCGCGGGCGACGTCGAAGAAGACATTCGGCGCTTCCGGCTTGACGATGGCCCACACTTTCTTCGACGGATCGTTCTCCGTCACCCACGCCACGGTCTTTGCCGCGTCGTCGGTGACGATGACGTCGACGTACGGCAGCGCCGGTGCCGGCGGCGTGGCCAGGGCGACGATCTTCGAGGCGACGTTGAGTCCCTGCGCCATGACGGCCAGGCGTTTGATGGCGTACGCGGCGGTGTTGGCGTCGGCATCTTGGACGTGGATGCCGATGGCTTCGAACGGTCCGTGCGTCTTGGCCCACTCGATGATCGTCTTCGTCCGCTCTTCGACGCTCGTCAGCGGGTCTGTCCCTTCGGCGAGTGCGTAGCGGATCACGAGCGCGGTCTGGGCGCGCTGCGCCGGGGTCCAGGCGTCGATGGCCGCGAGCTCGTCGAGGTTGATCTCCACGAGGGCCGGCACCGTCGTCGCCGGCGGCTGTTGCGCGCTGGCTCCGACACCTGCGCAGAAGGAGCATTCCTTCGGCGCGGCGGCGCGCGCGGAGAGGACGAAAACTTGCAGAAGGACGAGGAGAATCGCGGATTTTTTCATGACTTCGACGGCGCGTAACAAAGGCACGATGTTCTTGAATCCCGCCTCCGGGGAGCACCCGGAGCTCGTCGCGGCGGCGTCCGAAGCGGGGATCGAGGTGGTGCGCCTCTCGCGGGACGTCGACGTGACGGCGGCGATCCGCGAGCGGATGCGCGACGGCAAGAAGCTCTTCATTGCCGCGGGCGGTGACGGAACGGTCAACTGCGTGGTTCAGCCGCTCGTCCACACTGATGCCTGCCTCGCCGTCATCCCCCTAGGCACGTTCAATCACTTCGCGCGTGACGTCGGCGTGCCGGCGGACTGGCGCGGCGCGCTCGACGTCGCCCTCGACGGCGCCACGCACCAGGTCGACGCCGCCCGCGCCAACGACCGCTTCTTCGTCAACAACGTCTCCCTCGGTCTCTACCCCGAGATGGTCGCCCGGCGCGAGGAGCGCGGGCGGCAATATCCGCGCTGGAAGGCGCGCCTTTGGGCGGCGTACGGGACGCTGCAGAAGTATCCGCACGTGACGGTGACGCTGGAGAGCGAGCATCATCAGATGGCCGTGCGCACGCACGTCTTGATGGTGTCGAACAACCGCTACGACCTCTCGCGCATCGGCATCGACGCGCCGCGCGCGACGCTCGAGGAGGGGCGCCTGGCGGTCTACTGGCTCCCGCACCTCCGCCGCGTGGCGCTGATGCGCTTTCTCGCGCACTACCTCGCGGGGCGCGTGCACGAGACGCCCGGCTTCCGCTCGTTCCACACGTCGCGGATGAAGGTGCACGCGTCGAAGCAGCACCTCCGCGCCGGCGTCGACGGGGAGCTCTTCACGTTCCACATGCCGATCGTGATCACGATTGCGCCGAAGTCGCTTTTGGTTAAAATACCGAGATAAATATGAAAAGGCTGATTCTCTGCTGCGACGGAACGTGGAACCGCGCCGACCAGGAAACCAAAGGGAAGCCGTGTCCGACGAACGTGATCAAGATCGCCTACCGGCTCTGCAAGCACGGCACGACCGGCACGCAGCAGGTCATCTACTACGACCAGGGCGTCGGCACCGGCGACTGGCTCGACAAGGTCGAAGGCGGCGCCACGGGTGCCGGGCTCGAGGACAACATCCACGACGCCTACATCTTTCTCTTGGCGAATTACGAAGTCGGCGACGAGATCTACCTCATCGGCTTCAGCCGCGGCGCGTTCACGGCGCGCAGCATCGGCGGGATGATCCGCAAGTGCGGGATCCTGAAGCGCGCGTTCGTGCAGGAGTATGCGCACGCGGAGAAGCTGTACCACGACGCCAACGTGCGCCCGAACGACCAGCAGGCCGTCGACTTCCGCGGCCAGTTTTGCCTGGAAGCCGACACGCCGATTCAAATGGTGGGCGTCTGGGACACGGTCGGCGCGCTCGGCATCCCGCTGCGCGGCCTCCGCGCGCACAACAAGAAGGAGTTCGAGTTCCACGACACGGAGCTCTCCGGCACGGTGAAGTACGCGTTCCACGCGCTCGCCGTCGACGAGCACCGCACGCCGTTCCAGCCGTCGGTGTGGGACTACAAGCCGAAGCCCGGCCAGACGGTCGAGCAGGTGTGGTTCCCCGGCGTCCACAGCGACGTCGGCGGCGGCTACGACGACCCGTCGCTCTCCGACATCGCCCTCGACTGGATGATCGGCCGCGCCAAGACGGCCGGCCTGGAGTTCGACCAGGGGGTGATGGACGCGCACCAGCTGCACCCCAACCCGGCCGGCAAGATGCACGACTCCATGACGGTGTTCTACCGCGTCGAAGGCGTGCTGGAGCGCCCCATCGGCGTGAACGACCCGACGCAGTCGCTGCACCCGAGCGTCATCGCGCGCTGGGACGCGGATCGGAACTATCGTCCGAAGAACGTGCGCGACTACTTCGCGCGCATCGGCGACCCACGGGCGCGGGTGTAGTTCTTAGATGTCGTTGTCCTCAATGATGACAATGCTGTCCGGACTGTGGACGACATCGTCCTGATTCGAGACAACCGTGTCATGTTTCAGGACAACCGTGTCTCGACTCGCGACAAGATTGTCTCGACTCATGACACCGTTGTCTCGAATCAGGACACGCTTGTCTCGAGTCAGGACAACGTTGTCTCGAATCAGGACGCGGTTGTCTCGATTCCGGTCAGCATCGTCATCATTCTTGACCGGCTATAATCCCCGCTCTTTATGAGCACCCTGAGCATCAAGGAATTGCCCCACTACATCGGGCAGCGCGTCATCATCGACGGCTGGCTCTACAACAAACGCACCTCGGGGAAGATCCAGTTTCCCATCGTTCGCGACGGCAGCGGCTACTTGCAGTGCGTCGTCGTCAAGAAGGAAGTCGACGAGGCCACGTGGGACGCCGTCGACAAAGCCTCCCAGGAATCCACCGTCCGCGTCAACGGCATCGTCCGCGCGGAGCCGCGCGCGCAGGGCGGCGTCGAGCTCGGTGTGCAGTCCTTCGAGCTCGTCTCGCCCACCGACAACTACCCCATCGGTCCGAAGGAGCACGGCACCGCCTTCCTCATGGACATCCGCCACCTCTGGCTGCGCTCTTCCAAGCAGCACGCCGTGCTCAAGGTCCGCAGCGAGATCGAGCAGGCCTGCCGCGACTTCTTCTACGAGCGCGACTTCACCCTCATCGACTCGCCCATCCTCACGCCCGCCGCGTGCGAGGGCACCTCCACCCTCTTCGAGACCGACTACTTCGGCGAGAAAGCCTTCCTCTCGCAGTCGGGGCAGCTCTACCTCGAGCCGGCCGCGGCGGCATTCGGCCGCGTCTACTGCTTCGGCCCGACCTTCCGCGCCGAGAAGTCGAAGACGCGCCGGCACCTGATGGAGTTCTGGATGATCGAGCCCGAGGTTGCCTTCCTCGAGTTCGAAGGGCTGCAGGAGCTCGCCGAGGAATTCGTCGAATACCTCGTCACGCGCGCCCTCGACCGCTGCAAGGAACAGCTCAGCATCCTCGAGCGCGACATCAGCAAGCTCGAAAGCGTGAAGCGGCCCTTCCCGCGCATCACCTATCGCGAGGCCATCGACCTCCTCGCGTCGAAGGGCCTGCCCGTGAAGTTCGGCGACGACTTCGGCGGCGACGAGGAGACCGTCATCGCCAACTCCTTCGACCGCCCGGTGATGATCTCGCGCTACCCGACGGCCATCAAAGCCTTCTACATGCAGCCCGACCCGAACGACCCCGACGTCGTCCTCGGCCTCGACATGATCGCGCCCGAGGGGTACGGCGAGATCATCGGCGGCTCGCAGCGCATCCACGACCACGACCTGCTGCTCGCGCGCATCAAGCAGCACGACCTCCCCGTCGAGGCCTTCCAGTGGTACCTCGACGTGCGCAAATACGGCACCTTCCCGCACTCGGGCTTCGGCATGGGCATCGAGCGCGTCGTGGCCTGGATCAGCGGCGTGCCGCACCTGCGCGAGACGATTCCCTATCCGCGCATGCTGAACCGCATTTATCCGTAGCCGTCTTCATCACGGTCGTGCCGTAGCGCGCATCGCCGCGATCGCCTTCTTCTCCGCCTCGGCGTTCCAGTTGTCGGGGTTGATTGCCAGCGCGCGCTCGTACGCCGCGATCGCGCGCGCCGTCTCCTTCGCGGCCATCAGCGCCTCGGCCAGGCTGTCCCACGTCTCCCACGTGCTCGGATAGCGGTCGACGTTCATCTCCAGCGCCGCGACGGCGTCGGCGACCTTGCCCTGCTCGAGCAGCGTCAGGCCGGCGCCGTTCATCGCCACGCGCTCGAACGGCTCCCACCACGGCAGCGCGCCATAGAGCGCCTTGCGCTTCTCATACAGCACCTTCGCCGCGGCGCCGCCGCGCGTCGAGAGCGCATCGAGAATCGTGACCGCGTCCGGCGCGAGGATGGCTTCGAGCGCCGGGTCGCGGCCGCCGAAGTAGTCGGCTGAGGAGAGCTGCGCCGGAATCTGGACGGGGATGAACGCGCTGTCGTCGCGGAACTTCGCGCCGACGAAGTAGTTCGTCGACACCGACAGGCGGAAGCCCTCGAGCGCGGCGGTGTCGGGATCGCCGGCGGCGTTCATCGGCGCTCCGGGCGGCTCGCCGACGAGAATCGCACTCGTCTCCTGGCGCAGCGCGATCAGCAGCCCGAGGCCGGCGCTGAAGGTCTTGCGGCCGGAGATCGCGTAGAGGCGGAGGCCGCGGTCCTCGCGCTTGATCAGCGCGTGCACGATCGGCTTGATCAGGCGGCCGTTGCCGCCGCCGTTGTAGCGGATGTCGAAGATCAGCTTGTCGACCGGGTGCAGATCGACGAACGCGAAGAGCCGCTCGACGAACTGCACGAACGTCTCCGGCGTGGCCTTGCTCTTGTCCGCCATGGCGTTGATCTGCGCGTACACCGCGCGCGGCGCGTCGAGGTACGTGAACCAGTACGCCTGCCGCGACTTCAGATGCAGCGGCGGATCTTTGTCGAACGCCGTGACGAGCTCCGCGCCGGGAGGGCCGTACATCTCACCCCACTGGATCCAATCGAAGCCGGCTTTTCCTGGAAATGAGGGGATGTCGACGTGTGCGGTAGTGCCGTCGCGCAACTGCACGTCGAGCGGCAGGACGTCGAGCTTCGCGATTTGCGCCGACGACAGCAGCGCCGCCGCCTCTTTCGCCCGAAATTCGTTGTCGCTCGAGAACATCGACTCGACGTCACGCATGGCCTCCTCGGCGGTGCGATTGCCGATGCGCAGCACCTTCGCTCCCGCGAGCTGCGGGAAACGTTTGTCGGCCGCGGTGATGAAGAGGCCGTCCGTCAGCGCGTAGAAGCGGACGGGGAACCAGCGGTTGAAATTCGGGAAGAGCTGCGTGTGGCCGTCGCGCAGCATGGCCACGGCGCGCATGAGCGCCACCGGATCGTCGCCGGCGTTGGCGACCGCCGCGAGGAACTGCTCGCGGCTGACGCGGCGGAACGGCATCGGATGCTTGGCCTCGATCTGCTGTTGGATGACGAGAGCCAGCGCGGCGGCGAGCAGCGGCATGCAGCAATGGACGCCGCGGACGGCCGTTCGTTAGCGCATCGTGTCGACGCACGCGGCGTCGAGCTTGTCGAGCTCCGCACCGTCGAGGAAGGGGAGGATGAGCGTGTCGTCGAGGCACTCCATGTGCGAGAGGCCGACCGGCACGTGTGCGTGCTCCGCGATCACGATGTTGCGCGCGTGCGGCAGTTTCTTCGCCACCGCGTCCGCCCATGCCGGCGGCGTGACCGGATCGCGCCGGCCGCTGAGCATCAGCACCGGCGCGTCGACCGTGACGTCGTCCCAGTAGCTCGCCGGCAGCGTCGCGCGCGGCCACTCCGCGCAGGCGCGGCGCTGCTGGGCGATGCGGTAGTCGCCGAACAGCGTGTCGCCGGTGAGCCGCTTCCCTTCCGCCGGATCGATGCGCGCCGTGTCCTCGGCGCACGTGACAGAGAGATACATCCCGTCGGCATCGCCCAACTGCGTGTTGACGACGACGCGCAGCAGCGGATCGAAATCGCCCTTCGCCGCCGCGTCGACGATGCGCGGGATCTCGTGCTGCATCAGCGGCGTGTACATCAGCTTGCGGATCTGCTCCGCGAAAATCTCCGGCCGCAGCGTGGCCGTCTCGCCTTTGTACGTGACCTGCGCGGGGAGACGCTTCATCACCGCGGCCACGCGCTCACTCATCCCCAAGAGGTCGAGCGCGCGCTGCGCGTTGGCGGAGTGGTGGAGCGGCATCGCCGCCCACACCGGCGTCGCGCCCATCAACACGATGCGGTTCACGTGCTGCGGGTGCTGGCGCGCGTACACGAGCGCGGCGCGCGTGCCGTAGGAGAGGCCGAAGAGGTCGATCTTGTCGTAGCCGAGGGCGGCGCGGACGTCGTCGAGATCGTCCATGGCCAGCGGCGTCGTGTAGAAGCGGAGGTCGGCGACCTTCGACAGCGCGTCGCGGCAGCGGCGGACGTAGTCGAGCGGATACATCTCGCCTAGGGCGACGGCGAGCGGTCGGTCACACCCTGCGGCTTGCACGGTGACAACGCGAGCTGCGCGGCGAACAAGATTGCGAGCATGCGGAGATCATAAGTTCGTTAGACTCCGCCCGCACGTGAACGAACCCCTCCGCATCATCCCCCTCGGCGGGCTCGGCGAGATCGGGATGAACCTCATGGTCTACGAGCACGGCGGCGACGCCATCGTCGTCGACTGCGGCATGATGTTCCCCGACGCCGCCACCCTCGGCGTCGACGTCATCGTCCCCGACATGACGTACATCTTCGACAACGCCGCCAAGTTCCGCGCCGTCTTCCTCACCCACGGCCACGAGGACCACATCGGCGCGTTGCCGTTTCTCCTCGACCGCGTGCCCCTCCCCGTCTACGGCATGCCCCTCACCCTCGGCTTCGTGCGCGACAAGCTCGAGGAGTTCGGCATCGACGGCATCGAGCTGCGGGCGCTCATGCCCCGCGACGTCGTCGACGCCGGCATCTTCCGCGTCGAGGCCATGCGCGTCACGCACTCCATCGTCGACGCCTTGGGCTACGCCATCACCACGCCGCTCGGCACGGTCGTCCACACCGGCGACTTCAAGATCGACCACACCCCGATCGACGGCAAAGCCACGGATCTCGCGCGCTTCGCCCATCACGGCGAGGAGGGCGTGCTCCTCCTCGTCAGCGACTCGACGAACGCCCTCGTCCCCGGCCACGGCGCATCCGAGCGCAGCGTCGGCAGCGCCCTCGACCGCGTCATCGCCAACGCCAAAGGCCGCGTGCTCATGACGACGTTCGCGTCGCACATCCACCGCGTGCAGCAAGCCATCGACCTGGCGCGCAAATACAACCGCCGCGTCTTCCTCGTCGGGCGGTCCCTCGTCGACAACAGCGAGACCGCGGAGCGCCTCGGCTACCTCCGCTTCCCGCGCGAGGCGCGCAGCGGCGCGAACGCGCGGACGGCCGACTACGAAGACCGCAACGTCCTGATCCTCACCACCGGCACGCAGGGCGAGCCCTCGTCCGCGCTGGCGCGGATGGCCGTCGGCGAGCACAAGCAGATCGAGATCGTGCCGGGCGACACGATCGTCATCTCCGCGCGCACGATTCCGGGAAACGAGCGCGCTGTCTCGCACATGATCGACAACCTCTACCGTCTCGGCGCCGAGGTCTTGTCGTGGGACACCGCGGACGTGCACGTGTCGGGGCACGCGTGCGAGGAAGAGCTGAAGCTGATGCTGAGCATCACGCGGCCACGCTTCTTCATCCCCATGCACGGCACGCTGCGGCACCTCATCCACCACGCCCGGCTGGCCGAGGGCGTCGGCGTGCCGCACGGCGTCGTCATCACCAACGGGCAGGTGGCGGAGATCGACGGCGAGTCGCTGCGCGTCCGCGCGGAGCGCGCGCCGCACGGCAAGGTCTTTGTCGACTCCGAGGCGGAGGAAGTGCCGGAGGTCGTGGTGCGGGACCGGCAGCATCTGGCCGAGGATGGCTTCGTCATCGTCGTCGTCGCCGTCGACAGCGACGGGAAGCTCATTCGCGAGCCGGAGATCATCACCCGCGGCCTCGTCCACGTCGACGCCAGCCAGGACGTGCTCGACGAAGTGCGGGGCATGCTCTCCGGCCTCTTCGAACATGGCACGCCGGAAGAATTGCGTAACTCCGACGCGCTGCAGGAAGCGATGCGCGCCATGCTGAAACGCTACTTCCGAAAGTCGATGGGCCGGCGGCCGCTGATCCTGCCGGTCATTTGGGAAATGTAATGAGCATTGTCGAAGCGATTGTCCTCGGCCTCGTGCAAGGCCTTACCGAGTTCATCCCCATCTCCTCGACCGCGCATCTCGAGATCGTTCCCGTGCTGCTGGGTTGGGGCGATCCCGGCGCCGCCGCCTCCGCGGTCATCCAGTTCGGCACGTGGATCGCGGCGGTCATCTACTTCTTCGGTGACATCGTGCGCCTCGTGGCCGGATTCTTCCGCGGGCTGGTGAACCGGCGGCCGCTCTCCGACGTCGACTCGCGCGAGGCGTGGCTCGTCGTCATCGGCACGATCCCCATCGTCGTCCTCGGCCTGGTGCTGAAGAAGCACATCGAGTCGACGTTCCGCGGATTGTGGGTCATCACCACGATGGTCATCGTCGTGGCGATTCTCATGGAGATCGCCGAGCGCTATGCGAAGTCGCGGCGCCTGCGCGTCTTCGACGAGATGAACACCGGCGACGCCGTGGCGATCGGCCTCGGGCAGTGCCTGGCGCTCATCCCCGGCTCGTCGCGCAGCGGCTCGACCATCATGACCGCGCTCTTCCGCGGCATCGACCGCCCCACCGCCGCGCGCTACTCGTTCCTCCTCAGCATCCCCGCCGTCGGCGGCGCCGGCTTCCTCGAGCTCTTCCACGAGCGGCACCACCTCGGCGCGATCGGCTGGACGCCGATCGCCGTCGCCATCGTCGTCTCCTTCGTCACCGGCTACGCGTCGATCTGGTTCCTGCTTCGGTACCTGAAGACGCACACGACACGCGTCTTCATCTGGTACCGGCTCGCGCTCGGCGCCGTGATGATCGTGCTGCTGGCGACGGGGTGGCTGAAAGCTTAATTCGAGTGCTCCGGCGCCTTTCCGGTCTGCAGAAAGTCGCGCAGGATCTGCATCCGGTTCGGGATGAAGACCTTCTCCATGGCGCCGGAGATGCCCCAGCGCGGGTTCGCGTCGTTGTAGCTCGGGACGGATGCGATGTGACTGCCGTCTTGCGCGCCGGGGAAGATCAGGCCGCCGCCGACCGACTGCGGCACGAAGTGGCAGCCGTTGCACGTCTGCGTCTCCGCGCGAGCCACGATGTCCTCGGGCGTCAGCGTGCTGCCGATGCTCTGGAGCTTCGCCGCGATCTGGGCGCGGAAGGCCTTCCCCGCGTCCGTGCTCTGGGACTTGCGGAACGGCTCGGAGTACTTGAAGGCGAAGAGGTCGTCGACCGGATCGCTCTCGACCATGAGGAACTTGCGGTCGACGTTCATCCGGTAGCGATTGAGGTCGTTGACCGCCAGCAGCGGGATCTGCTCGAGGAAGCTCTCCCGAAACGCGCGCGCCGCGGAGGTGTCGACGTTGGCGTCGAACATCGGGCCGAAGGGGAAGTTCTCGAGCACGTCGGGCACGAAGCGCAGCGAGCAGAGCCCGCTCGCCGGGCACTGCTGATCGAGGCGAAATTCATAGCTGCGCCAGCCGCGTAAAGCGAGGGCGAGGGCGATCTGCCGCGTGCGGATGCTGCCGCCCGCGGCGGCCGTGTAGTGCGCGGCCTTGACGACCGGCTCGAAGCCGGCGATGCCTTCGTAGAAAAACTTCTGCAGGCGCACGCGGCGCTCGACGACCGAGTCGACACCGGTGAGGTCCGCCCAAAACTGCGCGACCGCCTTGCAGCCGGCCAGCCCCTGCTCCGGATGCGCATTCGGCAGCACGCCCTCGAGATTCAGATGCACGACGCTCGGCAGCAGGTAGGCCGAGTAGAGGATCCGATACTGGCCGCAGTTCGAACCGTCGGCCGGCGCCATGTCGAAGCGGTTGATGAGCGCCAGCGGAATGAAGTGGTCCATGTCCGGCTGCACTCCCGCGTTCTTCGCTTCCGGTGTCGGGCAGCGGCGCGGGAACCCGTTGAACGTGGCCGCGCCGTTGACGAGGAAGTCGTCGCAGTGCGCCGACGCCGAGTCGGCCATGCCGGGGCTCGGATTCTGCGTGTCGAACATCTGGCGGACGAGCTTCTCCGGCGTCGTTCCGCTGCCCGCGACGATCCAGTTCATCGTCTGCCTGAAGCTGAAGCCGTCGAGGATGGCCAGGTCGGTGACGGCGAAGGAGCGGTTGGCGTCGAGTTGCGCGGGAACGGTGGGCGGCAGGGTGGCGCGGCGGCGTGCGGCGGCGACGCTGAACAACGCGATCGTCACCGCCAGAGCAGCGATGACCTTCTTGTTCATGTTCTCTTCCTCAGTTCGAATGCTCCGGCGGTTTGCCGATCTCCAGGAACTCCTTCAGTAGCCGCATGCGGTTGGGGATGAAGACTTTTTCCAGCGCCGGCGAGGGCGACCAGCGCGAGGCCTCGCTCTCGTTGCCCGTCGTGGTGACGAAGGGGCTGACCTGATGCGTGTCGAGCGCGCCGGGGAAAATCAAGCCGTCGCCGACGTTCTGCGGCACGAAGTGGCAGCCGTTGCACGTCTGCGTCTGGGCGCGCGCGACGACGTCCTCGGCCGTCAGCTTGCTGCCGATGCCGGCCAGCTTGGCCTCGATCTGGGCGCGGAAGGCCTTGCCGGCGTCGCTCGTCTGCGAGCGCCGGAACGGCGTCAGGTAGTCGAATGCGAAATAGTCGTCGACCGGATCGCTCTCGACGACGAGGTACTTCGGATCGACCGTCATCCGGAAACGATTCAGGTCGCCCGTCGCCAGCGCCGGGATCTGGTCGACGAAGTGGTCGCGGAACGCGCGCGCCACGGCCGTATCGTTGGTGGCGTCGAACATCGGGCCGAAGGGAACGTTCTCCAGGATGTCCGGCACCATGCGGAGCGAGCAGGGGCCGGACGCGGGACACTGCTGGTCGATGTGGAACTGGTAGGCGCGCCACCGCTGCGTCTCCGCGGAGGCGAGCTGCCGCGAGCGGATGCCGCCGCCCGCCGCGGCCGTGTAGTGGCTGGCCCGGACGACCGGCTCGAAGCCGTCGATGCCGTCGAAGAAAAACTTCTCCAGGCGCACCCTGCGCTCGACCGAGGAGTCGACCGAGGAGAGGTCGGCCCAGAACTGCGCGACCGGCCGGCAGGCGCGCAGTCCCATCTCGGGATGCGGATTCGGCAGTACAGCCTCGAGGATCAGGTTGATGCGGCTGTAGCGCGCGGACGTCGGCGCCACTACCGTTGCGAAGATCATCCGGTACTGCCCGCAGTTCGCGCCGTCGGCGGGAGCCATGTCGAAGCGGTTGACGAGGGCGATGGGGCGGAAGCCTCGTAGGTCCGGCACCGTCGCGGCGATCGTCGCCTCCGGCGTCGGGCAACGGCGCGGGAAACCGTTGAACGTGGCCGCGCCGCTGACGAGGAAGTCGTCGCAGTGCGCCGACAGCGAGTCCGCCAGGCCCGGCCGCGGACTCTGCGTGTCGAACATCTGCCGGATGAGCTGACTGCCGCTCGTGCCGCTCCCCGCGACGAGGTGATCGAGGACGCGCGTGAACGGGAAGTAGTTGTCGAGAAGCTGGACGTTGGAGACGACGAGCGAGCGGGCAGGATCGAGTTGCGGGACGGTGGCAGGTGGGAGGGTGGCGCGGCGGCGGGAGGCGGCGACGCTGAACAGCGCGATCGTCACCGCAAGAAAGGCGATGACCTTCTTGTTCATGATCTGCCTAGTCTAAATCCGTTTTGTCGAGGCGGCGCTGCAGATCGGCGATGTGTCCGGCAGGGTCGCTGATCTTCCCGGAGTAGCGGGCCAGGAGGCGCTGCATGTCGTACGACAGCATGCCGTCGCCGATCCCCAGCGTCTCCTGCAGCGCGAAGGCGGCCAGGACGAGCACTTCGAGCTGGATCTGCCGAAGAGCGCTGCCGTCCCAGGTCTTGTTCGAGAGCTGGAATTCGTAGTCGGCGAAGTTGAGATCGCGGTCGTTGTCGTAGTGATGACGCTCGAGCAGCAGCGACATGCCGAAGAACTCGCAGCGAAATGCGTCGTCGTCGCCGCTCGGCGCGAGGGAGCATCCGAGCGCGCGGTTCACCGCGGCAACCAGCTCCGGCAGGTCGAGGGGAGCGTTGAACGAGTACTCGAACGTGATGCTCACGCCTAATCCGAGAGCACTTGAATCTCGGGGATGTTGCGGTACTTCTCGGCGTAATCCAATCCGTACCCGATCACGAAGTACGGCTCGATCGAGAAGCCGACGTAGTCGGCGGCGAACTCGACCTTGCGCGCCTTCGGCTTGTCGAGGAACGTGGCCGTGCGCACCGTCGACGCGCCGCGGCTGGCGATGTAGCGGTTGACCTCGCGCATCGAGAGGCCGCTGTCGATGATGTCCTCGACGATCAGCACGGCCTTGCCGTGCATGTCGAGCTGCGGCTCCTTCAGGATCGTCACCACGCCCGACGACGTCTTCTGGTCGCCGTACGAGGAGACCTGGATGAAGTCGAGGGCTACGTCGAGGCCGATGTGCCGTACCAAGTCGCTGCAGAAGAACACCGCCCCCTTGAGCACGCAGCAGGCGATGAGCTCCGTGCCGGCGAAGTCGGCGGTGATCTGCCGCCCCATCGCGGCTACACGTTCCTCGATTTGTGCTTTGCTGATTAACGTCGTTTGCGCCATTTGTGCGAAGATTTTACCTTCGCCATGTCGGTCGCAGAAATCGGCTTGCTGCACGGGCGTTACGTTCGCCTTACCGACAGGTTCAAAGCGATCTGGACGCACCACCAGTTTGCCTCCGCGGTCTACAAGACATTCCTCAAGCAGGCGCTCCCGTACACCGTCGATTTCCAGAAGATCTACGAGCGCATCAAGGGCGTGATGCCGATGATCAACGCCACGCAGGCGGGCGAGGCGGCGTCGGCGCTGGCGCTCTCAGAGCTCGCCGTGGAGCGGACGACGACGCAGCTCCTCCGCGCCGACGACGACATCAGCGCCTCGCACCTGCGGCGCTTCTTCGAGAAGCTCAAGCGCCAGGACGAGAACATCGTCCACTTCCTCATCAAGTTCTACCTCTACGCCGGCGCCGTCGACGGCGACCGCCGCGACAAGGTCGACTTCCTCTTCACCCGCATCGGCGAGGAGAACACGGAGCGCGGCGAGTACTGGTCGCGCGACTCGCTGGAGTTCCGCGAGCGCGTCATCGCCCTCGTCGCCGTCCTGCGTCTCCCCGACGCGCCGCGGGAGGAGGTCGTGCGCATGATCAAGCAGATCCGGGCCATGCGCGACGAGATCCAGTCCGCCGACCAGCTCGAGGAGCTCACGGAGCGCGGCCTCCTCAAGAACGCCCGCGCCTTCAAGCACGCTCTGGGCGACCTCTACTTCCAGCCCGACGTGCTCCTGGCCATCGTCGAGCTCAACGTCGCCACCAAGAACAAATACCTCCGCCTCTACCACCAGGACGAGCAGCGCATCGTCGAGGACTCGCAGAAGCTGATGGAGCACGGCGACGCCATCGAGCGCAACTTCGGCGACACCAACCCGGAGCTCATCGAGGAGATCGCCCGCTTCCGCGACTTCAAGGAGCGCTTCGACTCCTCGCGCGCCGACTCGAACGTCAAGCACGACGTGATCACGCAGCTCAAGCACTCCATGACCAACATCCTCTCGCAGCTCGACCGCGGGCTGGCCACGGAGGCGGACGTCGAGGAGCTGCCGCCGACGTTCTTCGACCACGCCCAGCAGGTCGAGAACATCACCTCGCGTTTCGGCAACGACGCCGTGCTGCACGAGCACCTCCTGCGCATCGCCGCCGCGGTCGACATCGCCGATCCGTCGGTGATGCCGGAGGAGGTGGTGGAGTTCCCGAACGTGCGCGACCTGCGCCTGGAGGCGTGGGAGATCGCCGCGTACCAGAAGCTGTTTGACCGCCGGCCGGCCGAGGCGGATGAGGACAACGACGAGCTCTGGACGCTCTATCTGCGCGCGGCCGCGCTGCGCATCAAGGTCGACGACGAGGCCACGATGCTCGCCGCCGCCGTCGGCGCCGGCACGTCGCCAGAGACCGAGCTCCTGGCGAAGGCGAAGCAGAGCCTCGACTGCGCGAAGGAGCTCGACGAGTACTTCTCCGACCTCCTGCGCGAGGCGGTGTACTACTCGAATCCGAAGATCCTGCACCAGTTGTACAGGTCGCGGTTCCGGCTGCTGCGCGGGTTCAGCGGGCTTTGGTTGATCTATGATCGCGGCGGCCAGCCGGCCGCCGTATGAAAATCTACCGCTACGTCCACAACGGTTCCCCCGCCGTCGGCGTCGCCGAGGGGGAGCACCTCGTGCGCTACTCCGGCCACGACGCGCTCAACCTCGGTTCGCGCACAGACGATGAAGTCCTCATCGCCGCCGCCACCCTCCTCCCACCCGTCCTCCCGAGCAAGATCGTCTGCGTCGGGCGCAACTACGCCGAGCATGCCAAGGAGCTCGGCAACGAGGCGCCGGCGGAGCCGATCATTTTTCTCAAGCCGCCCAGCGCGCTCCTGCCGCCGAACGGCACGATCGTCCGCCCGCCGCAGTCGCAGCGCGTCGACTTCGAGGGAGAGCTCGTGCTCGTCGTCGGCACGGAGGCGCGGAACGTCGCGCGCGACGCGTGGCGCGACGTCGTCTTCGGCTTCACCTGCGGCAACGACGTCACCGCGCGCGACCTCCAAAAGAAAGACGTCCAGTTCACGCGCGGCAAAGGCTTCGACACGTTCTGTCCCCTCGGGCCGTGCATCGAGACGGAGCTCGATCCGTCCAACCTCGCGCTCGTGACGCGTGTCAATGGCGCGACGAAGCAGAACGGCAACACGGCGC
This sequence comes from Thermoanaerobaculia bacterium, assembly GCA_035276475.1. Classification (GTDB taxonomy): domain Bacteria; phylum Acidobacteriota; class Thermoanaerobaculia; order Gp7-AA8; family Gp7-AA8; genus DATDFB01. The sequence goes on along the minus strand of DATELQ010000162.1, from coordinate 35,094 downwards.
AGATGGTCTTCGACTGCGGCGTCATGGTCGAGTTCGTGACGTCGATCATGACCCTGCTGCCGGGCGACGTCATCTTCACCGGCACGCCCGCGGGCGTCGGGCCGCTCGCCGCCGGCGACGTCGTGGAGGTCGAGGTCGAGGGGATCGGCGTGCTGCGCAATGCCGTTGCGTGACGAGCTGCTCGCGCTCTTCCCGGCGTTGCGCAAGCTCCCGCCGAACGTCTTCGTGGTCGGCGGCGCCGTGCGCGACCTGCTCCTCGGCGCGCACCCGGCGGACGTCGACGTCGCCTGCATCGATCCCCTCGCCGCCGCGCAGACCCTCGGCCGCAAGGTGATCCGCCTCGGGCGCGAGGAGCACATCAGCGCCTACCGCGTCGTCGACGGCGAGCACGTCTACGACTTCGCCGCGCTCCTCGACGACACGATCGACGCGGACCTCGGCCGCCGCGACTTCACGGTGAACGCGATGGCCGTCAATCTCGCCTCGGGCGATTTGCTCGACCCGAACGGCGGGCAACGCGACTTGGCCGCGCGCATCGTGCGCATGGTGAACGCCGCCAACTTCGACGACGACCCGCTGCGGATGCTCAAGGCCGTGCGCATGGCCGTGCGCCTCGGTTTTTCGATCGATGGCGAGACGCTCGCCGCGATCCGCCCGCGCGCCGCAGCGATCGAAAGCGTAGCCGCGGAGCGCGTCGGCTACGAGCTCTCGGTGATCTTCGCCGCGAACGCGTTCCGCACGGCGGTCGCGCTGCTGCACGAGACGGCGCTCGACGTCCCGCTCTTCGGCCGCGAGCTCGACGCGCAGCGCTTCCACGCTGACGACGTGCCGCTCGCCGCCGCGTTCGCGATCCTCGTCGACGACCCGCCGGCGTTCGCGGAGCGCTGGAAGTGGAGCGACGCGCTGCTGCACGACGTCGTGACGCTGCAGCGCATCGCCAGCGAGCACACGCTGCTGTCGCTCTACGACGCCGGCGAGCGCCTCGCCGCGCAGCTCCCTCCCATGCTCCGCGCCCTCGGCCACGACGCCGCAGTGGCCATGCCCGACTTTTCGGTGCGGCCGCTCCTGACCGGCGACGAGATCGCGCGTCTGGCGAAGATCGAGCCCGGCCCGAGGGTGGGGGAGTTGAAGCGGACGCTGATCGAGGCGCAGTTGGCGGGGCGAGTGAAGACGCGTGACGAGGCGGAGGGCCTCGTCACGGCTTCAGATTGACGTGCACCTCGCCCGCCGTCGTGTGCAGGTTCACCGATGAGCCGCGCCCGCCGTCGGGATTCGTCCACTTCGCGGTGCGCGGGAAGACGCCCTCGTTGTCGATTTGGCGGTCGCCGGTCGAGGCGTGGACCTCGCCGACGCGCACGGACGCGGTGAGGTCGCGCACGGCGTCGCGCGGGAGCTCGGCGTGGATCTCGCCGGCGCGCAGGTCGCAGGTGACGGCGCCGAAGTGGCCGTCGATGTCGACCTCGCCGTACTTCGTCTCGATGGCGACGTCGAGTCCGGCCGGCACCTCGATGGTCACTTTGTAGTCGCTGTTGTTGCGCGCGCTCCAGCTCTTCGCATTCGGGCCGAGCTTGCGCCGCACCACGGCCTCGGTCGGGCTCGAGTAGATCTCGACGCTGATGTCGTCGACGACGGCCTGCTGCTTCTCACGGTCGCCGTCGTAGTCGCGCCGCACCGAGCCGGTGACGCTGATGCGGTCGTTCGCGCCGTTGCGCAGCTTCACGTCGCCGGCGGGGACGTCGACGACGATGCGGCGGACGGAGCCGCGCGGCGCGCTGGTGCTGAACGTGTGGGTGACGTAGACGTCGGCGCGCGCGGCGCCGGCGGCGAGAATCGCCGCCGCGGTGATGAGAGCGGTTCGCATGTGGATACCTCCAACGGCCTAAAACGTACGGCGAGGCGAAAAGTTAAACAAAAAAACCGAGGGGGCCGTTGCCGGCCCCCTCGTACGACTCCCCAAAAGTCGATGATGGTGATTATTTCTTCTTCGAGGACTTCTTGCTGCCGCCCTTCTTCGAAGCCTTACCGCCCTTCTTGGCTGCCATTCAACTCACCACCTTTCATGCCGTACGGGACCTCCCGGTCGCGCTTACTTGGCAAGACATGTCGGATCGCTCCGGCAACTTGAGATCAGATTTGAGAAAGGGGTGACGACGACCTTCAACATCAACCGAAGTTTTAATCAGGTATCTGGCGATCATCGTTTTTACTGCACGTAAATATGCTATTGATAAAACACATTGTCAAGCATTCTTCTTTAAAAAGATGAAATTTGGAGAGCGTGTTCCACGCGAGTTTCACGCGACGGCGGTGCGATACGCGGCGCGCGTGAGCTCCGCGCAGCGCATCCACGTCATCGATCGCGCGCGCTCGCGGCCGCGATTCGACATCGCCGCACGCAACGCATCGTCGTCGCGCAAGCGCTGCATGGCATCGGCGAGCGCGCGCGGCTCCGCGTCGACGTGCAGCGCGGCGTCGCCCGTGATTTCGACGAGCGCCGCCGCGCGCGAGGTGATGACCGGCGTGCCGCAGGCCATCGCTTCCGCGGCCGGAAGTCCAAATCCTTCTTCTGCGCTGGGGATGACGAGCGCGATCGCGCCGCGGTAGAGCGCCGCGAGCTCGTCGTCGCTCACGAAGTTCTCGGAGCCGGCGACGACGAGGCGGACGTTCGCGCGCTCCGCCGCTTCGCGGGCGACGCGGAGGTTTTTGTGGGGCTTGTCGTTGCCGACGAAGAGAAAGTAGTCGCCGTTCTCACGACTCCCGCCGAAAAAACGCTCGTCGACGCCATTCGGCGTGACCACGACCTGGTCCGGCGCGACGAGCAGCGTCTCCACGATGGCGCGCTTCGACGCTTCGCTCACCGTCAGCACGCGCCGCGCCTTCCGCACGGCGCGGCCGAGCATGACGCGCGCGTAGAACGGCGCGAGCGGGTTGCGGGGTGGGTGGGTGAGGTGGATGAGGTCGTGGATGGTGACGACGGCCGGGACGCTCGTGAAGGGGACGACGTAGTGCGGCGCGTGGAAGAGGTCGAGGTGGGCGCGGTCGGCGGCGCTGCCGACGGCGATGAGCTCGCGGAGCGAGTAGTGCGGCGCGTCGACGGCGACGTGTGCAACGCCGTCCGGGAGCGTCGTTCCGTCGGGCGCGAAGGCGACGATCTCGTCGTCGCCCGTCGCGGCGAGGGCGCCGAGGAGGCCGCGGATGTAGGTGCCGATGCCGTAATCGGCAATCTTTCGGGCGTCGATGCCGATCCTCATCGCACCGCGTCCTCGAGGAGCTGTGTCATCGTCGCCGCGCTCGTTTCCCATCGGTAGCGCTTCGCCCGCTCCGGCCCGCGCGCGCGCAGCTCGCGGCGCAGCACCGGGTCGCGAAGCAGGCGCGCAATGGCGTCGCGCAACCCGTCGCGGTCGCCGGGATCGACGAGCAGCGCTGCGTCGCCCGCGAACTCCGGGATCGCCCCGACGCGCGTCGCTACCACCGGCGCACCGCAGGCCATCGCCTCCAGCGGCGGGATGCCGAACCCCTCGGCGCGCGAGGGGTAGACGAAGATCTTGGCGCGGCGGTAGAGGTCGCGGAGTTGGTCGCGAGTCACATATCCGATCGTTTCGAAGTTCGTTTTCCAGCCGCGATCCCCGGCGATTACCAGCCGCGGCCGCGGCTGCGGCAACGACTCATACACCGCGACGAGATCGTCGATCCCCTTCCGCGGCTCGAGCGTCCCGGCGAAGAGGATGTAGTCCTCTTCCTCGCCGCCGGGCGAGAAGAACTCATCCACACCATTCGGCACGAGCGCGATCTTCGACGCCGGCACGCCGAACCAGCGCATCGCCTCGTCCGCCGTCGCGCGCGACACCGCGGCGACGCGCGCGGCTTTCTCCAGGCTGCGCCCGATGAAGAGATTGAACGACGCGATCGTCTTCAGCTTGTGCCGCCTCGGCGCCGTGAGCGACGTGAAGTCGTGCAGCGTCACCACCCCCGGCACGCGCGTCGCGACCGGGAGCGTTCCGTGCGGCCCCCACACCACGTCGCCGCCGAGGCGGGGGAGGACGAGCTGTTGCCACACCGCGCCGAGCGGCATGGCGTCGACGCGGAAGCGGCATGCCTCGAGTCCCGACTTGTCGGCGATCTCCGCGTGCGAGGCGAGAAGCGGCGGGGGATCGACGCCGAGCCGCCGGGCGATCTCCGCGGTGTGTACGCCGATGCCCGTCCGGTTGCCGACGAGCGCTCGGGCGTCGATGGTCACGTTCACGATGCCGCTTGCCTCAGGACCTCTAATGTACGCGACGCAGCCGTCTCCCATCGCAATTCCGCCGCGCGTTTGCGTCCGCGCGCCACGAGCTCTTCGCGCAGTGCGGGGTCGCCGAGCACGCGCTGCATGAGCTGCGCGAGCTCGCGCGTGTCGTGCGGGGCGAAGTAGAGCGCGGCGTTGCCGCCGATCTCCGGCAGCGACGACGAGCGCGCGGCGATCGCGGGAACGCCGTGCGCCATCGCCTCGCCCAAGGGAAAGCCGAAGCCTTCGTAGATCGAGGGGAAGACGAAGAGCTCCGCGTGCTCGTAGACGTAGGCGAGGCGCGCGGGGTCGAGATAGTCGAGGTGGATGACGTTGCGTTCGCGGAGGCGCGGCGCGATCGACTCCGCCTTCCAGCCGACCTTGCCGACGACGACGAGCGCGCCGTCGTAGTCGATCTGCTGGAAGGCATCGAGAAGCACCGGAAGGTTCTTGCGCGGCTCAATCGTGGAGACGAAGAGAATGTAGCGCTTTGGGAGATCGACCGGAGTCGTTTCCGCGTGCACGGTGAGCCCCGAGCGGATGGCCACGATCCGCCGTGGATCCGCCTCGTAGAACTGCAGCACGTCGCGGCGCGTCGACTCCGAGACGCAGATCACCGCGTCGGCGTGCGCGATCTCGCGCTTCATGTGATGCTCGAGATTCTGGAGCGTCTCCTTCTGCAGCAGCTCGGGGAAGCGCTTGTACGTCAGGTCGTGGATCGTGATCACGCGGCGGCGGGCGATCGCGCCGAGGAGACGGGGGAGAAAGTAGTTCGCGCCGAACATCACGTCCGGATTGACGAGCTTCATCCACACCACGTACGCCGCCGCGGTGAGCGGGCGGAGAAGGCGCGACTTCGGGTAGCCGCGGAGGTCGAACCAGCAGAGGTGCGCGTTCGACGGCACGTCGGCGTGGAGGCGCGGCCCTTCGTCCGTCACGCGGGCGTCGCCGAAGAGCCAGAGCTCCACGCCGTCGTGCTTCGCGATTTCGTGCAGCAGGTGATAGAGATACCAGCCCACGCCGGTGAGCGGCTCGTAAAACGGCCGGATGTCGACGCCGATGCGCAGCGGTCGCTCGCGGCGGAGCGCGGCGTCGCGGAGGCGGCGCAGCGCCTCGGAGGCGGCGTGGCCCAGAGTGTGAAGAATGACGCGCAACACGGCGCGCGGATCGTAGCGTGAAAAAGCTTCTCCTCATCCTCCTCGTCCTCGCGGCGCTCATCGGCGCCGCCGCGATCTACCTCCGCGTCACGACGCCCGATCGCTCGCGCGGCGTCGCCTTTCCGATCCGTGGCGCCGATCACGAGATGCTCGCGCACGTGCCGGCGTCGGCCGAGGCCTTCGCGCTCGTCCCGACGGCCGCAGCGCTCGACGCCAAGCTCCGCGGCAACCCGATCACGCGCGACGTCGTCGCGTCGTGGACGGCGGAGCAGAAACTGCCGGAGCCGTGGATGATCGGCGGCGCCGACCTCCTGGCGTGGCGCGCGAACGGCGCGACGCGCTACTACCTCCGCCTCGATCCGGTGCGCGCGTTCCTCGTGCGCGTCTATTCGCTCCTCTTCGGCGAGACGGTGCTGATCAATGCGCCGGCCGAGGAGGCCATCGCGGCGGAGGAGCTGCAGCGCATCGAGGCGCTCGCCGCGAAGCTGCCCGCCGGCGACGCCCTCGTCGTCCAGCGCGCCTCGGGGCGCGGCGCGTTTCCGCCCATCGCGCGGCCCGCCGTCAGCTCCATCGCCGTCGAGCCGGACAAGATCACCATCGTCTCGCGCGCCGAGAGCACCGATCCGCCGTCGTCGCCGCTCAATGCGAGTTTCCCTAAGTCAGCCATGCTCGCCGCCACCTTCCGCGAGCCGCCTCGCCTCGTCGAAGACCTGAACCGCCTCCTCGGCGGCGTCAAAGTCGCAGCACTCATGAGCGGCGGCGGCGCGCTGGCGCTCTACGACGTCGAAGTCGGGAAGCTCCTACCGCGCCCGGTCGGTGTCATCGCCGTCCCGGCCGAGCGCCGCGCCGAGTTCCAGAATTTCGTCGATCTGGCCCGCCAGGGCGAGGCCCTCGGCTACCAGGTCCGCACCGCCGAGCGCGACGGCCAGCTCCTTCTCTCCTTCGACCGCTCGCTCGACCTATATCTAAAGGATACGTTCGCGCCTCGTCCCCTCCCCTCGGCGCGCTGGGCGGTGCGCGCGGATCCGGCCAAGCTTCTCCCGATCCTCAGCCAGCTCAACGACAACCTCGGTCTCCGCATCGCCACGCCCCGCATCTCCCGCGGCGTGAAGGACGCCGACCGCTGGTTCTCCGCTCTCGGGCGCGCCAGCGCGATCGACGTCGTCGACTCCACCGACGGCGCCGCGGAGCAGCTGAGCGTCGAAATTGCAGGATCGTTCGGACCCGCCACGGAACGTGGCGGGGCCCAGCGGCGCGACTAACAGGAGCGCCGAAATAGATTTAGAGGCACCAAGGTTTGGGCCGAGGCTGTCATGCAGGATTCCCGCACCGTCATCGATTTCGATGACATCGACGAGAACGGACCGCAGTCCTACCACGCCACGTTCGAGCTTCCCCCCGCGGAGCTCGCGCGCGACGAGGTGGCCGGCGTCGGCCCCGTCACCATCGATGCGCAGGCTGAAAAAGGCGACGCCGCGGGGACGTACAAAGTCGACGGCTCGGTCCAGTTCACCGCCGACTTCCAGTGCGCGCGCTGCCTGGAGCCGTACCCGTTTGCGAACACGAGTGCGTTTCATCTAACATTCGCGCCTCGTCCTGAAGCATCCGAAGAGAATGAGGACATCGAGGTCGGCCCGGACGAGCTCGACGTGGAGTTTTACTCGGAGCGGACGGTTCCGCTGAAGCAGCTTGCGGCGGAGCAGATTCAGCTCTCGATTCCGATGAAGCCGTTGTGCGACGAGAGCTGTCTCGGCCTCTGCGCACAGTGCGGCGCGAATCGGAACCGGGAGACGTGCTCGTGCCAGAGCTCGGTCGTCGACGAGCGCTGGGGCGCGCTGCAGGACATCCGGGAGCAGTTGGCGAAAAAGAAAAACGTCTAGGGAGTTCAACGATGCCAAATCCAAAACGACGCCATTCGAAGGCCCGCACCCGCTCGCGCCGCGCGCACGACTTCCTCGAAGCGAAGTCGACGTCGACGTGCCCGCAGTGCCACGAGGCCAAGCTGCCGCACCGGGTTTGCCCGAAGTGCGGGTACTACAAAGGCCGCGAAGTCATCTCCGTCAAAGAAATCTAACGACATGAACGGGGTGGTGCGCATCGCCCTCGACGCCATGGGTGGCGATCACGCGCCTTCCGAGGTCGTCAGGGGCGCCCTCCTGGCCGCGGCGGAGTATCCGATCGAGATACTGCTGGTCGGCCAGGAAGAGGTCGTGCACAAGGAGCTCGCCGCCGCGGCCGCGACGACGCCGAAGAACATCGAGGTCGTCGACGCACGCGAGGTCGTGGAGATGGACGACACGGCCATCGCCCCGATCCGGCGGAAGCGCAACTCCTCGGTGCGCGTCTGCGCGAATCTCGTGGCCGAGGGGCGCGCCGATGCGTTCGTCTCCGCCGGCAACACCGGCGCCACGTGGACTTCGGCGCGCGTGGTGATGGGGATGATCGAGGGTGTCAGCCGCCCCGCGCTCGCCGCCATCGTCCCGAACAGCAAAGGATTCACGCTGCTGCTCGACGTCGGCGCGAACGTCGACGCCAAGCCGAACCACCTTCGCGAGTTCGCCGTCATGGGGCACTTCTACGCGCAGATGGTGTTCGGCACCGAGTCGCCGCGCGTCGGCCTCTTGTCGATCGGCGAAGAGGAAGGCAAGGGCAACGAGCTGACGAAAGAGGTCTTCCGCGTGCTGAAGGAGACGGGCCTCAACTTCATCGGCAACGCCGAGGGACGCGACGTCTACAACGGCAACGCCGACGTGGTGGTCTGCGACGGCTTCATCGGCAACGTCGTGCTCAAGGCCTCCGAGGCCTTGGGCGAGATGATCACGCGCACGATCCGCGATGAGCTGATGCGCAACTGGCGGCGCAAGCTCGGCGGGCTCCTGGCCAGGAGCGCGTTCGACGAGCTCAAAGCGCGCATGGACTACTCGGAGTACGGCGGCGCCCCGCTCCTCGGCGTGAAAGGCGGCTGCATCGTCTGCCACGGCCGCTCGAACGCGAAGGCGATCAAGAATGCCGTGCGCGTAGCCCGCAGCTTCGCCATGAACCGCATCGACGAGAAGATCCAGGAGCGGATCAGCGATCTGCACTCGCGCGAGCATCAGTCGCGCGTGCTTGCGGGCGTGTAATCACTTCGTGGCGCGCCGCCGAGGTGGTGCCGGAACGCGCGTGAAGCCGACGAAGACCTGGGTGTGCGACACGTCCGAGGGCGGCGTGAACGTGCGGTCGTACGCGAATACGGCGCCCTCGTTGGTGATCGCCGCAGCGAGCGTTCTCGTCGACGTGGCATCGAACGGCACCTCGGTGTGCTCGTAGCAGCGGCAGGTGAAGGCGTCGTCGTTGAGCAGCGCCTCGCCGAGCTGGAAGGCCGTGTAGACGATGCGATAGCGCTTGCCGTCGAAGAGCGGCACGGCCTCGCCGGCCGCCACGGGCGCAGTCGACATCACCGCGCCGAGGAGCAGCGGTGTGCCGATGAGCTGCCCCTGGGCATCGAACCGCGCCCCCCACATCTCGTTCGGCATCTGCTGCTGCGCCAGCGTGTAGAGCGACTTCGTCCACGTCATCACGTAGTCCTTACCGTTCGAGACGACGTGGAACGAATGGAAGAACCATCCCGGAGCGCCGATGATCGGGACGGTGATGTTCTGCTCGACGAAGTGAACGACGACGCCCCGGCTGTCCGCGCCGACGGCGACGATGCGCGGGCCGCCTGAGATCGCGCCCACGGTCATGTCGCTCACATTGACCGGAAACGGTCCGACGAAGAGGTTGCCGGCGGTGTCCATCCATCCGAACTGGGTCGTGTCATAGAAGCGCCAGGCCAGGCGATAGCGCGTCCCATCCCAGGCGACGGCGAAGTTCGTCGCGTTCGGAACGACGACGAACGGATCGCCGCCGAAGCGGCCGTCGCGCTCGATCCGGCGCGCCATCAGCGAGCCGTCGGCGATCCAGAAGACCACATAGCGGCCTCCGTCGAAGACGATCTGCGGCGCGCCGACGGGATGAATGGGCGATGGCCACACGACGATGCCGGCACCGTCGAGGAGCGTGCCGTCGCGAGCGATGCGGCCGGCGCGGAGCTCGTTCTCGTTCCACGCCACCATCGACGTGACGCCGTCGCTGGCGATCGACGGCAGGACCTGCTGCGGCGGGAGGAAGACCTTCGGATGCGGCACGTCGTCGGCGTCGACGCGCCGCGCAAACGCGTTTCCACCGCGGTCCGTCCAATGCGCCAGCGCGCCGGCCGGCCCTCCGGTCATGCCGGTGAAGGTGAGCGACGTTCCGGCGGCGATGCGCGTCTTGGTCGTGCTGCCGAAGCGCTGCACGTAGATGGCGGTGTCGGTGCCGCTGACCTCGCGCCAGCCGATGTAGTAGTCGCTGCCGCCGGGCGCGGCGAGCACGGAGTCGACGGTGTGCTGCAAGTCGCCCGTGACGATCGTGGTGATGTCGCCGACCGGCGCGAGCTCGACGGAGGAATGCAGCGCCCAGGCGCCCGAGGCGGTGGAATTGCCGCTGAGGGCAAAGAGAATGTCGGTGCCGTTACTGACGAACGGTGCGCGAGTCACCGGCGTCGAGGGGATGGTCTTCGACTTACCGCTGGTGTCGATCGACCAGTAGCTCAGCGTCTCGTTGGGATCGGGCGCGGTCGAGCTGACGAGGAGAGTCAGGAGCGTTCCCCGCGCCGCCGCTCCGCGGTCGAACACCACTCTGCCGACCGGCCGGACCAGAAACTCCGGTGCGGTGACGTTGAGGTTCGCGTCGAGGACGACGCCGTAGACGGCCGGCAGGCGGTTGTAGACGTACCAGAGATGCGTGCCGTCCGAGCGAAAGACGCCGCGCTCGTCCGTCGTGCGGATGTGGAGCGTCACCTCTTTGCCGTCGCTGGCCCGGTGGAACGTCAGCGTGTCGCGCGCTTTCGTGTCGGAGAGGACGAAGAAGTCGTCGCCGATCGCGGCGACGCCGATGAGGTGTCCGGAGCCGAACGCGCGCCACGTCGTCGTGTCGGGAATCCCGGCGGCCGTGATCCGGCTGCCGAAGAGGAAGTTGCCGACCTGGATCGCCTCGTAGGTGTGCGTCGCTCCGACGGCGATCTCCGCGGTGGCGCCGGAGGCCTGCCAGAGTGCAGCCGAGACGGGAAATTCGGTGGAGATGGCGTCGGCGAACAGCGGCGACACGAACAACAGCCCTAGGAGCGCGAAGCGGGGACGGAGCATTGGGGGAACCTCGGCGGAAATGGTACCGCGAATCATCTCCTTCGGCGCCGGCACAGTCACTTCGTGGCGCGGCGCCGAGGCGGAGGCGGGACGCGTGCGAAGCGGACGAAGACGTTGTTGTGCACGTCGCCAGCCGGCTGTGTCACCGCGCGGTCGTACGCCAGCACCCTCCCATCGGCGGTGACGGCCGCGCTGAGCTGCTTGATCGACAGCGCGTCGAACTCCACGTCAGTGTGCTCGAAGCGTCCGGTGACGAACGAGTCGTCGCTCAGGATCGCTTCGCCCAGCGTGGCGGCGGCGTAGACGACGCGATAGTGTTTCCCGTCGAAGAGCGGCACGGCCAACCCTGCCTTCCGGCCGCCGGTGGTCTCGAGCGCGGCGATCCTGATCTGAGGCCCGGCGATTCCATCGGCGCTGACGCGCGCGGCCCAGATCTCGTTCGACACGTGACCGGTCGAGCCGGTCAGTGACTGCGTCCATGTCACGACGTAGTCGCTCCCGTTCGACGCGGTGCGAACAGACTGCATCGACCAGCCCACATACGCGTAAATGGAGAAGCCTCTTCCTTTGAGATCGAGGAAGTCGCCGTTGAGGTACGAGACTGAGAACTGCGGATAGATGAAGAAAGGGTGAGGGCCGGCAGCGATCGCGAAGCCAGGCGAGTAGTAGTACGCGATGGAGGAGGGCGTTACCGTGCCGGCGGCGTCCATGGTCGCGAACCAGGCGCCGTAGTACCGTTGATCCCGCCACATCAGCAGGCAGCGCTCGCCGTCGAAGGCGGCGCTGAGCTCCACGACGTCCTGGCCGGGCGGCGAGACGGCGAAGGCGTTGCCGGCCGGTCTGCCGTCGCGCTCGACGTAGCGTGCCATCAGCGATCCGTCGCTCCAGAAAACGATGTAGCGGTTGCCATCGAAGAAGATCTGCGGGCCGATCTTCGGATGGAGCACCGATTGCGAGATGACCACGCCGGGGCCGTCGAGCAGCGTGCCGTCGCGGGCGACGCGGCCGATGCGGACGTCATTCTCGTTCCACGCGATCATCGACGTGACTCCGTCGCTGGCGATGGAGGGAAACGTCTGCTGCGCCGACAGGTAGAACTTCGGGTTCGACTGGCCGCCGGCGTCGGCGCGGCGCATGAGGGCATTGCCGCCGGCGTCGCTCCAAAACGCGAGCACTCCGGCCGGCCCGGCGGCGATGCTGATGTTCGACAACGAATTGTCCCGAGCGATGTGCTCGATGCTCCCGGCGCCGAGGCGCTGCACGTAGAAGTCGGCGACGGAGCCGGTGACCTCGCGCCAGCCGACGAAGTAGTCGTTGCCGTCCGAGGCCACGACCGGCGAGTCGATCGGGCGCTGGGTATCGCCGGACACGATCGGGTAGAGATCGCTGGTCGGCAGGCCCGCACGCGAGTAGCGCTGCGCCCAAACGCTGATGATGGAGTCTGTTTTGCTCGTGAAGGCGAAGAGATAGTCGCTGCCGTTGCTGACGAACGTTCCGGCTGGCGGCGGCGTCACCGAGACCATCTGCGTTTTTCCGCTAATGTCGATCGTCCAATACGTCTGCGTCCCCGCCGAAGAGCCAGGGTTGTCGGAGAGAAGGACGAGGGCCGTGCCGCGCGCTGCCGCCCCCTGGCCGGGCACGACAGTCCCAACCGTCCTCACTAAAAAGTCCGGCACGGCGACCGCGAGGTTGGTGTCGAAGACGACGGCGCGGACCGTCGGAACGCGGTTGAACACGAACCAGAGTCGCGTCCCATCGGATCGGAACACGCCGGGAGTGGCGGTCGTGGCTATGGGGAACTGCGCCTCTTTCCCATCGCTGGCGCGCCGGAGCGTCAGGGTGTTGCGCTGCGCATCGTCGGAGAGGATGAAGAAGTCGTCGCCGACCGCTGCCGTGCCGAGTAGACGGCCGGGTCCGAGCAGCCGCCTCGTGCTCATGTCCGGCTTCCCCTCGGCCGTGATCTCGTTGCCGAAGATCAACCCGCCGTCTTGCACCGCCTCGTACCTGCGCGTCGCGCCGATGGCAACGTCGCTGGCGGTGTTGACGTCTCCCGGCTGCCAGTGCGCGGTCGAAACCGGGAACTCGGTCGAGAGGATGTCGGCAAACAGCGGCGACGCCAGGAGCAGCGCTACGAGCGCGAAGCGGGGACGGAGCATTGGGGGACCTCGGCAGGCATGGTACCGCGAATCGTCTGCTTCGGCGGCGGCGGCTCCCACAGCTTGAACAGCCGCAACATCCAGTGGCCGGCGATCGTCTCCCGGAAAAACTTCTCGTGCTCCCACTCCGTCGCGGCCATCTCGAGGATGCAGTCGATCATTTCCTCGTGCCCGCAGTCGCGCGCGTAGACGGCCGCGTCCTCGTACTCGACGATGTTGTTCACCTCGAGCCGGCCGGCGCCGTACATCGGGATGAACCAGCCGCCGATGTGGCAGAGGAAGGCGATGAATTTTCCGATGCAGTAGAAGATGACTTCGCGCTTGCGGCTCGGGCGCGCGCCGAGGTCGCGGAGCATCGCGCCGACGAGCTCGCGGTGATGCCACTCCTCGGCTTCGATGATCCGGATGCGCTCGCGCTGCGCGGCGTCGCGCACGCTGTGCCAGTGACCGCGATAGGCGTAGCCGGCGGCGAGCTCGCCGGAGTAGGCGCCCCGGAGCTGGCGGATCAGTTGTTCGCGGGCGTCGGACACGCGTGGCGATTCTAGCGCGCCGCCCGTCGCCGCGGCGCCGGCGGCGTGCGCAGGAATCGGATCATGACCCGCGTCTCCCGGCCGTACGCGGCGTCGCCGGTGAACGGACGCTCGTACGCGATTGCGATGGCGTCCTTCGAGGCCGCCGCAGCGAAGAGGCGCGGCTGCTCGCGGAGCTTGAAGTCGAGCGGCACGGCGATCTTCTCGGTCAGGCAGCCGCACGCGAACGCGGCGTCGTCGACGCGCGCGACGTACAGCGGCATGCTCGCGTCGCCGCTGACGGCCAGGCAGTAGTCGGTGCCGTCGAAGAGCGGGATGGCTTGCGTGCCGTACGACGACTTGTCGGCCAGCGCGACGGCGAACGGCTGTCCCTTGCGGCGTCCGCGGTCATCGACGCGCGCGACCCAGGCCTCGCTGTAGAAACCGCGTTTCACGACCCATGTAACGAGGTAGTCGCGGCCGTTCGAGGCCACGCGCGCCTGGCTCGGTTGCCGCAGCAGGTTGCTCGGCGTGTCGTTGCTGATCTCGAACGGGACGCTTCCCTGGTCGAGGAACGCGCCGACGATGGCCGAGTAAACCTCGGGCGTGTTGTTGTCCCACGTCATGAAGACGACGATCGGATGCGGCCCGCCGCTCGTCGTCGGATCCTCCGCGAACGTGCCGAACGCGATCGGCGTGACGACGCCCGACGTCGTCACCGTCGCGCCTGCGCCCTGGCGCTGCACGCTGCTCCTCCACGTCACGATGAAGTTCGTGCCGCTCCAACTGACGAACGGTGTGCCCGGCGCCTTCAGCTCCTCGGCGATGAGGAACGCGTTGCCGACGACGCTGCCGTTGCGGCCGACGAAGACGCCGTTGATGCGCGCGCCGGAGGCCCAGACAATGAGGTAGTTCAGGCCGTCGAACGCAATCGCCGGCGTGACGTCAGCGCGGTCGACGGGCAGCACGACGCCGGCGCTGTCGAGGTGCGAGCCGTCGGCGCTGACGCGGCCGAAGCGCACTTCGTTCCCTTCGGTCCACACCACGGCGGTCTCGGGGCCGTCCATCGACATCGCCCCGAGCGTCTGGCTGACGACGCCGTAGGAGAGGTCGTACTCGGGACCGTTCGTGTCGAGGCGGCGGATCGTCTGCGAGCCGGTCCAGCCGAGCATCAGAAAAAGACCGGCCGGCCCGGCACTGAGCCAGGGATAGCCGTGCCGGCCGCTGAGCACTTGCGCCGGTCCGCCGAGCATGCGCAGCCACGGCGTGCCGAAGCTGCCGTTGGTCCACCCGAGCATGTAGTCGCTGCCGGTCCAGATCGCCGAGGTTAGGCTGACGAAGCCGCCGGTGCCGGCCTCGCCGACGACGATCGGGCCGCCGGCCGCGTCGCCCGACGGGGCGTAACGCTGCGCCATCAGCGCCTGCTGATCGCGCTGCCACACGTACAGATAATCGTTGCCGCTGCTGACGATCGTCTGCGTCTTGACGAACGTCGTCGGCAGCGCGACCGCGCGCACATTGCCCTGCGGATCGACGACGGCGGCAGACGGGACTTCGTCGATGACGCCGCTGCGGCCGATGCTCATGAAGCCGCCGCCGGCGCTCACGGTCCACCACCACGACGACGGCGCCGCCGCCAGGATCGTGATCGGGCCGGCGGCGATGTGAAGCTCGGTATCGACGAGCGCCCCCATCAGCTTGTCCGCGCTCTTCCACGTCGCCAGCAGCAGATCGCCGCCGTTCCACGTCAGCGTGGCGCGCGTCGTCACGCCGTCGATGCGCGCGGCCGCGCTGCCGCCGACGCGGCGGATGAAGAGCGCGTTGCCCGCAGTCTCGGTGGTGAACTGCGTGCCGCCGGCGTCGATGGCGTTGTAGTCGGGCGCGTACGGTACGCGCGTGGCGAGGAGCGGCCGGCCGTCGACGTCGAGATTCATGCGGCTACTCGACACGCCGGCCTTCGAACAGACCGCGTACGCTTTCGGCGCGGTCGCGATGACGCTGCAGGTCGTCAACGCGTCGGGCGCGAGATGGAGCTCGGACGCCGGCATCTCCGGCGTGACGTTCTCGGCGGCGGCGAGACCCGAGCAGACGAAGAGCGCGGCGAAAAGGGATGCGATGCGGGGCATTGGACCGGACCTTCGCGACAGGATACGGCGTTCGCCGACGCCGCGTCCATGTGTATGATTCGCGCTCGCATGGAGCATGAGACCGCGTTCGTCTTCCCCGGACAGGGTAGCCAGTACGCCGGCATGGGAAAGGACGTCTACGAGGCCTATCCCGCCGCGCGCAAGGTCTTCCACGACATCGACGAGGCTCTCGGAATCGAGATCTCGAAGCTCTGCTTCGAAGGCCCCGACGACCAGCTGAAGCTGACGGAGAACACGCAGCCGGCCATCCTGGCGGTGTCGTCGGCGATCCACGCCGTGCTCGAAGAGCTCGGCCTGACGCGGCGCGACGTCGTCGCCGGCCACTCCCTCGGCGAGTACAGCGCGATCGTCAGCGTCGGCGGATTGACTCCAGCCGAGGCGGCGAAGATCGTGCGCATGCGTGGGCGGTTCATGCAGGAAGCCGTGCCGGTTGGCAGTGGCGGTATGGCCGCGCTGATCGGGCCGTCGGTCGACGATGCGCGCGCCATCTGCGAGGAAGCGGCGCAGGGCGAGATCGTCTCCGTCGCGAACATTAACGCGCCGGGACAGATCGTCATCGCCGGGACGAAGAGCGGCATCGAGCGCGCCATCGACGTGGCGAAAAAACGCGGCGTGCGCCGCGCGCTGCCGCTGCCGGTCTCCGCGCCGTTCCACTGCGCGCTGATGGAGCCGGCGGCGGAGCGCCTGCGGCCGCTGCTCGACGACGCGCCGTTCAAGGACCTCTGGGTGGCGCTCGTCTCGAACGTCGACGCCTCGCCGATCGGCACCGCCACGGCGGTGCGCAACGCGCTGCTGCGGCAGGTGGCGTCGCCGGTGCGGTGGGTGGAGTCGGTGCAGAAGATGATCTCGATGGGCGTGAAGCGCTTCGTCGAGGTCGGGCCGGGCAACGTCCTCACGGGGCTGATCAAGCGCATCGACGCGTCGGTGGAGCTGGTCAACGTCTCCGACGTCGCATCGATCGAGGCATTCGCAAAATGAAAATCGACCTCACCGGGAAGACCGCGCTCGTCACCGGCGCCTCGCGCGGCATCGGCGCCACGATCGCGCTGCGCCTCGCGGAGACGGGCGCGCACGTGCTCTGCGCCGCGCGTAGCGCCGCCGCCGTGAACGAGGTGGCGAAGAACATCGTCGACAACGGCGGGCTGGCCACCGGCGTCGAGCTCGACATCACCGCCGCCGACGTCCGCGACCGCGTCAAGGCCCTGCTCGAGCAGCAGCCGATCGACATTCTCGTCAACAACGCCGGCATCACCGCCGACGACCTCTTCATCCGCATGAAGCCCGAGGCGTGGACGAGCGTGCTGCGCACGAACCTCGACTCGGCGTTTCACATCACTCAGGAAGTGGTGAAGAAGATGATCCGCGCGCGCTGGGGCCGCGTGATCAACATCTCCTCGGTGGTCGGGCTGATGGGAAACGTCGGCCAGGCGAACTACGCGGCGTCGAAGGCGGCGCTGATCGGTTTCACGAAGGCGCTGGCACTGGAGATCGGCTCGCGCAGCGTGACGGTGAACGCGATCGCGCCGGGCTTCGTCTCGACGGCGATGACGGATGCGATGACGGCGGAGGCGCGCAAGGCGCTCGAAGAGCGAATCGCGCTGAAGCGCCTCGGCACGACGGACGACATCGCCTACGCGACGGTGTTTCTCGCCTCAGAGCAGGCCGGCTACATCACCGGCACCGTCCTGAACGTCAGCGGCGGGCTGTACACTTGAGTCGCCGGCGTCGTACGTGCCGAAGAGGACGCGGCCAGCGTGGCGCAGGGCACGCATCCATTCCTGCGGGCGCGTGTCGACGCTGACGGCGTCGTGCTCTGCGGCGTAGAACGACTCGACGGGGCGCGCGTAGGAGAGGAAGCGATCGCGGCTCAGGAGAAGCTGCGACTTGTGGCACTCGATGGCCTGCCGCTTCCATAGCTGCTCGCGCGGCGTGAGGGCAAGGCGGACGGCCGTGCGCTCGGCGTCAGGATCGCCGTGGACGATGTAGGTGACGATCGGGGTCTCGCCCGCAGCGCGATGGAGGAACCAGGCGAGGGCGCGGTGGTCGGCGTGGAGGTCGCGCGACGACGGCGAGACGATGAGGGTCGGCTGGAAGTCGTCGATGACGGCGCGCAGGGCGTCGAGCACTTTCGGGCAGCCGGCGCGCGCGAGAACGGCGATTTTTTGGTCGGGAAAACCGAGGAAACGCGCGGCGTCGCGTTCGACGCCGAGCCGCGCCAGCGCTTCGCACGCTTCCTCGCGGCGCATCGCGCCCCAACGCGCGCGGTCATCCTTGCGGATGAGCAGCTTCTTGTGCATGTAGCGCTGCGGCCAGGCGTTGCTCTCGCCGTCGGTGGCGAAGACGACGCGGACGCGAGCGCCGCTGGCGACGGCGCGCTGGATCAACCCGCCGGCGCCGATGGCGTCGTCGTCGGGATGCGGCGCCACGATGAGCGTGCGGTCGAGCGTCGGTGCGTCGGTCATCAGAAGTCCCGGTCCTGGAGGCGGAATGGGGATAGGCCGCGCTCGATCGCCGGTGCCCAAACAACCGCCAGGCGCTGGTTTGTATTCACCCGATAGCTCCCCGCAGCGAGCGGGGCCTTCGGCTGGACGACGCCGTCGCGCGACACGATCACATACTCTCCAGGAATGGCGATGGTAAACGATCCGTCGGGTTTGATCCACTGCCCGGCCGCGCGCAGGCGGCCGAGGTCGAGGAAGTTGGCGCTGAGGAAGGCGCGGGCGCGGGGCGGCCAGAACTCGCCGTCGGCCTGCGCGACGTAGCAGCGCTTCCTTATGACGTCCTCGGCGATGGTGTCGTTCAGCATCCCGCGGATCATCAGGTTGCGGGTGATGAATTCGTAGATGTGATAGCTCGGGCGGGGGCGGAAGATGGTCTCGCCCTTGATGTCCATGAGGGGCTCTCCGGGTCTGGTGAGGCGCAGGACCTGCCGGATCATGGTGATCTCTTCCTTCGTCTGGTCCCGGAAGCCTCTCGTCTCTTTCGCGATAAAGGCGATGAAGATGACGGCGAGGGCGGCGAGCGCCCACGTGCGTTTGCCGATGGCGGCGACGGCGAAGATGGAGATCATCGGGAGGAAGGGGAGGTAATCCCTCGGCGAGATCAGGATCCAGAACCCGCCAAGGGTCAGGAAGAACGCCGCCGTTGCCATGGCCCAGAAGAATCGATCGTCCCTTGCCCCTCTTTTCCGCCAGGCGATGCGGAGGGCGATGATCATCAGCGGGAGATAGGCGATGCGCGGCCCCCAGATCGCGGCGGTCGTGCGCGTCGCCTCGATGGCGGAGTTGAAGGTGAAGTTGCAGTAGACGAGGTTGTCCCACGCGCCTTTTCGAATGAAGTAGAGCGCGAGGATGGTGGGCACGATCGCGGTACCGACCAGCATCGCCACCACCCCGCCCACCCGCGCCGGCCGCTTCTTCATGACGATTGTTGTGATCGCCGCGATGCCGAGCGTGATCAGCAGCAGCGAGGTCTTCATCGACGTTGCCATGGCGAAGCCGAGGATGACGCCCACGGCGAAGCCCCTCGCGACGGTGAAGTCGCCGCCCGTCAGCACGACCACTGCGATCATCCACAGCGCAACCCAGAGGTTGTCGGTGCGGTACTCGAGCGACTTCAGAAAGAACGGCGGCAGGAGCGAGAGCATGAGCGCCGCCCACCTCGCCGTTTCGCTCCCGTACAGCCGCTTGCCGAGCACGTACGTCGCCCAGATCACGACCGCGAAGAGCACGAGCATCGGCGCCCGCATGAAGTGGAGGACATTCTCCCGCTCCCCCACCCACCCGAGAATCGGGGCGGTGGCGATGTGGAAGAGGGGGGCGTGGTTGTCGAAGAAGTCGCGGTAGGGAAGGAGGCCCGCCCCCCACCCCCAGGCAACGTGGAGGTGCTGCGGCTCGTCGGAGTCGAAGCGGTAGCGGAAGAAGGCGACGGCGCGAAGGACAGCGCTGGCGGCGACGAGGAGCCAGAAGAGGACATGGCGCGCCCTGAGGGATTCGAACCCCCAACCGGCGGATCCGAAGTCCGCTGCTCTGTCCAGTTGAGCTAAGGGCGCCAGGGCGGCGGGAGTTTACACCGGGGTGGGAGGCGAATAGAATCGCGCGCCGCCCTGTTCTCCAGGGCCCTCGCCAGAAAGCCGTTGTAGCTCAGTTGGCAGAGCAGCTGATTCGTAATCAGCAGGTCGCCGGTTCAAATCCGGCCAACGGCTCCAGTCCTCTCCTTGTCATCGCTGCGGCGTCATCAGGACCAATCAACGAGTCGAAGAGCGATACCGGATGCCTTCGAGAGTCGCTCGAAGTCGCGCTTGTTTCTCGCCCGAAGTCCGACAACGTGTCGGTATCGAGTGCGACGGGCTCACGATCCATCGGCTCAGCGTTCTCGCTCGCGGAGCGTTCGGGTAAGCAGGGCCTGTTGCGAAGCCGGAATATCGGCGAGACTGGCAACTGCTAGGGCAAGAATCCGGGCTGGCCCCGGAGCGATATCGACATCCTCGCCGTAATGCCGGCGCAACAAGGCGATCACCTGCCCCTCGAAACTCCTGCCACACCGTCCCGCATCCGCTGCGATTCTCTTGCGGAGCGCTGCTGGGATGCGAATGGTGCGTGCAATCATCGGTTAATTAGTAGGACGTCGCCTCAATACATCTTGAACCTTCTCCGCACGATCTTCGTCTTCGTCGGATCCTTCGGATCCTCCTCGACGATCTCGTGCGTCGCGCTGAGCGGCAGCTTGCCCTCGGCGGTCGGGTGGGCGGCTTCGCCGCGGGTCAGCACATCTTGCGTGAACTTCTCCTCCGCCGCGGCAGCGGCGGAGGAGGGGGGGCGCTTGCGGGGGGCGCGCTTTTTGGCAGGCATGCTCACCACATCGTAAACCCGCAGTCGAAGAAGCGGCGCTGCAGCTCGACGCCGTTGTCATTTCCGACCAGCTCGTGCGTCTTGCGGGTGAACGGCTGGCAGACGCGCGCATCGGGGTCGCCGTGGTCGTGCATCTCGATGCGGCCGCGGCGGAAGAGGTCTTCGACGAACGACTCGGCAGCCGTCTCGCGGCTCGGCGTCGGGAGCTCGCCGATGCTCGGGGCGGCGGGGGCGACGGCGAAGCGCGGAGCGCTCGCCGGCGCGGCCACGACCAGCGTGTCGAGGCCGAAGCGCTTCGCCGGGAGTGCCATCGTCTGCGTGCGGCGGTCGGCGGCGGCTGCAGCGAAGGCGCGCGGCGCGGCCTTCATCTGCGCGTCGGTTACGCCAGACGATGCGGCGTCGAGCGACAAGATGCCGTGGCGGACGAATGCGGCCTTGACGATGTCGCGGTACTTTTTCGCGAACTGCGCCGCGTCCACGCTCAGGAAATGTGCGGCGACCTGGCTGTAGTACGCCGGCACCACCGGCGCTTCCATCACTGCGCCGCTGAGCAGCTGCCCGGCGATCTTCGTCGAATCGAGCAGCTGCTGCTCGCTCCCGGGCGTTCCTTGCGCGGTGAAAATCCCGGCAAGAATCTCGAGGAACGCGGCCGTGAACACGCGGGAGAACGAGTGCGGCTCCGACGACAGCAGCGTCGCGGGCGCGCTCGGTGGGAGCTGCTGCGGGTCGCGGTAGAAAAACGTATTCGCGGCGTTGCGCAGCGAGTCGGCGTCGACCAGGTCGGGATGGCTGAAGCGGATGGCGAAGCCGAGCTGCTCGGCGAGGCGCGACACGCGCGAGTT
The DNA here is from genome assembly GCA_035276475.1 of Thermoanaerobaculia bacterium. Classification (GTDB taxonomy): domain Bacteria; phylum Acidobacteriota; class Thermoanaerobaculia; order Gp7-AA8; family Gp7-AA8; genus DATDFB01. The sequence goes on along the minus strand of DATELQ010000162.1, from coordinate 13,962 downwards.
GCGCGCGAGCTTCCCGCCCGTCGCGCCGATCACGTCGACGCGCATCGACTGCAGCTGCAGCACGCTGAGAATCGCCGTCATGTCGCCGAACGACTCGTGGAACGCCGCCGCCTCGGCGAATGCCACGTTGAAGAGCTCGGGCCGCAGCGCGTCGAGCACCGCGTGTCCGAATTCATGGCACGTCACCTCCGGACTCTCTGCGGAGAAATACGTCGTGCCGTCCACGGTCTCGTGAAAGAAGTTCAGGCCGGGAAGATCGCCGCCGCCGCCGCGCGTGTAGAACGCGTTGAGGTCGACGCCCTCGTCGAGATGCACGGGGAGCTGGCTGCCGACCTGCCACGTGAACGCGCCCGGGAGAATCCCTCCCCAGAAATCCGCCGCCCGCCGCAGCGCCTCGGCCGTGGTCCAGTAGCGGAACTCCTTCGTGCCGCGCGGATAAATCTTCGGCGCCGGCTTCGGCCCTTCGATGCGGATCGCCAGGCGCGTGTCGCTCACATTCGGGACGGGTCGTTGCACCGGCGACGCGCTCGGCAACGACAGCGGATCGTCCTCCCACGCCAGCACTGCCGGCGCGGCGGTCGGCTTCTTTTTCTTCGACGGTTTTTTCTTCGACGACTTCTTCGATGCGGCCATGGCGGCAGTTCTCCTCTCTTTATGGTGTCCACGTCGCGTAGATCGTTTCAGCGAGATGATGAGGCCTCCGAGGGACGGGGGTGCACGGCGCGTAGAAACTCGACGGAAATGGCGGCGCGGCGACATCCTCTTGCGCGGAGGGGTTGACCATGAACCAAATGCAATTCGAGGTGGAGATCGTGCGCGACGACGCCGCCGTGCCGCACGACGTCGTGCGCGAGCGTGTGTACGGCAACGTGCGCGTCGCCGCGGAGTGGCCAACGCAACTGTCGACGCCGGAGATCCGCATCGCCGTCGACGTCGAGGGCGACTTCGACCGCCGCGACGCGCCCGCGTACGTCGAGCTTTTCTTCCACGACGTCTTTCTGCTGCTGAACCTCTCGACGCCAGGCTCGTTTGCCGGAATCATCTCCGTGACCGGCGGCGAGTCGCGCGTCCGCGACGTCACCTTCAGCGCGCGGCTCTTCACGTACGCGTCGGAGCTCGAGCAGGTGCCGATCGACAAAGTCACCGCGTGGTACGACGGTCTGCAGATCGGCACGCAACAACTCGCGACGGGCGGCGCCGCGGCGGCGCTCTTTCAGCTTCTGCACCTCGCGCGCGGCCCGGAGGACGAGGAGACGTCGATCCTCAGACTCGCGGAGGCAGTCGAGGCGATTGCGGGACGGACGGCGGCGCTGCGGCGGCTCTTCGAGCTACGTGAGGAAATCGCGCGCGGGCGGACGACCGTCATCCATCCGATGCACGACGACGGGCTCGACCCGCGCGTCGAGGACATCACCGCGGAGTGGATCGAGGTCGCGGACGGCGCGGCGAGCTTCGTCATCCGCGCGTTGCAGCGCGCGATGTAGGCGCACGCTGTGCGCCCCTACCTAGCGCGCATCGCCGCGCGCAGCTCCTCGAGACGCGCCACCTCGTGCGGCGGGATCAGATCGTTCGCTCCGAGGATGCGGCGGATGTGATCGATGTGCGCGACGTGCTCGAGAGTCTCCATCAGATAGCCGGCTTGCTCGAGGTCGCGCGCGAAACAGACCGCGCCGTGGAAGCGGAGCAGCACCGCGTCGTGGCCTTCGACGAGCGGCTCCACGCTGCGGGCGAGCTCCTCCGCGGTCGGCATCGCGTACGACGCCACCGGCACGCGCCCCAGCGTCAAGATTGCCTCGGAGAGAATCGGCTGATCGAGCGCGATCCCCGCGACCGCGTACGCCGTTGCGTACGGAGGGTGCGCGTGGATGATCGCGCGCACGTCGGGCCGTTTCGCGTAGATCATCCGGTGCAGCGCGACCTCCGACGACGGCTTGCCGTGGCGCGGAGAGCCGTCGCGGAAAAGACGCACGATCTGCTCCGGCTGCAGCTCCCCTTTGCACGAGCCGCTCGGCGTGATCAGCGTGCCGCCGTCGTCGAGGAGCGCCGAGAGATTGCCATCCGTCGACGTCAGAATCCCCTTCTGATCGAGCCGCCGCGCCACGCGGACCATCGTCTGCTTGATGCGGTACTCGTTCACGGCGCGGCATTGTATAAACTCCGCCGCCATGTCGTCCGACTTGGAACGAGCGCCCTCATACTCGTGGTACGCCCTCTCTCTCCTGACCGCGGTCTACGTCCTCAACTTTCTCGACCGCACGTTGATCTACATCCTCTTCACGCCGATCAAGAAAGAGATGGCGTTCAGCGACCTGCAGCTCGCCCTTCTCGGCACGACCTCCTTCGTCATCTTCTACACGCTCCTCGGCGTGCCGTTCGGCGCGCTCGCCGACCGCGTTCCGCGCAAGGTCCTGATCGGCGGCGGCCTGGCGGTGTGGAGCTTGTTCTCGGGGCTGACCGGCTTCGCGCACAGCTTCTGGTCGATCTTCTTCTGCCGGATGATGGTCGGCGTCGGCGAGGCGACGCTCGGCCCGGCGGCGCTGTCGCTCCTCAGCGACTACTTCCCGCCGCGGATGCGGGCGACGTCGCAGTCGATCTACTCCTCCGGCATCTCGATCGGCGGCGGCCTCGCCTTCTTCCTCGGCGGCTGGATCGGGCAGACGTGGGGCTGGCGCTACGCGTTCTACTTTCTCGGATTTCCCGGTCTCGTGCTCGCAGCGCTCGTCTTCGCGTTGCGCGAGCCGGAGCGCGGGCGCACCGACGCGAAGCAGGAATCGGCCGACTGGCGCACGCTCACGCCGCTGCTCTACCTCTTTGCCGGCTACGCGCTCGTCGGCCTGGCCTCGAACAACCTCGGTATCTGGGGTGCGACGTACTTCGTGCGCGAGCGCGGCTTCAAGCTCGGCGTCGTCGGGACGGCGGCCGGCATCCTGGCCATCGCCGTCGGCATGCCGGCGATGATCCTCGGCGGCTGGCTCTCCGATCGCGTGAAGCGGCGCATGGCCTTCACCGCGACGGCGGCGTTCCTTTCCGCGCCGCTCTGGCTGGCGCTTCTGAACGTGCGCGAGGTCGCGCCGCTCATCATCGTCAACGCGATGCTGTACGCACTGTCGATCCTCTGGGTCGGCCCCGCCACGGCCGACATCACCGAGATGGCCGGCCCACGCCAGCGCGGCCTGGCCATCGGCATCTTCTTCTCCATCGTCAACATCACTGCGTACGGCATCGGCTCGCCGCTGATCGGGAAACTGAGCGATGGGTGGGGATTGGGGAGGGCTCTCTTGATCTGTCCGGCGGCGTGCGCGGCCGGCGCCCTGTTCCTCTGGATGGGCAGCCGGCGCGCACGTCCCGAAAGCGTTACCGCGACCGCACGTCGCGCACCAGCGTGATGCGCTGCGCGAGGAAATTCGAAGAGCCGTTCGGCTCGAGAGCCACGTCGATCACGTCGCCGCGCTCGAGGTTCGAGAGCGGATAGAGCTGCCCGCTCACGTCGACGCGCGCCGTCGGATCGTAATGAATGGTGATGGTGTTCCCGCCCGTGTTCGTCTGGAAGCCGTTCATCCACTGCGTCGACTCCAGCTGGATCGTGCGGGCGTTGGCGTCGATGTACCGCACGGTGCCGCGCACCGTCTGCAGGTTCGTCGACGAGTTGTACGTACCGCTGTTGTTGCTGCTGATCGACCGCGTGACGGTGATGTCCTGCGCGCCGACGCGGCTCGTGCCGCCGTTGCTCACGCGGACGCTCACCTGGTCGCCGACCTCGAGGTCGCCCGCCGCGTACGTGCGGCCGTTGAAGTAGATCGGCGTGTTCGTGGCGTAGTCGACCGTCACGTACGAGCCGCCGTAACCCGGATCGACAGTGATGGTGCGGCGGTTGGTGTCGACCGCGCGCACGGTGCCGGTGATCATCGAGCCGTTGCCGTACGTCGGATACGACGACGACGGGTACTGCGACGACGACGGATACGGCGACGACGAGGCCATGCCGCTGTTCACGTCATACGTAACGTCCATCGAGCGCGCCATCAGCGTGCCGTTGGAGTTGTCGACGTGCACCGTGACCTGATCGCCGCGCTGCAAATCCTCCGGACGGAAGTTGCGGCCCTGGTACACGACCGAGGTGTTGTTGTCGTAGTACACCCGGACCGTGTTTCCGTACCCGCCGGTGCCGGCGAGCGAGGTGTTGTAACCGCTGGCGTTCGATAGATAGATGGAGTGGCTGTAGGTGTCGACCGAGTCGACCGTGCCACGGACGTCATACGCCTGGTTGTTGTTCGATCCGCTGCCGTAGTCGCCGAAGGGGCTCGAAGAGCCGCAGGCGGCAGCCAGGAGCAGAGCGAACACGGCTGCTGCGAAGACCTTTGTTTTGTGCATAGTTCCGTTCTCCTCTGCCGGTTATTTGGAGCAGGAACCATGCCTTTGAAGTCACATCTGAAGCCAATCGAACCACACCGGATGCTCTTGCTTGTACCAGCGCAGAATGTCCCGCACTGCCTCCTGGCTCTGCCGCGGCATGACGCGCTCATCCACGCGGTCGAAGTGCACGCGGATGCGCTCGCCGTCATGCTCGAGCGCTTGCGAGAACATCGTCTGCAATTCGTTGCGGATGCGGCCGGAGTCGGAGATCTTGACGGCGCGCGTGGTGTGGTCGACGCCGTTCAGGAAGCGGACGAGCAGCGGGCTGAACACCTGCCGCGCCACAGGCATCGGCTCCATCAGCCGCAGCGTGAACGTGATCCGTGACTGCGCCTGGCGCGTGGCGAGGCACGTGGTGACGCGGTAGACGCCGTCGCCGGCCTCGACGATGCCGGGGGCGCCGGTGTAGGGGTCGTCGCACATGTAGCCGATGCTGGCCAGCACCTTCCACTCCTTCTGCGGAAGGAAATCGTCGGCGCGGAGCACGCGCTTGCCGTCGTTCGGGATGTTCGACGTCTCCAGCTCTTCGATGGCCGCGGCGTACGTGCGCACGTGCTCGGCGTCGAGCTCGCGTCCGAAGAGCGCGCTGACCCGTTGCGCGAAGTCGGGCGCGCGGCGGTCGAGCCGCATCAGCGCGCCTTCTTTGTCGCACGGCAGCTCGAAAACTGAGGAGAAGACTTCCATGCTGGCGTCGACGTCGAGGACTTCGCAGAGACTGGCCGCCTGCATCGCCTCGGCCGTCGCCGCGTATCCGTCGCAGAGGAAGACGTGCGTCGCGCCGTCGCCGTCGCGCCAGCTCCCGACGAGGAACGTCGGCGCGTACGTGCCGGAGTCGGTAAAGACTTCGATTCCCGACGGCGCGCGCCAGCCGTCGTCGACGAGATGCGCGCCGAGGTCGTTCCACTCCTGCCACAGATTGCCGAGGCGCGCGGCGCGGCTCTTTCCGCGCAGCGTCCAGACGTGGATGTGCTCGCGTTGGATGCCCGGATACGCCGCCTCGATGCACTCGACGACGTGCTTGCGCGGCGTGCGGTAGTCGAGCAGCACCGACTGCCGCTCCGCCGCCTCGGCCACGCTCCGCGGCACGGTGAGGCAGCCCATGTACGACTCGTACGGCCGGGCCATTTTCAACGGTGAATCGAAGAGGTGAAAGACGGCCATGGGCCCGGTCGTCTTCCCCTCGGCGAAGCGCGACGTGTTCTCGAGCGTGTCGACTGCGGCGCCCCACAGCGTGATGCCGCGGTCCTGCAGCCACTCATAGAACTGTTCGAACGTGTGTCCCGGCTCGTTGAGCAGCCGCCGCACGCGACGGTCGACGATGCGCGCGACCTCGGGGCGGGCATAGACGCGGCCGAAGCCGAGCAGCGGGTTCGCCCCCATCTCCGGCGTCTCGCCGGCCTTCGGCATGAGCCCCTCGCCGAGGGAGACCATGATGGCGTGGTTCTCGGGGAGCGTGCGCGTGAGGTGCCAGAGCCCTTCGCTCATCACATACGCGCTGATCGCGTCGGCCGACTTCTTGACCTGGTTGTACGCGCTCTTGTCTTTCCCCTTGCCTTCGCCGAAGTTGCCGAAGAGGCGCGTGCCGAGCGCCGTCGCGGCGGAGGTCATGGCCAGACAGCGGGCGATGCCGCGCGGCGTGAACGTCACGGCGGAGACGGGCCCGGGCTGCTTCCGCTCGACTTCGACGTCCTCGAGCCAGAGGTGGAAGCGCAGCAGGACGGGGCGCGTGTCGAACGCCCATTGGGCGATGAGGTTGCGCTTCTCGTCGGTCATTTGCCGGGAACTCCGAGGAGCGGCGGCTGATTGACGAAGTCGGCGGGGCGCTCGAAGGCGTGCTTCGGCGCGGCGACGGTCTCGATGCCGGAGACGGTCGCCCTATACGTGAGCGTCTGCGGCCGGCCGCCGACGTACACGCGCGTCGCGGTGAGAACGGTCTTGATCGGGAAGCCGTGGACCTTCGCCAGAGCGGGAAGCAGCTGTGCGTCGACCTCGGGGTAGCTGGTGATGAGGTCGACGGGACGCACGGCGAGCGCGGCGTCGACCGAGTCGGTCGTCCAGATCTCGATCGTCGAGGCGAACTTCACCGTCACCCGCGGCTCGTTCACCGTGAACGTGGTCTTGATCACCGACCTGTGCTCCGGCTCGTCCGTAGTCGTCACGTGAATGTCGCGCACGGAGATCCGCGTCATCAGCTCGTGCCAGAAAATGTGCGGCCGGCGCTCGATTGCCGTCGCGTTGGTCCGGAACCACGTCTTCAGCGGCGTGTTGAGCGCGGTGAACGTCGCGCCGCCGTCGTCGGAGAGGAGGACGTCGAACTCGAAGGGCTGCGACTGGCGCGGAATGTCAACGCGCCGGTGCGCTCCGTCGGCGAGCACCGTGGCCTTTTGCGATCCCACGGTGGCGGTGTAGCGCGTCGCCGCCGCCAGCGGCATGGCGAGAACGGCTGCGATCGCGAACGTGAGGAGCCGCATGGAGCCGCGCTCACTTTACCGCAATGCACGGCGGCCGCGAGAGGAGCGTGGTCTGCGCGAACTCGGTGTCGCCGATGCGGCCGCGCCAGTGCCACATGGCGCCGTTGTCGGTGCGGACGTCGACGTCGATCGGCGTGCCGGCGGTGACGGCGACGGGCGTCTCGAGCGGCAGGACGCCCTGGTCCCAGCCGGCGCCGCTCCACTGATTCGTCAGCATCACGCCGTCGGCCAGCGTCGCAATGAAGCCGAGGGCGAAGCCTTGAACGACGCCGTCGCGGGTCGCGTGGAACGAGGCGGCGCCGTGCTGGGCGGTGTCGCCGAGATCGCGGAAGTCGATCGACATCGCGGTTTCCGGCGCGGCGAGCAGTTGATCGCGCGCGACTTTCTCGCTGTAGACCGTGTTCGCCGCGAACGTGCGGATCGCGGAGAAGTCGAAACCGAGGCGCGGGGTGCTCCACCAGTCGATGAGGCGGTCGTAAAAGTTCGGCAGCTCGGCGGGGGCGATCCAGAGGTCGATGTGCGACGGGATCATGCGCGCGCCGGGCGCGAGGAGGCGCCGGCGCGCGTCGGCGACGATCTCGAGGATCCCTTCGTTGAAAACGAGCGGGCCGATCGTCTCCGTCGTCAGCAGCGTGGCGCGCTCGGGCAGCTCGATCTCCGTCGTGCGGCCGTGGATCACCGTCACGCGGTCGGCGTAGCCGAGCTGCCGCGCGAGCATCGCTGCGGCGTCGGCGGTGTGCTGCCGCTCGACGGCGTAGACGCGGCGCGCGCCGGCATCGCACGCGAAAAACGCGAGGATGCCGGTGCCGGTGCCGGCGTCGAGCACGACGTCGTCGGGCCGTACGACGCGACCGATGGCCTCACGCCACGCCGTCATGCGGACGTCGTCGGCGAGCAAATAGCGGTGGTAGTCGAACAGGCCCTACCGTCCCTTCAGCTCTCCGAAGCGCTTCATGACGTCCGTGAACGCGAGGTGCTTCTCCTGCACCGCGGCGAGCGCGGCGGCGTTCGGCAGCGCATCGGCGCTCTGCAGAATCGCGAGGAGCGTGCGCAGCGAGCCGGCGAGGGAGTTGATCGTCTCGGGCTGCCCTGCGGCGACGCGTGGCGGGCCGAAGTCGCCGCCCGACTCGCCTTCGAGCGCGGCGGCGCGCTTCTCGAAGTCGAGCTCCGCCTCCGGCGCCTTCGCGCTCTCCCCTGACGTGCCGGCCGCAGGCGTTTTCGACGCATCGCGGCGCGCGGCGCGCAGCGCCTGGAGCTCCGTCGTGGCCGTGCCGAGCGACATCAGTTCCTGCCACACCTGCCGCGACAGCGCGTACTGCTGCTGCAGCTCGCTCGCCGGCGTCTTGACGCGGGGGTCGATGACGACCGTGAGCGGCTGCATCGAAGCGTTGCCGTCAACGATGAGCTGCACGGTGTACTGACCCGGCGGCACCCACGGCGCGATCACGACCGGCGCGGTGTCGTGCGGCGTCGCCGCGATCGGATACTGAGGCCGCGGCGTCGGCACCGGCGTCAGATGCAGGTCCCACATGAATCGGTGCATGCCCGGCGCGGTCGAGAGCACGCGCGGCGGGCGGATCCAGTACCACGGGATGTTGCCTTCGTCCTTCGGCGGCTCGGCCTTGTCGCGGCTCGAGTAGCGGCGGACGACCTGATGGCTCGCGTCGACGATCGCGAGCTCGACGACGCTCGCCTGCGACGGCAGGACGTAGTCGATGATCGCGCCGTCGGGGCCGTTGTCGCCGGCCGGCTCGTCGGGCGGGAGGGGGGTGTCGGGGTTCTTGTTCCAGCGGAAGCGGATGGCCTGCTGCGGCTTGAGCAGGCCGTTGGTGCCGACTTGCCGCAGCGGCTCGATGTCGTCGAGCACCCAGAAGCCGCGGCCGTGCGTGCCGGCGATGAGGTCGTCGCCGTGCAGCACGAGGTCGCGGATCGACGTCGCCGGCATGTTCAGGCGGAGCGACTGCCAGTGGTCGCCGTCGTCGAAGGAGACGTAAACGTTCGTCTCGCTGCCGGCGAAGAGGAGTCCGCGCCTTTTCGGGTCTTCGCGGACGACGTTGATGATGCCGTTGTTCGCGATGCCGCTGACGACTTCAGCCCAACTCTTGCCGCCGTCCTTTGTGCGTAGGATGTGCGGGCGCAGGTCGTCGAGGCGGAGGGTGTTGATCGCTGCGTAGGCTTCGTTCGCGTCGAAGTGCGAGGCCTCGAGGATCGAGACTTTCGCCCACGGCACGTGCGTCGGCGGCGTGACGTTCGTCCAGGTTTTGCCGCCGTCGCGGGTGACGTGAAGGAGGCCGTCGTCCGTGCCGGCCCAGAGAAGGTTGACGTCGAGCGGCGACGGCGCGAGAGCGTAGACGACGCCGCGCTGCGTGACCTTGACGTCCTTCGCGTAGACGCCGACGTTCGCCGGCACCGGCCACTCCTTGCGCGTCAAGTCGGGGCTGATCTCGGTCCAGGTCTGCGCGCCGTCGGTGGTTTTCCAAACCGTATTCGCGGCGAAGAAGAGGACGTGCGGATCGGCGGGCGAGAAGACGACCGGCTGCGTGCGGATCATGCGGAAATTGCCGCCGCGCAGCGGCTTCGGCCCGACCTGCTGCACCTGCCCGGTGCGGCGGTCCCAGCGCGTGATCTTGCCGCCGTAGACGAGGTCGGGATCGAGCGGGTCGGGGACGGCGTATCCATATTCTTCGACCGACACCGGGTGCCACTCGCGGTCGGTGATGCGCCCGTCGTCGCCGCGCGTCTGCACGCAGGCGGAGCCGCTCTCCTGCTGGCCGCCGCAGACGCGGTAGGGGAACGCGTTGTCGGCGTTGACGTGAAAGATCTGCGCGGTCGGCTGGTTGTACCAGGAGCTCCACGACGCGCCGCCGTTGAGCGTGACGATCGCTCCTTGATCCGAGGCGTTGAGGATGATGTTGGTGTCGTTCGGATTGATCCAGAGGCGGTGGTAGTCGTCGCCGCCCGGCGCGCCGCGGAAGGAGTGGAAGGTCTTGCCGCCGTCGACGGACTTCCACGTCACGACGTTCGCGATGTAGATCACGTCCGGATTTTTCGGATCGGCGCGCACCTCGTTGAAGTCGCCGCCGCGCTCCCAGATCTCTTCCTTGTTGTTGATGACGGTCCACGTCTCGCCGCCGTCGCGCGAGCCATAGAGGCCGCCGTTCTTTGCGTCGACGACGGCGTAGAGCCGCTTCGGATCGGCCGCGCAGACTTCCAAGCCGACGCGGCCGAGCTTCTCGGCGCCGAGGTTGAGGGGCTTCCACGTCGTGCCGCCGTCGGTCGACTTGTAGACGCCAGTGCCGGGACCGGTGAAGACGCCGTTCTCCCACGGGCCCTGGCGCTGCTCCCACAGCGCGGCGTAGACGGTGCTCGGATTCGACGGGTCAAGGATGACGTCGATGCCGCCGGTGTTCTCGTCTTTGTACAGGACTTTGTCGAAGGTTTTGCCGCCATCGGTCGAACGGAAGATGCCGCGCTCCGCGTTCGGGCCGTAGGGGTGGCCCAAGACGGCGACGAAGAGGCGGTTGGGATCGCGTGGGTCGACGGCGATGGTCGGGATCTGCTGGCCGTCGCGGAGACCGTAGTGCGTCCACGTTTTGCCGGCGTCGCTGGAGCGATACATGCCGTCGCCGGTGGAGAGGTCGGGGCGCTGCAAGCCTTCGCCGCTGCCGACATAGATGATGTTGGGGTCGGACGGCGCGACGGCGATGGCGCCGATGGAGCCGGTGGGCTGGTCGTCGAAGATCGGCATCCAGGTGCGGCCGGCGTCGGTGGTTTTCCAGACGCCGCCGTTGTTGACGCCGATGTAGAAGACGTGCGGCTGGCTCGGGATGCCGACGCCGGCGACGGTGCGGCCGCCGCGGAACGGACCGATGCCGCGCCAGCGAAGCTCCTGAAAGAGCTTGGGGTCCTGCTGGGCGAGGGCGGTGGTGGCGAGGAAGAGCAGAGAGAGTGCAAATCGACGCATGGGCGGGGATTCTATGTCCGTCGCGGGAAATAATCGGACCGGTTCCGACCTTCTCCGCTGCTGTCCGAAGTTCCGGACACATCTTTCACAATCTGCCGAGCTCCTTGAATCCCGCACGAGTCGGGATTCCGCTAGGCCAGAAGGAGGAATCATGAGGACTTACGAAGTCCTGTTCATCCTCACTCCGCAAGTGCCGGAGGAGGAAGCGACGACGCTCGTGGACGAGCTCAAACGCGTCGCGGCGGGGACGGGCGCGAAACTCACGAACGAAGAAGCGTGGGGACGCCGCCGTCTCGCCTATCCCATCCAGAAGTTCAACGAAGGCAACTACCACCTCTTCGTCTTCGAGAGCGACGGCTCGCTCGCGGAGCTCGACCGGCGGATGAAGAACTCCGACCGGATCCTGCGCCACATGATCGTGCGCACGGACCTCGAGCACAAGCGCGCCGACAAGCTCGCCAAGAAGAATCCGAAGAAGGAGCGCGTCCGCCCGGCTCCGGCCTTTGCGCCGGCCGCCGAGCCTGCGCCCGCACCGGCAGCACCCGCACCGGCAACGGAAGAAGCACCGGCGGCGGAGTAAAGGAGAAACGACATGGCTACGACTGGACCTCGTCGTTCCGGCCCGGGTGGCGGCGGTGCCGCCGGCGGACCGGGACAGCAGGGCGGGAAGAAGAAGTTCTTCTACCGCCGCAAGCGCGTCTGCAAGTTCTGCGTGGAGAAGATCGAGTACATCGACTACAAGGACCTGAAGACGCTGCAGCAGTTCATCCCGGAGCGGGGGAAGATCCTTCCGCGCCGCATCTCCGGTACGTGCGCGCTGCACCAGCGCAAGCTGCAGAACGCCATCAAGCGCGCGCGCATCGCCGCGCTGCTGCCGTTCACCGCGGATTGATCTCTCGATGATCGACTCGTCTGTGGAACCGGTGGCGGTGCCGCGGCGGCCGACCGGAAAGTCGGCCGCGCGCAGCTTCGTGATCCACGCCGCGCTGGCGGCGATCACGCTCGTCACGCCGTTCGCCGTGCTGTTGCCGGCGGTGCTGCTGCACTGCGGCATCCGCCTTGGCCGGCGCGCGGCGTGGCTCGCGCTCGCGACGGGCGTCGCCTTTGCGGCGCTTGTCACCGCGTTCCAGGTCACGATTGAGCCGCTGCCGCGCAGCGAGTACTCGTACCTCGCCGCAATGATCCTCGGCCTGGCCCTGCCCGCGTTGGCGGTGCTGCCGATGGTCGAGCGCGGCGAGGCCTTCGGGCGCGTGCTGCTCGTGGCGATCGTCGTCGCCGTCGGCGGGTTGCTCCTCACGGAAGTCGGCTCGCGCACGCTGCTGTCGTTCTCGCCGTACACGGAGCAGATCGACGGCGCGAAGAAGAGCGGCGCATCGTTCGCCGATTTCTACGCGAAGATGGGCATGCCGTCGACGGCGATCAAAAAGTGGACCGACGTCGCGGTGTTCTGCACGCCGGGCTTCCTCGTCATCGACATCACGCTCTTCCTCTTGCTCAGTGTTCTCGTGTTCGGGCGGCTGCGCGGATGGCGGGCGGCGGTGGAGGGGACGGACCTCTCCCTGGCTACGCCGTATCTCTTCCGCAATCTCGCCTTCCCCGACTGGCTGCTGTTCGCCTTCATCGTCGGCGGCGTCTCGCCGCTGATGAAAGGGGCCGTGCAGCACGTCGGCGCGAACATCCTCACAGTGGTGGTCTTTCTCTACCTCGTGCAGGGGTTGGCGATCTTCCGCTCGCTCTTGGTCACGTTCGGGGCGGGCCTCGGCGCGTCGCTCCTCGCGTACGCGATGCTCGGCGTGCTCACCGTGGTCGGCGGCATCGCGCCGCTGATGCTGAGCATGGCCGGACTGTTCGACTCATTCTTCGATTTCCGACACTTTATGAAGCGAAAGGACGACTCAGATGAAAGTCATTCTGACTGACGAGATCCGCGGCCTCGGCGCGCGCGGCGACATCGTCACCGTCAAGGACGGCTACGCCCGGAACTATCTCCTTCCGAAGAACCTCGCGCGCGAAGCCACGACGGGCAACCTGAAGGGCATCGAGCAGGAGCGCAAGAAGTGGGCGCTCCTCGCGCAGCAGGAGAAGGACGCCGCAGCGAAGGCAGCCGAGGCGGTGAAGGGGACGAAGGTCACGGTGGAGAAGCGCGTGGGCGAGCATGGGCAGCTCTTCGGCTCGGTCACGGCGAACGACATCGCCGACGCCCTCGAGGCCAAGGGCCACACCGTCGACAAACGCCGCATCGAGCTGGCGCACCCGATCAAGACCATCGGCACGCACGACGTGGAAGTCCGCCTGTACAAGGACGTCACGGCGCACATCCAGGTCGAGGTCGTGCCGATCGGCGTCGAGTCGGTCGAAGAGCCGGCCGAGCCGGCCGAGCCCGCGAACGCGTAAGCTAGGCGTCATGCCCGACTTCGTCGACACACCTCCCGCCGGCGCCGACGCCTGGCGGGAGGTGTGGCGTGACGACCGGCGCTACCGCCCCCGCCCGGCCCGCTTGGAATGGCTGTTCCGCGTCGTGCGGCGCATCGTCAGCCGCGCGAACGAGGCCGAGGCGGAGCGGCAGAAGAACTTCAACGTCGTCCTCATCGATCTGCTCGCGGACCTGCGCCGCGACGTTGCCGCATTGCGCGACGATCTGAAAGCCGACCTCGCGACGGTGCAGAGCGACGTCCGGCGCGCCGACGAGGCGCTCGCTGCCGATGTTGCGAACGTGCGCAAGCTGATTCCGGTCGCGGCGCGGCGCAACGATGCGCTGATCGCCGCGCTCGATCAGAAGATCGAGTCGGTGGCAGCGCGGCTGCGCGACGTGACGAACCCGTTCCTCGAACGCGCGCCGGAGGCGGCGCGCAACGACGTCGTCTACCGCCGCCTCGAAGACGGCATGCGCGGCAGCGAAGCGGAAGTGCGCGAGGCGATCGCGCCGTACGTGGAGCTGGTCAAGACGCACGCGCCGCTGCTCGACATCGGCTGCGGCCGCGGCGAGCTGCTCCTGGCCTGCCGCGACGCCGGCGTCGCCGCGCGCGGCTTCGACACGAACGAGCGCTCGGTCGCCGACCTGCGCGCGCGCGGCCTTGACGCCACGCTCGCCGGCGTGCCGGAGTGCTTCGCGTC
>DATELQ010000161.1:0-23447 GCA_035276475.1 Thermoanaerobaculia bacterium | reverse complement strand
CGCTCATCGCCCTCGTCATCCGCCGCTTCGCCGCGCCGGCGGGCGGCGCGAACCTGGCGCGCGTTCGCCGCGCGTACGGCGAGGACGTGGCGCTGCTCGACGACCGCAGCATCGCCGCGACGCTCGTGCTGACGCCGATCTCCCTCGGCGCGGGCGCGCCGCTCGGCCCCGAGGGACCGACCGTCGTCTTGGCGAGCGGCATCGCCATGTGGATCGCGCGCGCGGCGCGGCTGCCGAAGAAATTGGTCCGCAGCATGATCCCGGTCGGCACCGCTGCCGGCATCGCCGCGATCTTCAACACGCCGATCACCGGCGTCGTCTTCGCGCTCGAAGAAGTCATGGGCAACGCCAGCCGCGGCCTCCTCGGCGGGACCATCGTCGCCGCCGTCGCCGCGGCGGTCGTGGAGCGGCTGATGCTCGGCGGCAAGCCGCTGCTCAGCGCGCCGAGCGGGAACTGGACGAACATCCGCGAGCTCCTCGGTTTTGCCGCCGCGGGCGTCGCCGCCGGCGCCGTGTCGGGCGGCGCGGTGCACGCGATCACGTTCTTGCGCCGGCGCCTCGCGCGCATTCCGCCATGGCTGCGCGCAGCCCTCGGCGGCGTCGTCATCGGCGCGATCGGGCTCTTCGTCCCGGTGATCTTCTCCGTCGGCTACGAGACGACGTCGCTCTTTCTGCACGGCCACGTGCAGACGTCCGCGACCGCGTTCATCGCCAAAGTCGTGGCCTTCATCATCGCGCTCGGCTGCGGAATCTTGGGCGGCGTCTTCGCGCCGTCGCTCTTCATCGGCGCCGCGCTCGGCGCGACGATCGGCCGCCTCACGCACGCCGCCGATCCCGGCGCCTACGCGCTCGTCGGCATGGGCGCGTTCTTCGGCGGCCTGCTGCGCTGCCCGATCTCTGCGGTGCTGATCGTCGTCGAGGTCACGGGCGACTACGGCCTGATCCTGCCGCTGATGCTCGCCGTGGCGCTGTCGACGGCGATCTCGCGCGCCATCGCGCACGAGAACCTGACCGAGCGACAGATGCGCGACGAGGGTTACCGCGAGAGCGCCGCCGGCGATCCGCTGGCCGGACTCTCGGCCGCGGAGGTGATGTCGAGCGACGTTGTCGTGCTCGATGCCTCTTTGACGTTGCGCGACGCCGCGCAACTCGTCGCCGGATCGCGCCATCGCTACTACCCGGTCGTGAACGAGCAGCGCAAGCTGATCGGGCTCCTGCCGTCGCAGGCGCTCGACACGAGCGACCAGCCGCTCGCCGCACACGTGCAGCCGTGGCCCGTCGTCGCGCGCACGACCGACGACGTCCGCGACCTCATCCGCCGCATGGCGAAGGAGGGGATCGACCGCTGCCCGGTCACGGACGAGGAGGGGAGGGTGGCGGGCTTCGTCAGTCCGGCCGACGTACTGCGAGTGCGGATGCAGGCCTCGTGATCAGCCAAACCCCATCCGCGCAAGGTTGGCCACCGCGGCTTGCAGAACCTGCTGATCGCCGATCTCGATGGCCAGGCGCCGCGATTCGGCATAGAGCTCGAGCGCCTTCATGCGGTCGCCGAGCTGCTCCCAGGCAAGGCCGAGATTGCCGAGGACCCGAGCCTCGCCCTGGCGGTCGCGCAGCGCGCGAAAGATCTCCAGCGCGCGCTCGTTCAGCGTCCGCGCTTCCGCGTATGCCTTGCGCGCGAAGCTGAGTTGCGCGAGCGAGCCGAGGACGAAGGCCTCTCCTTTGACGTCGCCGGCGAGGGCCGAGAGCTCGCGCGCCTCGTGCAGCGCCGCCTCCGCCTCCTTGAGACGGCCGCTGTTCATGTGGATGACGGCCAGGTTGCCGAGACGTCCGGAAAGGCCGCGCACGTCGCCGACCTCGCGGGCGATGTCGATGGCGTCGCTGAGTGCGCGCTGCGCATTTTTGAGATCGCCGCTGCGCCAGAAGCCCTCCGCGATCATTCCGAGCGTTTCGCCGAGCGTCGCACGGTCGCACGCTCCGGCGAGGGACCATGCCTGTTGGAGCAGCGGTCTGGCCTCGTTCACCTTGCCGAGATTCATGAGGCCCCCGGCCAACGCGGCGAGCGCCTGATGCTGCCTCGCCTTGTCGTCCGCCGATTTGGCTTCCTCGGCGGCTCTGCGGAACGCCGACACCGCTTCCTGGAGCTCTCCGACGTTGCGCCGGGCGTTGCCGAACTTCAGGAGCACCGACGTGCGCGCGTGCGGGTCCGTCAGATCGCGGAGCGCGTCGAAGTAACGCCGAATGGCGAGGTAGTGCTGCGACGCGCGAAAGAGGAGCGATCCCATCGCCGCCTTTTTCGCGCCGGAGGGAAATCGCCGCAGGTCATCCCGCCAACGTTCGAGTAGGTTCGGGACGGGCGCCGGCGCCGGCGCGTCGGCGCGCTCCAGCCGTTGCCAAAGGCGGCGCACGACCCAATCCGCGTCGCATCGAAGACCACTTCCTGTGTAGTTCTGAAATGGCGAGCGCAGCGGCTGCGGGTCAATCGCATCCATTCCGGCCGCGTGATCGACGACGAAGACGGTCTTGCCCGACGCGGCATGCGCGGCGATCAAGGGAGTGAGATCGAAGCGATCGGAGCCGCTGTATCCGATCGCCCGAGCACCGTGTCGTGCTCGCCCGTGAGGAAGACATGGCGGATGGCCTCGGCGCGAGGGCGGGAGAAGGTTTGGCCGGCCACCTGCCGCAGCGTGACGGCCATGCTCTCGAGATCGTCGACGCTCCCATGAACCTTGATCAACTTCGGCGTGCCCGGCGGGAGACCGCGCGCGGCGAACGCGCGCTCGAAGAGGAGATCGAAATTTGTCGTGCAGAGCGTACGCAGAAATCCTCTCGCGGCGAGCGCGGCGAAGAGCGCATGTGCCGGCGCGGGCGATCCCTCGCGGAAGATCAGCAGATGATCCTCGTGCGTCCCCTCGAGCCGCAGCGTCTCCATGAAGGCTTCGAACGGAAGCGCGGCCGTACCGATGTGCTGCCGTTCCTCTGCGGTGGCTTCGAGCGCTTCCAACGCCGCGTCGACCAACGCGCCGGCCAGAGGGATTCCGGCGGGCGCCGAGATGCCGGCGCCGCAAAAGACCGCCGCGCGTCCGCCTTCGAACGCGTCGACCAGTCGATCGAAAAGCTCCTCGGCCATGATGTCAGCCCGGCCGGCGAACGGCCAATCCCGCCTCCGACGCGGGAACGATCGTCTCCCACTTCGCGAAGCGCGCCGCGAGCTCGCGCGGATCGATCCCGAAGCGCCCCGTCGTCTTCGGATGCGTGATCAGAATCCCGCCCGGCTTCAGCACCCGCTCCGCCTCGTCGAAGAGCGGCCGGTGGAGGAATCGAATGATCAGCACGAGGTCGAACGTCGCGTCGGCGAAGGGCAGCGGCGCGCCGCGCTCCAGATCCATCTTCAGCTTCGGCGTGCGCACATCCGCCAGCGCTTCCTCGGAGCGGTCCACTGCCACCACCTCCCAGCCGCGCTCGGCAAGCCAGTGTGCCCACCGCCCGCGCCCGCAAGCGAGGTCGAGCGCGCGGCCGGGCGGGAGTTGGATGACGACGTCTTCGACGAGCGACATAGAATATGGATGTGTGGTCGTTGCGCGGGATTTTCAACTATGTCTTCCGAGGTGCAAAGATGCTGAAAGTCGGCGACCCGGCTCCTGACTTCGAAACCGTCGATCATCGCGGCCGCACGGTGAAGCTCCGCGACTTCCGCGGCAGCAAGGTCGTCCTCTGGTTCTACCCGAAAGCCGACACCCCTGGCTGAACGGCCGAAGGTTCCGGGTTCCGGGACCTCGCCTCGCAGTACAACGACCGCAACGTCAAGATCCTCGGCGTCTCCTTCGACGACCAGCAGGCCAACGCCAAGTTCGCGGAGAAGTTCCACTTCCCGTTCCCGCTCCTCTGCGACACCGATCACAAAATCGGCTTGGCTTACGGCGCGGCGTCGAGCGCGAGCGACCAGTACGCCAAGCGCATCGCCTACGTCATCGACGAGAACGGCCGCATCCAGGAAGCGCACGAGAAGGTGAGCGCCGGCTCGTATCCGATGGAGCAGTTGGAGCGGTTGCAGGCGGCGAAGCTATGAACGTCCTGGCGATCGCCCTCCTCTTCGCCGCGACCCTCGGCCGCTTCAGCGGCTGGGCCGACTCGCCGCAGGGCTACTTCATGACGAAGAGCGAGCGCGCGGAGTGGTCGAAGATCCATGACGAGGCCGGCGCAGCGCACTTCGTCGACCGGTTCCTCGCCGCACGCGGCCCGACGTTCGCCGCCGACGTCGCCGCCGCGGCGCGAGACGCCGACCAACACCTCAGCGTCGACGGCCGCAAAGGCTCGACCACGCTGCGCGGCAAGATCGCCATCGTCCTCGGCCGCCCCTCGAGCGTGACCATCGCGCCGTGGCACGGCGACAAGAGCGCCACCATGGCCACGCACCTCAGCACCGGCGTTCCGGAGCCGCAGCCGGTCATGAACCTCCCGCCGAGCAAGGAGCGGACGAGCGAGCTGCGCATCCGCTACTCGACCGACTACAAGCTTGCCTACCCGAAGCGGACCATCGTCGTCGCCGTCGATCCGATCACCGGCGACGACCGGATCTTGAGCGCGCGCACGGCGCGCGAAGTCGCCGCAATGCTCGAAGCCGCGCCGAAGCGAAACGCGTTCCGCGGTGAAACCTTCACGCCCCTCGACCGTTATAGGTCGCAAACGATCGAGGTGCAGGCATGGCATCCAAGCGCAAAAAGAAAGTCGCGATTTTTTCGGCCATCGGGCTGGCGCTCATCATCGTCATCGCATTCGTGGCGATGAAGGCGAAGGGGAGCACTCCGAAAGAGGTCAAGCTCCCGGCGAAAGTCGGTAAAGCCGAGGTCGCCGACATCCAGGTCAAGGTCACGGAAGTCGGCAACGTGCAGCCCGAAGTCAAAGTCGACGTCAAGTCGGCGGTGTCGGGTAAGGTCATCTCGATCCTGCACCGCGACGGCGACACGGTGAAGCGCGGCGACGTCCTCGCGCGCGTCGAGCCCGACCTCAACCAGGCCCAGTCGCTCGCCGACGTCAAGAACGCCCTGAGCGCGGCGGAGATCCGCTTCAATCAGGCCAAGAAGAACTACGAGCAGGACAACTCGCTCTTCAACTCCGGACTCCTCGCCGGCAAGCAGCATCGCGACAGCGAGACCGAGTACCTCGCGGCCAAGCAGGAGTTCGAGAAGACGCAGGAGAAGTACAACATCGTCGAGAAGAGCGGCATCCCCATCAACCAGTCGCCGGAGAAGTTCCAGGGCTCCAACGTCGTCGCCCCGATGGACGGCGTGGTCCTGACGAAGAACGTCGAGATCGGCGAGTCCATCACCTCGGGCGTCTCTTCGTTCAACGCCGGCACGGTGCTCTTCACCGTCGCCGACGTCTCCAAGATGATCGTCAAGGCCGGCGTCAACGAAGTCGACATCGGCAAAGTGCGCGTCGGCATGCCGGTGAAGGTCACGCTCGACGCCTATCAGAAAGTGTCGTTCGCCGGCCGCGTCGACCGCATCGCTCCGGCCGTGCGCCTCGACGACAAAGTGCGCGTCTTCGACGTGGAGATCCGCCTCGATGCGCAAGGCCGCGAGCTCCGCTCCGGCATGACCGCGAACATCGAGATGGTCGGCGAGAAGAAGCCGCACGTGCTGACCGTGCCGGTCGAGGCGGTGTTCCAGCGCGACGAGGGAGAGATCGTCTTCGTGAAGAAGCAGATCGATCCGAAGAAGGCGGCCGAGGCGGCGAAGAAGAAGCCGGCCACGGACAAGAACGGCAAGCCGCAGGTCGACAAGGAAGCGTGGAAGCAGTTCTTCGAGAAGCGCGTCATCGTGACCGGACTGTCGGACAACGCCAGAGTCGAGATCGTGAAGGGGCTGAAAGCAGGGGATGAAGTGGCCCTCGAAGACCCGACGCTGCCGCTCGACAAGAAGAAAGACGAATCGGACGACTAGTTCTTGGTTCTTAGGTTCTTAGTTCTTAGTTGAGAACGAGCCTAAGAACCTAAGGACCTAAGAACCTAAGAACCCCGAACTAAGAACCAACAACCAAGAACTAAGAACTCATCATGAGCGCTGTCCTCAAATACGAAGCCGAGCCCGCCCGCGCTCTCATCCAGCTCGAAGCGGTCACGAAGACCTACGACTCCGGCGAGAACGCCGTGCAGGCCCTTCGTGGCGTCGACCTGGCCGTCGAGCGCGGCGAGTTCGCCGCCATCATCGGCCCCTCCGGCTCCGGCAAGTCGACGCTGATGCACATCCTCGGCTGCCTCGATACGCCGAGCTCCGGCCGCTACTGGCTCGACGGCGAAGACGTCGCCGAGATGTCGAGCCGCCAGCTTGCGCGCATCCGCAACCAGCGAATCGGCTTCGTCTTCCAGACCTTCAACCTCCTGCCGCGCGCCACGGTGCTCAAGAACGTCGAGCTCCCGCTGCTCTACGCCGGCACGGGCGGCGGCGACCGCCGCGAGCGCGCCATGAACGCGCTCGATCGCGTGGGTCTGGCCAACCGGGCCAAGCACCGCCCGAACCAGCTCTCCGGCGGCCAGCGCCAGCGCGTGGCCATCGCCCGCGCGCTCGTCAACAATCCCTCGCTCATCCTCGCCGACGAGCCGACCGGCAACCTCGATCAGAAAACCGGCCACGAGATCATCGCCATCTTCGAGAACCTCATCAGCCAGGAAGAGACCATCATCCTCGTCACGCACGATCCGACGATTGCGTCCCGGACGGGGCGTCGCATCAAGATCGTCGACGGACAGATCGTCGACGGCGACACCATCGACTAGCCATGATCCTCCTCGAATCCATCCTCGACGGCATCCGCGACATCCGCGACAACTTCGGGCGGACGCTGCTGCAGCTCACCGGGATCATCCTCGGCGCGGGCTCGATCGTGGCCACCTTCTCCCTCTCCGTCGCCGGCAAAGCGCAGTCGATGAAGTTCTACGCCATCAGCGGCGGCATTCAGAAAATCTGGATCAACGACAAGCCGACGGGGAAGGTCACCCTCGATGCGAAGGCCCTGGCCTCGCGCGGCCTGACCTGGAGCGACGTCGTGGCCCTCCGCCGCGACGCCAAGCACATCGACCTCGTCTCGCCCGTCTGCAACGAGAGCCTCACCATCCGCTACCGCGACATCGAAAAGCCGCGCGCGGTCATGGGCATCACTCCGGCGTACTCGCCCATGAACGACTTCCACGCCGACAAGGGCCGCTTCATCACCGACAACGACGTCGCCTCCGCGGCGCGCGTCGTCGTCCTAGGCAGCGAGCGCGCCAGGGAGTTCTTCGCCACCGACAACCCCATCGGCAAGACCATGATCATCGGCGGCAGCGGCTACCAGGTCGTCGGCGTCATGGAGGAGAAGTACTTCAGCTTCGACAACGGCGAGCACAACGCCCTCCGCTGGATGAACCGGCAGATCTACATCCCCATCACCACCTACATGACCCGCAAGGGCGAGCCGCTCGAGCGCGGCAAAGTCTCCTGGATGCACGCGCGCATGCGCGACACGAAGAACTGGAAAGACGCCGTCGCCGAGCTCGAGTCGATCCTGAAGCGCGAGCACGGCGTGAAGGACTTCGAGGTCTACTCGCGCGTCGCCAACCTCAAGCGCAACGAGCAGAACAACAAGATGTACGACGTGCTGTTCATGGTCTGCGGCCTCATCTCGCTCATCGTCGGCGGCATCGTAGTCATGAACATCCAGCTCGCTTCGTTCAACGAGCGCGTGCGCGAAGTTGGCACGCGCAAGGCCGTCGGCGCGTCGCCGATGCAGATCTTCAGTCAGTTCCTCTCGAACTCGATCCTCGTCTCCATCTTCGGCGGCGTGATCGGCATCTTCGTCGGCAAGTTCTTTTGCGACGGCATCTCTCTTCTCACGCGCAACGCCGCGCAGATGACGCCCGACGTCATCGTCAAGGCCCTGATCTTCGCCGCCGGCACGGGCCTCGTGTTCGGCATGTATCCGGCCATCCGCGCCTCGCGGTTGCATCCCATCGAAGCGCTGCGGACGGAGTAACGATCATGTACATCGGCGAATCGGTCCGCACCAGCCTCGAGGAAGTGAAAGCGCATCCGCTGCGCTCGCTCTTCACGCTCCTCGGCGTCATCCTCGGCACGCTCGCGCTCGTGGTCGTGCTCTCCGTGCTCAACGGCGTCGAGCGCGCCGTGTGGGAAGGCGTGAACGACCTCGGCCTCGACGGCGTGCTGATGATGTCGAAGCGCGCGCCGGCGGACCGCATCCAGCGCGCCAAGCAGTACCTCTCCCGCGGCCTGCGCACCGACGACGAGCGCTGGTTCGACGGCAGTCAGCTCATCAGCGACATCGCGCCGGTCGGCGAGAACCGCGCCGTCGTCACCGCCGGCACGGTCACGCGCCGCGTGAACCTCTGGGGGATCACGCCGGAGTTCGTGACGATCAAGAGCCGCAAGACCACCGAGGGGCGGTTCATCGGCGACACCGACATCCGCACGCGCGCCGCCGTCTGCGTCCTCGGGTTCAAGCTCAAGCAGCAGCTCTTCGGCGGCGACACCGCCGTCGGCCAGCAGGTCACCCTCGGCGGGCGCCGCTTCACAGTCATCGGCGTCGGCACGAAGTTCAATACCATGTTCGTCAACGACGACGACATGCGCCGCGAGACCGCCGGCATGTACATCCCGTTCTCCGTGTACGAGGACATGTACGGCAAGAACGCCATCTCCTACGTGATGGCCAAGGCCGCCGATCCGGAGAAGAGCGTGGAGGCCGAGGACGAGGCCGTGCAGATCCTGGCCCGCGCGCACAACGGCATCGGCGACGTGCACGTCGAGAACGTCGGCAAGGAGATCCTAAAGACGCGCGCCGAGGTGCGGACGATCATCGGCAACTGGCGCATCGTGTTCTTCTCCATCGCGGCGATCTCGCTGCTCATCGGCGGCGTCGGCATCTTCTCGGTGCTGAAGATCTCGATCTCCGAGCGCCTCTTCGAGATCGGCCTGCGCAAGTCGATGGGAGCGACCGACACCGAGGTCTTCATGCAGTTCCTGATCGAGTCCATCACGCTCTCGGTCGTCGGCGCAGTCATCGGCGTGAGCTTCGGCATCGGCTGCGTGAAGCTCATCGCCCAGTTCTTCCCTGCGGGGCTTCCGGTGTCGCCCGACGCGGTGCTGATCGCCAGCGGCTTCGCGATCTTCATCGGCCTCGCGGCGGGGGTCTACCCGTCGATCAGCGCCTCGCGCCTGACGCCGGTGGAAGCGCTGCGGTCGTAGACGCAATCACGCTCGCAGTCGTATCGACTGCATGCGTCTTGCCCTGGTGCTCTCGTTCCTCGTTGCCCCAACGCTCTCCGCGGCAATCTCCTTCGACCCACCGAATCCGACCTCCGCGACGCCGGTCGTCGCGCACGTGGCGGTGCAGGCGACGTTCTGTCCGCCGACGCCGAACGGTGTCACGCGCAACGGCTCGACGATCTCGATCACGCTCAACTTTCCGCCGTGCCCGATCCTCGCGCCGCCGTCTCTCACGCCGATCGATGTGCCGGTGAGTCTCGGCAGGCTGCCGGCCGGTGTCTACGACGTCGTGGCGAACGGCACGCCGGAGCATGGAACGCTCGTCGTGCGCGACGCCGTGCCGCCCTTCGACGTCGTGCCGAACGTCGTGACGACGTCAGGCGGCGAGATCCACCTCCGCAGCAATGTCTCGCTCATCGCGTGCGCGGTCGGGCCGTCGCCGGTGGTCTGCCAGACGTTCGCGGTGCGCATCGGCGGCGCGACGGCGAAGGCGACGCTCGCGGCCACCAACGACATCGTCGTCGTGGTGCCGCCGCACGCCGCGGGCGCGGTCGACGTCACGCTCGAGCGCGGCGCCGAAACGCTCACCGCCACGGCGGCGCTCGACTACTACGTTCCCGACCAAACCCCCGACCTCGCGTTCTTCGAGCCGGTCGTCTTTCCCGCGCTCCTCACCGGCGCCGGCGCGTTCGGCTCGCAGTGGACGACGGACGTGGCCCTGCGCTCGAACTTCAACACCGTGCCGGGCCTGGCCCTGCCGATCGTGCCGGCGTTCTTCGACAGCGTCCCCGCCGTCGCCAGCGTCACGGTGACGGGCGCGAACGTGCCGCCCGGAATGGTCCTCTACGTCGCCCGGCAGTTCGCGCCGCGCGTCTTCTTCAACGTGATCGCGCGCGATCTCTCGAAGCAGTCGGAGGCATTCGGGACGGAGATCCCGGTCGTGCGCGAGAAGGACCTCTACGACCGCCCGTTCGACATCCTCCAAGTGCCGACCGACCCGAGGTTCCGCGTCGCTCTGCGGGTCTTCCGCACGGACGGAGGCCAGACCGCGCATCTGCGCATCTTCGCGTTCGCGGCCGTGCAGCCGCTCGTCGACGCCGAGGTGTCGCTGACGCCCGGCCCGTTCGGCTACAGCTCGCTCAACATGCCCGACCTCGTGCAGAGCATCCCGCAGCTTGCCGGCAAGGGCCCGCTGCGGATCGAGATCGACGGCGAGACCGGGCGGCGCGTGATCTCGGCGCTGGTGTCGGTGACGAACAACTCCACGCAGCACGTGACGGTCATCGCGCCGCACTAGCGAGCGCGTTGAGCGCGTCGCCGGTCAGGCGAAACACCGTCCACTCGTCCATCGGCACGGCGCCCAAGGACTTGTAGAAGTCGATCGACGGCGTGTTCCAGTTGAGCACCGCCCACTCCACCCGCCCGCAGCCGCGCTCGCGGGCGAGCTGCGCCAGGCGCGCCAAGAGTGCCTTGCCGTAGCCGCGGCCGCGCGCCTCCGGGTTTACGAAGAGGTCCTCGAGGTAGATGCCGGGCTGGGCGAGGAACGTCGAGTAGTTGTGGAAGAAGAGCGCGAAGCCGACGGGCGCGCCGTCGTCCTCGGCGAGGATCACCTCGGCGAAGCGCGGACTGCCGAAGAGCGTCGCGCGCAGCTGCTCCTCCGTGGCCACGCATTTGTGCGAGAGCCGCTCGTACTCGGCGAGGTCGCGAATGAACTGCAGAATCAGCGGAACGTCGGCTTCGGTCGCTTCACGAATCGCAAACATAGCCGTGCGATCATACCGGCCGTGCGCAAGCTGCTGATCGTCGTCCTCGCCGCCGCGGTCCTCGGCGCCGCCCGGAAGCTCGAACCGACGGTCACGCCGGAGATGCTCCGCCACAGCCGCCTGCTCGACGTCCTCTACTTCGTCAACATCGCCTACGGCCTGGCGGTGCTGTTCCTCCTTCTGCGAAGCGGAGCCTCGGCGAAGCTCCGCGACCTTGCCGAAAAGACCCGCGCCGCCGCGCCGGTCTACGTCATGTTCCTCGTCCTGGCGATGACACTCCTCGAGTTACCGCTTGCCTTCTACGAGGACTACATCGTCCCGCACCAGTTCGACCTCACCAACGAGTCGCTCGCCACGTGGCTCGCCGACTACGCGAAAGCCCTCGGCGTCAGCCTCGTGATCAGCGCCCTCGTCGGCGGCCTTGTCCTCTTCGCGATTCGCAAATGCAGACGCTGGTGGATCGTCGCCTGGCTCGGTTCGATCCCGCTCATCATCGTCGGCGTCCTCATCACGCCGCTCGTCATCGACCCGCTCTTCAACAAATTCGAGCCGCTGCGCGACCCCGTGCTTCGCCGCGATCTCCTCGCCGAGGCCGCGCGCGCGGGGATCGAGAACGGCCGCGTCTATCAGGTCGACAAATCGAAACAGACGAAGGAGATGAACGCCTACGTCACCGGCGTCGGCCCCTCGGCGCGCATCGTCATGTGGGACACGCTGCTCCAGAAGCTCGACCACGACGAAGTCCTCGCCGTCATGGGCCACGAGATGGGGCACTACGTGCTGAAGCACCTCTGGAAGGGCATCGCCTTCTCCGTCGCGCTCTCGTTCTTCATCTTCTGGATCGGACAGATCCTCTTCGAGCGCGGCCTCCAGCGGTGGGGAAGCCGCTGGGGCATCCGCGACACGCGCGGCGACCCCGCCGCCCTCCCGTGGCTCCTCATCCTTAGCACCGTCATCACGTTCCTGATCTCGCCCGTGACGTCGGGCTTCTCGCGCCACGTCGAGCACCAGGCCGACGTCTTCGGCCTCGAGCTCACGCACTTCAACGAGCCGATGGCTAGCGCCTTCGTGAAATTCGCGGAGGACTCGAAGGCCGACCCGCGGCCGCCGCGCTTCATCGAGTGGTGGCGCTACTCGCACCCGTCGTTGGGACGGCGGATCGACTTCGTGCTCGGGTATCGGCCGTGGGAGCAGAAGCGCTGAACCGCGCCGGGCTCGACCTTTGCTTCCGCGCGCGGCATGCAGAAGAGATTGCCGGGTCTGGTCCTGTTCTTCGTCGCTACCGCCGCCTTCGCCGCTGATCCCGCGCCGCCGCCGAAGCCGTGGAACACGAGCCTCGGCGCGGGCATCGCGCTCACCAGCGGAAACACCGACACGAAGAATTACAACCTCACCTTCGCCACGAAGTACGACCCGAAGACGAAGCTGATCTTCAAGGCCGACGCGCTCTACATTCGCGGCGCCTCGAACGGCGAGACCACCGTCGACAAGGCCACGGCCGACGCGCGCGAGGAGTACACCGTCTCCGACCGCACCTTCGCGTTCGGCGAGGTCTCGTACCTTCGCGATCCGTTCAAGGACGTCAATTACTTCATCGCGCCGCTCGTCGGCGGCGGCTATCGCATCATCAAGAGCGACGTGCGCAACCTCGCCGTCGACGGCGCGGTCGGCACCGTCATCGAGAGCAGCGACGCCGCGGGCCGCTCCAGCGGCGGCGCGTTGAAGGCAGGGGAGAACTTCGACTGGGCGCTCACGACGGCGAGCAAGGTCACGCAGAAGCTGTCCGGCATCTGGAAGACGAGCGACTTCGGCGACGCGCTCTACCACTTCGACGCGGGCCTGGCCACGAAAGTGGCCACGCGTGCGGAGCTCTCGCTCTCGTACGTTTACGACTACAAGAGCAAGCCCGCGGCCGCGGACGTGAAGAAAGGCGACAGCGCGCTCTTCGCCGCGCTGCTCTTCAAGTTCTAGCCGACCGTTGCCGTACACGCCCGGCAGCGCCGCGCCGCCGCCGGAATCATCTCCAGGCACTCGGGGCACTTCTTCATCGGCTCCGGCTCCTTGACGGGTGTTGGCTTCACCATCCACCTCACCAGCAGGAACACGACGAACGAGATGATCAGGAAGTCGAGCACGGCGCCTAGGAAGTGGCCGTAGAGGATCGCATTCTCCGTCGTCTTGCCGGCGGCGTCCGTCGTCGTCCGGAGCACGTACTTCGCCTCGCGCCAGCCGCCGTTGGGGAGAAAGAGGCTGATGATCGGCATGAGGATGTCGTTCGTCAGCCCGGTCACGACGCTGCCCACCGCCGCGCCGATGATCACGCCGACCGCGAGGGCCAGCGCGTTCGTCTTGGTCAGGAAACCGCGGAACTCAGCAATCATCGTCAGACCCTCCGCGCATTGTCGCGCATCCGCTCCACCAGCAGCTCGCACATCGCCACCGCGAACTTTGCCAGGAGCTGCGGCTTGAACGCCAGCGCCTCCGAAAGCGTGCGCTTGTCCCACGCGCGCACCAACGTCTCCTCGCCGGCGCGCACCGACACCGTGCGCGGCGAGTCGTCGATGAACGACACTTCGCCGAGAACGTCGCCCGGACCGACCGCCGCCACGATCGTCGCGTGCCCGTCGCGCACCGCCACGATGTCGAGGCGCCCATCCTCGACCGCGAAGAGCGTCGCGTCGGATTCGCCGGCGCGGATCAGATCGTCGTCCTGGGCGACGCGTCGCAGCTCGCCGAGCGACTCGACGCGCGCGCGCTCCTCGGCCGTGAAGTACCGAAACAGCGGATGATCCGACTCGATGGCGAAGAGCTTGTTCACTGCCAGTGCACCGACCACTCGCAGTGCGGCGCTCCCTTCGCGTAGCACTGCGTTTGCTGCACGCGCACGTTTTTCGCGCCCGTCAGCTCCGCCATCCGCTCGATCCAGCCGGTGATGCGCGCGCAGCCGGCGAGCTCGGACGGGAAGTTGAGCAGCTTGATCGTCGCGCCGTGCTCCGTCTGATTCGCCACCTTCAGCTCGCCGCGGTTGTACAGCGAGCTCCACATCTGTCCCGCCTTCGACAGCAGCGCCGGCGGCGTCAGCACCAGCGCGAAGAAGCGGTAGATCCCCTTCACCGCGTCGCTCGCCCCTTCGCGTCCGGCGCGGCGCGCGAACTGCTCGACCGCCTCTCCTTTGATCTTCGCCGCCTCCTCGGTGAACTTGTTCAGCACCGTCACCGGGATTGTCTCCGTCGCCAGCACCGGTCCGCGCAGGCGCGCGCCGTACTCCGCGGGCAACGCGCTCAGCACCGCGCCGCGTTGGTCGCTGGTGAGCTCGGCGTCGATGAACTTCTGAAGACTGCGAACGGGAGAACCTTTGACCGTAACGGTCTCGTTCGTCATCGCTTCACCTTTCGCGAGCGAGAAGTTGTCCGGGATGCGCCGAGTATAATCCGACTCCCGCTGGAGGGCCTGCGAATGGAGCAACAAACGGGCGACGCCGCCCACGAGGCGAGCACCGCGATCGCCGTCGCCGAGGAAAGCAACGAACCGAAAATCGGAGCGAAGGACAAGCTCGAAGAGCTCTGCGTCAACACCATCCGCTTCCTCGCCGTCGACGCCGTCGAGAAGGCGAAGTCGGGTCACCCGGGGACGCCGATGGGGATGGCCGACATGGCCTTCGTCCTCTGGACCGAGTTCCTCCGCCACGATCCGAAGGCGCCGCACTGGACGAACCGCGACCGCTTCGTCCTCTCCGCCGGCCACGCCTCCATGCTCCTCTACTCCCTCCTTCATCTGACGGGCTATCCCGACATGACGATGGACGAGCTCCAGCACTTCCGCCAGTGGGGCTCGCGCACGGCCGGGCATCCGGAGTACGGCCACGCCTCGGGGATCGAAGTCACGACCGGACCGCTCGGTCAGGGGTTCGCGCATAGCGTCGGCATGGCCCTCGGCGCGAAGATGATGGCCGCGCGCTTCAATACGGAAGAGGCGTTCAAGCCCGTCGACCACTACGTCTACGGCATCTGCTCCGACGGCGACTTGATGGAAGGCATCAGCGCCGAGGCCGCGTCGATCGCCGGGCACCTCGGCCTCGGCAACCTCATTTACTTCTACGACGACAACCACATCTCCATCGAAGGGGAGACGCGGCTGGCGTTCTCCGAGGATGTGAAGAAGCGCTTCGACGCCGTCGGCTGGCATACGCAGAAGATCGACGGCCACGACCGCAATGCCATCCGCAAAGCCATCCGCCGCGCGCAGAAGGTGACGGACAGGCCGTCGATCATCATCGCCCGGACGATCATCGGCTGGGGCTCGCCGAAGTTCCACGGCACTGCGCGCGCGCACGGCGAGCCGCTCGGCGCCGACGAAGTGAAAGCGACGAAGCAGGCCCTCGGCTGGCCCGAGGAGCCGGCGTTCTACGTGCCCGACGACGTGCGCGCCGAGTTCACGCGCAAGACCAAGCGCCTCTCCGGGGCGCGGCGGAAGTGGGAGAAGGGGATGGCCGAGTGGCGGACGCGGAATCCGGAGCTCGCCGAGGAGTGGGACCGCTACTGGTCGAAGTCGATGCCGGAGGGATTCGAGTCGCAGCTCCTCGACGCGGCGAAGGTCGAGAAGGCCACGGCTACCCGTGCGATTTCCGGACAGGTCATCCAGAAGCTCGCCGCGCTGGCGCCGTTCGTCGTCGGCGGCGCTGCCGACCTCGCGCCCTCGACGAACACGCTCATCAAGGAGTCGGCGAGCATCGAGCGGGCCAAGGGGGCGGAGCACCATACCCCCGATTTGAACGTGTTCAAAAACCGCAATCTCCACTTCGGCATCCGCGAGCACGCCATGGGGGCGATCGTCAACGGCCTCACGCTCTACGGCTCGTTCCGCGCCTACGGGGCCACGTTCCTGATCTTCTCCGATTACATGCGCGCCTCGGTGCGCATCGCCTGTTTGATGAACATCCCCTCGATCTTCGTCTACACGCACGACTCGGTGTTCCTCGGCGAAGACGGTCCGACGCACCAGCCGGTGGAGCACTATTTCGCACTCCGCCTGATCCCGAACATGACCTTCTTCCGTCCGGGCACGGCGGCCGAGGTGGCCATGGCGTGGGCGTGGGCGGTCGCGAAGGCGGAGGGGCCGACGTGCATGGCCCTGACGCGGCAGAAGCTCGAGCCGGTGGCGCAGAGCTTCGATCCGCACGAGGTCTGGCGCGGCGCGTACGCGCTCGACGGCTACCGCGACGGCGACATCACCCTCATCGCTACCGGCTCCGAGGTGGCGCTGGCGGTGGCGACGGCGAACCTGTTGCGCTCGCAGGGGACGAACGCGCGCGTCGTGTCGGCACCGTGTCTCGATCTCTTCGACAAGCAGTCGATCGAATACCACAACGAAGTCCTCGGCGACCGCAGCCGCATCGTGGCCATTGAGGCGGGGCGCTCCGACGGCTGGTACAAGTACGTGAACCACGACGCGCTGGTGATCGGCATCGACCGCTTCGGCGCCTCTGCGCCGTACGAGCAGATCGCCGAGCACCTCGGCTTCACGCCGGAGAAGATTGCGGAGCGGGTGCGGGCGTGGAACCAGAGCTCATCGACGTCCTGACGCCCGAGGGCGCGCCGTCCGGCCTCACGAAAACGAAGGCCGAGGTGCATCGCGACGGCGACTGGCACCGTGCCGCGCACGTCTGGATCGTCTCGTCCGATGGCCGCTTCCTCCTGCAACGCCGCTCGCTGCGCAAGGAGAACTATCCCGGCCTCTGGGACGTGAGCGCCGCCGGCCATCTCTCCGCGGGCGAGACATCCGAGGAGTGCGCGGTGCGGGAGACGTTCGAAGAGCTCGGCCTGCGCATCGACGCGCGCGAGCTGCAATTCCTCGGCACGATTCGCGAGTCGTGCGTCCTCAACGAGGGCACATACATCGACAACGAGTTTCCCGACGTCTTCATCGTTCGGCGCGACGTCGATCTCGCGTCGCTGGTGCTTCAGGACGGCGAAGTCGACGACGTCATGCTCGTCAGCGAATTACCGAAGAACGGGCTCGTGCCCCATCCCGCCGAGTACGCACGCCTGTCGCGGGAAGGCTTCCCTCCGTTCCGCCGTTACGGGAGCGCGAGTTGAGACGCGCCGTCATCGCCGCCGCCTGGCTCGCCGGAGCCACCGTTCCGTCGCTCATCGCGACGGTGATGATCTTCGGTTGCTGCGTGCTTCCGTTTCACCGCGTCGTTCACAAGGTCATGCCGCTCTGCCATCTCGCCATGAATGTCATCCACGGCGAGCACGCGGCCGACGCGAACCAGCAACAGGCGCCCGCGCGCGAGCGGCAGGAGCCGGTGAAACGCCTCGTCACCGAGGTCCCGCGCACGTTTCAGCTGCACGCTGCGCTCGCTGCGCCGCGGCGCATCGACGCTGCGAGCGCGCCGGCGTACCGCAGCTTCATCACCCTCGGCGCGGTTCGCTGTGACCGCGACGTCGGTCTGCACCTCTTTGTGGCCACGCTTCTGATTTGATCGCCCTCCTTCGACGCGCACCTGGCCGTTCTGCGCCTTGTTGAGGAGAGCTCCGATCATGAAGTCCCTGATAGCAACGATCCTATTTCTGCTGCTCGCCGCCGGCGCGCAGGCTACCGACGACATGCAGCACATGCAGCACGACATGAGCGGCATGCAGATGCAGAGCGATCCGACGAGCGATCTGCTCCTGCGCCAGTCCTCCGGCACGGCGATGAATCCCGCCGCGGCGCCGATGCACATGTCGATGTGGCACAGCGGCGACTGGATGCTGATGCTGCACGGCGTCGCCTTCGTCAATGAAGTCGTGCAGACCGGTCCGCGCGGCGGCGACAAGTTTTTCTCGACGAACTGGATCATGGGCATGGCCGACAAGCCGCTCGGCGGCGGGCACCTCATGCTGCGCTCCATGCTCAGTCTCGAGCCGGTGACGGTCGGCGACAAATACCCCGAGCTGTTCCAGAACGGCGAGACGCTGCACGGCCGGCCGATCATCGACGCGCAGCACCCGCACGACTTGTTCATGGAGCTGGCGGCCGAGTACGCGCACCCCCTGGGCGACGGCACGATCGGCTACGTCTACGCCGCGCCGATGGGCGATCCGGCGCTCGGCCCGGTCGCGTTCCCGCACCGTGCGTCGGCCGCCGAGATCCCGCAGGGTGCGCTCGGCCATCACGTGGAGGACTCGACGCACATCGCGGCGAGCGTGCTGACGCTCGGCGCGCAACGCGGCCCGCTGGGATTCGCGTTCAGCGGCTTTCACGGCGGCGAGCCGGACGAGAACCGCTGGAACATCGAGCACGGCAAGATCGACTCGTGGGCCGCGCGCGTGACCTTCGATCCGTCGCCGCACTGGACGGCGCAACTCTCGACCGGTCACCTCGAACATCCCGAAGCGTTGGAGCCGGGAGACATCCAGCGCACGACGGCGTCGGTGTCGTACAGCGGCGCCACCTCGCTCGGCCAGCTCGACGCGAGCTTCATCTTCGGACACAACAACAAGAGCGAGGGGCACGGCACGAGCGCGTGGCTCGCCGAGTCCGTGCTGCAGCTCGCCGGCGGGAACTACGTCACCGGCCGGGCGGAGATCGTCGACAAAGACGAGCTCTTCGCCGACGATGTGTCGGTGCCTGCCGCGATCGAGCATGACGTGTTCCGCATCAAGGCGTTGACGCTCGGCTACTCGCGCGACGTGCTCGCCACGCGAGCGTTGAGCGGTGCGATCGGTGGGAACGTCACGCTCTACTCCGTTCCGAATGCGATCCGGCCGTACTACGGCAGCAATCCGCACGCGTTCTACGCGTTCCTGCGCCTTCGCGGCGGCAGCAGCTCGTCCGAGCATCACCACCACTGACCATGAAAACGCTCTTCGCACTCTCCGTTCTGCTCCTTCTCGCCGCGGCGGCGAAAGGAATCGAGGAGCTCGCGCCGCCCGTCGGCCCGGGAGCGACGGCGCCGTTCGTGTTCGCCACGCGCGACGCAATCCTCTTGAGCTGGCTCGAGCCCGTCGCCGGCACCGATCGCGTGGCGCTGCGCTTCTCCCGCTTCTCGAACAACGCCTGGACTGCGCCGCGCACGATCGTGGAGCGGAACGACCTCGTCGTGAATTGGGCCGATTTCCCGTCGATCGTCGCGGACAGCAGCGGCGTGCTGTTCGCGCATTGGCCGCAGACGAGCGGCAAGTACGTATACGCCTGCGACGTACGGATGTCGGTGTCGAAGGACAACGGCGCGACGTGGAGCGCGCCGTTCCTCCTCAACCGCGACGGAAAGAAGAACGAGCACGGCTTCGTCTCGCTCGTGCCGTTGCCCGGTGGCGGCGTCGGCGCAACGTGGCTCGACGGGCGCAACATGGCCGAGGGGAAGGAAGAGGGCGAGATGTCGATTCGCTACGCGTCGGTCGACGCGCGCGGCGACGTCGGCTCCGAGGTGGCGCTCGACACGCGGACGTGCGAATGCTGCGCGACCGGGATGGCCATGGCGAAGAGCGGTCCCGTCATCGTCTATCGCGACCGCCGCGCGGACGAAGTGCGCGACATTGTCTCGGTGCGCCGCACGGCGAATGGCTGGACGGCACCGCGGCTCGTGCACGCGGACGGCTGGAAGATCGCGGGATGTCCGGTGAACGGGCCGCAAGTCGATGCGATCGGCGATCGCGTCGCCGTTGCGTGGTTCACCGCCGCGCAGGAGCAGGGGAGGGCATTCGTCGCCTTCTCCGATGACGCCGGAGCCTCGTTCGCGTCGCCGGTTCGCATCGATGACGGCAAGCCGTTCGGGCGCGTCGACGTCGTCATGCTCGACCCGCAGACCGCACTCGTGACGTGGATCGAACAGACGGCGGCCGGTGCGGAGATTCGCGCGCGCCGCGTGGCACGGGCAGGAAGCACGTCGCCGTCGATGCGGATCGCCGACTCCAGCACCGCGCGTGCGGCCGGGTTCCCGCGCATCGCCAGACTCGGCCGCGACGTCTATTTCGCGTGGACGGAGCAGAGCGGCACGACGAAGCGCATCCACGTCGCGCGCGTCACAGCAACCCCGCCTCCAGCGCCTTGAGCACGGCGCGCGTGCGGTCGCGCACGCCGAACTTCGCGAGGATGCTCGACACGTGGTTCTTGATCGTCCCCTCGGCCGTGCCGAGGGCGTGGGCGATCTCCTTGTTGCTGTAGCCGCCGGACATCAGCCTCACCACCTCCAGCTCCCGCTCCGTGAGGCGCTCCGACTGCGTCAGCGGCTCGCGGCGCGGCCAGGCGCGCAGGAGCCGCTGCGTCACTGCCGGCTGAAACACCGTTTCGCCCGCGGCGATGGCGCGGATGGCGCTGACGAGCTGGTCGTACGACACGTCCTTGAGCATGAAGCCCCGCGCGCCGGCGCGGATGCCGTCGAGCACCGTGGCCGTATCGTCGAACGTGGTGAGGATGAGCGTCGGCGGCAGCGCGCCGCGCGCGCCGAGCTCGCGCAGCACGTCGATGCCGTTTTTTCGCGGCATGCGCACGTCGAGGAGCAGCACGTCGGGCCGCGTCTCGGGCACGCGCGCCAGCGTCTCCTCGCCGTCGCCCGCTTCGCCGGCGATCTCCAGCGACGGGTCGAGCTCCAAGAGCGTGCGGATGCCCTGCCGCACCAGGAGCTGATCGTCGGCGATGAAGACGCGGATCACGACGGCAGCACCGCCACGACGGCGAAGCCGCTGCCTGGCTGGGTGTCGATGCGCAGCTCGCCGCCGATACGCTCGATGCGCTCGCGCATGCCCCGCAGTCCGAAGCCCTCGGCGCGCGCGTCGCTGCCGCGGCCGTCGTCGCGGGCGCGGATGCGGAAGCCGCGGCCGTCGCGCTCGATGGTGATCCAGAGGTTGCCGGCACCGCTGTGCCGCACCGCGTTCGTGACGATCTCCTGCACGCAGCGCAGCACGATGTGCGCGCGCTCCGGGTCGTCGATGCGCAGGGCGCCGTCGACGTCGAGATGAACGTGCGGCGCCGGAACGCCGGCCACGAGCGTCTCCAGCGCCGCGGCGAGGTCGAAGGCCTCGCTCTCTTCGGTGACGATGGCGCGCACGTCGGCGAGGAGCTGCCGCGCAAGGCTCTGCGCCTTCTGCACGTCGCGCTTCGCGTCTCCTTCAGTGCGCTGCAGCGCCGCCTCGAGGTTCAGCGTCAACGCCGTGAGGTGATGCCCGAGGGCGTCGTGCAGCTCCTGGGCGATGCGCAGCCGTTCGGCGACGCGGCTGCGGTCGGCGGCCATCTCGTGAAAGCGGACAGTGAAGAACGCCAGGAGCTGAAACCCGAGGTACGGCGGGGCGAGGAGGAGCGCCGCGCGTGGGGTCCAGTGGAAGGCCACGGCGCCGCCGAGGAGCAGCGTTTGCGCGGCGA
Organism: Thermoanaerobaculia bacterium; assembly: GCA_035276475.1. Lineage (GTDB taxonomy): Bacteria > Acidobacteriota > Thermoanaerobaculia > Gp7-AA8 > Gp7-AA8 > DATDFB01. Next base: position 2,080 of record DATELQ010000161.1, on the reverse strand, counting down.
TCCAGGCGACGCCGGCGCGCACGCTGAGGCGGCCGCCGAGACGCATGGCGATGAGGGCCATGAGCGCTCCTTCGAAGCCGTCGCAGAGAAGGAGAACGGTGACGACGATCGACATCGCCGCGAGCGCCAGAAACATGAGCGACGGACGGCGCAGATCGGCGGCGAAGAGGATGGCGAAGAGGACGTAGGCGACGGCCCACTCAGCCATGAGCTGCCACGTCGTGGCGCCGAGAGCGACCACCGGCAGCCCGACGAGGAGCCAGACCGCGAACGAGGCGACGGTGATGCTGCGCACGGCGTCGAGGATCGCACAGGTGCGAGGCCGGAGCGAATAGGCCGGAAGTCATGGGTCGATTCCTCGGCCGTACGGCACATGCGCGCCGGCGCGGCGCGATCTAATTTGAAGCGCGGAGGGACAAACCATGATTCTCGTTTTCGCACTCATCTCGCTTCTGGCCGCCGACGAAGGGACGTTTCTCAAGGCCGTCTCGGCAAACGACGCCGCCACCGTCCGCACCATGCTCGACGCCGATCCGGCGCTCGTGAACGCGCACACGCCGAAAGGGACGTCGGCGGTCATCGCTTCGATGTTCATCCTCCGCAACAAGGAAACCTTCATCCCGCCGCAGGAGAACGAGGTGCTGAAGGCCGTGCTGGCCAGGAAACCGAAGCTCGACCTGTTCGAGACCGCCGCCCTCGGCACGCCGGAGCAGCTCGAGGCCATGCTGAAGACGAGCGCGGTGACGGCGCGCTCGTTCGGCTGGACGCCGCTGCATCTCGCCGCGTTCGCCGGCAACGTCGCCAACGCGGAGCTCCTCATCGCCAAAGGGGCGGACGTGAACGCGCGCGCGGAGACGAAGTTCCGCAACACACCGCTGCAGGCGGCCCTCTTGAGCGGACAGTACGCCACGGCGAAGCTGCTCCTCGATCACGGCGCCGACGCGCTCGTCCGCCAGGCCCGCGGCTTCACGCCGATGCACGAGGCGGCGGAGCTCGGACGGCAGGACCTGATCCAGCTCCTTCTCGATCACGGCGCGGAGCTCAACTCCCGCAGCGACAGCGGCGAGACCCCCCTATCGGAAGCGATCCGCGGCAAGCACGACGCCCTGGCGGCGTGGATGAAGGAGAAGGGGGCGAAGGTGGAGGAGGACAAGAAGGCTGAGTGAGTGGAGGCGCTGCTCGTGCTGCAAGGTCACGGATGGCAAGATCGTGGTGACGGTTCGCGAGGGTCGTCATGACGGCCGCAAGAGTCGTCGTTACGGTTCACAAGGGCCGTCGTCACGATCGCAAGGGTCGTCGTCACGGTTGCAAGGCTCGTCGTAACGGTTGACAAGGGTCGTCGTTACGGTTGCAAGGGGTGTCGCCAGGTTCGCAAGATTGTCCTCAACGTTCTCCGAGATCGTCGTCGACGACATCGAGGATCGTTCTTGACGTTCCCGAGATTCGTCGCCAACGTTGACGAGAACGTCGATGACGTTATCGAGAATCGTTGCGAACGTCATCGAGGATCGTCGCCACGGTCGACGCGAACGTTGCCGCGCTGGCGAGCCCCTTTGCAGGCGAGCCGGACGAGTCAAGCCGCGGGCAACAACTGTGACGAGAAGATTGGCGCCGGCAATATCGTCGATTTCCAAGGCAATGGCTCGCTGATCACCGGCCGACCGAAAAGGTAACCCTGCCCGAACTCGACGCCCAACTCCCGCGCCGCATCCGCCGTGGCCGCGGTCTCGATGCCCTCGGCGATCACAGAGCAGCCGGCCTCTTTGGCGAAGTTCTGGACGTTGCGCACGATACTGCACCGCCACGGGGCGCGTTCCAGGCCGCCGGCGATCGACTGGGCGATCTTGATGAAGCGCGGACGGATCTCCCGCAGCCAGCGCAGGTGCGCGTAGCCGCTGCCGAAGTCGTCGAGGGCGAAGAGCGCGCCGGCGCCGCGCAACTCCTCGACGTTCGCGAGTGCAGTCTCGGCGTCGGTGATCGGCCCCGCCTCGGTGATCTCGATGACGGCGCGCCGGACCGGAACGGCGCGCCGGAGGCGGCGTCCGAAGCCAGGGGACTCCAGCGCGCTCGGGTGGACGTT
>DATELQ010000160.1:0-17318 GCA_035276475.1 Thermoanaerobaculia bacterium | reverse complement strand
CCGCAATCTGCGCGAGCGGATCGCCGCCGGACCGCTGCCGTGGCGCGAGGCGGTCGACGTCGCCGCGGCGATCGCCGACGGACTGGCGGCGGCGCATGGCAAAGGGGTCGTGCACCGCGATCTCAAGCCGGAGAACGTCTTCGTCACGCGCGACGGCGTGGTGAAGCTGCTCGACTTCGGCCTGGCGAAGTCGCGCCCGCACGCGTCGCCGGCGGACAGCAACACGGTGCAGACGGAGCGGCTCGACAGCGAGGAGCTGGCCAGCGAGTCGGCGATCATCGGCACGCTCGGCTACATGGCGCCCGAGCAGCTCCGCGGCGAGCCCGCGCTTCCCTCCACCGACATCTTCGCCCTCGGGTGCATTCTCTACGAGGCCGTGAGCGGCGCGAATCCGTTCATGTCCGGGAGCACGGTCGACACGATCAGCGCGGTGATGCGCGACGACGTGGCCGCGCTGCCGCGCAACGTGCCGCAGGAGTACGAGCGCGTGGTGCGGCGCTGCCTGGAGAAGCACGCCGACGGGCGGTTCCAGTCGGCAAGGGATCTGGCGTTCGCGCTGCGGGCGCTCGTGACGTCGCCGGTCGGCGACCGCGTCACCGATCGCGTCGCGACCACGCGGCGGCCGATGCGCGTGCTGCCGATCGCGCTGCTCCTCGCCGGCGCGGCCATCGTCATCGTCAGCGTCATCCTGGCGTTGCGCGCGCGCGACCGCGGCGGCCCCTCGCCCATCCGCTCGATCGCCGTGCTTCCCGTCGCGGGCAACACCGCCGACTACCTGAGCGACGGCATCACGGAGTCGCTGATCGACGATCTATCCCGCATTCCCGACCTCGCCGTCGTGTCACGTACATCGGTATTTCGTTACAAAGGGACCGACACACCGCCGCAGCGCATCGCCCGCGATCTCGGCGTGCAGGCGCTGCTCACCGTGCGCGTGACGCAGACAACGGACGCGGTGCGCATCAGCACGGAGCTGATCGACGGGAAGACGAACCGGCATCTGTGGGGCGAGCAGTACCAGACCACGCTCGGCGACCTCGCCGGCGCGCAGTCGACGGTGGCGCGGCAGATCTCCGAGCAGCTCCAGCCGCAGCTCAGCGGCGCGGCGAAGGCGACGGTGGCGAAGAACCACACGGCCAGCGGCGCGGCGTATCAGCTGTATCTGCAGGGGCGCTACGAGGCGAACAAGCGGACGAGCGAGTCGTTCCGCCGCGCCATCGCGTTCTTCAAGCAGGCCATCGAGAAGGATCCGCGCTACGCCCTCGCGTACGCCGGACTCGCCGATTGCTACACGCTGCAGTCGATCTACTACGAGGTCGCGCCGACGTCCGCGCTGCCGCTCGCGCGCGACGCGGCGCAGCGCGCGCTGTCGATCGACGAAGGGCTGGCCGAGGCGCACACGTCGCTCGCGTACGTGCGGATGAACTTCGACAGCGACCTCACCGCCGCCGCACGCGAGTTCGAGCGTGCCATCGAGCTGAATCCGAATTACGCGACGGCGCGGCAGTGGTACAGCCGGTGCCTCGTCACGATGGGGCGTTACGACGAGGCCATCAACGAGAGCGGCCGCGCGGTGGCGCTCGATCCGCTGAGCGTGGTGATGATCGCGGAGCGCGGCGGCGTCTACTCGGACGCCGGGCGCCTCGATGAGGCGGTGGCGGAGTGCCGCCGAGCGCTCGACCTCGAGCCGCACTTCGGCCTGGCGCACTACATCCTCGCCGGCGCGTACCTGCGCATGAAGCGCTACGATGCCATCGCCGAGGCGCGCGAGGCGTGGAAGCACGGGCAGGACCCGCGCAGCCTCGTGCGCGTCGGCCTCTGCTACGCGAGCGCCGGGCGGCTCGACGACGCGCGGCGCACGCTGGACGAGTTGCAAGAGCTGGGGCGGCACCGCTTCATCTCGTCGTACGGCGTGGCCACGCTGATGATCGCGTGCGGCCGCGGCGAGGACGCGTTCGCGATGCTGAAGAAGGCCGCGGCGGAGATGCCGCCCGGCCAATATCAAAGGTTGCTGCGCAGCGATCCGCTGCTGGCAGCGGTCAGGAATGACGCGCGGTTCCGTTCGCTTTAAAATCCGCAAATGCTCCGCAAGATCGCCACCCTCGGATTCGCGCTCGCACTGTCGTTGCCGCTGTTCGCGTTCGATGCGCAGCATCACGCCGACGTCCGCGGCATGTCCGCCGAGGGGCTGATCGAGGCGATGAACCGCGAGCGCGCGGCGGCGGGGCTTCCGCCGCTGCGGCTGAGCGAGAAGCTCTGCGCCGCTGCGGACGACCGCATGCACGACATGTTCTCGAAGCACTACTTCGAGCACGTCTCCCCCGACGGCATCGATCCGTTCACGTGGGCCGAGAAGCGCGGCTACGACTACCGCGAGATCGGCGAGAACCTCGCCGTCGGCTACCCCCGCGCCTCCGACGTGGTCGACGGGTGGATGCACTCCGAAGGACACCGCAAGAACGTGATGGGCCGCGACTACGAGGAGATCGGCATCGCGATCAGCGACGGCGCGCCGAAGCGGCCATTCGCAGGGCCGACGGTCGTGGCGCTATACGGGACGACGCGGTAGGGGGACCGACGAGAGGCCTCCGGCGGGCGGGCACGGCCCGCAGCGTTTGTTGACGCGTCAATCGCGCTCGACGCGTCAATCGTGCGTTCGGCCGGAGGCAACCAACGCTGCGGGCCGCGCCCGCCCGCCGGAGGCCTCTCGTCGGTCCCTCTGTCGTTTGCCTACGGCACGTTCACGAACTGGCCATCCTCGAAGATGTAGTCGTCGCCGAAGTCGCCCTTCGTCAACCCCGCCTTGAGCGAGTCGGGCGAGAACTTCCCGTCGGGACCGGCGCTCACGTAGCGGCGGTGCGCGCCGCCGCCCTGCACGACCTTGTACGGCGTGCCCCAAGGGTCGACGATCGGGACGTCGGGGCCTTCGACCTCCTGGTCGAGGCGTTTGAGCTCGTTCATCACGCGTTTCTTGCGCGACTGCTCCAGCGTCTCGTCGAGCTTCTTCATCGTTTGCTTTTGCGCGCCGCGCGAGGCGAGGAGGAACTGGCGGCCGGCGTCGCTCGTGAAGAAGGCGATCGCGGCGTCGACCTGGATCTCGTCCATGGTCTCGTCGAACGCCGTGAACTGCTTCGAGCCGTCGGGGAAGTCGGCGCCGACGATCGAGAGCATCGTATGGATCTTCGCGCGCTTCGTCGCCTCGTCGGCGGCGAGCGGCACGGCGAACAGCAGCAGGACGATCGCGAACTTGCGCATGGTCAGAGTTTCTCCCGCAGCAGATGTTTCTGCACCTTTCCGAGCGGCGTGCGCGGCAGCGCGTCGACGCGGACGAAGCGCCGCGGCACCTTGAACGACGCCAGCTGCTCGCGGCAGCGGCGCGCGAGATCGTCGGCGTCGAACTCGCCGACGATGAATGCCACCGGGAGCTCGCCGCGCACCGCGTCGGCCACGCCGACCACCGCGGCCTCGTCGATCTCCGGCTGCTCGAGCAGGAACTCCTCGATCTCGCGCGGATAGATGTTGAAGCCGCCGGAGATGATCAGATCGCTCTTGCGGCCTTTGAGTGTGATGTAGCCGTCGGCGGAGCGCTCGGCGAGGTCGCCGGTGCGGAACCAGCCGTCGTCGAACGCCGCGGCCGTGGCGTCGGGCCGGCGCCAATAGCCGGCGAAGAGCGTCGGCGACTTCACGAATAGCTCGCCGTCGACGATGCGCGTCGACACGCCCGGCAGCGGAAAGCCGACCGTGCCGGCGCGGCGCTCGCCGGCGTACGGATTGCTGATCGTCATGAACGTCTCCGTCATCCCGTAGCGCTCCAGGATCGTGTGATCGAAGAGCGCGCGGAACTGCTCGAGCACTTGGGGCGGCAGCGGCGCGGAGCCGGAGACGAAGAGGCGCATGTGCGCGCCGATCGCGCGCGCCGCGTCGGGCGGCGTGTCGAGGAGGCGCACGTACACCGTCGGCACGCCGAAGAAGAGCGTCGGCCGGAAGTCGAGCAGCTCCGCCGTCGCGGTGCGGTGGTCGAAGCGCTCCAGGAGGCGCATGCGGCAGCCGCTGACGAGCCAGCAGTGCAGTCCGTTGCCGAGGGCGTGGATGTGGAAGAGCGGGAGCGGGAGGAGAAAGCGGTCGAACTGCGTGATCTGCCACGCCGCGAGGAGATTCACCGCGTTCGCGAGGAAATTGTTGTGCGTCAGAACCGCGCCCTTCGACGCACCGGTCGTGCCCGACGTGTAGATGATCGCGGCGGGATCGTCGCCGTCGAGCTCCGTCTGCGGGCGGGTGTCGTCGTCGGACGGCTGCGGCAGGTTGTCGGCAGTGATGAATTCGCGCGGCTCGGCATCCGAGGTGATGTGGGCGAGCTCGCGCTCGCGGTAGAGGATGTTGATCGGGACGAAGATCACGCCGAGCTTCACGCAGGCGATATAGAGGTCGACGAGCTCGACGCGGTTGGCGAGGTGGACGCAGAGCCGGTCGCCCTTGGCGAAGCCGCGCGCGCGCAGCGCGTTGGCGACGCGGTTGCTGCGGCGCTCGATGTCGCCGAAGGTGAACGTCTCCCCCGCCCACTCCAGCGCTTCGTCGTCCGCGCGCCCTACGAGCGAGTGGTCGAAGAGGTGGAGGAGGTTCACGGCGCTCAGTTTGCACGACTCGCTGCGAGATGCAACGCCGCTATCCCATCGGCGCGGAGCTCAGCGGCCGCGGCGTGCACTTTCGCGTTTGGGCGCCGGCGCGCGAGACGCTCGCGGTCGCGATCGACGGCACCGAGTTTCCGCTCGATCCCGACGGCGACGGCTACTTCGCCGGTCTCGTCGCCGACGCGCGCGCCGGCACACTCTACAAGCTCGGCGGCTTCCCCGATCCCGCGTCGCGCTTCCAACCCGAGGGGCCGCACGGGCCGTCGATGGTCATCGATCCGGCGTACGCGTGGCAGCACGAGAACCCGGCCATCGAGCGGCTCGTGATCTACGAGATGCACATCGGCACATTCACACCGGAGGGCACGTTCCGCGCCGCGATCGAAAAGCTCCCGCTGCTCCGCGACCTCGGCGTGACGATGCTCGAGGTCATGCCGGTCAACGACTTTCCGGGCCGCTTCGGCTGGGGTTACGACGGCGTCGACCTCTGGGCGCCGACGCGGCTCTACGGCACGCCCGACGACTTCCGCGCCTTCGTCGACGCCGCGCACGCACTCGGCCTCGGCGTGATGCTCGACGTCGTCTACAACCACTTCGGCCCCGACGGCTGCTACGTCGCGCAGTTCTCGAACACGTACTTTACGAAGACGTACGAGAACGAATGGGGCGAGGCGATCAACTACGACGGTGACGGCTCCGCCGGCGTGCGCGAATTCGTCAGCGAGAACGCGGCCTACTGGATCGACGAGTTCCGCCTCGACGGCCTGCGCCTCGACGCCACGCAGTCGATGCACGACGCGAGTGGCGAGCACGTCATCGCCCTCATCGCCCGCCGCGCGCGCGAGGCGGCGAAGGGCCGCCGCATCTACGTGATCGCCGAGAACGAGCCGCAGGACGTGCGCCTCTTGACGGAGTACGGCCTCGACGCGCTCTGGAATGACGACTGGCACCACAGCGCGATGGTCGCGCTCACCCGCCGCCGCGAGGCCTACTACACCGATTACCTCGGCACCGCGAACGAATTCGTGGCGATGGCGAAGAGCGGCTTCCTTTATCAAGGCCAGTGGTACTCGTGGCAAAAGAAAAACCGCGGCACGCCGTCCGGCGGCATCGCGCCGCGGCGCTTCGTCTGTTACCTGCAGAATCACGATCAGATCGCGAACTCGGCGCGCGGCGATCGCATCCACAGACTCGCGTCCCGCGACGACGTGCGCGCGCTGACGGCGCTGCTCCTCCTCGCGCCGCAGACGCCGCTCTTGTTTCAGGGGCAGGAGTTCGCGGCGGCGTCCCCGTTCCTCTACTTCGCCGATCACAAGCCGGAGCTCGCGGAGCTCGTGGCGAAAGGGCGGCGCGATTTCCTCACACAGTTTCCGAGCATCGACACGACGAAGACCGCGCCGCCGCATGCGATGGAAACGTTCCTGGCGTGCAAACTTGACTGGAATGACCGCGATGAGGACGCCGTCGCGTTCCATCGCGAGCTGCTGCGGATGCGTCGCGACGAAGCGCTCGTCGACGCGGCGGTACTCCGCGAGCGGACGTTCGTGTTGCGCTTCGAGTCACGACTCTTGATCGTGAACCTCGGCGACGCCATCGACATCGATCCAGTGAAGGGCGATTGGACTCCGGTCTGGTCGAGCGGCGACGCGATGACGACGTTGTGGAGCGTGCCGGGGCACGCAACTATCGTTTGCGCCACACCGGCTTCTGCGGATCGCTGAGGTCGAGCTCCTGCCATGGGATCCGCTTCGGATCGGCAGCGTGGCCGCGCGCGCCGAGAACGCGCAAGAGGCCGATGCCGAAGTGGTAGACGGAGAGCCGCTCGAACAGCCCCTCGGTGCCGACGTGGTACTCGCTCACGACGAGGTCGTCGCCCTTCTCCACCGCGAGGATCTCCTCGATGCGGCCGATGGCCTTGCCGCCTTCGTCGAAGACCTTGCGGCCGATCAGCAGCTCGACGTTGATCTCGGCGCTCATTTCGAGAACGGAATCCTTCCGACGACGTGCTCGCTCAGCCACTCCTCCCACGCCAGGAGCGGATGATCGTCGAGATCGACCTCGACGTTGATGTCGATCTTCTTCACCTTCGACCACGGGATGCGGTAGCGCGGGTGGTCGCGCACGCCGGCACGGCGGTTCAGCGCGAGGACGAGCCGCTCGCACCAGCGCCCGAGGCGCCGGGCCACGACGGCGATGCCGCATTCGATGTAGGCGACGCGCGGCGGCCTCCCCTCGCGCAGCACGATGACGAGGCCGTCGACCTTGCCGAGCTTCTCCTCTCCCTTCACGATCTGCTTGTCGAGGACCTCGGCGACGAGGCGCTTGGCGTGCGTCGGCGGCATCACGATCCTCCGACGATCTCGAGCGGAATCGTCACCAGCGCCACGATGCAGGCCATGAAGATCGTGAACGTCACGACGAAGTTGCCGATCGGACCGTTGCGGTGCTTGCCGACGAACGTCTCGTCGTTGAGCAGCAGGACGAACGGCAGGATCGCCAGCGGGAGGATGATGGCCGTCAAGGCCATCGAGAAGATCGTCTGCTTCAGCGGATCGACGCCGAGAAGCAGCGGGATGATGCTGAGGAAGATCAGGATCGTGTACGTCAGCGAGAAGCGCGCGCGCTTCGCCGGCTTCTCGTCCTCGCCCCAATTCCAGCCGAAGGTCTGCGCGATCGAGTACGCGCTGGCGAGCGAGATCTCCACGGCCGCGCCGAAGCAGCAGACCGCGAGGGAAATGCCGAAGATCGGCCACCCCCACTTGTGCAGCGCCGGCGTGAGGACGAGGGCGATCTGCTCGTAGCGCTTGAGATCGATGCCGCGCGGGTTGAAGACCTGCGCCGAGACGACGAGAACAGCGATCGACATCAGCGCCCCGAAGCTCATGCCGACGATCGCGGTGACGCGGTTCGCCGGCAGGTCCTTCTCCTTCCAGCCCTCCTCCACCGCGCCCGAGGAGTAGAAGTAGAACATGTAGGGGCTGATGGTCGCGCCGAGGATGCTGACGGCGGTGAACCAGTACTGGCCGCTTTGGTCGTGCGGCGGAAAGACCGGCGCGACGGCGCCGCGCGCCAGCGGAATCCAGTCGGGATGCATCTTCACGGCGGCGACGACGAAGGCGATGGTCAGCAGGCCGAGGCCCGAGGTGGCGTTCTCGATGATGTCGAGCGTGCCCACCCAGAGCGCGAACCAGAGGATCAGCGCGACCGGCACCGCCCACCAGCGCGCGTCGATTCCCGTCAGAACTTTCAGCCCGAGGCAGACGCCGGCGATCTCCGCGCCGAGGACGAGGAAGTTGACGAGGAGCTCGGCGATGCGCGGCCAGATGGCGAAGTCGAAGCCGAAGCGCTCGCGCACGGCGTCGGCGACGGTGTGCTTCGACACGGCGGCGAGGCGGCCTGACATCTCGATGAGGAAGACGAGGCAGAGGGTGCCGAGGACGATGGACCAGATCAGGCCGTAGCGGAACGACGCGCCGGCCTGCGCGGCGGTGGCAATGGAGCCGACTTCGAGAAAGCCGCCGATGCTGGTGATGATGCCGAGGGCGATTTGAAGCAAGCCGCTCTTCATCGCGCCTGCTCCGCGAGGTCGTGCGCGGCCGCGAGAGCGCGCGAGGCCTCGTCCCCCTTCGCGTCTTTCGAGATCTCCTCCGTCGCCGCCTCGGCGACGTTGCGGACGATGTGCTTCGGGATGTCGCCGCGCTGGTAGGCATCGCGCGTGAGCGCGAGCGTGGCCTTCCACGAGTCGACCGTTTTCTTCTCCAGCTCCGCCTCCGGCGGCTTGGTGCCGCACGCGGCGAGGAGCAACGCGACCACGAGGACTCTCTGCATCAGCGGTCGCTGGAGCAACAGGCGGACCAGGACGAAGGGGACGGGGCACAGGTGACGGGGGACAGGTGGGGGTCTCGCGAGGGCACCACCTGTCCCCTGTTCCCTGTGTCCTGTCCCCTATACTTCGTCCGTGGAGCGGCGGGCGACGTGCCGTTGGTGTAAGGGGGCGGTGGGCGGCCGGCGCCGCACGTTCTGCTCCGACGCCTGCGTCCACGAGTGGCGCCTCCGCTCGAGCACGTCGTACCTGCGCGAGTGCGTGTTCGCGCGCGACCGCGGGATCTGCGCGATCTGCGGGATCGACACGGTTTCTCTTCGCCGGCGGGTCCTGCGGTTGTCGTTCGGGCGCCGCGTGATCGAGATGCGCGCGCTGAAGATCACGCGCGGAAGGAAGAGCTGGTGGGAGGCGGATCACATCCTTCCCGTGGTCGAGGGTGGCGACTCGAATCTGGAGAACATCCGCACGCTCTGCGTGATGTGCCATCGCGGGGTGACGGCGGAGCTGCGGGCCAGAAGAGTTGTCATTCGACCCTGACCCGCACCGCGTCGCTCCTCCCGCTGTCATCCACTACCACCACCTCGTGCACGCCGCGGGTGGGGCGGAGGAACATCTTGCGCGCGGCGTCGCCGCTGGCGATGAGGGTGCCGTCCTCGAACCAATAGAGGTGCGCGGCGTCGGAGGTCTCGGCGCTCAGCAGGATCTCCTGGAACTCGGCGGGGGCATCGCGGCGGAGGCGGTAGGGCGTGGCGGGGGACGGCGAGACGATGCGGGGCGGCGGGCCGGCGGCGACGTCGGTGCACTGCGGCGCGAGGGGCGGGAGGGGGTCGAAGGGCTGGTTCTGCGCGCGCCACCAGGCCACGAGCTCGGGGGGGTAGACGGCGGCCACGACCTGGGTGTGCGGCACGGTGGCGATGCAGTCGCCGGCGAGGCGCTGGCCGGTGCGCTTGGCGAGGAACATGGGGCGGTGCATGTCGCAGGCGTGCAGGCGGGTGCGGCCGGGGATGTAGGCGATTTTTGTTTTCTCGCGGCAGAATTCTGTGGGGAGTTGGTGGGAGAGGGCGCAGACTTCGATGGAGGGCGCAGGGCGCAGGGGGCGGGGGGCAGGTGTGGTTTCGAGCGCGCGGAAGAGATCGAAGAGCAATGGCGCGGCGAACTCGGAGCCGTTCAGGCCTTTCTCGCCGTGGCCGTCGAAGTTGCCGGCCCAGACGCCGATGGCGTACTTGGCGGAGTAGCCGACGCTCCACGCGTCTCTGTGGCCGTACGACGTGCCGGTCTTCCACGCCACCGCGGGCGCGTTCGCGGCTTGCCAGGCGCGGGGCATGTCGGGGCGGCGGAGCTCTGTCAGGACCTCTGTGATCAGCGCGGTCGATTCTTGCGAGAAGAGTGCTGAGTGCTGAGTGGTGAGTGCTGAGTAGATGCGCACCGGTTTGTGCACGCCCTCGGAGGCTAGGGTCGCGTAGAGGTTGGTGAGGTCGATGAGTCTCACTTCGCCGGAACCTAGGATCAGGGGAAGGCCGTACTTGGCGGGGTCGCGGTCTAGCGTCTCCAGGCCGCCGTTCTTCAGCAGGGCGACGAACTCGTCGACGTGCTCGTCTTCCAACAGATGCACAGCGGGGGCGTTGAGCGACTGCACGAGCGCCTCGCGCGCCGTCACTCTTCCGCGGTACGTGCCGTCGTAGTTCTCGGGGACGTAGCCGGCGTAGTCGGTGGGGACGTCGAGGACGTAGGCGTCGGGGACGAGCAGACCGTCGTCGAAGGCTTTTGCGTAGAGGAAGGGCTTGAGCGTCGAGCCGGGCGAGCGGCGCGCCGTCGCGCCGTTCACCTGCGACTCGAAGAACGACGCGGAGCCGACCATGGCCAGGACGTCGCGCGTCTCGATGTCGATCACGACGACCGCCGTCTGCTCGACGCCGAAGGCGCGCAGCGAGTGGATCCGCGCGGCCACCTGCTGCTCGGCGACGTGCTGCAGCCGCGGGTCGAGTGTCGTGTGGATGCGCGCGCGGCCGGGGGCCTGCTGCACGGCGTAGTCGCAAAAGTGCGGCGCGACGAAGGGGGCGCGGCGGCGCTCGCGCGGCAGCGGCTGGTGCGTGGCCGCGGTGATCTCCGCGGTCGAGAAGGCGCCGCGGTCGCGGAGCTCGCGCAGCACGCGGTCGCGGGCGCGCGTGGCCCTGGCGTGGTCGCGCAGCGGGTCGTAGCGGTTCGGAGAGCGCGGCAACGTGGTCAGGAACGCCACCTCGCCGATCGACAGCCGCGCCGGCTCCTTGCCGAAGTAGACCTGCGACGCCGCGCCGATCCCTTCGCCGTTGCCGCCGTACGGCGCGAGGTTGAGGTAGATCTCCAGGAGCTCGCGCTTGGAGTGGTGGGCGGTGAGCTGCACGGCGCGGAAGGCCTCGATGGCTTTCGCGAAGATCGTCCGCCGCCGCGGCTGCGCCAGACGGGCGATCTGCATCGGGATCGTCGACGCACCGCTGACGCGCCGGCGATGCCGGACGTTGGACCACGCCGCGCGGGCGATGGCGACCGGGTTGACGCCGGGATGCCGCCAGAACCAGCGGTCCTCGGAAGTGACGACGGCGCGGACGAGCTCGGGCGGGAGCTCGTCGAGCTTGATCGGAATACGCACCTTGCCGTCCGGCGGAAGGATGATGCGCATCGGGGCGCCGTTGCGGTCGTAGACGACGACGGCCGGCGCCCGCTGCAACCGTTCCTCCGGGAACGGAAAGAGAAGGTCGGCGACGAACGGCACCAGCACGAGGAGGAGCCAAAGGCGCTTCATCGCGTCCTCACGATCAGCATCCCCCGCTCCCCCACCGCGTGGTTGGCCCGCACGTACATGGCCTCGGCGTACACCGGCGGCTGCATGTAGACGCCCGGCGTCACCGCGCGCAGCAGCGTGTAGTACGTCAGCGTGCCGCTGGCCGGCAGCTCGACGAAGTAGAGGACCTGATCGTCGCGGATGTCGGCCTTCGTGCAGGCGCTGACCTCGCCGGTGATCCAGGTGAACGACTCCGTCGTGGCCAGGCGCGGGTTCTCGACTTCGAGCCCCGCGGGGATGAGGTTCTGCACCACGACGTTGTCGAGCTTCCCGTTCGTCGACTCCACCTTCGTGATGCAGACGAGGAGGTCGCCCTGCTTCACGCCGGCGGGATCGAGCGGCTTGCCGTCGCGCGTCACGAGCTCGCGCGTGACCTTGATGCCGTTGCTCGTCGGATGGAACGCCGCCACGTTGCGCACGCCGCGCGTGACCAGCGAGTAGTACGCGCCGCCGGCCTTGTAGCCGGCGTTGAATGTCACCCGCAGCGGCGCGGTCGACTTGATGTTGCGAAAGACCGCCGTCGTCGCCGTGAACGTGCCGAGCATCTTGTTGCCGGCGTAGACGGCGCCGGAGTAATTCGCCGTGGCGTGCTGGCGGCGGAAGTACGCGCCGAGGGCGACGAGGGCGAGCGAGGACTCGTGCGTCGACCAGTAGGCGTCCGAGGTGTCGCGCCCCAAGCGCTCGGCGATGCGGGGGATGCGCGTGTCCAGCGGCGCGGCGTCGAGCAGCGCCAGGAGCAGGAGGGCTCGGTTGCGAATCGTCGACTGCAGGTTGTCGCCGCTCTGGCGGGCGATGGCGTCGACGTCGCTCACGTTCGCGAGCAGCGCGTCGATCATGCGCGGATTGCCGGCCGAGGCGTACGCCGCGGCGAGGAGTCCCCTCGACGACGCGTCGAGCTCGGAGAGCTTGTGCTCGCGGATGTAGTCCATCATCCCCACGTCCGCCTTGCCGGCGCGGCCGAGGACGTAGAGGTCGTAGACGACGCGCTCGAGATCGCCCGAGCCCGACTGCATCTTTGCCTTCGCGTCGGCCGCGATGGAATCGAGCGCGCGGTCGTAAATCCCCGGCTCGACCTGATGCCCGGCGCGCCGCGCCTCGACGAGAAAGTGCGTCGCGTAGGTCGAGCCGTACGGCCACGGCGACGCGCCGTACGGCCACATCGAGAAGCCGCCGGAGATCGTCTGCATCGTGCCGAGACGGCGGACGCCTTCGCGCACCATCGCCGCGGACTCGTTGTTCGCGAAGGCGTCGGGGTCGAGCTCCTTCGCCAGGTCGCCGAAGTAGAGCAGCGGAAAGACCGACGACGTCGTCTGCTCGACGCAGCCATACGGGTAGTGCAGGAGGTACTCGAGCTTGCCGCGGAACTGCACGGCCGGCAGCGGGCTGATGACGAGCGTCCGCTCGACGGACGTCGGCATGAACGTCTTCACGTCGTCGGTGAAGGCGGCGTTCGCGGCGAAGAAGCCGCTCGTCTCATCGCTCTCCGGCGGGAGCGGCCAGCGCACCGGGATCGTCAGCTTCGTCGCGGCGCTCTCGCCGTTGCCGTTCGCGTTGATCGAGAGGTCGATCTGGCCGGGCTGCGGCGGGATCTGCAGCGGGAGGTAGAGGGTCTTCTCAGTGCCGTTGACGACGTTGAGCTTTTGTCCATTGATGACGAAGGCACCGCCACGCCCCGTGTCGTTGCGCAGCGTCACCGGCACGGAGACCTGATCGCCGACGGCGACGAAGCGCGGCGGCGTGGCCGTCAACACGAGCGGGTCGTGCACGCGCACCATGACGTCGCTCGAGCCGAAGTGCCGCCCGCGATGGGCGACGGCCATGACGCGCACGCCGCCGTTGAAGTCGGGGATGTCGAAGGTGAACTTCGCGTGGCCGCTGGCGTCGGCGCGCAGCGCCCCCGACCAATACGCCACCGGCTTGGCGCGGCGGATGGAGTCGGCGCGGACGTACTGCGCCCCCGCGTCCCTCCCCTCGCCTCCCCCCGCCACCCGCTTCCCCTTCGGCCGCACCTCGGGGAGGAGCTGCGCGAAGATGTCGTACGTGCTCACGTCGAGCGCGAGCCGGCGGTAAAAGTGCGCGAAGGGATCGGGCGTCTTCTGAGCGATGAGCTGGAGGATGCCTTCGTCGACCGCGGCAATCGTGACGACGGCGTTCGGCTCCGTGGTGACGTCGACCGGCAGCTTGCGGCGCGAGCGCATCTCCGCCGGCGCCTTGATCTCCGGCTTCAACCGGTTCGCCTCGCGGTCGACGTTGACCGGAATCGCGCCGAACGCGCGCCCCGCCTCGCCCGGCTCCAGGTCCTTCGCGGCGCGGACGAGCGTGGCGGTGATGAAGGCGTTCGGGCGCAGCTCCGCCACGAGCGGCACTTTGATGGTGGCGGTGTTGCCGGCGAGCGTCTCGATGGCGCTGTAGGTGACGTCGTCGCGCTCGACGGTGACGAGGAGCTTCCCGGAGAACGGCGCGCGCACCTGCAGCGTGGCCGTCTCGCCGGGCGCGTATTCGTCCTTGTCGAGGTCGAGCTGCAGCCGCCCCGGGTTCTTCATCGCCCACGGCGAATAGCCCGAGCCGCCGGCGCAGAACTCGATGGCCGCCGAGGCGCCGCTCTCCGGGTCGCTGACGACGACGCGGTAGGTGCGGTAGCCGCTGGCGATGAACGTGAACGTGCCGCGCGGCGTGCCGGCAGGAATGGCTTTGGTGGAGAGGAGCACGCTGTCGCGCGTCGACTCGTAGCCGTAGCCGCCGTGCGAGGTCTGGCGCAGCACGGTGTGCCACTGGTCCTCGAAGAGCTCCGCGCGCAGCGCCGCGCTCGGCATCGGCTTGCCGTCCTTCGACAGCGACACCCACTCGAACGTCACCGGCTTGCCGGGCTTCGGGTACGCCTCCCCTTCGCGGCGCACGCCGACGTAGCGGGTCCAGGGGTGCACGGGAACGCGGGCAACGGCGGAGACGCCGCGGCCGCCCTGCTCCTGCACGCGCGTGGTGACGATGGCTTCGAGCGACGACGGCACGAGCATGCGCGGCGGGATCGCGGCCTTGATCTCGTGCGAGCCGTTGGCGTCGAGGGTGCCGCTGTCAGTGGCGAGCTCGCGCGGGTCGAATTTGCGGTCGTAGTTGGTGAAGCTGAACTGCTCGAACCCCTCGGCCTGAAAGGTCGACGGGACGAGGCGCACGCGCGTGTCGACGGCGAGGCTCGCCGCGGGGGGGCCGAAGAGGTAGACGCTGCTGACGTCGACGACGAGGTCGTCGCCCGGCGCGGCATCCTTCTTCTTCGGCTTGATCTCGACTTTGATCCGGTCGGGGACGAACTCCTCGACCTGGAAAAAGTACGAGCCGATGACGTCCTTCCCGGCGATGACGTCGACGCGGTGGTGGCCGGTGCGCGCGTACGGCGGGAGCTTGAGTGTGAACGGGGCGATGCCGTCCTTGAGCGCCAGGCGGAACGACTCGCGCTCGTCGTTGCCGTCGAAGTGCTTGGCCACGAGCGGGAGCTCCGGCGGCGCAGCGAGGGCGCGGTCGCGGACGACGGTGAGGCCGTCGACCGTCTCGCCGGGGCGGTAGATGTCGCGCTCGCCGTAGAGGTAGGCGGTGTAGCCGCTGGCGCCGATGCGGTCGCCGGCGACGTCGAACGGCGAGAGGTCGACGTCGGTTTTTCCAAAGATCAGAAACGAGTAGTCGCCGCCGCGCTCGACGGTGATCATGAACGGTTCTTTCTTCTTCGGCAGCGCCAGCGTGCAGAGGCCGCGCGCGTCGGTGCGGGCCGTGCCGAGAATTTGGTTCTGGTCGCTGATGAGGACGACTTTCGCGTCGCTCACGGCGCTCAGGTCCTTGAACGACGACGCCCAGACGGTTAGGCGGCCGGCGCTGCGCTTGGCGACGATGCCGATGTCCGTGATGAGGATCCAGCGCTCGGCGGACTGCGCGCCCCGCAGGGTCACCCGATAAATGCCCGGCTCGTGCTTGCTGACGTACGGCTCGAGCGAGAGGACGGTGACGACTTTGCGGTTGGGCGCCTTGCGGAAGTGGAGGGTCTTCCGGGCGATCTGGTCGCCCAACGAGTGGTGGACGGGGTCGACGTGCTCGGCGTCGCTGTCGAAGTCGGAGTCGTCGTCGCGATCGTCGTATCGGTCGACGTACCAGAGGGTGTTCGCCAGCTGGTGAAAGATGTTGTTGCGGTAGACGCGGTCGATGGCCAGCGTCGCTTTCTCGACGTTGGTGGACTCGATGGCGATCGATTTCAGGCCGCTCGCGGAGAGGAACATCCCCTCGCTCTGGAAGTCGACGTGGGCCTGGAGGTCGGGGAAGGTGACGCTGGTCGCGTAGTCGCTCTCGAGGGTGGCGTTGTCGACGGCGGGGAGGCCCTTGCCGACGACGACGTCGTACTTCGTCCCGGCGGCGAACGGGCCGACGAAGAGGAGCTCGTTGCCCTGCGTGGAGGCGTGGGTCTTCACGGCGGGCTTGATGGTCACGAATTTCACGGCCAGATCGGGATTGACTGCCGAGGAGAGCGCGATCTTCAGCGTCGACTCGTCGTCGTTCGTCAGCGGCTCGACGCTGCGCACGGCGAGCTTCTCGACGGAGCCGAGCCTGACCTCGGTGACAAAGTCGTTCTCGAGCGTCGGCCCGCCGGGCGTCGCCGCGACGCTCTTGTCGACCACGATCCTGACGGTGCGCTCGGCGCGGCCCTTGGCCAGCGGCTTGGTGCGGAACGCGATGACGGAGCCGGAGCCGCCGTCGACGAGGATCTCGACGGGCTGCCGCTCGCTGCCGTCGATGACGGTGACGTGCGAGACGAGGACCTCGGGGCTGACGCTGTAGTTGAAGTGCACTTCGCCGCGCAGGATGACCTGCTGCGGCGCCGCCGCCAGCGGCTCCTCGGCGGTGGCAATGCGCTCGACGACGAGCCGGTCGATGGAGACTTTGACTTCGCCGGAGCCGCGGAAGCGCTGCCCCGCCGCGATGAACCGCGGGGTCTTCAGGGCGATGCGGTAGTCCCGGGCGATGGAGAAGCCCCCCGCCGGCACGAAGCGGAGGACGTTGTTGGCGCGCCAGCGCCAGACGCCGGTGGTCGTCGGGTCGACGGTGGCGGGCGGCGGGTCGACGATCTCCCCCGGCCGGGCCACGGCGATGGGCTTGTCGAAGACGATGTCGACCCACTCGCGCCCGAGCCGGTCGACCTGCACGTCGAAGACGCCGATGGAGTTGGGGTCCTCCGCATGCGCGCGCCTTCCGAGAAGGAGCGAAAACGCGCCGGAGGCAACGACGAGGGCCAGGAGCCCCGCGAGGATGGAGATGTTCCGCTTTTCCATGCGGACAAGAGGCGTCCGCATTGCGCAAGCGCTGTTACGCGATCGCGGAAAGGTGGTGGCGGTTTATGGCAAAAGTATGGCGGGCAGGAGCAGGTACATGGTGGCGTCCGCAATGAAGTGCGCGAGCACGGCCCACTCCAGGCCGCGCCGCCAGTAGAGCCAGCCGAGGGCGAGGCCGGCGATGCCGTTGAGGACGATGGCTCTCGCGTAGGGATGCGGCACATGAGCGAGGTTGGCGACGTGCGCGAGGCCGAACGCAATCGCGGCGACGATGATGCCGGTCCAGATCGCGGCGGTCTGGCGTTTGGTGACGAGGTAGACGATCCAGGCCACGAGCGTGGAGATGACGACGCGGAAGGCGAGCTCCTCGGCGATGCCGCGTAGGCGACGATGGCGATGCGCGTCGCCATCGGCTGGGCGACGAAGGCGCGGACGCGCTCCATGCTGACGCCGGCGAAGAGGAGGCGGTCGACGACGAGGATGACCGGGGGCAGGAGAAAGCCGGCCGCGACGGCCATGCCGAGGGACGGCTTCCACGCGCGGCCGAGCGCGAGATTCAGCGGCGTGCCCAGGCCGAGCGGCGCGGGGGGCCAGCGCTGCTTCATGCGGCGCACAGTGTACGGCTTGGCGCGCACGTGGGACCGCCGTGGCCGCACGCGGGGCCACCATGGCCGCACGTGGGACCACCATGGCCGCACGTGGGACCGCCGTGGCCGCACGTGGGACTGCCATGGCCGCACGTG
>DATELQ010000159.1:0-46553 GCA_035276475.1 Thermoanaerobaculia bacterium | reverse complement strand
TGCGCTCTGCGCCCTACCTCGTTCTGCCGCGGCGTGCAGCTCACCGGCGCCGACGCGGATGACTGCGTACGGCAGACCGCGTGGTCGGCGGTGGCGAACACGCTGACGGCGGGTTCGGCCGGCGATTACACGTTATCGATTGCGTGTCCGGTCAACGTGCGGCGGCGGGCGGCGAAACACTAACGAGCCACGATCGTGGCCCGCCCCAACCCCGTCGTACTGGCCACCTGATCGACCACGCCGATCGACAGCCAGTTCTGGCCGGGCCGCACCGTCAGATTCAGCGTGAAGCGGAACGGCTCGCGGCGCAGGTCGGCCTCGCCCGACTTCTCCACCGTCACCGGCTGCGGGCGGCGGGCGACGTCGCTGAGCGCGCCGCTCTCGTTGCCGACGGCGATGTATACCGTGAAGCCGCCGGCCAGTGTGTTGCCGCCCTGCGGCAGGAGCGTGATCGTCGACGGGATCGTCACTTCCACCGGCACCTTGAAGTTCTTGCCGTCCGGCACCGGCTTGCCGGTGCGCACGGTGATCGGCCACTCGGGCGT
Source organism: Thermoanaerobaculia bacterium (assembly GCA_035276475.1). Lineage (GTDB taxonomy): Bacteria > Acidobacteriota > Thermoanaerobaculia > Gp7-AA8 > Gp7-AA8 > DATDFB01. The sequence goes on along the minus strand of DATELQ010000159.1, from coordinate 46,008 downwards.
CGGCGTGGCGCTGAACACGTTCGCGGTCACGCGGTCGCTGAACTGCTCGTCCGGAGTCTTCGGCGCGTACGTCTGCCGCGCGCGGACGATGTAGTCGCCGCGCTTCACTCTCACGCTGATGTTGCGGTGGCGTGCGGAGCTGTCGGCGGGGCGGTAGCCGAGCGAGTAGTACGAGGCGAGATCGCGGGCGATGGCGTCGAAGGCGAGGTCGAAATTCGACGGCCGCGAGACCATGATCCCGCCGGTCATCCGCGCCAGCGTCTGGTACGACTCCGCCGTCGCCGACGCGGCGAGGAAGTCGGCGCCGTTGTCCGACACCGCCACCGCGTTTTGGATCGCTGCGGTGTCGGTCGCGTACGGCGCGTGCAGCAGGTACATTGTCACGCCGTCGGCGTTGGCGAGGCGCGCGACGTTCTCGATCAGATCCTCCTGCGGCTCCGCCGCCGGCCGCTCGTTCGGGCGATTGAAGCCGGTGAGGTACTGCGAGAAGAGCTGGTTGGCCCACTGGTACAGCTCCAAGCCGGGCCTGGCCGGCAGGCGCGCGCCGGCGACGACGAGGACTTTCTTCGCCTGCGCGCCGCTGTTGAGCGTGGCCAGCGTGACCTCGATGGCGGCGAGCATCCGCTTCGAGCTCATGGCGATACCAGCCGTCTCCTGCCCGACCGTGCCGATGCAGTCGTCGTACGCGGAGCGCATCAGGAGCCGGCTGCTCTTGGCCATCTGCAGGTCGGCGATGCAGGTCTGCTCCACGCGCGCCAGCTCGGTCTTGATGGCGACGGGCGAGCCTTCCTTGGCGACGGCGTCGATGGCCTTGAGGATCGCGGCCTTGTCGGAAATCAGCGGCGCGACGATGCGCGGCGCGCGGTTGAAGCTGATGATCGAGGCCTCGTCGCCGGGGCGGAAGTTCGCGTCGACGAACTTGCGCAGCGAGGCGATGACGTCCTTCCGCAGCGACGGGTGGAGCGAGTCGTTGTCGATGAAGAAGGCGAAGCGGCGGTGGCGCTGCTCGGCCGGCGCGGCGGCGGCATCGGACGGCTTGGCGTCGTCGCGCACTTCGTAGAAGTTGGTGATGGTCTGCGGGACCTTGTCCTCGGTGAGCTCGAAGGCATCCTTGGTCAGGCCGTGGATGCGGTTGCCGTCTTTGTCGGTGACGACGACGTCGACGTTGACGACGTTGACCTCGATCGTCTCGACCAGCTTCCGCTGGGCCAAGGCGGTGGCGGCGAAGAGCAGCGCGGTTATGGCGATGGTCGTGCGCATGTCAGAAACGTTTGGCGACCTTCTCGGCCAGCGCGCGCATCTTCATCATCGGCACCATCGTCTCGCGCGTCTTCGTCGTGACCTCGATGGCCGCCACGGTCGTCCCCTTCGCGACCGAGCAGGTGGTGTTGTAGCCGTAGACCTCTTTCTCTTTCGGCGGGACGATCGTGGAGCAGGTGATCGGACCGTATTTCTTGATGTCGATCTGCGCGCCCATCTTGCGGGCGATGGTGATGCCGGCCGACTCTTTGTCGCCCGCACCGGCGGGGCGCTGGGCCATCCGGACCATCACGCCGAGGGTGGGCGTGCGGGCGGAGCAGAAGTTGGAGGTGCCGACGGTGACGCCTTTCATCTCGACTTTGGCGCCGGTGAGCGCCTCGATCTCGCCCGGTGTGACGAGCGCGCAGGCGAGCGCGCCGTCGGCGGCGAGCGACGCTGTGGCGAGCAGCAGCGCGGCCGCCGCTGCGAGGAAGATGTTGCGTTTCATGATGCGGACAGGATACTCGTAGACCATGCCCCTGACACCGATGAAGCCGCGCTACGTTGCCGATCTGTTCGCGCCGCTGCACCGCGAGCTGATCGCGCTCTTGCGCGGGCTCACGCCGGAGCAGTGGGAGTTGCCGACCGTGGCGGGCGCGTGGCGCGTGCGCGACGTGGCCGCCCATCTCCTCGACGGGATGCTGCGCAAGCTCTCGCGCACCTCGGCGGACCGGCCGCTGAACTCGTACGAGGAGATCGTCGCGTTCCTCAATGACCTGAACGCGACCGGCGTGGCGTACTGGCGGCGCACCAGTCCGGCGGTGCTGACGGACCTGCTCGAGCGCGCCGGCGAAACCGTGGCCATGGAAGTCGAGCAGCTCGACCCGCACGCGACGGCGCGCATCAGCGTGGCCTGGGCCGGCGAGGACCGCTCCGAAAATTGGATGGACACGGGCCGCGAGTACACGGAGTGGTGGCATCACCAGACGCAGATCCGCGACGCCGTCGGCGCGCCGCCGCTGTTCGTAGCGCGCTGGCTCGCGCCGCTGCTCGACTTTTCCGTGCGGGCACTGCCGCACGCGTACGCATCGACGGAGGCGGACGAGGGGACGGCGGTGTCGGTCGCGATCGACGGCGAGGCGTGGACGGTCGTTCGCGAGGGCGAACGCTGGGCGTTGTACGAAGGCGCGCCGGAGACGCCGTCGGCGAAGGTGCGCCTCGACGCCGACACAGCGTGGCGGATTTTCTACAACGCGCCGCGCGGGCGTTCCGCCGTCGTGGTCGAGGGCGATGTGCTGCTCGCCGAGCCGCTGCTGCGCACGCGGTCGGTCATGGTCTAGGGCCTGTCCATGATCGCCATCGCCCCGATCATGACGAAGGCGACGGCGAAGAAGGCGATGCCGACCATGAAGAGATTGGTGCCGAGCGCGCTGTCGATGAAGCGCGGGCCGATCGCGGCGTTGCCGATGAAGACGATGGCCTCGCAGAGGATGCAGAAGCCGCCGCAGATCAGCATCACCGTGCCGAGGGTGCGGCGGTTCTTCGCGGCCACCGGCCGGTAGCGCTCGCGCTGGGCCTCGCCGGTCAGCCATCGCCGCGTGTCCGCGAGATCGATCATCGAGTCCGACCACTGGGAAAGCACGTCGACGATGATGTCGTCGGCCCAGACGAAGCGGTCGGAGTCGAGCATCACGTCCGCGGCGGTCTTCAGCGCTTCGGGCGAGAGCTCGCCGCGCAAGCCGGCGTCGACGAAGCGCAGGAGCATCTCGGGATCGACCTCGAAGTCGTTCTGGAGCGGTTCGCCGTCGCCATCGAGCGCCGCCGCCGTCGCCTCGCCGGCGAGAAACCGCGCGATGGCCGTCTCGTGCATCGCTCAGCGCGCCACGAGCGCGTCGACGGCGCGCGCCAGATCCTCGGCGATGACATCCGCCCCCGCCGCGGCGAGCGCCTCGCGATTCGGGTACGCGCCCGGCACGGCCACGGCGTACACGTTCGCCGCCTTCGCCATCATCACGTCCTCCGGTGAGTCGCCGACGTACGCGGCGTCCTGCGGCGCGATGCCGAGGCGGCGCAATGCGAGCTGCAGCGGATCGGGGTGAGGCTTCTTGCGCGTGGTGTCGGTGCCGCAGACGACGTCGCGGAAGTGCTCGACGAGGCCGTGCGCGACGAGCTCGCGCTCCACGCGCGGGCGCGAGCCGCTGGTGACGATGGCCTGCGTCACGCCGTGCCGTGCCAGCGCCTCGAGCGCGTCGCGCGCGCCGTCGATCAGATCGACGGTCTCTTCGGCGAAGTAATGCAGCCAGCGCTCGTCGGCGTCGGCCCACCGATCCTCCGGCAGGCCGACGCAGCGGAACGTGTGATACCAGTTCGGCGAGTACGTCTGCCGGTAGGCGTCGCGGTCGAAGGCGATGCCGTACTCCGCGAACATCCGCACGTAGCAACGGAAGCTCGCCTCCGCCGTGTCGGCGAGCGTTCCGTCCCAGTCAAAGAGCACCGCGCGCAGCGGCCGCGGAGCCACCTACCAAATCACCCGCAGTCCAAGCTGCATCTGCCGCGGATCGCCGGCGCCGCTCTGCACCGTGCCGTCGAAGTTGAAGATGAGGTTCGTGACCTCGGGGCGATGGAGGTTCTTGCTGTTGAAGATGTTAAAGACGTCGATGGCCGGCTCGACGATCGTGCCGCCGTAGTGGAACTGCTTGGCCAGGCGGAGGTCGAGCGAGGAATACTGATTGTCCTTGCGGCCGAGGTTGCGCTGCGTGATCACAGCGTTCGCAGTGCATTGATATTGGTCCGTTCCGAACGGACCCGGAGCAAGACTGGCGTCAAAGCAGCGGAATTGCGGCGACGGCGCCACCTGGCCGGCCAGCGGGCCGCTTCCGATGAGCGATATCGGCTGCGCGGAACGATACGAGTAGCGGAAGTTGACGTCGACGCCCGCGGGCGCGTTCCACAGCAGCCAGGCGTTGACGCGGTGGCGCTGATCGCGGTCGGAGTAGCTGTACTCCTTCTCGAGGCTCGTCACACGCGCGTAGCGGAGGGTGAAGGGATCGCGCTCGTTGTCGTCGTCGGACTTGTCTTTCGAGTAGGTGTAGTTGATCTCGAAGGCGACGTTGTGGACCGGACGGCGCGTCACGCCGAGGGTGACGCCGTTGTAGAGGCTGCGCGCGCTCGACTCCACCGTCGTCAGCGCGCCGACGCCGTTACCGCCGGCGAGGCCGCTGCTCCAGACGCCGCAGGCAAACGAGCACGTCGCCGGATTGTAGGCGGGGTTGAGCAGCGGATCGTTGCGATTGACGAACCGCGTGATGTGCTCGCCTTTTATGTAGTTGTACTTCACCAGGAAGCTGTAGTCCTGGATGGCTTCCTCTTCCCACGAGATGCTCGCCGACTTCGTGCGCGGGTTCTTGAAATTGCGGTCGAAGACGAAGACGTCGGGATGATCGGGATTGGTGATGCAATTCGGCGCCAGCGGGTTCGGATAGATCGGCAGGCAGCCGTCGAAGTTCACGGCGCTGCTGCGGAAGATGGTCTGCCCGCGGCTGCCGTTCGTCGAGCGCGACGACGCCAGCGCCAGCCCCGGCACACGGCCGTAGAAAATGCCGGCGCTCGCGCGCAGGACGCGGTGGCCGTTGCCCTGCGGATCCCAGGCGATGCCGAGGCGCGGCTGCCACATGCCGTAGTCCGACGGGATCTCGCCGTTCGACGGGAACGTCTGACCGCTCTTGGTCTGGCCGATGAATGGCGCGAAGAAGACCTGGTCGGCGGGCGTAATCGGGTCGGGCTCGATCTCCGCTTCCCAGCGCAGGCCGTAATTCACGGTCAACTTCGGCGTGGCCTGCCACGAGTCCTGCACGAAGACGGCCGGCTCGGTCTGGGGAATGCTCTGCGTCCCCGCGTCTTCGACCGAAATGTTGCCGACGCCGGCCTGCTGCAGGAAGAGCAGCACGTGCTTGTTCGTGTGGTTGTGGAGGTCCTCGAGGAAGCCGTCGGTGGAGTCGAAGATCCAGCGGCCATTCGCGAAGCCGACGAACGTCTGCACGGAGTTGACGCGGTTGAAATCGATGCCGGCTTTGAAATTGTGCGCGCCGCGCAGGTAGCTGACGTTGTCGTTGTACTGAATGCGCGTGTCGTAGTACTTGACGGGGATGAAGAACGGCTCGCCGAAGCGATAACTTCGGACGAAGTCGAACGCGGTGTCGGGAAGCGGCCGGTTCTGACCCGTGATGTTCGGGCCGTTGTACGGGCGCGGGCGGTTCTCGCGCGCAAACTGGAAGCGGAATTCGTTGAGGAGGCTCTGCGTCACGGTCGACGTGAGGCCGCCGAGGATCGCGTGCGACGAGTCCTTCTCGATCGCGTTCGCGCTGCGGCCCCACGAGTCGACGTCGAAGGTGCCGTTCTCCTGCACGGACCAGGTGTAGTTGTAGCGGAGGTTGGCGAGGTTCTTCGCGCTCAGGTTGTAGTCGAGTTTGAGGAGTAGGGCGCGCGCGTCGTTGGTGCGGTCAATGGGGCCGTTCTCGTTCGGCGAACCGAGGCCGGCGAAGGCGTCGACGACGCGCTGCTCGATGCGGCCCGGGTCGGTCTGCTTCGTCGAGCTGGCCTTCTGCATGTCGAGGGAGCCGAAGTAGAAGAGCCGGTCGCGCTGGATCGGGCCGCCGAGGGTGAAGCCGTACTGCGTCTGGCTCGAGGAAAACTTCGGCGACTCGCTGCCGTCGGGATTCTTCGGCTGCGAGCTCAGTGAGTCGTTCTTGAAGGTGACGTGCGCGGTGCCGGCGGTGTCGTTCGTCCCCGACTTGGTGATGACGTTGACGAAGCCGGACATGGAGCGCCCGAACTCCGCGTTCGCGCCGTCGGCGACGACGACCATCTCCTTGACCGCGTCGAGGTTGAAGGTGAACGGCGCGCGCTGCCCGCCGCGCTGCTCGCCGAAGAAGGGGTTGTTGAAGTCGGCGCCGTCGACGGAGACGTTGTTGGAGATGCCTTTCTGGCCGTTGATGGAGAGCTCGTCGCCGTCGGGCCCCTGCACGATGGTGACGCCGGGCGTGAGCTTGGTGAAGTCGAGGAAGTTGCGGCCGTTGTTCGGCAGCCCCTCGACGGCTTTCTGATCGAGGCGCGTGGCCCCTTCGGTGCGCGCCGTCTCGATGAGGGGCGCGGCGGCGGTAACGACGATCTCCTCCGAGGTCGCGGCCTGCTTGAGGGTGATGGGGACGTTGAGCGTCTGCCCGACGCCGAGGTCGAGGCCCTTCTGCACGACGGTGGCGAAGCCCTGCAGCGACGCGGTGACGTTGTACGGACCGAGCGGCAGGAGCACGGCGCGGAAGCGCCCGGCGGAGTCGGTGACGGCCACGGTCTCGTAGTTCGTGGCGGTGTTTTTCACGGTGACGGTGACGCCGGGAACGGCGCCTCCGGACGCGTCGAGGACGGTGCCTTCGATGGCGCCGGTGGTGGCGTGGGACTGTGCGAGTAGCGGGGCCGAGAACGCGAGAAGGACGAGGACCAGGAGCGCGAGAGAGCGACGCATACCGTCTCCTTTGTGACCGCGTTGTTGGACTTTCGGCACAGCTTACCAGCGTTGCGATGCGGCGGGCGTCTGTGTTTTCATTCGCGCTCGGTGTCCCGCTCGATCACCGCCCTCACGCTCGCTCTCCTCGTCTGCGCGGCCGCGTCCGCGCCGGCGCAGACGTTCGTCTTCGACCTCCGCGCGTCGCAGGAGGTGCCGCCGAATCCGTCGACCGCGATCGGCGGCTGCTTCGGCAATCTCGATCAGCCGAATGCGACGTTCGCCATCACGTGCGTGCACGACGTGGCCGGCGCGACGATCATGCACATCCACCGCGGCGCCCCCGGCGTCAACGGCCCGGTGGCCTTCGACTTGGGTACACCGACGAGCCCCGTCTCGGCGACGTGGACGGGGATGACCTCGGCCGACATCAACGATCTTCTCAGCGGGAACCTCTACGTCAACATCCACAGCGGCGGCCGGCCGAGCGGCGAGATCCGCGGCCAAATCCTGCCGCGCACGGTCGACACGGTGCCGTTCACCGCGAACGGCGCACAGGTAGTGCCGCCGAATTCGACGACGGCCACGGCGACGTGCACGGCGGACCTCGACAACGCCGCGGCGTCGCTGGCCATCTCCTGCACGCACGATCTCGCCGGCGCAACGGAGGCGCACGTGCACGAAGGGCCGGCGGGGACGAACGGGCCGGTGGTGTTCACGTTCCCGAGCGCGGCGAGCCCGCTGTCGTCGAACGTGCCGATGACGCCGCAGCTCGTGGCTGATTTCGCGGCGACGTTCCTCTACCTCGAGATTCACACGACGGAGTCGACGGACGACAACCCGGCGCCGCAGATCCGCGGGCAGATCGGCACGCCCCCCGCGCCGCCGACGACCGGAACGATCCGCATCGTGAAGAGCACCTCCCCCGCCGGCGGCACGGGCTTCAGTTTCACCGACGACGTGCCGGGCGGCCCGGCGGCGTTCACGCTGAACGACGGGGCGGTGCAGACGTTCAGCAACGTCGCCGCCAGAACCTACACGATCACCGAAGGAGCGTCGCCGAATTTCGCGCTGACCGACGTCGCCTGCTCCGACGGCGACAGCGCGGGCAATCCGTTCGCCCGCACGGCCACGGTGTCGCTCCAGGGCGGCGAGACGGTGACGTGCACGTTCCACAACCTCCGCACGTTCGCGTCGCCGACGATTTTCGTGTTCGACCTCTCCGCCGCGCACGAGGTGCCGCCGACGGCGAGCACGGCGCGCGGCGGCTGCATGGCGGAGTTCGACGGGGCGAGCACGCTGTCGATCGTCTGCACGCATGACGTAGTCCTGGCGACGGTGATGCACATCCACCACGGCGCCGCCGGTACGAACGGCCCGGTGGCGTTCGATCTCGGCAATCCGTCCAGTCCCGTCGAAGCGACGTGGAGCGGGATGACGGCCGCCGACGTCGCCGATCTCCTGGCCGGCCATCTCTACGTCAACATCCACACCGCCGGAAGACCGACGGGCGAGATCCGCGGGCAGATCCTCCCGCGCACGATCGACAATTTTTCATTCCCGCTCAATGGCGCGCAGGAAGTGCCGCCGACGACGTCGACCGCCACCGGCACGTGCACGGTCGACCTCTCCAACGACGCGTCGTCGCTCGCCGTGCAGTGCACGCACGACGTCGCCGGCGCGACCGACGCGCACCTCCACGTCGCGCCGCCGGGCGAAGAAGGTCCGGTCGTGTTTCACTTTCCGACGACGAGCTCGTTCTCGACCAGCGTGCCGATGACGCCGCGCCTCGTCGCCGACTTTGCCGCCGGGTTCCTCTACGTCAACATCCACTCGGCCGAAGCTCCGCAAGGCGAGATCCGCGGGCAGGCCTTGCCGGCGTTCGCGGTGGCCGATATTCCGGCGATGTCGTGGTGGATTGCGATACTGTTGACGATGGCAATCGCCGCGGTGGCGTGGCTGCGGCTGCGCGGTTGACAGGGGGCCCGTGAAAAACCGCACCTTTCTTCTCCTCGCCGGAGTCCTCCTCCTCCTCATCATCGTCTCGGGGCTGTGGCCCTCGCCCTACGCCCACGTCCGCAACCTCGGCTCGCACGGCGCGAACCTCATCGCCTTCGGCGACTCGCTCACGGCCGGCTACGGGGCGGGGGCCGGGGAGGACTATCCGTCGCGGCTCTCGGCGCAGATCGGCATGCCCGTGATCAACGCCGGCGTGAGCGGCGACACGACGGCGTCGGCTCTCGCGCGGCTCGACGCCGACGTCCTCGCCCGCGATCCGCGCATCGTGATCGTCGGCCTCGGCGGGAACGACTTTCTCGGCGGCGTGCCGATCGCGACAACCGAGGCGAACCTGCGCCAGATCGTGCACAAGATCGAGGGCGCCGGGGCGATGGTCGTGCTCCTCGGGTTTCGCTTTCCGTCGCTCACCGCCGACTACGAGGCGATGTACAAGCGCATCGCCAAGGACGAGGGGTGTCTGCTCGTGCCGCGGATCACGCGGGGGATCCTGAACGACGAGTCGCTGAAGAGCGACGCCATCCATCCGAATGCCAAGGGCTACGCGCTCATGGCCGAGCGCGTCGCCGGTCCTTGCAGAAAGTTGATCGCGAAAGCGGACCGGGCCCGGTTACGATGACGGCGATGCCGTTCCTGACCCCCATTTTCACTCTCCTGCTCGTCGCGAACGTCGCCTCCGCCGCGGCGCTGCGCGACGTCAAAGACCCGAAGAAAATCGCCGAGGTCTTCCCGAAGACCGCCAAGCTGCGCGTCGTCAACATCTGGGCGACGTGGTGCGTGCCGTGCGTCGCGGAGATGCCGGAGCTGCGCGCCATCGACGCGGCCTTCGGGCCCGAGGTGGCGATGCTCGGCGTGTCGGCGGACGACTCCGTCCCCGACGCCGACCGCGCCAAAGTCGCCGCCTTTCTCGACAAACAAAAGATCCAATACGCCAACGTCTACTACCGCGGCACCGTCGACGACCTGATGACCTTCTACCACTTCGAAGGGACGATCCCGATCACCCTCGTCTTCGACCGCAACGGCAAGGAGCTGTGGCGGCACGACGGGCCGGTGCGGAGCGCCGACGCCATCGCCGAGATCAAGAAACTGCTGAGGAGGATTCCATGAGGAAACTGTTCGTCTCGATGCTGCTGCTGGCAGCGTGCGCCAATGCCGAGGAGCTGCCGATCGGCGCGACCGCGCCGAAGTTCGCGCTCGTCAACGCCGTCGACGGCAAGACCGTCGCGTACAAGCCGGGCGACGGCAAGGTCTCCGTCGTCTTTTTCACCTGCAACCAGTGCCCGTACGCGAAGGCCTTCGAGCCGCGCCTGATCGAGATCGCCAAGCAGTACCAGGCGAAGGGCGTGGCCTTCTACGCCATCGACCCGAACGACGAGGCGCAGTACGCCGTCGAGTCGCTCGCGGAGATGAAGGCGCGCGCGGTCGAGCGGGGCTACCCGTTCCCCTATTTAAAGGATGGCGACAGCGCGATCGCGAGAGCGTACGGCGCGCGCGTCACGCCGCACGTCTACGTCTTCGACAAGACCGGCACGTTGCGCTACCGCGGCTACGTCGACGACAGCGCCAAGGCGTCCGAGCGGAAGACGGCCGGGCTCTCGAACGCCCTCGAGGAGCTCCTCGGCGGCAAGACCGTGTCGAACCAGACCACGCGCGCGTTCGGCTGCTCGATTAAGTGGAAGAGCTGACGATGCTATGATCGCCCGGCTCGACAATGTCCGAAAAGAAGAGCTGGGGGTCGACCGTCGTCGGATGGTTCGTCGTTCAGGATTCACCCTCCGCCGACGCGGCGCCGCCGCCTGAGGCCGAGCCGGCGACCCCGCCGCCGCAGCAGCCGGAGCTCCAGGTCTTCAACGCGCCGCCGCCCGCCGCCCCCGGCGGCCGCGTCGACTTCGACCAGGTCTACGAGGCCGCCGGCGTCGACGCCGACGAGCGGCAGCGCGTCTCGCGCACGCTCGAGCTCCTGAACTCCCTCCCGCCCGGCACCGACGCCGAGGTCCGGAAGCAGATCGTCATGGCCTCGCTGCGGGCCTTCGGCGTGCCGATCGAGCAGATCATCGAGGCCGCGGCGCAGGAGATCCAGGCCCTGGAGGCCTACATCCGCAACGGCGCCGCCGACACCGACAAAGTCGCGGCCGAGGCGGAGCAGCGCATCAAACAATACGAGGAAGAAATCGTAAAACTACGCACCGTCATGCGCGAGCGCGGCGACGAGCAGCAGGCGGTGATCAGGAGCTGTAACGACAAGAAGCTGGAAGTGCAGAAGGTGCTCGAGTTTTTCGGGCAGGACGCCGTCGCCCGTGTGGTGAAAGACTCGCCGAAGCTGCACGAGCCGGCCTAAGGAGACAACATGGGATTCTTCTCGCGTGTCGGAAATCTCTGGAAAGGCTTCCTCTCCCTCTGGATCGCCGACGTCGAAAAAAACCATCCGGAGATCGCGTACGAGAACGCCATCAACTCGATGATCGAAAAGTACGCGAAGCTCAAGAGCGCCACGGCGGCGATCATCCGCCGGCGCGACGAGCTCGACGAGCGCTACAAGAAAGCGACCGCGGAGATGGCGCAGACCGAAGCGGAGCTCAACACGGCCGTGGAGACCAACCAGGACGATCTCGCCGTGGTGCTGATCCAAAAAAAGAACGCCCTGGCCGCCGAGGTCGCCGAGCTCAAGACCGACATGGAGTCGGCGCGCACGGACGCGGACTCGGCGAAGTCGTCGCTGCTCTCCGTGCAGTCGGAGATCGGCAAGCTCAAGGCCGAGCGCGACTCGATGCTGGCCAAGATGCAGTCGGCGCAGGCGCGCATGCGCATCCAGGAACAGCTCAGCGGGCTCTCCGTCGACGACGAGGTCAAGGCGCTCGACAACGTCCGCGCCCACATCAAGAACACCATCGCCGAGGCAAATTTGACGAAGGAGCTGTCGGACTCCTCGCTCGACGCCCGCCTCAACGCGCTGCGCAGCCAGACCGGCGACGTCATGGCCAAGCAGGAGCTGGCGGCGCTGAAAGCGCGTAAGCAGGCGGCGCAGGCGGGGCAACAGAAAACGATGTAACCAAGTGCTGAGTGCTGTGTGCTGAGTGCTGAGTAAAAGCCTCCAGCCAACACAGCACTCAGCACTCAGCACTCAGCACTAGAGGCATATATGCGATTAACACCTTTTGCGAAATTCTTCATCACCGTGGTGATCCTCGGCGTGATCGGCTACGCCATCTACCACTACAAAGGCGCCGACGTCCGCAAGTGGGCCACCGGCGACAAGACCGCGACGTCGGCGTCGGGCAACACCGCCGTGACGTCGACCGACTTCGCGGCGCTCAAGAACGCGCCGCCCGATCCGTCGCGCGACGCCGGCTCGAACGGCGTCACGCCGGCCAGCCTGCCGAGCGGCGGGAAGCTCAACCGCGCGCTCGTTGTGGCCATCAACACCTGGGCCGGTCACGCGCCGGGCATCGTCTTCAACAACGGGCTCGATCAGAGCGACAACTCCGGCTACGTCAAGAAGTACGGCATGCCCGTCAAGTTCGTGCTCATCGAGGACCCGGCCGCGAAACTCGCGGCGTTCCGCAAAGGCGACGTCGACATCATGTGGAACACCGTCGACAACTGGGCCCGCGAGGCCTCGATTCTCGCCGAGAACAACCAGAAGGCCAAGTCGGTGATCATGCAGGACTGGTCGCGCGGCGGCGATGGCATCGTCTCCATCGCCGCCATCAACTCCATCGAACAGCTCGCCGGCGGGCACAAGATTGCCTGCACGCAGTTCACGCCGTCGCACTTCCTCCTCCTTTATCTATTGGCGCAGTCGGGCCTCACCTCGCAGGCGCGCGCCGACGTCGAGCAGAACATCATCTTCACCCAGGACGCGCCGGCCGCCGCGGCCATGTTCAAAGCGAAGCAGGTCGATGCCGCGGTGACGTGGGAGCCCGATCTCTCCGCCGCCGTGGCCGCGCGCGGCAACGAGGCGCACATCCTCGTCTCCACGACGGCGGCGACGAACATCATCGCCGACACGCTCGTGGCGCGGCAGGACCTCATCGACCACGCCCCCGACACCGTGCGCGACTTCGTGCACGGCTGGTTCGACGGCATCGACATGATGAAGAGCGATCCCGCCAGCGCGAACGCGGTGGTCGGCAAAGCCCTGAAGCTCGACGCCGACACCGTCTCCGGCATGCTCTCCGGCCTCAAGCTCACGCCGTACGCCGACAACGCGCAGTTCTACGGCCTCGCCGGCGGCAAGGGGCACTACGAGACGCTCTTCGACACGGCCTTCGTAATCTGGCGCAAGAAGGGCCTGGTCACGCGCCCGGTCGAGGCGAAGGATTGGGCGGACACGCGCTTCCTCTCTGCGCTAGCCGCGTCGTATCCCGGCGCGAAGGTCGAAGAGCCCAAGATGGCGAAGAAGGAGCCCGGCAAGAACGACCGCGCCATCATCAATAAACAGCTCGAGATCCACTTCACGCCCGGCTCGGCCGACATCATGCCCGGCTCGTACTTCGTGCTCGACTCGCTGGGCGACACGATGACGTCGTTCGGCAGCACGTACCTGCGCGTCGAAGGGAACACCGACGCCACCGGCAACCCGACCACGAACATGACGCTGTCGGAGCGCCGCGCGCTGTCGGTGAAGAACTACATTCTCAAGAACTTCCCGAACGTCGATCCGAACCGCTTCCAGACCATCGGGCGCGGGTCGGCGAATCCGGTCGCCGACAACGCCACCGAGGCGGGGCGGCAGCTGAATCGGCGGACGGAGATCAAGGTCGTTTTGTCGCAGTGAGGAAGCAATCCCTCTGGGCCATCCGCCAGCCGGTGCCGCGCGGCACCGCGCTGGCGCTCGCCTTCGTCATGCCCATCCTGGTCCTCGGCGCGTGGTGCGTCGTCAGCTACGGGCACCTCGCGCCGCCGGACTTCCTCCCCTCGCCCACCGAGGTCGTGCGCGGCACGCTGCAGCTGTTTCTGCAGTACGACCTCGCCACCGCCGTCCTCGTCTCGACCAAGCGCATCGTCCTCTCGTTCCTCCTCGCCGCCGCGCTGGCGCTGCCGCTCGGCGTGCTGATGGGGGCGTTCGCGCCGGTGCATCACATCTTCGAGCCGATCATGGCGCCGCTGCGCTACATGCCGATCTCCGCGTTCATCCCGCTGCTGATCCTCTGGTTCGGCATCTACGAGAAGCAAAAGATCGCCTTCCTCTTTCTCGGCGTCTTCGTCTACCTCTTGCCGGTCGTCGTGTCGGCGATCCGCAGCGTCCCCGAGGAGCTGGTGCAGACGGCCATGACCCTCGGCGCGTCGAAGATGCAGGTCATCCGCACCGTGCTTGTGCCGGCGGCGCTGCCCGACATCTTCGACTCGTTTCGCGTGATGAACGCGATTCTCTGGACCTACGTGATCCTCGCCGAGGCGGTGAACCCCGAGCACGGCCTCGGGTACATGGTCGAGTTGGCGCGCACGCACCAAAAAGCATCGTGGTCGTTCGCGGGCCTCATCGTCATCGGCGGCATCGGACTCCTGACGGACTTTCTGATCCGCACCGCATCGTCGATGCTCTTCCGCTGGCGCGAGGAGGCGCTGTGAGCGACGACGTGCAGCAGGGCGAGCCCGGCACGGTTGCCGTCACGGTCGAGCAGAAGCCCGGCAAGGGGACGTACAAGCCGGAGATCAGCGGCAAGCCGCCGCGCCTGCGCATCGACGACCTCGGCGTGACGTACATCGACCGCCACGGCCACGCCACCGAGGCGGTGAAGGAGATCACGCTCGACATCCTCGACAAGCCGGGCATCGGCGAGATCGTCGTCTTCCTCGGCCCCTCGGGGTGCGGAAAGTCGACGCTGCTCAAGGCCGTCGCCGGAATCCTCCCGCCGACGCGCGGCGAGATCCTGGTCGACGGCGAGCCGGTCACGGACGTCGGCCGCGACCGCGGCATGGTCTTCCAGGCCTACACGTCGTTCGCCTGGATGACGGTGCGCGACAACGTCGAGTACGGGCTGCGCCTGCGCGGCGTGCCGAAGGACCAGCGGCGCGATTCATCGAACAAATACCTGAAGGCCGTCGGCCTGTACGACTTCGCCGACCGCTATCCGAAGGACCTCTCCGGCGGGATGAAGCAGCGCGTGGCGATCGCCCGGACGTTGATCAACAAGCCGAAGCTCGTGCTGATGGACGAGCCGTTCGGCGCGTTGGATCCGCAGACGCGCTGGGGGATGCAGAGCCTCTTGCTCGACGTCTCGCGCACCGAGGACAACACGATTCTCTTTGTCACGCACGACGTGAGCGAGGCGGTGTACCTGGCCGACACGATCTACGTCCTGGCGCCGCGGCCGACGCGCATCCTCCACCGCATCAACGTGCCGTTCTTCGAGAACCGCGACATGGCCTTGAAGTCGGCGCCGGAGTTCCGCGCGGTGGAGAAGCAGTTGCTGGACTTGCTGTACCGCGACTAAATCACCACGCCGTCCGCGCGGAAGATCCACTGCCTGGGCTGAAACTCCGGAATGGCGATCGGCATCACCACCGGGCAATTCGCGCGGAAGAACTCCGTCACCGGCCGCTTCTCCCCCGTGCGGTAGTAGTGGGTGAGGTATGCGAGATCGGCCTCGGCGATGTCGGTGAACCACTGGTCGAGGTCCTCGGCGCCGAGCTCGTGCAGCAGCGCGATGGCGTAGCCCGCGGCTTGGCGCTCGTACGCGAGCAGCTCCGGCAGCAGCTCCTCGGAGACCGGCACCGGCAGCGGCCGCCCGATCTCCCGCGCCCGCGCGCTGGTGTCCCACTGCACGGTGTGGCCGAAGAGGTGGAGGATGAGGAACAGCCGCTCGGACGGCTCGGTGTCGTCGTCGATGTTGATCTGCGATCCGTCGAGGTCGCCGAGGAACGGCTTGGGCACGTCGCGGATGTACACGGGGATGTGGTACTTCGTCTCGAGGTACTCGTCGGCGCGCTCCGCGAGCGCGGCGAGACGCGATGAATCGATCGGCATGCGCCCAATTTAATCGTGCGGCGGCGCGTAGAACAACGCCACCGAGTGCGTGAAGGCGTTGCTCCCGAACGACCACTTCTTCTGAAACACCGTCGGCGGCTTCGCGCCGACGGGCAGGAGGCAGAGCTCCGTGCGGCTCGCCGGCGCCGGGTAACGCTGGTCCAGCGGCGTGTGGAAGAAGTAGAGGTACAGCGCGACCCAATCGAAGTATCGCTCCGCCTTCGTCTCCGACAGCGACGCCACGCTCAGCCCTTTCGCGCCGCCGGCGAGCGCGCGCTGCAGTTCGACGGCGTTCAGCGGCCGGCCGTCGAGGAGCGGGATGACGTCGAACTGCCCGTCGACCATGATCCACGCCTGCCGGTCCGCGAGCCACGCCTCGGCCACGACATGCCCGGCGCCCGACTCGCGCGTCTCCACGTCCTCCGTCGCCAGCGCCAGGACGCGCGCCGGGATGCGGATCGAGTTGAGCGCCGCGGCCAGCACCGCCGCGTACTCGACGCAGCGGAACTTCTTCCCCGCCGCCGCCTCTTCGAGGATCGAGATCGGATCGTTCTTCTCCGGCGTGTTCGAGCCGTTGTGATTCCAGCGCGTGCGGACCCAGCGGCTGACGGCGCGAACGCGCTCATAGTCCGTCGTTGCGCCGGCGACGACGTCAGCGAGCTTGTAGGTCTCGCGCAGCCGCGTGAGGTACGGCTCCTCGGCGGAACTGCGGAGGACGACGATCGGCGTGTCGTCGAACCGCAGCGGCTTCGGGTCGGGGGCCGCCGCGGCGATCTGGGCCTGCAGGATGCACGCGAGAATCACTGCCGCTGTCCGTTTCATGCCGCGTTGGACGCGCCCGCGCGGCGGGTGGTTGGCCCGCTTACAATGTCGCAGCGAATGCCCGAGAGCGACCCGCAAAAGACGCCGTACGCGAAGCTGGCGTTCACGAATCCGTACAACCTCTCGCTCTTCCTCGGCGGGTTGGCCGTCTCCGCGCTGGCGCTCAATCCCATCGCCGCGCTCGTCATCCTCGGCGCCGAGGGGCTGTGGATGCTGCACGCGCCGGAGTCGAAATCGCTGCGGAAGCTCCTGTGGGACCCGCGCTTCGAAGCGATCCGCCGCGACCTCGAGCAGCGCGCGCGGCAGGAGCGCATGCGCGCGCTCGAACCTGCCGAGCAACGCCGCGTGCAGGCGCTCATCGCCCGGCAGGTCGAGATCGACCGCCTCGCCGCGCAGAACCCGTCGTTCACCGGCGACCTGCTGCGCAGCGAGCTGCAGAAGACGCGCAAGCTCGTCGACGCCTTTCTGGAGATGGCTCTGACGTGCGCGCGCTACGAGCGCTATCTCGACACCGTCGACCTCAATGAGCTCGACCGCGAGCGCCAGCGCTACACCGCGCGCGCGGCGTCGAAGAACACGATGGATGCGGAGCGCGAGCTGGCCAAGAAGAACGCCGCCGTGATCGACAAGCGCATCGAGAAGCTCCGCGACATCCGCAACTACTTAGGCGTCGCCCGCGGACAGCTCGACCTCATCGAGAATTCGTTCCAGCTCATCGCCGACCAGATCGTGACCATGCAGTCGCCCGCGGAGCTCTCCGGGCAGCTCGACGATCTCCTCGACGGCGTCGAGTCGATCCGGCAGACGGCGATCGATACGGAGAAGATTCTGGCGGAGGCGACCACCACGTCATGAAAGCCCTCCCCACCTGGGCCGACGACCTCCGCCGCCGCTACCTCCGCGGCGAATCATCCATCTTCATCCTCCACGGCAACGTCTACGACGCCGTGCTGCACGGCGATCAGGTCCTCACCCTCACCGACTTCCTCGGCAACGTCCTCTTGAAGGAATCGAAGGAAACGATCGCCGTCTACAACGTCGCCACCGGCGTCCGCTTCATGAAGCGCGGCGAAGGGGTGCTGCAGCTCGACGACCTCCTGCTCTCGACCGAGAAGCCGCGCATCCTCGGCGCGCTGGAGCGGCTGCTCATCGGCTCCACGCGCGCCGCCGTCATCCTCGAATACGCCGAGGTCATCGCGCCGGCGGGCGACCCGAACTTCCAGAGCGAGGCCGACCGCGCCGCCGTCGTCACGCTGCACCGCTGGTCGTTCCTCCCGGAGATCGAGCGCAGCGACAACGTCGTCATCCTCATCTCCGAGAACCTCACCGACCTCGCCACGAAGATCGTCTCGAACCCGAAAGTCGCCGTCGTCGAAGTGCCGATGCCGGACGAGGAGACGCGCAAGGACGCGGCGCGGCTTGCCGACCCGCGCATGTCGGAGAAGGACGCCGACCGCTACGCTGAGATCACCGCCGGGCTGAAGGCGATTCAGATTCTCTCGATCCTCACGCCGCCGCCGGCAACGGAGGAAGAAGCGCGCGAGCGCGAGGCCTTCATCGCCGGGATTCTCAGCGGCCCCGACGCGCAGCAGCGCGCCAAGAAGCTCGCCGCGCTGACGTCGGGGCTGAACCAGGACGAGATCGCCAAGCTCCTCGCGCCGGGCGCGCAGCCGGTCGACCTCGCCGCCGGCCGCGACGAGCGCGCCCGCGCCGACGCCGACCGCCTCATCGCCCGCCGCAAGCGCGAGATCCTCGAGCGGGAGTGCTTCGGCCTCGTCGAGTTCGTCGAGCCGGAGCACGGCTTCGAAGTCGTCGGCGGCATGGACGAAGTGAAGAAAGACCTCTCGCTCATCGCCGACTCCATCCGCGAAGGCGCCACCGCGCGCGTGCCGATGGGCATCCTCTTCACCGGGCCGATGGGGACGGGCAAGACGTTCGTGGCCGAGGCGTTCGCGAAGGAGTGCGGGCTGACCACGATCAAGCTGAAGAACTTCCGCTCGAAGTGGGTCGGCGCGACGGAGGGAAACCTCGAGAAGATCCTGAACGTCATCCGCGCCATCGGCCAGGTCGTCGTCATCATCGACGAAGGCGACCGCGCCTTCGGCAACACCGACGGCGAAGGCGACGGCGGCACGTCGTCGCGCGTCATCGCCCGCATCAAGGAGTTCATGTCCGACACGTCGAACCGCGGCCGGATTCTGTTCCTGGTGATGACGAACCGCCCCGACAAGCTCGACGTCGATCTCAAGCGCGCCGGACGCCTCGACCGCAAGATCCCATTCCTCTACTCGCAGATGCCCGAGGAGGTGGAGAATATCGCCCGCGCGTCGATCCGTAAGAATCGCATCGCCACGGACGTCGACCTCCCGTCGATCCGCGACGCCTTCTCGAAGAAGCTCGTCGGCTACAGCAACGCCGACGTCGAGGTGGTGATCCTGATGGCCAACGACGACGCCGCCCGCGCCGGCGAGACGAGCGTCAGCGCCGCCCGCTTCGTCAGCGCCGCCGCCGACTACTTCCCCAGCCGCGACGCGGAGCTCCTCGAGTACATGGAGCTTCTGGCCGTCTTCGAGGCCTCGAGCCGCCGCTTCCTGCCGGCGAAGTATTCGGGGATGACGCCCGAGGAGCTCGACCTACGGTTGCGCCAGTTGCGGCTCGTGGTGGGCGGGCGCCGGTAGGGCACTCATCTGCTCGCGAAGCGCGGCGATGACGCGCTTGAAGTACCACCCCTCGGTCCAAATCCCGTACAGGAAGGCGACCACGAGGAGCGGGCCGAACCAGAGGATGTCGCGGAACATCAACGGCACGGCGACGATGTTTGCGGCGAGGATGAACCAGTTCAGCAGCCCGACCACGACGACGGACTGACGGTCCGGGTCCCACCGGATCACGCCGCGCATCATGGTCGCGGGACGAAACGCGCCGATGGTCGGCGTGCGGCGGAAGACGATGAGGTCCGGGCCGAAGCGGTGGAATCGCATCTGCGTCCGCCGGGTGGACGAGCGCCGCGCCAGCTCCTGCAGCGAGAGACTCGCCAAGGAGCCCGCGCCGTCCACCTGCCGCTCGTACAGCGCCCAGCCGGTCGTGCAGTAGGGGCGATTCCATCGCACCGCGAAGACGCTCATCTCGATGAAGAAGACGACGATCCAGATGACGGTCGCGACGAAGAGGGCCATCCCGGACGGCAGATGCATGGGCGATCAGATGATAGCCGCGACGACGGCGGGAATGCCGATTAGCATCATGGCGTGATGAAAAAGGTTGCCGCCGCACTCCTCCTGGCCCTCACCTTCGCCTCCCCCGCCCTCGCCGCCGACGCCCAACTCGCCGAGCGCGTGCGCGCCGAATTCCTCTTCTCCTGGCGCGCCTACGAGCAGTACGCGTGGGGGCACGACGAGCTGCGGCCAGTGTCGAAGACGCCGCGCGACTGGTACGGCCAATCGCTCCTCATCACCCCCGTCGACGCGCTCGATACGCTCATTCTCATGGGCTTCGACGACGAGGCGGCCAAGGCGCGGAAGCTGATCGACGAGACGTTGTCCTTTGACAAAGACATCTCCGTCAAGAACTTCGAGATCACCATCCGCGTCCTCGGCGGGCTCCTCTCCGGCTACGAGCTCACGGGCGACAAGCGCCTCCTCGCGCTCGCCGACGATCTCGGCACGCGCCTCCTCCCCGTCTTCGACTCCCCCACCGGCATGCCGTACGTCAACGTCAACTTGAGAACCGGCAAAGTGAGCGGCACGAAATCGAACCCCGCGGAGATCGGGACGCTGCTCCTCGAATTCGGCACGCTCTCGAAGCACACCGGAAAGCGCGTCTACTACGACAAAGCGAAGAACGCCGTCGTGCAGCTCTACAAGCGGCGCTCGAACATCGGCCTCGTCGGCGACGAGATCGACGTCGAGACTGGGGCATGGACGAGCCCCTCGAGCCACGTCGGCGGCGCCATCGACTCCTACTACGAGTACCTCTTGAAGTGCGCGCGCCTGTTCCACGATCGCGACTGCGAAAACATGTGGCGCACGAGCATCAAAGCGGTGAACACGTACCTCGCCGACCCGCCGTGGTACGGCGAAGCCGACATGGTCACGGGCAAACGCACCGCCCCGGAGTTCGGCGCGCTCCATGCCTTCTTCCCCGGCGTCCTGGCCCTCGGCGGCGATCTCGCCCGCGCCCGCGCGCTCGAAGCCGCCGCGTTCCGCATGTGGCAGCTCCACGGCATCGAGCCCGAAGTGCTGAACTATAAGACGATGACCGTCACCTATCCCGGCTACCCGCTGCGTCCGGAGATCATCGAGTCCGCCTATGTCCTCCGCTGCCTCACCGGCGACCGGCAGTACGTCGACATGGGCAAGGTCTTCCTCGACAGCCTCGTCGCCCACTGCCGCACCGACGCCGGCTACACGACGCTCAAAAGCGTCGTCACGATGGAAAAGGGCGACCTGATGCCGAGCTACTTCCTCGCCGAGACGCTGAAGTACCTGTATCTCATCTTCGCGCCGGACGCTGTTTTCGACTTCAAGCGCAACATTTTTACGACGGAAGCGCATCCGCTGAGGTCACAGGTCACGGGTAACAGGTGACAGGTGGGTTTTCGCGATGGTTGTCACCTGTGACCTGTGACCTGTGACCCGTCACCCGCGAACGAAGTGCCCTTTCCCCGTGTTATAGCCATCGATGAAGAACTCGTGGACAGGCGGCGAGACCCTCCCCCAACCGGTGGATGACGGCGGCCTGGCCGTGGCCGTCCACCGCTGTGATTCCGGCGCGTTCGAGCGGCTCATCCAGCGCTTCGAGCGGCCGCTCTTCACCTACGCGGACGGCATCCTGCAGAACGCCTTCGACGCCCAGGAGGTCGTGCAGGACGCGCTGATGCGCGCCCACAAAGCCCTCACGCGCCAGTACGACGAGGAGCGCTGCCGCCAGCTCGCCCTCAAGCCGTGGCTCTTCCGCACGGTGCGCAATCTGTCGCTCAACAAGCGGCGCTCGAAGCGAACTTCGCTCGAACAGCCGCTCGAATCGTTCGACGACGGCCGCCTCGGGCCGTTCGTCCATCTCGAGGGGTCGGAGCTGGAGCGGAAGGAGGAGATCGAGCTGCTCAAGCGCGCCATGTCGCTCCTTCCGGTCGACGCCCGCGAGCTCATCGTCCTCCGCTTCATGGAGGAGATGTCGTACGCGGAGATCGCCAAGACCGTCGGCGCCTCGGAGGCCGCGCTGCGCGGGAAGGTGTTCCGGTCGCTGAAGCTGCTGAGAGACGCGCTGGAACAGAAGGGAGTCGCATATGCAATGTAGAGCTGCACTGACGCGCATCGACGCGCTGCGGACTCGGGAGCTCGCTCCCATCGAGCAGACCGCCGTCGAACAGCATCTGAAGACCTGCCGGAGCTGCAATGAGTCGACGGAGGATGTCGACCTCCTCGTGCACGCCGTGAAGTCGCTCGCCGTCGCGCCGCCGCGCTCGTGCTGCGACGACGTGAAGGCGCAATGCGTCGACTCGTACGACCGCGTCGGCGACGTCTGGGTCGCGTTCTCGAACGACGGCATCCGCATGATCTCGACGGGCGATTCGATCGACGCCCTGCGCGCGCCGTACGCGAAGCGCTACGGACGAGAGCTCGCGCCGGCGCCCATTCCGGCGTCGCTGCGAAAGCAGGTCGAGGCCGCGATGAGCGGCGAAGGCGTTGACGCGCCGAAGATTGACCTCGAGCCCTCCAACGATCTCGAGCACGACGTCCTCAAGACCCTCACGCGCATCCCGCGCGGACAGGTGCGGACCTACGCCTGGGTGGCGCGCCAGGTCGGGCGTCCGCGGGCGGTGCGCGCGGTCGGCAACATCATCGCCAGGAACGTCGTGCCGTACATCGTGCCGTGCCACCGCGTCGTGCCCTCTGCGGGCGGCGTCGGCAACTACATCTTCGGCAGCACCACCAAGCGCGCGCTCCTCGAGCGCGAAGGCGTCCCGGTCGACGAGCTCGAGGCACTGGCGCGCGAGCACGTCCGCTACATCGGCTCGCGCACCACGCACGTCTTCTGCTTCCCCACTTGCCACGGCGCACGGCGGATCCAGGAGCAGAATCGCGTGCCCTTCCGCGACGCCGACGAAGCCTTCGAGAGCGGCTACCGTCCCTGCCGCGTTTGCCAGCCGGTGGTGGCGGCATGAGCGCGGTGCTGCAGTCTCCCGTCCTCGGGCCGGACGTGCACGCAGTCTCGATCCCGGCGCGCACGTTCACCGGCGACTTCTGGTTCACGCGCCGCACCGCCGACCGCCTCTGGTTCGCCCTCGGCGACGTCGCCGGCAAGGGGCTGAACGCGGCGCTGGTCATGGCCATGATCCAGGAGGAGCTCGAGCAGCGCATCAAATCGTGCTCGCGTGCCGGCTGCAATCCGGCCACGACCATGCAGCGCCTGCACGGCTTTCTCCGCCCGCTCCTCCCGAGCAACCGCTTCGCCACCGTGGCCATCGGCTGGCTGCGCGACGACGGGTTGCTGACGATCGTGAACGGCGGTCACTGTCCGCCGCTCGTCCTGCGCGCCGACGGCCGCGTCGAAGCGATCGGCTCGACCGGCCCGATCGTCGGCGTCTTGGAGAAGTCGCAGTGGAGCGCGGCGACGCTGATGCTCGGCGAGGGCGACAAGCTCCTCCTCTACAGCGACGGCGTCGTCGAGGCCACGTCGCCCGACGGCGAGGAGTTCGGCCGCGACGGCATCGAGCGCGCCCTCCCCTCGCCGTACGCCTCGGCCAGCGCCGTCGCCACGGCGGTCGTCGAAGCGGTGCGCAAGCACGCGAACGGCGCGCGCGAGGACGATCTGACGATTCTCGTGATCGGCTGACGGAATACAACTCTTCCGTCCGCTATTTAAGGCGGGCGAAAATATGAAAAACCTAACCGCGTTCCTCGTGGCGGCGCTCGCGCTGCCGTCCCTCCTCTCCGCCCAACCCGAGCCTCCCGCCGCCGCAGCCGCGCACGCGCTTGCCAACGCGGAGCGCCGCGCCCTCACCGCCGGCGTCGCCGAGTACACCTTCAAAGTGCGCGTCGGCAACGGTCCGTACGACGAGATCGGCATCCATCGCGTGGTCAAGGAGACGGCGCCGAACGCGCCGGCGCATACCGCGACGGCGCTCTTCCTCGCCGCCGGCGACATCTGGAACTTCCGCGCCGCCTTCCTCACCGGCAATCACCCCCTCCCCCTCTTCCTCGCGGAGAACGGCGTCGACGTCTGGGGCATCGACTACCGCTGGACCTTCGTCCCGGCGAGCGTCACCGACACCTCCTTCATGAACAGCTGGGGCATCGAGCAGGACGCCGCCGACCTCCGCTACGCGCTGAGCGTCGCTCGCTTCGGCCGGGCCATGACCGGCAGCGGCTTCGACAAGCTCACTCTCCTCGGCTGGAGCCGCGGCGGCCAGATCGGCTACGCCGCGCTGAGCGCGGAGACCCAGCTCCCTCCCGGCCAGCGGAACGTACGCGCCTTCGTCCCCGTCGACATCTATCTCAAGACCAATGACCCGCAGCTCAAGGCCGCGGCGTGCCAGCGGCAGCAAGCCTCGGAAGCCACCATCGCCGCCGGCGGCTACGCCAATCCGGTCGGCGGCCTCGTGGCCGTCCTCGGCCAGCTCGCCGCGCTCGATCCGAACGGCTCCTCGATCCTCAACGGGCCGCCGTTCAACCTCCCCGGCTACACGAACCGCGAGGCGGGGCTGCTTGTCGGCGAGGCCACGTTCGCTCTCTTGGGCGGCCTCGAGCCGGCGCCGTTCTATCACTTCACCGGCGGCGTCTTCGGCCCCGACGGCAAGCCGGCCGGCCTCCTCTACTCGAGCGAGGCCGACCTCTTCACCTTCGAACAGGGCGCGGCGCCGTACCAGCCGAATCGCGAGCTCGCCGACGCCGACACCTCCACCTGCGAGGCCACGAACGTCCTGTGGGACGACCACCTCGGCGACATCACCGTCCCGGTCTACTACATCGGCGCGGGCGGCGGCTTCGGCGAGACCGGCCACTACACGACCACGCTCCTCGGCAGCACGGACGTGACGACGAACATCGTGCACAAAGTGCCGTCGACGCAGCGCCTCCTCGACTTCGGCCACGCCGATCTCTTCATCGCGTCCGACGCCGAAGCGCTCGTCTGGCAGCCGCTCCTGGCCTGGCTCCGCGCGCACTGACGTGTGTAGGGGTCAGGTGTTGACTTTTGACTTTCTTATTTGCGGCCGGCGAAGCTCAGCAGTGGTACTCTGATCCAAATCGGCCGCAAATAAGAAAGTCAAAAGTCAACACCTGACCCCATGAGAAAAAGCGTCAGCGCTCTCGTTCTCTCTCTCTTCGCCGCATCCGCGTTTGCCAGCGAAAGCTGGATCCTCGATGTCCCGCTCCGCGGCATCGCCAACCAGGAGACGGGCGAGGTGCGGATGCTCATGGACTTGAGCGCCGCTCCTGCCGGCGCGCAGCTCGTCGTCAACGGCGCGACGACGATCAACCTCGGCAGCTCGGCGATGGTGAACGGCGACTCCGTTGCCTTCTCCGCCGGCAGCGGCAATCAGGTCATCATCGACTACAAGCCGCTGTCGAACTTCGGCGCCGACTTCTGCGCCGGCGGCGCCGCGGTCGAGAAGCAGATCCCGATGCGCTTCGTCGGCGCGCAGGACATCGTCTCCTGGCGCATGTCGTCGTACGCCGTGGCCGCGCCGAACGCCGAGTGCTCACAGGTCTCGAAGCACGTCGGCGACGCCCCCGCGTTCGTGCAGGCCGTCGACGACGGCGTCGCCCCCGCCCTCGTCGCCACCTTCAAAGGGCGCACGCCGTACGACGTCGTCCTCGTCCTCGACAAGTCCGGCAGCATGTCCGACCTCCCGCCCGGCGCGAACGTCGGCGCGGTCAAGGCCGACATCCTCAAGTCGGCGGTGCAGGGCTTCGTCAGCCAGTGGGAGCAGATCGACGCGCCGGTGCCGGGCGGCAAGGACGACTCTCTCGACCGCTTGGGCGTCGTCTTCTTCGACAGCACCGCCGCCGCGCAGACCCTCGCGGGCGCCGATCCCCCGGCGAACGTCTTCCTCCAGCGCGGCGGCGGCAACGCCTGGGACGCGGTCATCAACAAGGCCAACACGCTGTCGCCCGGGAGCTCGACGTCGATCGGCGCCGGCGTCAACGAAGGGATGTCGCAGTGGAAGAGCGACCCGAAGAACGACCTCTCCGTCGTCGTCGTCACGGACGGGATGCAGAATACTGCACCGCTGATCGCGCCGACCGGCAGCGGATTCCTCGGCCTCACGCCCGTCGCCGGCCTGGCGCAGGAGCTGCGCAAGCGCTTCATCCCCATCCAGACCATCGGCTTCGGCACGCCCGCGCAGGTCGATGAGGACCTCCTGCGCAACATGTCGCTCGAGACCTCGGGCGTCTCGTACATCGCCATCAACTCCTCGACGATGTTCGACGTCTTCGGCATGACCCTCGTGGCGTTGCTGAAGGGCAACACCGCGTCGATCGGCACGCGCACGCTCGACACGATGACGGGCAAGGGTCCGACTGCGCCGCAGGGCGTCGTCGTCGACCGCAGCGTGGAGCGCGTCGTCTTCTCGCTGCAGTGGGCGCCGCCGCTGCGCAACGCCCTCGACCTGGACGTCTTCAAGCCCGGCTCGACGACCGTGGCGACGCCGACGTCGTCGAAGAAGCAGCCGCAGATCGCGCTGCAGAGTTTCGACAACCCCACCCCAGGGACGTGGAACGTGCGCGTCAAGCGCGGCCCCGACACGACTTCCAACCCCGTGCCGTACACGCTCAACGTCTTCTTCAAGGAGCGCCGCCTCGACTACGTCTTCTCCTTCGACAACATCCACGCCACGACGGGCGACGACCTCGGCATCCACGCGCTGGTGTCATGGGACGGCAAGCCGCTGACCGGCCTCCCCGACGGCTCGATCCGCGTGCGCATCCAGCGCCCGCAGGAAGCGCTGGGCACGATCCTGCACAGCACGCGGCGCGAAGTGTCGGCCGGCCCGACCACCACGCCGGCGGGCGACATCCAGACGCCGCTCGACCAGAAGCTGGCCTCGTTCAAAGGGCAGTCGCTCCTCGACCGCATCACGCCGAGGGACGTGGCCACGATCGCGTTGAAGGAAGTCGGCAACGGCGTCTACGTCGGGTCGTTCGACCAGACCGCCATCCCCGGCACGTACGCGTTCGAAGCCATTCTCGACTGGGACATGGAGCGCACCGGCCACGTGCACCGCGAGGAGCGGCTCGAGGAGAACGTCGGCGTGAAGGCCGACCCGGCGAAGACGACGGTCGACATCGCGCAGGTGCAGCCGACGCTCTGGACCGTCACCGTCACGCCGCGCGACCGCTTCGGCAACTATCTCGGACCGGGCTATGCCTCGGTCATCAAAGCGCGGCTGCGCAGCGAGGTCGGATCGATCACCGAGGTGCCGGTCGACCGCAATCAGATCGGATCGTACGTCTTCACCGTGCGCGGCGTGGCCACGGCGCCCTCGGTCGTCGTGACGGTGGACGGCGTGATCATCGGGAAACGGGAATGAGAAAACTCAGCGCGCTGCTCGCCATCCTCCTCGCCGCGACCGCGTTCGCGCAAAACGAGCCGCAGCAGAACAAGACCGCGCCCCCCTCGGACGCGCGCGTCACGCTGCCGCTCGCGGAGTACGAGCAGCTGCGCGCGCCCGACCGGCCGGAGAGCATCGCCGTCGTCGACACGCTGCGCCTGGCCGGCACGTTCAAGGATCGCAACCTCACCGTCACGTTCATCGGCAAGAGCGTCGGCAAACGCATCGCCACGCCGGTGCTGGCGATGTCGACCGGCCTCTCGATCTGGGGCTGCAGCGGCAGCGCGGTGATCAGCCGCGGCGAGAAGGATTTTCGGATCACGCCGCTCGGCGACACCTTCTCCGCGACGTGCCGCATCGCGGCCGCGGGCAGCGACCGCCTCGAGCTCGTGGCCACGCCGAGCGTGCTGGCGATGGAGTCGAGCGTCCCCGACGGCGAGCTCGTGGCCGGAACGTACAGCGCCGACGGCAGCGCGAACTACTCGCTCGTGCGCCAGAGCGCCGGCGGCGCCGAGAATCTCGCGCCGACGGCGACGGGGCACTACCTCATCACCCTGCTCCCCGACGAAACGCGCTTCCGCTACGCCATCGAGGTCCACAACCCGAACCGCAGCCGCCGTCCGTTCGAGGTGCACCTTCGCTCCGGCGAGCACCTGCAACAGGTCGACGCCGCGGCGCCGTACGAAGTCGTCGACGGCGCGTACCGCTTCGACCTGCCGCCGGGTGACACGAACCTCGTGCTGACCGGCCAGCTCTCCGGCAACGACATCTTCGTGCCGCCGGTCGAGGCGAGCCTGCAATACCTCGCCATCGAGAACCATCCGGTGGTGCGTCCCGTGATCGACGGCTCGGTCAAACGCATCAGCGCCGCCGAGGCGGGCGTGCCGATTCAATTCCGCGGCGCGCAGGCGTTTCTCCTCGGCAAGGGCGAAGTGCTGCGCTGGCGCAAGACGAATCTCGAGGCGCTGCACACGGTCAACTACGCGCTGACCGCGGCGCGGCACACGTTCTTCGTGCCGGCCGAGGGCGCGGTCCTCGGCGAGAGCATCTTCTCGGTCGACAACCAGGGCGCCTCGGACGTGAAGCTCCCGCTGCGCCCGGAGCCGACGTACGCGAGCATCGAGAACGAGCCGCTGTTGATGACGAAGGGCCCCGACGGGAAGCTGACGGTGCCGCTCTCCGCGGGCAAGCAGCAGGTGCTCGTGCAGCACCGGCAGAGCATCCGCAGCGTCCTCGGCTTCGGCGTCGGACGCCTCGTCGTGCCGCAGCTCGACGTGCCGGCGTCGACGCTCCTGGCCACGATCAACTATCCGGCGCACTGGTGGCCGGTCATGCAGTCGTTCTCGACGCGGATCCGTTTCTGGACGCCGTCGACGGAGCTGCTGCTCGTCTTTCTCGGGCTGGCCCTCTGGACCGAGCGCGTGCTCGCCTATCTGATGTTGCCGTGGCGCCGGCGGTTGGTAATTGCGCTGCTCCTCGCCGCGGCCTGCGCCGTGTTCGACGCCGTCGCCGTACTCGTGGCCATCGCCGACGCCTGTCTCACGATCGGCTGGCTCGTGGCGCTGGTGAAGCGGGAGAAGTGGACGTTCTTGAAGGTGTTCGCCGCCGCGGTCGCCATCGGCGTCGCCGGAATCGTCGCGATCGGGACGTATCAGTTCCGCAAGATCACCAAGGGCGGCGACGGCAGCTACGGGTATGCCTCCACAGGAACCGAAGAAGCATCGCGCAACGTGAGCTTTGTGGACAAAGAACAGAAGGCGGCGAAAACGGACTATCAAGGTCTGCCGGCGAAATTCGACCTCCCGACGGGCGAGCGCCACTCATCATTCGGCCAGGAGATGCTCCCGACCGACCGCGAGCACGCCGTCACCGTCGTCCTCGTCTCCGCGACGATCGTCTGGCTGATCGGCGCCGCGTTCCTGGCGCTCGCCTGGCTCGCGGTGTGGCGCGCGCGGACGCTCCTCGCGGCGGGACTGCGCGCGCGCTTCGCGGCGCCCGCGCCGTCACCGGTTGAAGCTGTACCGTAGCTCTACCATCGCGCGCTTCTGCCCCGTCGCGGAGATCGCCTCCACGCCGGCGCGCACGTTGCCGCGCGGGTACCAGAACACGGCCGCGGTCACGGCGTGGCGGTGGTTGTCGATCACCGAGGAGAAGGCGTCGCCGCGCAGCGTGGCGCGGAGGCTGCCGACGCGGCGCGACACCAATAGATAGCTCGCCCGGATGTCGCTCGGGTAGCGCGTACCGAACACCTCGATCACCGTCGTCCCCCACCCGCTCTCCGCCGCCACCGTCCAGTCATTCATCGTCAGGTCGGCGCTGGCGATGTCGAAGCGCGTCCCCCAGTTGAAGAGATCGCCGTACTCGAGCGCGTCGCCGCGATTGTCGACGCGCGTGACCTGCACGTTCGCGTACTGATTGTTCCAGCGCCCGCGCGCCGACCATCCGAGGCGGCCGTCGTTCTCCGCGGAGACCGACGTGAAGTACGTGCCGTCGACCGGCAGGTGCTCGCCGAGGACCGCCCAGTGGTCGCGCATCTCCCAGCCGCGCGCGGGGGGAAGCGCGCCGAACGTATCGTTGCCGCGGAACACCGTCGCGCCCGCGGTCAGCGAGTTGCGCACCGTGTACTGGAAGTCGACGCCGATCGGGCGGAGCTCCTCGCCGAGCCAACTGTTCAGCGCCGATGGCGTGATCGTGTACGGCGTCGCCCAGAGCGCGTCGACGTTCTCGCGCGACGTTGGGAGGAAAAACGCGCCGGCGAGGATGCGCAGCCTGCCGGGGCCGGGGTGGAGCTTGGCCTCGACGTACGCCTCTACGATGCCGACCCGTCCGTGCTTCGACCCTGAGGCGTCGTCGCGCCCGAGGAGGTGGAGGTGCGTGCCGAGCGTCATCGACGGGCGCCAGTCGATGCCGAGCTGCAGCTGTGCGGTGCCGCCGTCGTCGCCGAGGGGCCGGCCGTCGTTGTGCGATGCGGCGCGCAGCAGTCCGAAGCCGCTGATCTGAATCGAATCCGCGGCGCGCACCGGCATCGCCGACGCGACCAGCGCGAGCGCGACACCCGTCACAAAACTCAGGCGACTCGGACCCATCCGCGGGAACTGGCTGTACAGTTGCAGCGTTTGGCAATTATGCGCTTGGTTTCCGCCATCGTGTTCCTTCTGGCTACCCCTGCGCTCCTCGGCGCGACGATCGACGTCGTCGTCCAAGAAGGCCGCAGCGGCGTGCACGACGCCGTTGTGTATGCCATCCCCGAGGGGCGGCCGGTGGCGCCGCCGCGGCGCGCCGCCGTCATGGAACAGAAGAACCGCGCCTTCATCCCGCACGTCCTCGCCGTCCAGACCGGCACCGCCGTCCGCTTCCCGAACCTCGACGACGTCCAGCACCACGTCTACTCCTTTTCGCCCGCCAAGACGTTCCAGCTTCCGCTGTACAAGGGCAGCCCGCCGAACCCCGTCACGTTCGAGAAAGCGGGAGTTGTGACGCTCGGCTGCAACATCCATGACCAGATGAGCGCGTTCATCGTCGTCGTCGACACGCCGTACTTCGAGAAGACGGCGGCGAACGGGCGGGCGACGCTGCGCGACCTCGAGCCGGGGCGCTACACGGTGCGCGTCTGGGCGCCGGAGATGCGCGGCGAGCCGCCCGCGCAAACCATCACGCTCGACGGCGAGCGCGCCGAGGTCTCCTTCAACATCAGGCGCTGACATGGTCGTTCGGACCTTCCAGGCGCGCCTCCTCTGGCTGATCGTCGCGGTCCTCGCGCTGCTCGAAGCGGGGACGCTGATCTCGGTCCACCTGGCGGGGCAGCGCACGATGCAGAAGAGCGTGAGCGCCGACCTGCACGTCGGCGCCAACGTCCTCGACCGCATCCTCACGCAGCGCGCCGGCCAGCTCTCGGAGAGCTTGCGCATCCTCATGCGCGACTTCGCGTTCCGCGAGTTGGTGGCGTCGGGCGACGTGCCGACGATCAGTTCCGCGCTGGAGAACCAGCGCAAGCGCGTGAA
This sequence comes from Thermoanaerobaculia bacterium, assembly GCA_035276475.1. GTDB lineage: Bacteria > Acidobacteriota > Thermoanaerobaculia > Gp7-AA8 > Gp7-AA8 > DATDFB01. Next base: position 14,905 of record DATELQ010000159.1, on the reverse strand, counting down.
CGCCGGCGCGGTGCTCCTGGTCGACCTCGACGGCAACGTGAAGGCCGACACGATCGACGGGCGGTTGACCGGCCGGCCCTTCCCGTTCGCCTCGATGCTCGCCGACGCGCAGAAGAACGGCGAAGCCTACGCCACGATCTCGTTCTCCAACAAGCCGTACCAATTCGTGATCGTCCCCGTCCTGGCGCCGCAGCGGATCGCCTGGCTCTGCGCCGGCTTTGAGATCGACGAGGCCTTTCTCGCCGACGTGCGCCGCCTGACGACGCTGGACATTTCGCTCTGGAGCAGCACGGCCGGCCTGATCTCGACGCTGCCGCCCGACGAGCGCGCCGATCTCCTCGCCGCCATGCCGCAAAAAACGCAGACGACCCAGCACCTCGGCAACGCCGACTACGCGACGCTGCTGCATCCGCTGCACACCGGCGACAACTCGCGTGTGCTCATGCTGATGCAGCGCAACCTGGCCGAGGCGCGGCGGCCGTTCGTGCAGCTGGAGCTGACGATCTTCGCGCTGTCGTTCATCATGCTGCTCGCCGCCGTCGTTGCGGCGGTGATCTTCTCCCGCTCGGTCAGCCGCCCGTTGCGCGTGCTCGCCGAGGGGGCGGGGCGCGTGGAGCGCGGCGACTACGTGTCGCCCATCGTCGTCGAGCAGAAGGACGAGATCGGGCAGCTGGCCACGGCCTTCAACCAGATGCAGGCAGCCATCGGCGCGCGCGAGGAGCAGATCATCCACCAGGCCACGCACGACGCGCTGACGGGGCTGCCGAACCGGACGCTGTTTCTCGACCGGCTGTCGCAGTCGATCGAGGGGTCGAAGCGCAGCGGCGAGTCGGTCGGCATGATCATGATGGACGTCGACCGCTTCAAGGAGATCAACGACACGCTCGGGCATCACTTCGGCGACCAGCTGTTGATCGAGATCGGCCGCCGCCTGACGCACACGCTCCGCCTGAGCGACACGGTGGCCCGCCTCGGCGGCGACGAGTTCGCGGTGAAGTTCACGGCGCCGACGGCGCGGCATGCCACGGAAGTGGCGGGACGCGTCGGCTCGATCTTCACGGCGCCGTTCATCCTCGGCGACGTGTCGATCGACGTGAACGCGTCGCTCGGCATCGCCCTCTATCAGATGCACGCCGACGACGCCGACACGCTGATGAAGCGCGCCGACATCGCCATGTACGACGCGAAGAAGAACCACACGCGCTTCGCGTTCTACGAGCCGGGGCGCGACGAGCACTCGCTCCGCCGCCTGGCCCTGATGATGGAGCTGCGCCAGGCCGTGACGCGCAACGAGCTGGAGCTGCACTTCCAGCCGAAGGTGGAGGTGAGCCGCGACCGCGCCGTGCACGCCGAGGCGCTGGTGCGGTGGAAGCATCCCCGGCACGGGCTGATGCGGCCGGACGAGTTCATCCCGCTGGCGGAGCAGACCGGGAACATCAGCCTGATCACGAAGTGGGTGGTGCGCCGCGCCGTGGCGGAGTGCGCGGAGTGGAACCGCGCCGGGCTCGATCTCTCGGTGGCGGTGAATCTCTCGGCGCTCGATCTCTTTGACACGGAGCTGCCGACGTTCATCAGCGGCCTCCTCTCCGAGGCCGGGTTGCCGCCGTCAAGGCTGGTGCTGGAGATCACGGAAAGCGCGGTGATGAAGGACACGGCGTACGCGCTGAAGGTGCTGCGGGACTTGAAGCGTCGCGGGGTGGTGCTGGCGATCGACGACTTCGGGACGGGCTATTCGTCGCTGGCGCACCTGAAGCGCCTGCCTGTGGACGAGCTGAAGATCGATAAGTCCTTTGTCCAGAACCTTTCCGAGACGGCGACGGACGACCTGGTGATCGTGCGGTCGACGATCGAGCTCGGCCACAACATGGGCTTGGTGGTGATCGCCGAGGGGGTGGAGTCGCAGGAGTCGTGGCAGATCCTCAAGCGCCTCGGGTGCGACATGGGCCAGGGGTACTTTATGTCACCGCCGCTGCCGGCAGCGGAGTTTCGGCGGTGGTGCGAGCGGCGGGCCGGCGCGGCCCCCGAGGAAGCGCCGGGGCTCGCGGCGCAGCCGCAGCGGTCGGAGTGAGCACTCGAGGTGCGCACGTGCGGCCACGCCGGTCCGCAGTGGTACACACCGTGGCCGCACGTGCGGCCATGATGGCCGCACTGGTACACACCGTGGCCCCACGTGCGGCCACGCCGGTCCACATTGGTACACGCCGTGGCCCCACGTGCGGCCATGACGGTCCACACTGGTACACGCCGTGGCCCCACGTGCGGCCATGACGGCCGCACTGGTACACGCCATGGCCCCACGTGCGGCGCGCTACCGCCCACCCGGCGCAAACGCGAGACCCCGTGGTCCGCCTGCAACGCTCGGGACGAACACGTCGATGAACGCGCCGGTGCGCCCGTCGAAACGGAAGACGGCGCCGTCCGCGCCGCTGTCGCCGGCGCTGCTGACGTAGACGTTCTGGTCGGGACCGATGGCGAGGTAGAGCGGGCTCAGGCCGTCGCGGACGATGAACTCGGCGGCGTTCGGGGGCAGGAGGCCGCGCGACGGAAAGCGCAGGATATTGCCGCTGCCGCCTTCCCAATTCGCGATCAGCAGCTCCCCGCGGCCGTTGAAGGCGATCTTCCACGGCGCGCGCAGGCCGCCGCGGCCGCTCGGGATGTAGACGCCGAGGAAGGCGCCGGTCGCGCCGTCGAAGCGCACCACCTCCCCTTTCGCCCCGGTGTAGTTGCTGACGTAGAGGTTGCCGTCGGGGCCGAAGGCGATGCCGCGCGTCTGGGCGAGCTCGTAGCCGTGCGTGAACTCGTCGATGAGCGCGTGCGTGACGACGTCGTAGCGGCGCACCGGGCCGGCCCCGGCGGCGTAGAGGTTGCCGTCCGGACCGAAGGCGAGGTCGTAGAAGGCGCCCTCGTCGACGATGGTCTCGACGACGCCGGGCGTCGCGCTGAACGGGCCGCTGACGCGGACGATGGCCGGCGATCCCTGCTGGTTCGCGACCCAGAGCGCGCCGTCGGGACCAAACGCGATCCCCCACGGCCGCCGCGCCACCGGCCGCGCGTACGTGCCGCCCGGCAAGCCCGGCGCGGCGCTGCGCGGGCCGAGGAAGCGCTGGACGCTGGAGTCGAAGAAGCCGCTGACGTAAAGGTCGGCGGAGTGCGGCAGCGCGGTCAGGAGCGCGAAGAGGATGGCGAACATGTGCGCAATTTCAGTGTACCGTCCCCTCCTGGTGGACGATCATGAAGGCTGAGGGAAGAGCACTCGCTCCCGGCTCTTCTCTTCCGATTGACCGTGTAATTCGGGGTGAAGGAACGTGCCGCGCTCTGCCTCGGGCTTCGCTTCCTCGGGAATCAGCGGATTGGCTTTCGCCCAGAGGTCCTGGCGGATGCCGGTCACCTGCCAGGAGACCTTGAGGTCCGCGATGCCGCCGGCGATACGGAAACGATTGTCCTGAATTTCCTGCGCCACGAACACCGGCGCGTGTCCACCCAGGCAGGTGAGCTGATAACAAAAGTCGCGATTGAGCGCGCCGAACCATGCCGGTAGCTCGACCATCGCCTCGCCGTTGCGGTCAAGCGTGGCGATCCCGTCATAGACATTCTTCTGGTCTGGAGATTCCACGCAGGAGTGGCGCAGGTACTTGTTTGCCGGGTCGAGCGGATGATCGATGAGGTAGCCACCACCAGAATTAGTGTTAAACCCATTAATATAGACGTCGCCAACGAAGTATGCTGCGGAGTAGAAACCACTAAGCCATACTTGTCGGCCGCGAACGGATTCATTTTCGCTGTATAGCCCTACCTGACCTCTCGCTCTGATACCAAAAGATCCGCCCTCAGCCACGACTCCGGTGTCGTTACGACTCCTTCCCTTGACACCACACCCTCCGCGGTTGTCGTGAACTCCTTCGACGCCCGCGCTCGGGACGGTCAGCCCACCGTCGTCGCTACCGTTACTTTGTCCGTAGACTCCGGCTCTAGCAGCGCCGGAACTGGTGCCGACAACGCCGTACCCAACGTTTGTCTCTCCCAAAACTCCAAATCTCCCCGGAGGTACGATGCCGCTGCTTCCGTCGTCTCCTTTGAGGGATCCCATGTTTGTCCTCCTTTCTGAATGTCTCGCGGAAGCTCATTGACCGGCGGTTCGCACTCCGATGTAACCATGCCCCCGCCGCGCGGAATCGTAGTATCCGCCGATGATGGTCTGATCCTCGTCGATGCGATACGTCTCGGTCGAGCGGGCGCCCGGAACGTCGATTCGGATGTACTGCCCTTCGATCAGCGCGAAGCCATGGAAATCCGTGCCTCGATCGCTGTACGAACCAGCGATGTCGCCCCGATCGTTGATGCCGCTGGCGATCGTCCCGAAGCTGCCGCCCGCGTCGGGCGGGGCGATGATGGTGAATTGGCCGTCCTTCAATAGATAGCCTTTGGTGTCGTGATATCCCGACGCTTGAACGCTGCCGACGATATCGCCGAAAGAATTGATCGCAGCGCCGAGGGTTTCGCTACCAGCAGCGTGCGTGGCGCCGGGGGCGTCGAAGCTGCTGAACCGGCCGCGCCGGAAGAGGAACCCGTGGGCGACCTTGTTGCTGTCGGCGTATTCGCCGACGATGTCGCCGCGCCGGCTCAGGCCGAACACCGCCGTCCCCAGACCGGGACCGAGCTCGAACTGGGTTCCCTTGGTCTGAGCCGCCCCCGGAACATCGATCGTGCTGTAGACGCCGTCCTGCAACAGGAAGCCATGCTGGACGCCCGCCGGATCGAAGTAGGTGCCGGCGATGTCTCCGCGGTCGTTGATCACGTGCGCGAAGGTGCTGACCGAGCCCGGGAAGTCGATGGAAACGAAGTCGCCTCCCTTGGGCCGCAGGTAGCCGTGAACAGCTCCGGCGCTGTCGTCGTAGTAGCCGACGATGTCGCCGTAATTGTTGATGGAGAGCGGCGCCGTCACCGAGGCGAAGCCGGGGAAATCGACGGTGGTGAACGTCCAGGAAGGGTTCTGTGCGGCGAGCGAGGCGGCGATGAGGGCCTGGATGGCAAAGGCGAAAAACAGCGAGCGAGTCATGGCGTCTCCTTTCGTTGTGGCTCACCCATACGAACGGAACGAAGGAGCCGAATCGATCATGACCGCCGTAAGTGCGACAATGATTCATCGCACCAGGGGATCGTCTCGGACCGTATGAGATCGTCTCGCGGATCGGCGCGGGCGGGATGGGGGAAGTCTGGTGCGCGCGCGACACGCGGCTCGGCCGCAGCGTGGCCATCAAGGTCCTCCCTGCGGAGCTGGCCTCGAGCGTGGAGATGCGTCTCCGCTTCGAGCGCGAGGCCAAGACGATCTCGCAGCTCAATCACCCCCACATCTGCGCGCTCTTCGACGTCGGCGAGAACTATCTGGTGATGGAGTTGCTCGACGGCGAGTCGCTGGCGGACCGCCTGGTGCGCGGACCGCTGCCGCTATCCGAGGCGATGAAGCTCGGCGCGCAGATTGCCGAGGCCCTGGATCGCGCCCATCGCGCCGGCGTCGTGCATCGGGACCTGAAGCCTGGCAACGTGATGATCACGAAGTCGGGAGCGAAACTGCTCGACTTCGGGCTGGCCAAGGCGTTCATCCCGATCAAGAGCGACGAGACGGTCACGCAGCACAAGCCGCTCACCCAGAAAGGAATGGTTGTCGGAACGCTGCAGTACATGGCGCCCGAGCAGCTCGAAGGGCACGAAGCCGACGCGCGCACGGACCTCTTCGCCCTTGGCGCGGTGCTGTACGAGATGGTCACGGGAAAGCCCGCCTTCGACGGGGAAACGCAGACGTCGTTGATCGCGGCGATCCTCACCAGCGACCCCCAGCCGGTCTCGCAGCTGCAGCCGCTCACGCCCCCCGCGCTCGAGCGCCTGATCGCGAAGTGCCTGCAGAAGGATCCGGACGAGCGCTGGCAGAGCGCGCATGACGTCGCGGCGGAGCTGAAATGGATCGCCGGCAGCGGATGGCAGGCCGCCGCGCCGGCGCTCGAGGCGCGCAGAACGTCGCGGCGCGAGCGGATGGCCTGGGTCGCGGCGCTCGTGGCCGTGACGGCGGTCGCGGTGTGGCTGGCTACGCGTCCCCGTCCGCGCGCGGAGCCGCTCGAAGCAGCGATCGCCACCGAGGCTCTCCTCGATCTCGACGCGCCGCCCGCCCTTTCACCGGACGGAACACAGCTTGCGTACGTCGGGACGAACGAGAACGGGCAACACCTACTCTGGATACGTTCGATGGCACGCGGCACGTCGCGGGCGCTCAGCGGCACGGACTACTCGTACGCGCCGTTCTGGTCCGCGGACGGGCGGTTCGTCGCCTTCTGCACGAGAGACGCGCTTCTGAAAAAGGTCCCCGCCGCCGGCGGCGACGTGGAGGTCGTGGCCCGGCGCGCGTTCGGCGGCGGAGCATGGAATGGCGACGGCGTGATTCTGTATACACCCACGAGCCTCGACCATCCCATCTATCGCGTGAGCGCCGCGGGCGGCGAGTCCTCCTTGGTCCTCCATCCGAACGAGGTCGGTGCGGCGGGACTTTTCTGCCCCAAATTTCTCCCGGACGGAAATCACTTCATCGTTTACGCTCGTGGCGGAGACGCGAAAAAGCGCGGTCAGGAGGGAGTCTGGCTGGCCACGCTCGACCGCAGCGAGAAGCCTCGCTTCCTCGCCCCCGCGGACAGCAACGCCGCGTATGTGGAGCCCGGATATCTGCTGTTCGCGCGCGACGGGCAGTTGCGTGCGCAACGGTTCGATGCAAAGAAGCTTCGTGTGACCGGCGATCCGCGGACCCTCGCGCCGGTGCAAATGAGCGACCCCGCATATGGGCCGCTGTTCACCGCCTCGAGCTCCGGAATGCTCGTCTACCAGCCGTCGGGCAGCGCGCAACTGTCGGAGCTCGTCCTGAAGAATCGGAAGGGCGAAACGCTGCGAACGATCGCGCCGCCATCGGCCTACATGACGCTGAGGATCTCTCCGGATGGAAAACGCGTCGCGGTCCTCCGCGGCCGTGACGCGGGGTTGAACGACATTTGGATCCTCGGCATTGGCGATGGCGCCCTCAACCGCTTCACATTCGATTCCGTCCGCCTGGCCGTTCCGGTATGGTCGTCGAGTGGGGATGAGATCGCCTATGCGATGGCATCTCGGATCGTGAGCAAACGAGCGGAAGGAAGTCCTCGAACGATCGTTGCATTGCCGGGGGAGTATCTGGCGCCGGCTGACTGGTCGGCGGACGGGAAGTTTCTCGCCGGTAACCGATATGCCAGAGACAATCCCGACGCAGTGGTGTGGTCGCTGGAGAAGAAAGCGTGGATCGAGGTCGCTGCATCGCCGGCGGCTGAATTTTCGACCTCCTTCTCTCCCGACGGCAAATGGGTCGTGTATGTGTCGGACGAAAGTGGCCGGGCCGAGGTCTATGTACAGGCGTTCCCGCCGACGGGCGAGAAGCATCAGATGTCGACCGCGGGCGGTATGGCGCCGCGATGGTCGCGGAGCGGGGAGATTTTCTGGGTCGATCCGAACAATCGTCTCAACGCGGCTGCCGTCACCACGACGCCCGCGTTCCGCGCCGGCGCGCCGGTCACGCTGTTTCCGGTCGAGCAGTTCTCGCTGCAACAGTACGACGCCATGCCTGACGGCACCTTCGTCGTCAATGCGCCCGTGCGCCAGTCGAAGCCGATGACGCTGGTGGTGAACTGGCAGCGCCGATTGGAAGAGTGATCTCAGCCGAGGAGCTCGCGGCGGAGCCAGGCCGCGGCGAAGCGGGCTTCGCGGCCGACGGTGGCCACGGAGAGGCCCATGGCCTCGGCGGTCTCTTCGACGGTGAGGCCGGCGAAGTAGCGCAGCTCGAGCACGCGCGCCTTCCGCTCGTCGTGCGCCGCCAGCGCGCGCAGCGCTTCGTCGAGCGCGACCAGATCGGCCGGTTTTTCCTCCGCGCGCTCGACGATCAGGTCCAGCGACACCGGCATCGCACCACTTCCGCGTTTCACCGCCTGCCGCGATCGCGCGTGATCGACGAGGATGTTTCGCATGATCGCCGCGGCCGTGGCGAAAAAGTGCGTCCGCCCGTTCCACTCCTGCGGCCCCGCGCCGGCCAGCTTGATGTAGGCCTCGTGCAGCAGCGCCGTCGGCTGCAAGGTATGCCCGGGACGCTGCCCCCGCAGATAGGCCTCGGCGATGCGGTGCAATTCCTGATAGACGAGCGGAAGCAACCGCCCCAGCGCATCGCGGTCGCCGTCGCGCGACGCGCGCAGCAGCCCGGTGATGTCGTCGTCCTTCAACGCCTCCTCCACGTCCTTTCCCTCTCCGCATCGGCCGCGGCGCCGGCAACGTTGCCCATCCCGAGACGCGCCCGCCTGCGGAGCGCGTACAAGTCCGCGACCAGGTCCGGAGGCGCGCGATGCGAAAGTGCCCGGGTGAGACCTTCCGTGGCCTGAACTTCGGCTTCGGACGGACGGGAGGCATTGAGCAGGATTTCCGCGGTGCGGAGATTCGCCGCGGCGAGCTCCAGTTGGAGCCGCTGCTCCGTGCGGCGCATCTGCCAGACGCTGGCGGTGATGGCCGCGAGGATCGTGAGAAGCATCGCTGAGGCCACGGCCAGAACGACACGGTTGCGCCGCGCGAACACGCGCACGCGGTAGGTCCGGGAGTGACTGAGCGCAGTCACCGGACCGCCGGTGAGGTGGCTCTTGACGTCGGCAAGGAGCTGGGCGACCGACCCATAGCGCTGACGCGGGTCGTGCCGAAGGGCCTTCCTGACGATGGCATTGCGCTCGCCGAACGTGTCGCCCGCCAGCATCTCCAGCAGCACGGTACCGAGAGCGTAAATGTCGCTCGCGGGCGTGACCGGTTCTCCGCGGCGCTGCTCCGGGCTGGCATAGGCGGGCGTGAAGGCGATCTCGCTGCTCGCCTCCAGAGCCGTGGCATCGCGATCGAGCAGCCCGGCGATGCCGAAGTCGAGAAGCTTCACCGTTCCGTCCTCGCTGACCAGGATGTTCGAAGGCTTCAGGTCGCGATGGATGATGCGCAGGGCGTGGGCCGCCTGCACGGCGAGGCAGACCGTGACAAAGAGCTGCAGGCGTTGCGTGACGGTAAGGGCGTGGCGGTCACAGTACTCGGTGATGGGAAGGCCGTCGACCGCTTCCATGACCAGATAGGGCATCCCGTCGTCACTGGCGCCGCCGTCCAGGAGGCGGGCGATGTTCGGATGATTGAGCTGGGCCAGGATCTGCCGCTCCCTCCAGAAGCGGCGCCGGCTGCGGTCGGTGTCGAGCTCCGTGCGGAGGATCTTCAGCGCGGCCCGCTGCCGGAATGCACCATCGTCGCGCCAGACCTCGTAAACCGCGCCCATGCCGCCGCGGCCCAGAATTGCACTGGTCTTCCACGCCCCGAAGCGCCGTCCGATGAGCGCGATCTCGGTTCCGTCCTGGATCGCCGCGGCCTCCCGCCCGACCAGGTCGCGAATGAGGCCGGAGTGGCCGTCATTGGCCAAGAGGCTCTCCACCTCGCGGCGCAGCCGGGCGTCGCCGCCGCACTCGCGCTCCAGCGCGGCCGCGCGTTCCTCAGGCCCCAAATCGGCCAGGAGCGCAAACACGTCATCGACCCGGCGATAGAACGCACGATGGTCCGACGCGGGGCTCATGCTGAAGCGTAATTTTACCGCCCATCCTGACTTGTGCACCTCCGCTGACGCGGCTATCACTCCGGGTGGTCGGCAGCTGCGCAATTTCAGTGTACCGTCGTTAACTCATCCATAACGACTGCGTATAGGGGCTGATATGAAGCGCTTGTTGTTCGTCCTTCTTCTGCTCGCCGCCGCCACTCCCCTCCTCGCCCAATCCGCCTCGGTGCAATCGGCAATGCCGTCGAAGCTGACGATTCCGCCGGAGGCGCAGCCCTCGGCGAATTTCGACGTCGAGGCGGCAACGAAGGCGTACCTCGCGGAGATGCCGGCGGAGGCGCGGGCGCGCTCCGACGCGTACTTCGAGGGCGGCTACTGGCTGCAGCTATGGGACTTCCTCTACGGCGCGGCGATCTCGCTGCTCCTGCTGTTCACGCGCTGGTCGGCGCGGATGCGCGACTTCGCGGAGCGAATCACGCGCTACAAGCCGTGGCAGACGGCGCTCTACTGGATCCAATACCTCATCACGATCACGATTCTCGGCTTCCCGCTGGCGGTGTACGAGGGGTACTTCCGCGAGCACAAGTACGGGTTGGCGACGCAGACGATGGGCCCGTGGCTGCTCGACCAGCTCAAGGTCCTCGGCCTCGGCATCCTCGGCGGGGCGATCATCACCATGATTCTCTTCGGCGTCGTGCGCAAGCTGCCGCGCACGTGGTGGCTGTGGGGAGCGCTAGTGACGTTCGCGTTCGCCGTGTTCACGGTGATGATCGTCCCGGTCTACATCCTGCCGCTGTTCAACAAGATCAGCCGGCTCCAGGACCCGGTGCTGACGGAGCGCATCCTCCGCCTGGCCCGCGCGAACGGGATCCCGGCCCACGACGTGTACACGATGGACGCGTCGAAGCAGACGACGCGCATGAGCGCGAACGTCTCCGGCATCGGCCAGACGATGCGCATCACGCTCAACGACAATCTGCTGCGCCGCGGCTCCCCCGAGGAGATCGAGGCGGTGATGGGCCACGAGATGGGGCACTACGTGCTCGATCACATCTACACCGGGATGTTCTTCATCGGCGTGGTGATCGTGGTGTGGTTCTCGGCGCTGTATTTCACACTGCAGTGGGCGCTGCGCCGCTGGGGCGAGCGCTGGCAGATCCGCGGCATCGGCGATACGGCCGTGCTTCCGCTGGTGATCCTGGTGACGTCGATCTTTTTCTTCGTGCTGACGCCGATCCTCAATACGCAGACGCGCACGCAGGAGGCGGAGGCGGATATGTACGGGATCAACGCCTCCCGCCAGCCCGACGGCTTCGCCCAAGCCGCCATCCACCTCGGCGAGTACCGCAAGATGGAGCCGGGGCCGGTGGAGGAGTGGATTTTCTACGATCACCCGAGTGGGAGGCACAGGATTCACGCGGCGATGCAGTGGAAGAAGGAGAATTTGGGGCTATTCCGGTGAGGTGATGTATACTGCAATGTATGCCTCGTATGGTTCGCAAGCAGTTCTACATCGACCAACAACATGAGGAAAAGCTGAAGCGTATCGCGCAGGAGCGTGGCGTGACGGAGGCGGAGGTCATTCGACAGGCCATCGAAGGCATCGGTACTCCTCCCGCCGCGTCGCAACGACTTCCGGATCCCGAGGCTTTTCAGAAACTGATTGCGTCCATGCGCGCAGCCGGCCGGCGCCGTCCTAAATCTGGTCCGCGTGAGAGGTGGACGCGAGAATCGCTCTATGAAGAGCGGATCAGCCGATGGACGAAGTCCTGATCGATACGAATATCCTGGTCTACGCTTATCAGCCCGAGGAGCCGAGGAAGCAAAAACTCGCTGTTGAGATCATCGAAATGCTCGGTCAAACCGGGCGCGGTCGGCTCAGCGCTCAGGTTCTCGCCGAATTCGTGAACTCCACCAGGAGCCGCAAGCCTCCGATGCTGACGCTGCCTGAGGTTCAACTTTGCGTTGAGTGGTTCGTCCAATCCTTTGTCGTTTATGCGGTAACGCAGTTCGTCGTCTTCGAAGCACTGCGCGGCGCTCGCGAGCATCAACTGAGTTACTACGATGCTCAGATTTGGTCCACGGCAATGCTTCATCAGATCCCAACGATCTTCACCGAGGACTTCACGGATGGCCGCGTCGTCGAAGGCGTGCGTTTCGTTGATCCGTTCAAGACGAGCTTCGACCTGACGCTATGGCGTTGACCCTCAATCAATCCTCCTCCCCCACCCGCTGGAAACAAATAGCGTCGACAGATTCCGCCACACCCCGTACGCGTACGCGCGGTCGTCGGCGGTGATCACCACGTCCATCACTCGATAGACGCCGGCGGGGTCGGCGGGCATCAGGTCGCGCACGAGCTGGCGGGCGCCGGTGTCGACGTTCACCTTGTACAGCTTCGCGGGGAGCTCGGCTTCGCGGTAGGCGTAGAGCTGGCCGTCGCTCGACCAGGCCACGGGGCGCAGACGCACGCTCTGCATCGGCACGAGGCGCGGCGCTCCGCTGCCGTCCGCGCTCACAATGGCGATGCGGCCCTCGGCGTCGAGAAGGGCGAGCTTGCCGTCGCGCGAGGCGGCGCGGGAGGGTTGGGAGAGGCGCACGTTCGGGGGACCGAACGGCACGGGCGGGCCGCGACGCACGTCCTGTCGGTACAGGCGCATCGCAGACTTCGGCGTCCGTCCGTTGAACACCACCGTCTGCCCATCGGGCAGCCACGATGCGAACTCGTAGTCGGTGATGTCGCCGTGCTCGAGGATGCGCGTCTGCCCCGCGCCGAGCGGCACGATGGCCAGCGCCGCCGGCGTCCCCGGCACGATCACCAGCGCCGAGGTGCCGTCGGGCGAGAGCGAGACGCCGTAGCCGTCGCCCAAGCGCACGGCCGGGTCGCCGTTCATCGGGCGGACGTACGCGGAGTAGCGGCTGCCGCCCGCCTCGCCGAACTCGCTCATGAGCAGGAGGCGCCCATCGGGCGAAATGTCCGAGGCGCCGGAGCCGTCGAACCAGGAGAGGTCGCGCTCGCGGTCGCTGCCGGGAGCGCGGGCCATGATCCCTTCGCGGTAGTCGTCGCGGCTGAGCAGAAGATCGCCCTTCGGCGAGATGTCGTGCAGCTTGAGATTGCCGTCGAAGCGCCCGACGAGGCGCACGCTCCCGCGCGGCGACGCGCTGCGGATCTCCGTCGAGCCGCTGTTGTTCGACGCGAAGACGATGCGCCCGCCCGGCGACCACGCCAACCCCTTCGCGTTCGTCCACTCGCCGAGCTTGCGCGCCGCGCCGCCGTCGTCGACGACGTACAGCGCGTACGCCTTGCCGAGGCGGGCCTCGCGGAGGCGGAAGGCCAGGAGCTTGCCGTCGGGCGAGACGCGAAGGTCGCGGATGCGCGTCGGGCACTGGTAGATGACGTGGCCGGACGGATATTCGATTTGATAGCGCCCGTCCGGCATCCGCCGCGCCACGGCGAGCTTCGCGCCGTCGGGCGACCAGTCGGCGGCGACGACGTCGGTGGCGACTTCGCGCGGCGCGCCGCCGGCGAGCGCGGCGACGGCGACGGTGCCGGAGACTTCGTTGGCCTTCACGAGAATCGCCATCGCGCCGCTGCGGCTGACGCCGAGGAGCTCGCGCGCGGGGACGCCGAGGTCGCGGGCTTCGACCGAGTCGATGCGCGCGGCGTAGAGCTCGTGTCGCATCCCCTCCCACGCCGCCGAGTAAATGATGCCGCCGTCCGGCGTGAAGCGCGCTGCGGAAACGTCGCCGCGCCGGAACGTCAGCTGCCGATACGCCGGCGGCTCGTCGGGGCGCAGGCGGCTCCACAGCAGCGCGCCGAGCACCGCCGCCGCGACGAGGATTGCCGCGATCGCCGCGGCGCGGCGGAAGCGGCGCGTCCGTTTGCGGAAGACGTTGAAGAACGGCAGGGTCAGGCTCTCGGTCGAGCTGCCGAGGGCCTCGAGGGCGAAGGCGAGATCGTGCGCGCTCTGGAAGCGGTCCTGCGGCTGCTTTTCCAGGCATCGATCGATGATCAGCTCGAGGCCCGGCACGACGGCGATGCCGAGCTGCGAGAGCTCGATTGGGTCGTCGCGCAGCACGGCGCTCAGCGTCTCCATCGCGGAGCCGGCCTCGAAGGCGCGGCGCGCGGTGAGCATCTCGTAGAGGATGCCGCCGAAGGCGAAGATGTCGGCGCGCTGGTCGACCTCCTCGCCGCGCAACTGCTCGGGCGCGATGTAGCCGACCGTCCCCATGACCATGCCGGGGCGCGTCGGCGAGCTGCCGCCGATGAGCGTCGGCGACTCGTCGTCGAGCGTGAAGAGGTCGTTGGCCGGGTTCATCTTGGCCAGGCCGAAGTCGAGGATCTTCACGGCGCCGGCGCGCGTGAGGTAGATATTCTCCGGCTTGAGGTCGCGGTGGATGATGCCGCGGTCGTGCGCGGCGGCCATGCCGGCGGCGATCTGCGTGGCGATGCGGATGGTCTTGCGCTGCGTGAGCGGGCCGCCGTTGCGCAGCCGCTCGCGCAGGGTCTCGCCCTCGAGGAATTCGAGGACGATGTAGAACGACTCGCCGTGCGTGCCGAAGTCGTAGACGGTGACGAGGTTCGGATGGTTGAGGAGGCCGAGCGCGCGCGCCTCCTGCTGGAATCGCGCGACGACCTGCTGGGCGTTGCTGCCGGGGACGGGAGGGAGGAACTTGATGGCGACGTCGCGGGCGAGCTGGGCGTCGCGGGCGCGATAGACCTGTCCCATGCCTCCCGCGCCGACGAATGCGACGATCTCGTAGCGGCCGACTTTGTCGCCTGGCTGGAGGTCCATGGGTGTGTGCTGGGATTGTAAGGGGACAGGGCACAGGGAACGGGTCACAGGTGGTTGTCTTGCTGAGGCACGGGCATTCGCCAAGAACATCACCTGTCCCCTGTTCCCTGTGCCCTGTCCCCTGCTTCACACCATCTTCACAATTCTCCGTACCATTCCCCCATGACCCGCATCCTCGTTGTCGACGACGATCCGAAGGTCTGCGAGACGCTCGACCGCTACCTGGCGCACGCCGGCTACACCACGGCGTCGGCGCTCGACGGGCGGCGCGCGCTCGAGGCGGTGCGCGCGTTCGCGCCCGACCTCATCGTCCTCGACGTCATGCTCCCCGAGGTTGATGGGCTGGAGGTCTGCCGCACGTTGCGTGCGGAGTCGAGCGTGCCGATCATCCTCCTCACCGCGCGCTCGACCGAGCGCGACAAGCTGGCCGGGCTGGAGCTCGGCGCCGACGATTACCTCACCAAGCCGTTCAGTCCGCGCGAGCTCGTGG
>DATELQ010000158.1:0-7165 GCA_035276475.1 Thermoanaerobaculia bacterium | reverse complement strand
GGATGCGCTCGCGCCGGCGCTCAATGCGCTGCTGGCGGACCGCGCGCAGCGCGACGCGATGGGCCGCCGCGGCCGCGCGCTCGTCGAAGCGCGCTTCACCTGGGACCGCGTGGCTGCGGAGATGGAGGAGCATTACGCGTGCTCGCTGAGATCACGCCGCTGATCCTCACGCGCGACGAGGCGCCGAACATCGCCCGCACGCTCCAGCAGTTGCGTTGGGCGGGCGAGGTCGTCGTCGTCGACAGCGTGAGCGCGGACGACACCGTGGCCATTGCGCGGACGTTCCCGAACGTGCGCGTCGTCGAGCGCCCGTTCGACACGCACGCCGCGCAGTGGCAGTTCGGCGTCGCGCAGGTACAAACGCCGTGGGTGCTGACGCTCGACGCCGACTACTTCGTCCCCGAGGCCGCCGTGCAGGAGATGGCGTCGCTCGCGCCGCCGCCCGACGTCGTCGCATACGTGGCGCGTTTCCGCTACGCCATCGACGGCCGTCCGCTCCGCGCCGCGCTCTACACGCCGCGCCCCGTGCTCCTGCGCATCGGCGCGTTCGAGATCTGGCAGGACGGTCACACGCAACGCGTCCGCGTTCTCGCGCGCACGGAGACGCTGCGCGAGCCGTTCGTGCACGACGACCGCAAGTCGTGGCGCCGCTTCGTCGAACGCCAGCGCGCATACGCGCGGCAGGAGGCCGAGAAGCTTCGCAACGCCGATCCGTCGACGCTCAACGCCGCCGCGCGCCTGCGCAAGCTCCGCAGCGTGGCGCCGTTCGCCGTGCTCTTTCACACGTTATTCGTGAAGCGGCTCATCCTCGATGGCCGCGCTGGGTTCCGCTACGCCGCGGAGCGATTCGTCGCGGAGTGGCTGATCGCGCGGGAGCTGTGGCGGCGTTAGCGAACGTCCATGGACATCGTGAAATGTGATGCCGGAGCACTTTTAAACGTCCACGGACATCGTGAATGTGATGCCCGGATCACTTTTAAACGTCCATGGACATCATGAATGTGATGCCCGGATCACATTTAAATGCCCGCGGACATCATGAATGTGATGCCGGAGCACATTGAAACGTCCATGGACGCCGTGAATGTGACGCGCGGATCACATTCAAACGTCCATGGACATGG
Organism: Thermoanaerobaculia bacterium; assembly: GCA_035276475.1. Taxonomy (GTDB): domain Bacteria; phylum Acidobacteriota; class Thermoanaerobaculia; order Gp7-AA8; family Gp7-AA8; genus DATDFB01. Next base: position 6,041 of record DATELQ010000158.1, on the reverse strand, counting down.
TGTACGCGCCGCGCTCACATCCCCGCGGGCGTCGCGACCACGACCGTGGCATCGCCGCGGCCATATCCGAGCCGCCCCGATCGCGTAAATGCCAGCGGCTGGTCGAAGGGAAAGTTGCCCCAGCTCGTCTCCGCGTCATAGAGCGCCAAGAGAGCGCCCGTGTCCGGGTCCCAAACGTGGAGCGTATGCGCCTGTCCGCTGCTCGTCACGAGCGATCCGTCGACCGGCGAGAACGCTACCGAATTCACGAAGCCGGTCGGCTGCGGCGTCATGCTGCGCAGCTGCGTGCCGGTGGCGATATCCCACAGCCGCACGTTGTTGCTGTAGCCCTCCTCCGCCGTCGCGAGCAGATTGCCGGCGGGTGAGAAGGCCACGTCGGAGACGGGAAAGGGCGTGGCGAACCGCGCCAGCTGCGCGCCGTCGCTCATGCGCCACAGCCGCGCGCTGGCGTCGTTGCCGCTGGACGCGAGCGTCAGGCCGTCGGGAGAGAGCGCGAGCGAGCGCACCGCGGCGGTGTGGCCGGAGAAAACGCGCGTGTTCGCGCCGTCGCTCACGCGCCAGAAGCGAATCGCGTTGTCGCGGCCGCCGGTGATCACCGACTGGCCGTCGGGCGTGAAGAGCACCGACGTCGTACCGTCGACGTGTCCGGGCAGCTCGCGGATGACCGTGTTCGTGGCGAGATCCCACAGCCAGATCGCGGTGTACGCCGTGTCGGGCGGCTCGGCGCCCATCGCCGTGGCGAGGAGGTGCCCGTCCGGCGAAAAGGCGATGGCGTTGACGACGTCCGGGTGCCCCGGAAGGCGTTGCAGCCAGGAGCCGTCGGCGGCGGACCAGAGCAGCACGTCGCTCTCCGCGCCGGCGCTGGCGAAAATCGTGTCGTCCGGCGAAAACGCCACGTCGTAGACCGGTCCGCGGTGACGGCCGATGTCCGCGATCAGCGTCCGGTCGCTCACGCGCCAGCGGCGCGCGCTCCCTCCGGAGCCGACGGAGAAGATCGACTGCCCGTCCGGCATCCAGCCGACGTCGAATACCGTGCCGGGATTGGCGTCGTTGATCGTGCCGATGGGCAAGCCGTCGAGCATGTGCCAGAAGCGAACGGTGCGGTCGTTGCCGCCGCTGGCGAGCATCGATCCGTCGGGGCTGAAGGAGACGCTGTAGACCGCGTCGAGGTTCCCGGTCAGCACCTGCAACGGCAGTCCGGTGGTGACGTTCCAGAGGCGGACCGTCATGTCGTAACTGGCCGAGGCGAGGATCAGGCCGTTGGGGTGGAAGTCGACGTCGTCGACGAAGCCGGTGTGTCCGATGAGCACGTGCAGCGCGAGGCCGGTGCTGACGTTCCACAGAATGATCGTCTTGTCGGCGCTCGTCGACGCCAGCGTGCTGCCGTCGGGGCTGAAGCGCACGCCGAAGACGAGGCCCTGATGACCGCTGAGCGTCTTCACGAGCGCGCCGTCCGACGTGCGGAACAGCTGCACGTCCCACGTGTTCGTCGCCGCGACGAGGCTGCCGTCCGGCGAGATATCGACGCCGAAGCACTGCCCGGCGGGCGCGAAGTCGCGCACGAACGCGCCGGTTGCGGCGTTCCACAACTTCACGCTGCTGCTGTTGCCGCCGTAGTTGTACTCGCCGCAGCTCGCCAGCCACCGCCCGTCGCGCGACATGGCCACGGCGCGCACGCCGGCGATGTGCGACTCGAGCGTGTGGAGGAGCTTGCCGGAGGCGATGTCCCACAGCTTGACGGTCTCGTCCTGAAAGCTGCCGGTGGCGAGCACGCGGCCGTTCGGCGACGCGGCGACGGAGCGGATGGCGATGTGGCCGCCGCCGCTCCAGACGATGGGCGGCGGGCCCTGTGCGAATGCGGCTGCTGCGACGAAGATGACGGGGAGAAATTTCGCTGCTATGCGAGTAGTCATCGCTGCCTCCTGGGCCACTCGCCAGTGCAAGACGCGTGGCCGAGGCCAGGCGCGGCAGAGCTAGTCAGGGCATCTGATAACTGACCACCTGCGTGTACATCGCCTCGACCGGCTTGCCGTCGACTGTCGCCGGTGTGAACGTCCACTGGTGCAGCGCTTCCGTCGTCTCGTAGACGAGTGTCGGCGCGGGCGACGACTTTCGAATCTCGATGTCGCGCACGGCGCCATTTCTGTCGACGACGAGCGCGGCGATGATCAGCCCGCCCACTCTCGCCGCCTTGACCGGCCCGGGATATCGCGGCTCGACGCGTTTCACGGGCTTCGGCGCCGTCACGTTCGCCGGCAGCGGAGGCGGCGGAATCGTCGCCGTGAATTTCAGCGATGGCTCCATGAACGGGTGCTGCTTCAAAAACTCCGTTGGCGCCACGTCGGTGGCAGGCTCGAGGCTTTGCGCGACGTGCCAGTACCAGATCGCCTCATCGTTGCGTCCGAGGCCGGCGAGCGCGAGCGCTTTCTGCGCGACCGCGGCCGGAAACCGCTTCGACTCCGGGTCGATCGGGCTGACGCGGCCGATCATGTCCCGAATGACCTCTTCGTCGATCTTGAGCGCTTTCGCGTAGTCGCCGTTCTTCAGCGCCTCGGCGCCGGCGGCGAGCGGGTCGGCCGCGAACGCGCTCGTGGAGAAGAGCAGCAGCAACAGGACGCGCTTCAATGCAGCACCTTGAAGCCGAAGGTCATCTCGTACTTCGCATCCACCGGCTGTCCGTTCGCCGTCGCCGGCACGAACTGCCACTGATGCAGCGCCTCCAGCGTGGCGAAGGCGAGGATCGGCGCGGGGATGTCGCCGACGATGCGCGGCGCGTGCGCGCGGCCGTCGCGGCCGACGACGAACTCGACGACCACCGGCGTCTCCACCAGCGTCTGCAGCGTCCGCGTCGGATACTTCGTCTCCACCTTCTTCACGATCGTCGCCGGCACGATCTGCGCGTCCTTCGGCACGCGGATCTCCGGCGGCTTCGGCGGATGCTCGGCCAGAAACTTCCCGGCCGCGCCAAACGCCGACATGTCGCTGCGCGCGACGGCCGGGTAGACGCTCGCCGCGGCGTACCAGTACCAGAGCGCCTCGTCTTCGTTCCCCATGCCGGCGAGCGCCAGCGCCTTGTGCGCGACGGCGATGGCGAAGAGCTGCGCGGTGGCGTCGCCGGAGACGTAGTGCTCGCCCATCTGCGCGATGACGGTCTCGTCGAGCTTCAGCGCCTCGGCGTACTTGCCGGCTTTGATGAAGTCGCCGCTGTCGGCGAGCATGTCGACGAACTTCTGCGCCGCCGAGGCGGCGATGCACAGCACGAGCGCCGCGGCCAATCGCTTCACTCACTTCTCCGGATCATCAAGTCGCCCATCACCAGGAGATCCATCTTCGTCCGCAGAAAACAGTCGAGCGCCTGCGCGGGCGTGTTCACCACCGGTTCGTTCTCGTTGAACGACGTGTTCAATACGATCGGCACGCCCGTGGCGTCGCGGAATGCTTCGATGAGGTGGTAGTAGCGCGGGTTCTGCGACTCCGTCACCGACTGCAATCGTCCCGAGCCGTTCACGTGCGTCACCGCCGGAATCAGCGGCCGCTTCTCCTCGCGGATCTGGTAGACCTGCAGCATGAACGGCACGTCGTAGTCGGTCTCGAACCACTCTCCCACCGTCTCGCGCAGCACCGACGGCGCGAACGGGCGGAACGACTCGCGGCGCTTGATCTTCTGGTTGAGAATCTGCTTCATGTCGGCGCGGCGCGGATCGCAGACGATGGAGCGGTTGCCGAGCGCGCGCGGCCCCCACTCCATCCGCCCCTGGAACCAGCCGACCACGTCGCCCGCGGCGATCTGCGCGGCCGTGCGGCGGCAGAGCTCGCGCTCGTCGCGCACGCGCTCCATCGTGCAGCGGGCCTCGGCGAGATCGGCGCGGCGGCTGCCGACCGCTTCGTCGATGGCGTCGTCGCCGTACTCCGGCCCCCAATACGCGTGATCCATCACGAACGACCGCGCGTTGTGCAGCTCCTGGTTCCACACCCAGTACGCCGCGCCGATGGCGCCGCCGGCGTCGCCCGCCGCCGCCTGGATGTAGAGGTCGCGGAACGGCGAGCGGTCGAACACCATGCCGTTGGCGACGCTGTTGTAGCCGCAGCCGCCGGCGAGGCAGAGCCGCGGCACCTTGGTCTGCTCGAAGAGCGCGGTGGCCATGGCGAAGTACGCCTCTTCGAACATCGCCTGCATCGACGCCGCGAGGTCTTTGTGGCGCTGCTCGACCGGCTCCTCGGGGGCGCGCGCCGGGCCGAGCTTCTCGATCAACTTCTCCGAGTACACCGGGCCGATGACCGGCGAGCCGCCGGCCCACACCATGTCGAGGCCGGCGCTGTGATGCGTGAAGTAGTCGGTGTTGAGCGCGAAGCGGCCGTCCTTCGCGACGCGCACGATATCGCGCATCGCCTCCATCATCGACGGCCGTCCGTACGGCGCCAGGCCCATGACTTTGTACTCGTCGCCGTAGTGCGGAAAGCCGAGGTACTGCGTGAGGGCGGTGTAGAAGATGCCGAGTGAGTGGGGGAAGCCGATCTCGCCGAGGACTTCGATCTCGCTGCCGCGGGCCACGCCCCACATGGCGCTGACGAAGTCGCCGAAGCCGTCGATCGACAGCACCGCGGCCTCGTCGAACGGCGCGACGAAGAACGCCGAGGCGAGGTGGGCGCGGTGGTGCTCGACGTTGTGCAGTGTCGCCTTGAGCGAATCGACGCGAAACGCCTCGGCGATCTCGCCGCGCAGATCGCGGATCTTGGCGCGGTTGGCGAGGCGGCGCTTGATGGCGTTGACCGAGGGGCGCTTCGCGAGGATGAAGCGTATCCGCTGCAGGAGGCGCGCGTTCGGATCGCGGTTGACGGCGATGTGGTCGACGTCGTTAAGCACGATGCCGGCTTCGTCGAGGCAGTAGCGAATCGCCGCCGACGGGAAGCCCGCCCAGTGCTTGATGCGGCGGAAGCGCTCCTCCTCGGCGGCGGCAACGAGCTTGCCGTCGACGACGATGCAGGCGGAGGCGTCGGCGTGGTGGGCGTTGATGCCGAGGATAATCATGTCGTGGCGTTGCTCTTCGTCAATCGCTACTTCCCCCCCGACCATTCTGCAACAAGCCAGATGGCCGGCGATCTCGCATTCTTCCTTGCACGACGCGGGCACGACGTCGTGGCTATCACGAGCCGGCAGCGCTACGACGACCCCTCGGCGCGTCTGCCGCCGAGGGAACGGGTGAACGGCGTCGACGTCGTGCGCGTGGCCACGACGCGCTTCGGGCGCGGCTTTCTGCCGGGGCGCGCGCTCGACTACGCGACGTTCTATCTCAGCGCCTTCTTCGCGCTGCTGCGGCGCGCGCGGCGCGGCGACACGGTCGTGGCCATGACCGATCCGCCGCTTCTCTCCGTCGTCGCCGCGCTGGCGTGCGCGCTGCGGGGGGCGCGGCTGGTGAATTGGGTGCAGGATCTTTTCCCCGAGGTGGCGACGGCGCTGGGCGTGCGCGTGCCGGGGGTCCGGCGTTTGCGCGACTGGTCGCTCCGCCGCGCGGCAACCAACGTCGCCCTCGGCGAGCAGATGGCCGCGCGCATCCGCGCCCGCGGCGCGAACGCGGTCGTGCGGCACAACTGGGCGGACGCGGCGCTGCACCCGGTCGAAAAACGGGATCTGTTTGGCCTCGGCGACGCCTTCGTCGTCGCCTACTCCGGCAACTTCGGGCGCGCGCACGACTTCGACACGGTTGCCGCAGCGATGCGCCGCCTCGGCGACAATGCCGCCATCAAATTTCTCTTCATCGGATCGGGAGCGCAGTTGGGCGTCGTGCGCGGCGACAACGCCACGTTCGCACCGTACCAGCCGCGCGAGATGCTGAGCGACAGCCTCTCCGCCGGCGACGCGCACCTCGTCTCGCTGCGGCCGCAGCTCGAAGGGCTCATCGTGCCGAGCAAGTTCTACGGCATCCTGGCGGTGGCGCGGCCGGTGATCTTCGTCGGCGCACAGGACGGCGAGCTCGCGCAAATCATCCGCGAGCGCGACCTCGGCTACGTCATCGCCCCGGGCGACGACGCCGCGCTCGCGC
>DATELQ010000157.1:0-22978 GCA_035276475.1 Thermoanaerobaculia bacterium | reverse complement strand
GTTGTGGCCGCGCCGCCGCCGCTGCTCGTCGTCTCGGCGTTGCGCGGCGGGCCGCCCGCGGGAGGCTCCGTCGCCGTGTCGGGCTTGAAGCGCAGCGCAGCGTTGGCCACGCGCAGCACGCCGTGCACCGTGGCGACGTCGATCGTGACGTTCGCCGTCATCTTCGGGCGCAGCTTCTCATCGGGATTCGGCACTTCGATGATGACCGGGTACGTGACGACGTTCTGCGACACCGTGGCGTTGAGGCGGATCTGCGAGATGCGCCCGCGGAACTCCTGATCGGGGTAGGAGTCGACGGTGAAGCGCGCCGGCTGCCCGACCTGGATGCGTCCGATGTCCGACTGGTCGACGTCGGCCTGCACCTGCATCTTGGTGAGGTCCTGCGCGATCTGAAAGAGCGTCGGCGCCTGGAACGACGCCGCCACGGTCTGGCCGACGTCGTAGGCGCGGTCGACGACGATGCCGTCGATCGGCGAAATGATGTTTGTGTAGTGGAGGTTCGTCTGGGCCTGCTTCAGCGCGGCCGCGGATTGGCTGACCTGCGCGTTGGCCGCCTCGTACTGCGCCTTGGCGGAGTCGAGGTCTGCCTGTGCCGCGAGGCCCGCGCTGACCAGGCGTTTCTGGCGGTCGTACGTGACCCTCGCGTTAGCCGCTTCGACGCGGGATTTCGTCACGTCGGCCTGGCGCTGTTCGACCTGCTGCTGGAAGGGCGTCGGGTCGAGCTCGGCGAGGAGCTGTCCCTTTTTCACGCGGCTGTTGAAGTCGGCGTAGAGGCGGGAGATGACGCCGGAGACCTGCGAGCCGATCTGAACGGTCGTCACGGCGGAAAGCGTTCCGGTGGCAGTGACGGTCTGGGTGATGTCGCCGCGGTCGACCTTCTCGGTCTTGTACTGCTCGTCTTTCTTTCCGCGGCTGCGGCAGGAGCCCGCCAGGACGGCGAGGCTCAGGATGACTGCGATACGTCTCACTCTGGTTTCTCCTCCAAGGTTGGGAGTACGACGTGGGGGCCCGGTTGCTGAACGAGCCGGGGGAGTCTACTGATTTTTGTTATGCTTCGCGCCCGCATGGCGCTTTTTTCATCAAAAGAAACAGCAACGATCCCGCCACGTCCGGCTCCGCGGCCGGGCGAGCCGCAGCCGGCCTGGAGCGGCACCTTCTTCGGCCCGAACGTGATCATCGACGGAACCGTCAGCGGCTCCGAGCCGGTAGTGGTCGAGGGGACGATCAAAGGAAGCATCAACGTGACGAACGACCTCCGCATCGGCACGCAGGCGCGCGTCGAAGCGACGGTGCACGCAAAGAACGTGACGATCGAGGGGAAGGTCACCGGCGACGTCTCCGCCGACGAGCGCGTCGAGCTCGTCGCCAGCGCCACGGTCGACGGCAACATCAAGGCGCCGAAGATCGTCGTGGCCGAGGGAGCGCGGTTCCGCGGAAACGTCGACATGGGGTCGGCGAGGCCGAAGGAAGCGGCGGCGGGCGAAGCGAAACCGAAATAACGGAGGGGAGATGTCCGAAGCGAATCTGCGCGCCCCGCGCGACTACAAGAACTACGTCGACGGCCAGTGGGTGCCGTCCTCGGCCGGCAAGACGTTCGAGAACCGCAACCCGGCCAACTGCGACGATCTCGTCGGCACGTTCCAGGAGTCGAACGAAGACGACTTGAACGCCGCCGTCGACGCCGCGGAGCGCGCCTATCAGTCGTGGCGGCTCGTGCCGGCGCCGAAGCGCGCCGAGTACGTCTACCGCGTCGGCGAGATCCTCAAGCGCGACAAGGAAAAGATCGCCGCGGAGATGACGCGCGAGATGGGGAAAGTCCTCGACGAAACGCGCGGCGACGTGCAGGAAGCGATCGACATGGCCTACCTCATGGCCGGCGAAGGGCGGCGCCTCTTCGGCGTGACCACGCCCTCGGAGCTTCCCAACAAATTCAACATGTGCGTCCGCATGCCGCTTGGCGTCGCGGGGCTCATCACGCCGTGGAACTTTCCCATCGCCATTCCGTCGTGGAAGTCGATGCCGGCGCTCGTCTGCGGCAACACCGTCGTCATCAAGCCGGCCTCGCTCACGCCGCTCTCCGTCGTCATGCTGGCCGAGGCGTTCCATGAGGCGGGCTTGCCGCCGGGCGTCTTCAACGTCGTCACCGGCGGCGGGCGCGAAGTCGGCGAGCCGATGACGAAGCATCCGAAGATCTCCGTCATCTCCTTCACCGGTTCAACCGAGGTTGGGCGCGACATCTCCGTGGCCTGCGCGCCGCAGTTCAAGCACGTGCACCTGGAGATGGGCGGCAAGAACGTCATCATGGTCATGGACGACGCCGACGTCGACCTCGCCGTCGACGGCGCACTGTGGGGTGCGTTCGGCACGGCCGGGCAGCGCTGCACGGCCTCGTCGCGCATCGTCGTGCACACGAAGATCTACGATCAGTTCGTGGAGAAGCTCGCCGGCCGCGCGAAGAAGATGCGCGTCGGCAACGGCCTCGAGAACGGCGTCGACATGGGTCCGAACGTCTCCGAGGGGCAGCTCAAGACGACGCAGAAGTACGTGAAGATCGGTCAGGACGAAGGGGCCTCGATGGTCGCGGGCGGGCGCACGCTCACCGACGGCGCGTACGGGAAGGGCTACTTCCACGAGCCGACGGTGTTCGCCGACGTGAAGCCGGACATGCGCATCGCCCAGGAGGAGATCTTCGGGCCGGTGACGTCGGTGATCCGCTGCGACTCGCTCGAAGATGCGATCGCCATCGGCAACGGCGTGAAGTACGGCCTCTCGTCGTCGATCTACACGCGCGACGTCAACAAGGCCTTCGTGGCCATGCGCGACATGTACACCGGCATCTTCTACGTGAACGCGCCGACGATCGGCGCGGAGACGCACCTGCCGTTCGGCGGTACGAAGCAAACGGGCAACGGGCATCGCGAGGCCGGCGTGGCCGGCATCGACGTGTTCAGCGAGTGGAAGTCGATCTACATCGACTACTCCGGCGAGCTGCAGCGCGCGCAGATCGATACGGAAGAGATCTGATGAGGGGGGTTCTCGCTGCGCTCGGAATGACAGTCGCGGCGGCGCCGCTTGTCGCGCAGTCCGTTCCCGACCAGATCGTGCAGCGCGAGCTCCAGTCGTCGCAGGCGTACGAGACGCTCTCGCATCTGACGGACGACATCGGCCAGCGCCTCTCCGGCTCGCCCGGCGCGGCGGCGGCGGTGCGCTTCGCCACGGAGCGCTTCCGCGCCTGGGGCATCGACGTGCGCAACGAGCGCGTGACGGTGCCGCACTGGGTGCGCGGCCGCGAGGAAGCGTCGCTGCCGACGCAGCACAACCAGAAAATCGTGCTCACGGCCCTCGGCGGCAGCGTGGCGACGCCGGCAAACGGGATCACCGCGGACGTCGTCGAGGTGACGTCGTTCGATGAGCTGAAGCAGCTCGGCGCGAAGGTGAAGGGGAAGATCGTCTTCTACAACGTGCCGATGGACATGGAGCTCGTGCGCGCGCGGCGTTCCTTCGATGCGTACAGCAAGGCCGTCGTCTACCGCGGCGCCGGCGCGAGCCGGGCGGCGGAGTACGGCGCGGTCGCAGTCGTGATTCGCTCCGTCGGCTCCGACTCGCTGCGCACGCCGCACACGGGCGCGCTGCGCTACGACGCGAAGCAGCCGAAGATCCCCGCCGCGGCGATGACCGCCGAGGACTCGATGCTCGTGCATCGCCTCCTGGCGCGCAAAGAGCGCGTGCGCATGCACCTCGTGCTCACGCCGCGCACGCTGCCGGACGCCGTGTCGGCAAACGTCGTCGCGGAGATCCGCGGGAGCGAGCACCCCGAGGAGATCGTGCTCGTCGGCGCGCACCTCGACTCGTGGGACCTCGGCACCGGCGCCATCGACGACGGCTCCGGCGTGGCCATGGTCATGGAGACGATGCGCCTCATCAAGCAGATGAATCTGCGCCCGCGCCGTACGATCCGCGCGGTGCTCTACATGAACGAGGAAAATGGATTGAACGGCGGGCGCCAGTACTGGGCCGCGCATAAGCACGAGAAGCACGTCGCCGCGGTCGAGACCGACGCGGGCGCCGCCGCGCCGACCGGCTTCGACACGACGCTCAAAGGCGACGCGCTGGCGGCGCTGCAGGCGAAGACGTCGGCGCTCGCGGCGGTGAACGCCAATCGCTTCGAGGTCACGCCGGAGACCGGCGCCGACACGTCGTTCATCGTCGAGTCAGGCGTGCCGGGCTTCGGCCTCGTCCCCGATCCGCTGCACTACTTCGACTACCACCACACGCCCGCGGACACGCTGGACAAGATCGATCCGAAGGAGCTGGCGCAGGATTCGGCCGCGGTGGCCGCGCTGGCGTGGATTCTGGCGAATTAGGGCCCTATAGCTCGACGAGCGGAATCGTCCGGCGGAGGATTCCGAAGATCTCGTGCAAGGCAGCTCTGCGCTGTTGGGGCTGTCGTGACTTTTGATGAAATCGCACGCACGAGTAGCCGTATCCCAGCCCCGAGCAGTAGTCTCCGTTGCGGTCCTTGACCATGCCGTCGTAATAGCTGGTCATGTAGGAATCGCTGACGCACCAACTGCACAACGGGCAGTTCGGGATTGAGGCCATGCCGAGGTCTTCACAGTTGAACCCTCCGAATTGTTCACACGATGCGCCGACCTCGGTCACGTATCGATCGCCCGTCGTCGTGCCAGAGAACGTGTAATAGGGATAGGTGCACTGTACGCCCTGTACGCCGATGGCGTTTCCCGACGAGTCGTAGTACGTCGTGGTTTGCTCGTAGTCGGGAAGGGCGAACGCTGGCGCGACGGTGACCAGAACTGCGATCGATGCAATGATGAACTTCGACACTCGAGCCTCCTTTGCCTCAATCCGGACGTGCCAAGAAATATAAGTCCGTCTCTGATTGAGGGCAACGGCTGGAGGCGAATTAGGGGCGCACGTCGTGCGCCCCTACAACAAACCTACTGCTCGACGTCGAACTCCGCCGTGTTGACGTAGCCCTTCGTAAACGCCTCGCTGGTCTTGTCGGCCTTGAGGTCGCGCAACTGCAATTCGATCGAGTAGTGGCCCGGCTTGAACGTATTCGGCTCGAACTGCGTTCCGACGAGCCACGTGTGCGGGCCGGTCTGCATCAGCGGCGCGGCCTCGGTCGGGGTGCGGTCCAGTACCTTGCCGTCCTTCGACACCACCATGCGCATCGACAGCGCCGGCTCCTGGTTCCCGGCCGGGTTGGTGACCACGGTGAAGAACCCGACCTTCTCCGAGGTGCGGAAGTGGGCGTTGCCCTTCACCGCGTACTTGATGGCCACGAAGGTGAACGGATCGAGCGGCAGCTGCTTGTCGAGCGTGTCGATCTTGCTCGTCAGGAACAGGCGCGACGCGCGCGTGGCCTTGTTGTCCGGCACTTCGAACTGCACGCGGCGGCTCGCCAGGAGCGTCGTCCCCTCGGGCGAGAAGAGCGCGAACATCCCCTCGTACTTGCCGGGGTTCAAGGCGATGGAGCGGTCAACGTAGCGGTCGCCCGCGTCGCCGTACGCCTGCAGGTCCGCCTGTTCGCGAAGGTTGGCGGCAGGGACGCCGTTCGCGTCCTTCACGAGGCCGACGAAGAGCACCGACTTCTGATTCGCCAGCGCCTGCGCGCTCTTCGGGATGAAGAAGCTCGCGGCGTAGAACGGCTGCTCGGTGGGGCTGATGAAGCCCTCGCCGGTGAAGAATGTGCCGGCGGCGTTGTCCTGCGCTTTCCAGAGCGGATCTTCGCTCACGGCAACGGCGGGAGACGGTACGGACTGGGCAGCCTCCGGCGTACCGGCCGGCGGGAACTGCGCGACGAACACCTCGGCGGCCCGGTGCAGGATCGGCTCGATCTGGCCGAGGTTGTCGATGTTCTGGTAATTGCGGGCCATGTCGGTGAGGAACGTGACCGTCGTCTGCGGCAGGTTCAGGCCCTTCGGTAGCTTCTCCGGCCGGTAGATCCACTGCGTGGTCACGCGGCCGTGCTGCTCGATCGTGTTGTTCTGCAGGTTCGCGCCGGGATCCGCGCCGATCCCGGGCGACGCTTGGACGGCGCGGCCGGTGTCGCGTTGGTTCGACGGCGAGCCGAGGATCATGAAGACGCGGCCCTTGGCGGTCTTCGATCCCGGGACACCGCCCATGCCGAAGTACTTGTCGGCAGCCTCGAGGCGGGTGAGAACCTCGCGTTTGAACGCGGCGCCGTGCTTCTGCCAGTACTGGTCGACGAATGCCTTGGCCTGTTCGTCGGTGACGACGGTGCGGTCCCACAGCGCCCGCTCCTCGGAGCTGACGAAGTACGCCTCGGGAGAGTTGATCCAGTCGTGGGGCGACGTTGGGGCCGGGGCCGCGGCGGCCAGCAGTGGGACGGCGAGCGCCGCCATGAGCAGCGGAGTGAGGAGTCGGATGAGACGCATTGATTGTCCTTTGGAAGTCAGCGTTTGCGGGTGTGAACAACAAAAAAGCCCCGGCCGTTTCCGGCCGGGGCTGAAAAAACTAGACAACGGGAACGATTAGTACTCGATGCGGAAGCCGACCTCGTAGCGGCGCGGGCGCTGCCAGGCGCTGGCCGTATTGAAGAAGGCCGTCGGAGCCGGGTTCGCGACCGTGGCGGGCTCGTTGCCGACGCTGCCGCGGCGGGCCGTAACGGTTTCCTTGTTGAAGACGTTGAAGACCGAGCCGATCAGGCCGAGGGTCGTGTTGGCGAAGGTGAAGTTCTTCTGCAGCTGGAGGTCGAGCTGCTTGAAGTGCGGCAGACGGCGGTCGCCGCGCGGCTCGAGGAACTCGGTGCCGCTGATCGCGGAGTTGCGCGTCACGTTGAACGGCGTGCCGCTGTCCCAGTACCAGTTCGCGCCGAGGATCGTGCCCCACGGTCCCTTGGCATAGCCGTCGACCTTGACGCGGTGGCGGGCGTCATCCGAGAGCCAGCCGTAGCGGTTCACGAAGTTGATCGGGTAGACGTCGAAGTCGGCGCCGGCGTTCTGCGTGTACTCGACCGAGCCGAGCGACTTCGCCCAGGTGTACGTGGCCAGAATGTTGCCCCAGCTCGGACGGAGCTCGTACTTGAGGATCGCGCCCGTGTACTTCTGCTTGAGGACGTCCATGCCGTTCGGGCGGTTCGTCATCCAGAACGTGCCGTCGGTCTCGCAGTTGTCGAACGCGCAGGAGTCTTCGAAGATGTCATTCGACTTCTTCCAGATGCCCGTGAGGTCGACGCTGGAGTTCGCGCTCAGGCGCTGGGTGATGCCGAAGTTCGTCTCGTTGGCGTAGGTGGGCTTGAGCGTCGGGTCGAGCAGGTTGCCCGCCGGGCCGCCGAAGGCCTGGGCCGGGTTGAAGCGCTGCTGCGCGTTGCTCCACGAATAGCGGACGGTGATCGCCGAGTCGCTGGCCAGGTAGGAGGCGAGCGTCAGCGCGTTGTCGTCCATGAAACGGCCCCAGTGACCGTGCACGACGGTGTTGGCGTTGTTGAAGAGGTCGTACGCGAAGCCGACGCGCGGCTGGTACTTGCTCAGGGTGACCTGAGTCGAGCCGTCGTCGTTCTTGAACGTCTGGGCGTCGTAGCGGAGGCCGAGCTTCACCGTGAGCTTCTCGACCGGGCGCCACTCGTCCTGACCGTAGAACGTGCGGGCGTGAGCCTTGAACTCCTGCTCGGGGATGATCGTGGAGACGTCGTAGAGGCTGTTCGCGCCGTTGATCGGGCGGTTGATCGCGCCGCAGACCGAGCCGGCCGGAATCGGCAGGGCCACGCCGCGGAACGACGGCGAGCACATGGCCGGATCGAGCGGCGTGCCGGTGGTGAAGTTGGTCGACGTGAACGTGGTGCGATCGAGGTCGGTGCCGATCTTGAGCTGGTGCGTGCCACCGGCGTTGAGGAAGTACGACGTCGAGGCCAGGAGCTCATCGCGGTTGCGCTGGCCGGCCTGGAAGTTCGTGTAGTTGACCGAGGCGATGCCGCTGGAACGGTCGATCGTCCCGGTGGTCAGGAGGTCGCCGCTGTGCGGAGCCGAGCGCAGGAAGGAGCGCTGCAGGCCGGCCTGGACGTTGGCCAGCCACTGCGACGAGAGGATCATGTCGTAGCTGCCGTTCCAGATGCGCGTCGACTGGTACTGATCGCGGTCCGCTTCGGGACGGACGGTGGAGCTCTGCTGCGCGAACGGGATCAGGGCCGGGTTGTACGTGTACTTGAGGGCGAAGGTCTGGTTCGGCGTGAGCGTCGTGGTCAGCTTGCCGAAGGTGTTGTAGCCGATGAACTGGCGGTCGCCCGGCTGGAAGCCGCGCGTGTTGGGCGGCTGGTTGTGGTTGTGAAGGTGCTGGCCGCTGACGAAGAACCAGATTTTGTCGCGCTGGATCGGGCCGCCGATGGTGGCCTGCGGGCCCCAATTCTTGAACACCTGCAGCCGGTTGTCATTGGCCAGCGCCGTCGGATCCGGAGCCTGCTGGTGCTTGTGACCCTGCTGCTGCATGTGCTGGTTCGACAGGCGGGCGTCGACGGAGCCGGAGAAGTTGTTGCCGCCCGACTTGGTGATGACGTTGACGATGCCGCCGGTGCCCTTGCCGTATTCGGCTTCGTAGCCGGCGGTCTGCAGCGAGATTTCCTGGATGGCGTCGAACACGAAGTTCGTCGAGAAGGTGTGCGTCACGGGGTCGGTCGTGTTCAGACCGTCCATGCGCCACTGGTTCTGGCCGAGGTTCGAGCCCATGACCTGCGGGTTCGCGCCGCCGGCGGCGCCCGGCGCCTGGCCGAGAACCGTCTGGTAGCTGCGGCCGGCCTGGCCGATCGTCGCGTACTTCAGGTGGTCTTCCTTGAAGTTCTGCTGCGTCGTCGTTTCCGTCGGATCGACGACGATGCTGCTCGCCGTAACGGTCATGCTCTCCGTGACCGCGCCGAGCGCGAGCTTCGCGTCCTGCTTGGTGTTCTGGCCGACGTTGACGACGATGCCGGTCTGCGAGACCGTCTTCAATCCGCTCAACGTGAAGTCAGCCTTGTACACGCCCGGCGGGAGCAGCGGGAGAACAAAGTCACCCTTCGCATCCGTCGTGGCCGTACGGCTGCCCTGGAGCTGCGGACTGGTGACCGTGACGGTGACGCCGGGCAGAACGCCGCCCGAGGTGTCCGTGACGGTACCGATGATCGCCCCTTGCGTCGACGACGTCTGCGCGAACCCGAAGCTCGGGATCAGCAGACCGACGATCGCCAGGGACAGCAACGTAAATCGGGAAAACTTCGTCATGTACTGTCCTCCTGTAAGAATGGCACTGCGAGTTGTTACTTGAGAACGTCCCGCCTCCTCGACGCGAGAAGACGGAGCACTGGAACGCGTTATTTGCTTTTGACCGAAAAGGCGACCGATTCTGCCAAAAGCGGAACTCAAAGTAAACGAAGAATTTAACGTTCGGTCGGGCCCGCCGGGGCGGCTTCTCTCTCCCACACACCCTTGGAAACTCCGGCCGAGAACTGGACGCGGCTTTGTGCAGCCCGCGCGCCGGAATTGGGGCGCAACGTAAATCTTGTAAATGTGTGGCTTGGCGTGATTTGCCGGCGAGGCCCCGCAGAGCCGATTCAAGAAATTGATGGCCGGCGTACGGTGTGCCGAATCGCCTCCGTCTACCGGCTCATCTGTCGGTAATGGATCCGGTGCGGCTGCGCCGCCTCGACGCCGAGCCGCTTCCGCTTGTCGTCCTCGTATTCGCTGTAGTTGCCGTCGAACCAGTAGACGCGGCTCTCGCCCTCGAAGGCCAGGATGTGCGTGGCCACGCGGTCGAGGAACCACCGGTCGTGCGAGATCACGATGGCGCAGCCGGCGAAGGTCTCCAGCGCCTCTTCGAGCGCGCGCATGGTGTTGACGTCGAGATCGTTCGTCGGCTCGTCGAGGAGCAGCACGTTCGCCCCCTCCTTGAGCACCTTCGCGAGATGCACGCGATTGCGCTCCCCGCCCGAGAGCGTGCCGACCTGCTTCTGTTGATCCTGTCCGGAGAAGTTGAAGCGCGCCACGTACGCGCGCGAATTCATCTCCCGGCTGCCGAGCTGCACGACGTCGCCGCCGCCGGTGATCTCTTCGAAGATGGTCTTGTTCGGATCGAGCGGCCGATTCTGATCGACGTAGGCGATCTTCACGGTCTCGCCCAGGCGCAGCGTGCCGGCGTCCGGCGTCTCCTGGCCGACGATCATGCGAAAGAGCGTCGTCTTCCCCGCGCCGTTCGGGCCGATGATGCCGACGATGCCTCCGGGCGGGAGGCGGAACTCCATGCCGTCGATCAGCAGCGTCTCGCCGAACGCTTTGCGCACGCCGTCCGCCTCGACGACGACGTTGCCGAGGCGCGGGCCGGGGGGGATGTAGATCTCGAGATCCTGGATCTTCTGCTGTGCTTCCTGCGACAAGAGCGACTCGTATTGATTGATGCGCGCTTTCCCCTTCGCGTGGCGTCCCTTCGGCGACATGCGGATCCATTCGAGCTCGCGCTCGAGTGTCTTCTGCCGCTGCGACTCCGACTTCTCCTCGCGCCGCAGCCGCTCCTGCTTCTGCTCGAGCCACGAGGAGTAGTTGCCCTTCCACGGAATGCCTTCGCCGCGGTCGAGCTCCAGGATCCAGCCGGCCACGTTGTCGAGGAAGTAGCGGTCGTGCGTGACGGCGATGACGGTGCCGGCGTACTGCTGCAGATGTTTTTCGAGCCACTCGACGGATTCCGCGTCGAGGTGGTTGGTCGGCTCGTCGAGGAGAAGGATGTCGGGCTGCTGTAGTAACAAACGGCAGAGCGCCACGCGGCGCCGCTCGCCGCCGGAGCAAATGCGCACGAGCGTGTCGCCGGGCGGGCAGCGCAGCGCGTCCATGGCCATCTCGAGCTTTGAGTCGAGGTCCCACGCGCCGGAGGCGTCGAGCTTGTCCTGAACCTTGGCCTGCCGGTCCATGAGCTTGTCCATGTCGGCGTTCGGATCGGCGAAGGCGTCGTTGATCTCGTCGAATTCTTTGAGGAGGTCGATGATCGGCTGCACGCCCTGCTCGACGATCTCCTTGACGGTCTTCGCCTCATCGAGCTGCGGCTCCTGCTCGAGGAAGCCGACGGTGTAGCCGGGCGAGAGGACGGTCTCGCCGAGGAAGTCGCGGTCGACACCGGCGAGGATGCGCAGGAGCGACGACTTCCCCGATCCGTTCAGGCCGATGACGCCGATTTTCGCGCCATAGAAGTAGGAGAGGTAGATGTCCTTGAGGACCTGCTTTTTTCCATGGAACTTGGACACGCCGACCATGGAGTAGATGACTTTGTTGGGTTCGGGTTGTGCCATAGAGGCGGGGATTGTAGTGCTGAGTGCTGTGTGCTGAGTGCTGAGTTGTGCGCCGGACCTACTCAGCACTCAGCACTCAGCACTTCGTCGTTCAGGCGATGGCGCGCCCAGCCACATCTTCCTCGAACGACACCACGACGAGCGTCTGGTCATCCTCCGGCGGCCGGTTGCGCGTGAACTTGCGGATCGACTGCAGGAGCGTCCTCTTGATCTCCTCGGCTGACTTGGTGCCGCAGTCGCGCAGGACCTGCTCGAAGCGGTCGAAGCCGAAGGGGTTGCCGTCGTCGTCGACCGCTTCGATCAGGCCGTCGCTGTAGAGGATCAGGCGGTCGCCCGGCTCGAAGCCGACGACGTGCTCGCGGAACGGGTCGCGCCGGCGCACGCCGAGCGGGAAACCCCACGACGACAGCGCCTCCAGCCGCCCGCCGGCGCGGTAGACGTACGGATCGAGATGGCCGGCCGAGGAGAAGCGCAGCTGGTGCGTGTCGGGATCGAGGATGCCGAAGAAGAACGTCATCATGATCCGCTTCGGCGCGGTCTTGATGACGATGTCGTTGAGCACGTTCATCACTGCGCGCGGCGTCGGATCGACTTCGACCTGCACGAGGAGCGCGGCCTTGGCCATGGCCATGACGATGCCGCTGGTGAGGCCGTGTCCTGACACGTCGCCGAAGGCGATGCCGATCTCGCCGCTGCGCAGCGTGAGGAAGTCGAAGTAGTCGCCGCCGATCTCCGTGGCCGCGCGGTAGTGCGAGGCCACCGAGGCGCCGGCGAGGCGCGGCGCGTCGATCGGCAGCAGCGCGGCCTGGATGCGGTTGGCGGCGTCGATCTCCGCCTTCACCCGCTCGCGCTCCACGATGCGCTTCACGTGCGGCGCGAGGTCTTCGTACGAGTAGACCACTTCGCGCCGCGTCATCAACGCGGCGATCGAGAAGGCGACGACGATGACGAGCGGCGTGATCGAGGCGATGGACGCCTGCGTCAGCATGTGCCCGCGCGCAGCGGAGAGCAGCGGCACGCTGAGCACCAGCACCGACGCGCCGAAGAGCGCCACGATCGTCGACAGCAGATCGTAGGCGAGGAAGACGGCGACGCACGCGGCGATGCCGCCGAAGCCGAAGAGGCAGTTCATCTGCCACGGCTGGATCGGCAGGGCGATGGTCCCGGCGATCACGCCGAGCGCGATCGAGACGATGACGCCGAGCCAGAGCGCGCGGCGGCGGTGCGCCCACGCCAGCACGAAGAGGATGCCGACGACCGGGATGACGATGGCGTCGGCGGCGGAGTAGACGTCGATGAGCGACGGGCCGAATTCGTAGACCGCGTACTCCGTGCCGCCGAGCGACGGCCAGGCTTTGTGCAGCAGGAGCGGAATGAGCCCGACGAGCATCGCGCACGCGGCGACCGCCGGCGCGGTGAGCGCGCCGCACAGCAGCGAGCGGCCGACGGTGGCGTTGAGCGGATCGCGGCGGAGGATGGCGTCGAGCGAGGCCAGGCGCTCCCCCCACCGCTCGCGCGCGTAGCTCTCGCCGACCGACCATCCGAGGAAGACGACCAGGGCCAGCGGGAGATCGAGCAGCACGAACTTGAACGCCGCCATCGCCCACGCTGTCGTCGGCGCGTCGAGGCCGATGCCCGTCCCTTCGCTGATCGACGCGCCGGTCATGAAGTCGCTGACGATCATCAGCACGAGCACGACGACGAAGAGCATCGAGGCCGTGCCGACGCCCACCTCGCCCGCGTGATACTTCTTGAGGAAGATCACCAGCAGCGTGATCAGCATCGCGAAGAGGACGACGAAGCGGATCAGAAGTACGCCGACGTCGCTGCCGTCGAACTCGAAGGGATGACCGTCCGCGTACTCTTCGCGCAGCTCCCATCCGGCGAAGCGGTTGCCGGCGAAGTAGACGTTCAGATACGGCACGATTTTGTTGCCGAAGAAGCTCGAAGCGACGCGGTAGCGGAAGACCCAGTCGGTGCGGTTGCGGATGACGGTGGAGCGCGCCGACTCGAACTGCGGCGACGGCGCGCCGGGGAAGCTGCGCGAATGCACGAACGCGTCCGCGAGCGGCCGGAGCTGCGCCTCGGTCAGGTGCGGACCGCTCTCCTCATCCCGGTAAAAGCGGCGCGCGCCGACGACGTTGCCGTTGCGGCCGTTGACGAAGACATAGCCGTAACCCATCCCCTTCTCTTTGGTCGTGCGGTAGAAGTGGATGAAGTAGCTGTCGAGGCGCGGGCCGACCACCGGATCGGCGAGCGCGGCGGCGCGGCGCTGCGGCTGTTCGCGGAGCTCCTTGGCCAGGAGAAAGGAGCTGCGCCACGTGACCGTGGCCCAGGCCTTGTCGACCGGGATGTTGACGTCGCGCGCGGCGCGATTGGCGATCGGGCGCGCATCGCCGCGGGTGAGCGTCAGGCCGTACGGCTGGGCGGCGTTGAAGCGCGGGAGCAGCGCCACGATCGCGATGATGCCGGCGATGCAGGCGATGAACGGCACGTAGCGCTTCATGAATGAGGGCATGATACCGGGCTGCGCTCATTACGTTTGAGGGCGCCGGAAGTTTTTGCGGGCGCGTTACACTGGCGCCACATGCGGCGCGCGGCAGGCTACACACTCGGCGTCCTGACGCTCATCAATTTCCTCAACTATCTCGACCGCTGGATCATCGCGTCGCTGTTGGAGTCGATCCGCAAGTCGGAGCTGCACCTCAATGACACGCAGCTCGGCCTCATCGGCAGCGGTTTCATCATTGTTTATATGGCGACGTCGCCGCTCTTCGGCACGCTCGGCGACCGCCGCTCGCGCCCGCCGCTGATCGCCCTGGGCGTGATGATCTGGAGCATCGCCACGACGCTGGCGGGGTTCGCGCGCGGCTTCACGTCGCTCTTCGTGGCCCGCGCGACGGTCGGCGTCGGCGAGGCCGCGTACGGCTCGATCGCACCGGCGCTGCTCGCCGACGCCTTTCCGTACGAGAAGCGCGGCCGCGTCCTCGGCATTTTCTTCGTCGCCATTCCGGTCGGCTCCGCCGCCGGCTACATCCTCGGCGGCCTCGTCGATCAGCACTTCGGCTGGCGCGCCGCGTTCTGGGTGGCCGGTGCGCCCGGGCTGCTCCTGGCGATGCTGATCGCCGCCGTGAAGGACCCGCCGCGCGGCGCGCACGACGAGGCACCGGTCCGCGTCGCCGATCAGCCGTGGTGGCGCGCCTACATCGATCTTCTGCACAACGGCCAGTTCCTCCTCGCTGCGCTCGGCTACGCGATGTGGACGTTCGCCATCGGCGGCCTCGGGTACTGGATGCCGGCGTTCCTCGAGCGCGTGCGCGGCATGACCCATGCGCAGGCGACGGTGACGTTCGGCGCGATCACCTGCGGCACCGGCCTCGCCGGCACGTTCGCCGGCGGCTTCCTCGGCGACTTTTTTCTGAAGCGCACGCGCCAGTCGTACCTCTGGGTCTGCGGCATCGGCATGCTCATCGCCGCGCCGCTGACGTTCGTCGGATTGACCAGTCCGAATCGCTCGGTCTATCTCCCCACGATCGCCGTCGCCGAGGTCTTCGTGTTTCTGTCGGCGGGCCTCGTGAATGCCGCGATCATCAACGCCGTCGCGCCGCACGAGCGCGCCACCGCCGTCGGCTTGTCGGTGCTCGTCACGCACCTCTTCGGCGACGTGCCGGCCACGCCGATCATCGGCTGGCTCTCCGACGCCACGTCGCTCGACCGCGCCTTTCTCCTCGTCCCGGTGGCGATCGTCGTCAGCGGCGCGATCTGGTGCAGCGCGGCGTGGCGGGGACGGTGAGGCGATGCGCCGCGCGGTCACGGCGGTCCTCCGCCTCCTGATCCGCATCTTTTTCAAGCGGATCCACATCGTCGACATGGAGCGCGTGCCCGACGCGCCGGTGATCTTCGCGGTGAATCATCCGAATGCGCTCATCGACCCGCTGTTTCTCCTCTGCTTCGCACCGCGGCCGGTGTCGTTTCTGGCGAAGGCTCCGCTCTTCACGATGCCGGTGATCGGCTGGATCGTGCGCGGCCTCGACTCGATTCCGGTTTATCGCAAGCAAGACAACGTCGCGGGCGGCAGCACC
Organism: Thermoanaerobaculia bacterium; assembly: GCA_035276475.1. GTDB lineage: Bacteria > Acidobacteriota > Thermoanaerobaculia > Gp7-AA8 > Gp7-AA8 > DATDFB01. Next base: position 7,609 of record DATELQ010000157.1, on the reverse strand, counting down.
GAGGAGACGTTCGCGCAGGCGCGGGCGATCCTCAAGCGCGGCGGCGCGATCGCGATCTTCCCCGAGGGGACGACGCACAGCGATCCGCGCCTTCGCGAGCTCAAGACCGGCGCCGCGCGCATCGCCTTAGGCGCCGCGATGGAGCGCATTGCCATCGTGCCGACGGGGCTGTACTACACGTCGAAGCAGACGTTCCGCAGCGCGGCGGTGATGCAGTTCGGCGAGCCGCTGTTCGTACGCAGCGGCTCCCTCGATCCGGCCGAGGTCGACGCGCTCACGCAGCGCATCGACGACGCGCTCGACGCCGTCACGCTGCAGGCCGACTCGCACGACGCGCTCGGCCTGATCGCGCGCGGCGAGCGGATCTTCTCCGCCGGCCGCTTCGATCCCGCCGAGGAGCTCGAGGCGCGGCGGCGGTTCGTCGAGGGATACGCGTGGCTGCGCGAACACGATCCGCAGCGGCTCCAGCGGCTGCAGTCGCGCGTCGAGCAGCTCGGCGCGGAGCTCGACGAGCTGAAGATCGAGCCGCAGGAGCTGCCGGGGGCGCGGCTCGGCGCGAGCGTGAAGGTGCTGTCGATGCTCTTCGTGGCGCTGCCGCTTGCGATCGTCGGCGGCATCATCCACTTCCCCGCATACCAGCTCGTCGCCTTCATCGCGCGGCGCTTCGTCAAGGACCAGGAGATGGTCGCGACCATCAAGGCCATCGCCGGCGCGGTGTTCTACCTGCTGACGTGGATCGCCGTCGCGGCGCTGGCGTGGTGGCGCTTCGGACCGCGCTGGGCGCTCGCCGCAATCGTCGTCGTCCCGTTCCTCGGATGGGTCGCGCTGCGCTTCTTCGAGCAGCTCGACGACGTCATCGGCCGCACGCGCGCGCTGACGTGGCGCATCGCGCGGCGGCGCGCGTACGACCGGCTGCGCAACGAGCAGCGCGCCATCCGCGGCGAGATCGAGGCGCTCGCCGAGGTCATTGCGCGAGCGGATCGCGGCGCGGACTCTCCGGTAGCTGCGACAACACGATCGCCGTCAGAATCAGCGCCGCGCCCGTGAGGAACATCGGCGTCACCGGCTCGTGCGCGAAGGCGATCGAGGTGACCGACGCCGCGACCGGCTCGAAGGCGAGGATGACGGCCGCCTCCGTCGCGGTCACGCGCGCCTGTCCCCACATCAGCGCCACGAACGCGAGCGCGGTCGTGACGATGGCGGTGAAGACGATGGCGAAGGCCACTTCGCGCGACCAGGTGACGCGCAGTGCGAACGCGCTCACCGGCGCGGCGGCCAGGCCGACGACGAGCACCTGCATCGCGGCCAGGCCGAGGGCCGGGCGGTTGACGCTGAGCTTTGCGGAGAGGACGACGTGCAGCGCCGAGGCGACGGCGCAGATCATCGTCAGCAGGTCGCCGATGGCCGGCCGCGCCTCGAAGCCGCCGATGAGCAGCGCTGTGCCGAAGAGCGCGAGCGCGGAGCCGATCCACGCCGCGATGGGGATGCGCGTCTTGTAGAGCACGCGGTCCGCGAACGGCACGAGCACGACGTAGAGGCCCGTCAGGAACGCGGAACGCGACGGCGAGATCGTGAGCAGTCCGCGTGTTTGGCCCCAATACGCGACGAAGAGGACGAGGCCCATGATCGCGCCGGGGGCGACGACGCTGCGCGGCATTTGGCGCAGCGCGAAGGCGAGGATCAGCAGCACCGCGGCGGCGATGGCGAAGCGGAAGACGATGAACGGCTCCGGCGCGATCTGCGTGAGCGCGCTCTTGACGAGCGTGAACGTCGCCCCCCAGGCGCTGGCGACGAGGAACAGCGCGGCGACGGCGAGCCAGTGCGTTCTCAAGTCGACGTCGCCGCCGGCGCGGGCCTGCGCTGCTTCTGCAGGATGAGGAGCTGCTTCTCCAGGTTCAGCAGCAGCAGCGCGAAGAGGATGATCAGGATCAGGCCGACGATGCGGACCGTCCAGCGATTGCCCATTACGCGAACCTCTCCGCGTGCTGCGCCGTCCATCGAATCGCGTAGCGCATCGGCGCCGCGTCGGCGATGCCCTTGCCGGCGATGTCGAAGGCCGTGCCGTGGTCGACGGAGACGCGCAAGTAGGGCAACCCGATCGTGACGTTCACCGACTCATCGAACGACATGGTCTTGATCGGAATCAGCGCTTGATCGTGATACATCGCCAGCACGACGTCCCATTGTCCCCGAAATACCGTGTCCGCCGGATGCGGCCCGCTGACGCCCATCCCCGCCCGCCCGACCGCCCTCGCGATGATCGCTTCCTCGTTGCCGAACCGCCCTCCCTCCCCGGCGTGCGGGTTGACCGCCGCGACGGCGATGCGCGGCGCCGTGCCGTGGAGCCTCGCGTACTCGCGCGAGGTCAGCTTCGCCAGCGCGACGATGTCGTCTTCGTTGATGCGCTTGATCGCTTCGCTCAAGGGCATATGCACGGTGAGTAGCGCCGCCCGGATCTTCGGCGACTCGAAGTACATCGCGAAGTCGTGCGCATATCGTTTCAGCCCCGCCTTCGCGGCTAGCAGTTCCGTATGCCCTGGAAATGGGCACCCCGCCGCAGAGATGGCCTGCTTGTGAATCGGCGCGGTAACGAGCGCGGAGCACTCGTTGTTTGCAATCCGCTCCAGCGCCGCATCGATCGACGCGAGCGCGATGCGCCCGTACTCCGCGTCGATCACTCCATGCCGCACCGCCCCCCGCCCACCCACGTCGACGAATTCGATCCCTGCAGGCGGCTGCGCAAACGCCCGGCTGCCGAAGACGACGGCGGGGACGTCGAGCTCGCGCAGAGCCTTGAACACGATCTCCGCGCCGATGCCGGCGGGATCGCCGAGGGTGATGGCGAGGGGCTTCACGCGCCCGATTCTAGCGGGGCGCCGATGACTTCGAAGCCGGAGGCGCGGGCGGCGATCGCGAGCTCGCGGTCGTGGGTGGCGAAGACGAAGGGCCTGGCAGGTCCGAGCTCGTTGCGGAAGCGCTCAGCGGTGACCAGATGAATCGCGTCGAGCGTTGCCAGCCGGACAGGCAATCGTCTGCTGGCCGCGAGTAGCAGTGACTTGTCGACATCGATGATACGTGCGCGTCGGAGTAGCTCGTCGAGCCCGGCCGCGTTTGTTGCGTATTGCTCTTCCGTGAGCTCTCGGTTGTGAACGTAACGATCGAAAGTCCGGTACGACTCCACGCGCAGCAGGGAGCTCGTGAGTGCGACGGTGATCGAGCGCCACTCCGGAAGCACTAACGGCTCGCGCAGTAGCACGCGCAGGACAACGGAGGAATCGACGTAGGCGATCACTTGTACTTCTCGCCGGAGCGCTCACGTTCGCGCTCGGCGATGATCATTTCCGCCGGATCGGTTTTCAGATTCCTCGGCCGCGGGGCAGGTTCAAAGTCGCCGAAGCGCTTGCCTGGACCAGGATCGTCGACGTTGAGAGACGGAAGAATCGTCGCGAAAATCCCATCATCCGCGACAACTTCGAGGCGTGTGCCTTTCCGAACCTCCGCGAAATACTCCTGAAGGTGCTCGCCCAGCTCCTCGACGGTAACGGATTTCTTCGTCACCCCCAAAGCATCCCTCGGCCGCCCCTATCCGTCAACCGCCTCTTCCGCCTTGTACATGTACTTGATGCACGCCTTCTGCACCAGGAGGTTCGGCGCGCCGTCGCGGTTCACTTTCAGGCAGGCTTTGTCGTACCACTCGATCCAGCCGTAGAGCGTTTCGCCGTCGGTCATCACGATCACCATCGGCGTCTTGGCGCCCATCTGTTTGAGGTAGTAGAAATTCTCGGCGTTCGTCGACTCGGGTGGGGCGGGGCGGTTGCCGTTGCCGTTTCCGGGGCGGGCATTGCGGGGGCGCTTGAAGTCCGTGATCGATGGGCGGAACAGCCTGCGCGCGCCCGCGTTTCCATCCACCTCGTACGGTCGATTCGAGAAAGCCATGCCGCTCCTCCGTTTTTGCTGATTGACCTGCTGGCCGCCGGTGTTTGCGAAGCTCGTGCCTTCTGTTAGGATGCCGCGGCTTTTTGGGAGGCCCACCTTGAACTCCGTGGTTTGCATCGCTCAGGTGCCCGACACCGAGTCGCGCATCAAGATCGGCGCGGACGGCCGGCACATCGACGAAGCCGGACTCAAATTCATCGTCTCGCCGTACGACGAATTCGCGCTCGAAGAGGCCATCCGCCTCAAGGAAAAGAGCGGCGGCGACGTCACCGTGATTTCCTTCGGTCCCGACCGCGCGCAGCAGGCGCTGCGCGAGTGTCTGGCGCGCGGCGCCACGAAGGCCGTGCACGTCAAAGGCGAGGTCGCCGACGCCGACTCCCTCGGCATCGCCAAGGTCCTCGCCGCGGCCATCAAGAGCGTCCCGCACGACGTCGTCTTCTTCGGCAAGCAGGGCGTCGGCACCGACAACTCCCTCGTCGGGCCGATGGTCGCGGAGCTGCTCGGGTATCCGCAGGTCAACGTCGTCACGCACCTCGACGCCGGCGACGGCAAGCTCACCGCGCACCGCGAGCTCGAGGGCGCCGAGGATGTCGTCGAGGCGACGCTGCCCGCCGTCATCACCGCGCAGAAGGGGCTGAACGAGCCGCGCTACGCATCGCTCAAAGGCATCATGGCGGCGAAGAAAATCGCCATCGATGGGAAGAGCGTCGCTGACCTCGGCCTCTCCGACGACGACGTCTACAACCAGCGCGTGAAGATCGTGAAGCTGGAGCTGCCGCCCGAGAAGAGCGGCGGCCGCAAGATCGAGGGCGGCGACGCTGCCGCGGCGGCGAAAGAAATCGTGAAGTACATCCGCGAGGAAGCGAAGGCACTCTGATGGCTGGCGTACTCGTTTTTTGCGAAGTGCAGAACGGAAAACTGAAGAAGACGTCGCGCGAGGCGCTGACGATCGGGCGCAAGCTCGCCGAGGGCGCGGGCGGGGAGCTCGTGGCATTCGCGAACGATGCGGCGATGGCCGATGAAGCAGGACGCTTCGGCGCGAAGAAGCTCTACGTCGCCCCGCTCGACGTCTACACCACCGAGCCGTACGCCGCGGCGCTCAAGCAGGTCATCGACGACGTACAGCCCTCGGTGCTCCTCCTCGGCGGCACGTCGAACGGCCGCGATCTCGCGCCGCGCATCGCCGCGCGCGTGAACGCCGGCGTCGCCTCGGACGTCGATCGCCTGGAGTGGACTGACGGCAAGCTCCGCGCGCGTCGTCCCGTCTACTCCGGCAAGGCCTTCGCGACCGTCGAAGTCGTCGGCACGCCGGCCATCGCGACCACTCGCCCGAACGCGTTTCCGCCCGAAGAAGCGGGCGGTGGCGCCGCGGAAGTCGTCAACGTGACTGTGCCGGCGAGCGAGGCGAAGTCGAAGCTCGTCGAGACCAAGACGCCGGAGGCGGGGGAGCTGTCGATCGCCGAGGCGGACATCATCGTTTCGGGCGGCCGCGGGCTGAAAGAGGCGGCGAACTTCTCCTACATCCGCGACCTCGCGCACGCCATCGGCGGCGCGGTCGGCGCGTCGCGGGCCACGGTCGACGCCGGATGGATCGACCACCAGCACCAGGTCGGGCAGACCGGGCGCGTGGTCAGCCCGAACCTCTACATCGCCGCCGGAATCTCCGGCGCGATCCAGCATCTGGCGGGCATGTCGTCGTCGAAGCACATCGTGGCCATCAACAAGGATCCCGAGGCGCCGATCTTCCGCGTCGCGGACCTCGGCGTGGTCGGCGATCTGTTCCAGATCCTGCCGGCGCTCACCGAGGAAGTGAAACAGGCCAAAGCGCATCACTGAAACGATTCCGTGCGCTGCGTCACTACCTCTTTAAATAGAGGTGGCATATGCAAAACATCGGAATCGTGACTGTGTTGATGCTCCTGGCTGCCTTCGCGCTCGAGCGTGTCGGCGCCGCAGCCGGGTTTCTCATCCCTGAGGCCGAGAGCGACAAGCGCAAGAAGTGGCGCAAGGTGGCGATCTTCGCCATCACCGGCGTCGTCGCCTACGCGATCGTGCAACTGAGCAACGACGTGCGGATCCTGCGGTATCTGCAGCCGAAGCCGGACGTGCGCACTGACGCGTTGCTGACGTGGCTCGTGCTCGTCGCCGGGAGCGATCAGGTGAAGACCGTGGCCGGCTGGCTGGCCAGCTCCGCTGCGGGCAAAGAGGCGCCGGTCTCGCCGATCCGCGTCGTGATGGACAAGGCGGCCTGAGGCGGCCATGCGTAACTTCACGATCTACCTCGACGAGATGGAGGAGCGCGAGCGCAAGCACCGCCGGCGCGCGAAGCTCCTCGGCGCCGCGACGATCATCGCGACGTTGATGGCCATGCGACGGCGGCCGGAGCCGCCGTCGCCGAAGCCGCAGCCGATCGTCATCGTCAAGACCGAGAAGGTGGCGGTGCCGGTCGTCGGCAGGTGGCCGCAGACGGTGGCGAAGATCGTCACAGTCCGCGAGCCGCGCTACTACAAGCCGCTGTCGGTGCAGTGGCCGGCGATCGACTTGCCGTACTCCGGACTCACGCGTCACCTTTGCCTGACGCCGAAGCGGCTCACGGTCATTGGCGCGAACGATCACGTCACGGTGTCGAACGTCGGCGATACGCCGCTGCGCATCCGGACGATCGGCGTGCTGCCGGAGCAGAGCGGCTTCTCGATCGACGCCGCAGACTGCGCGAACCGGCAGTTGGGAGCCGGCGAGCGCTGCACGATCGGCATCGTCGTGCGCGAAACGCGGAGCGAGCCGATGTACCTACTGATCGACGACGACCGTGGCGACTACGACATCGCCGAGATTACGGCTTCTCCGGCGAGCCGGGCTTCGGGTTCGTGATCCGCGTCGAGTAGGCCGCTTCGAGCGACGACGCCATCGGGTTCTGCGACGGCGGGAGGCACTCGAGCGTCAGCACCAGGGCGTGGCGGTTGTACGGCGAGTCGCAGTGGTCCATCGCCTTCGAGCGGTAGATCTTCGGCGACTTGGCCACGACTTCGTCGCCCTTGAGGACGATGAAGTAGTACTCGACCTCGTCGCCGGTGACGAACTTCGGCAGCGTGATCGTGGAGTACGAATTCTGGTTCTGGCCGTCGACCGAGCACCAGTCGGTGGTGTTGACGCGGCGGAAGTACGCGCGCAGGACGCCCTCGTCATGGGTGACGACTTTGAAGAGGGGCATCTCGTCGCCGAGGATGCACGTTTCCGGCGTGAACTCGATCGTTCCCTGCCGCTGAGCGAACAGCGGAACGCAGACGAAAAGGGCGGCGGCAGCGAAAAGCAGACGTTTCATAGTGTCCTCGGACCCGTACGGAAACAACATGATACGGCAGATATTCACTGGGTGCGCTCGATGCGGCTGCGGTAGAGCTCGACGTCCCGTGTTTTCGGCAGCGCCGGGAGGGCCCGGGCCAGGAGTTTCCGGGCGATGGCGTAGTCGCCCATCTCGTAGCGGTTGACCGCTTCGAAGAACATGTGCTGCTCCTCGCCGGCGCGCAGCGGATAGAGCTTTTGATAGACGGCGGAGGACTCCCGGAACGCCGCGGTCTGGCTGAGCCCGCGAGCGACGCCCAAGGCGGTGTCGCGCGCGAGGTTCGGCGTGGCGGCGAGGCGGCGGTAGGTCTCGCGCGCCACCAGCGGCTTC
>DATELQ010000156.1:0-5524 GCA_035276475.1 Thermoanaerobaculia bacterium | reverse complement strand
GCTCGTGGCGGCGCTGACGGCGCTGTCGTTGATGGCCATCGCGCGCGGCGTCGCGGCGATGATCGAGCAGCACTTCCCGTCGACGATGAGCATCGACGCGCTGCACGTGCCGCAGTCGGTGGCGCTGCCGCTGCCGTCGCTCTGGGCCATCGGCAACGCGATCCTGACGGCGATCCTCGCCTCCGCCGCGGCCGGGCTCTTCGTCTACGCCATCCGCTCCTTCGGCCGCACGACGTGGCTCCCCGACCTCCTCGGCATCGCGCTCCTCTTCTTCCTTACGCTCAACTCGGACGTGACGGCGAAGGAGCTCCCCTCGACGATCGCCGCGACGCTCATCGCGTCGCTTCTGATCTGGGCGCTCGTCCGCTTCGTGCTCGGCGCAAATCTCCTCGCCTATCCTCTGGCCATCGCGATCGGCGAGCTTCTCCTCGGCGCCTCGGCGCTGCTGCAGAACCACCGCCCGGACCTCACGATCAACGGCGTCGTCATGCTCGCCGCCGCTGTCGCAATCGCGCTGTGGGCGGCGCTGCCGCGGGAGCCGCGCGTTGCCTGAGTCGCGCCACACGCGCTGGCTGCGCTGGAAGTTCAAGTTCTTCCCGGCGTGGCGCGGCACCGGCGCGACCGTCACCTACATCGCGGACGACTTCAAGGAAGTGCGCGTGACGCTGCCGCTGTCGTGGCGCACGCGGAACTACGTCGGCACGATCTTCGGCGGCAGCCTCTACGCCGCCGTCGACCCGATGTACATGATCATGCTGATCCGCATCCTCGGGCGCGACTACGTCGTCTGGGACAAGGCCGCCTCGATCCGCTTCCGCAAGCCCGGACGCTCCACGCTCTACGCCACGTGCGTCATCGACGACGCCGAGCTCGAGGCCATCCGCGCCGCCACCGCCGGCGGGCAGCCGGTCGACCGCGTCTACACCATCGATTTGAAGGACGCGGAGGGCGTCGTTCACGCCACGGTCGAGAAGGTCATCTACGTTCGCCGTAAATGAAGAATTGACCGCGCGACCGCAGCGTTGGAGCAATGCGTGAAACTTGGAATCGACGGATTTCACTATCGCGACCTCGATGACCACCGGCGCCTCGGCGACCTGGCGCTCGCGTTCGACCGCGCGGTCGAGCGCCAAGATCCCGCGCTCTTCGGCCGCTTCGACGGCTACCGCTTCGCCATGCAGAGCGGCATCGCCCACGGCGCACTCACCGAGCCCGAGGAGTCGGCGCTCCTCATCGACGTCAGCCGCCACCTCGCCGTCTTCCTCGCGCAGCTCTTCCACACCGACCAGACGCCGGTGAAGTCGCGCACGGCGCACGACAACGCCGTCGCGCGCTTCAAGAAAGAGTTCGTGGCCAAGCGCGCGGCCAAAGCGCAGAACGCCGTCAGCGATCACGCGCCCGCGGTCGACGCGCTCGTCAAGACCATCGCCGGCGCGCAGGAGCGCGACTTCGAGTACGCGCTCGCCGTCACCGCGAACAAGCTCCTCGACTTCGAGCGCGAGTACCCGCGCGGCGCCAAAGCCGCCGCCCCCTCGGAGCAGACGCGCGCGGCGCTCGGCCAGCTCCGCGACGCGCTGCGCCTGAGCGGCGCGGCCTTCCCCGACGTCGTGACGCACGAGGAGCGCGGCGACTCCCCCGAGGCGCTCGTGCGCGAGACCGCCGCGATCCACGCGCTCATCGACCTCCTCATCGACTGGACCGCCGCGGAGTGGAAAACCGGCCGCTTCGCGTCGTGGACGTCGTTCCGCCTCCCGAAGCCGCTCGTCTTCGACCATCTCGTGGAGACGAGGGCGATCGACGACCTGCGCGCTGTCGGCCCCGAGGAGCACTACCGGCGGCGCGACGGATTCAAGCTCACCGACAACCGCTACACCACGCGCGAGATCACCGACGAAGCGAACTACTGCATCTTCTGCCACGAGCGGAAGAAGGACTCGTGCACGCACGGCTTCGTCGAGAAGGACGGCAAGCCGAAGGTCAATCCGCTCGGCGTGCCGCTCAACGGCTGCCCGCTCGACGAGCGCATCGGCGAGATGAACGCCCTGCGCGCCGAAGGGGATGCGATTGCGGCGTTGGCGATCGTCATGATCGACAACCCCATGTGCCCCGGCACCGGCCACCGCATCTGCAACGACTGCATGAAGGCCTGCATCTACCAGAAGCAGGACCCGGTCAACATCCCGCAGATCGAGACCGGCATGCTCACCGACGTGCTGTTCCTCCCGTATGGCTTCGAGATCTACTCGCTCCTGACGCGCTGGAATCCGCTCAACGCGCGGCGCCCGATCGCGCTGCCGTACAACGGCAGGAACGTCCTCGTCGTCGGCTTAGGTCCCGCCGGCTACACGCTCGCGCACTACCTCGCCAACGAAGGCTTCGGCGTCGTCGCCGTCGATGGCCTCAAGATCGAGCCGATCGATGCGAAGTGGCTCACCGAGCCGATCGAGGACGTGCGCGCGCTCTGGCAGGAGCTCGACGAGCGCATCCTGGCCGGCTTCGGCGGCGTGTCGGAGTACGGCATCACCGTCCGCTGGGACAAGAACTTCTTGAACGTCGTCCGCATCGCCCTGGAGCGGAAGTCGAACCTCCGCGTTTACGGCGGTGTGCGCTTCGGCGGGACGCTGACGATCGAGGACGCGTTCGATCGGCTCGGCTTCGACCACGTCGCCATCGCCGCCGGCGCGGGCTCGCCGACGATCGTACGGATGAAGAACAACCTCATTCGCGGCATGCGCCAGGCGTCGGACTTCCTGATGGCGCTGCAGCTCACCGGCGCGGCGAAGAAGAACTCCATGGCGAACCTGCAGGTGCGCCTGCCGGCCGTCGTCATCGGCGGCGGGTTGACGGCGATCGACACGGCGACGGAGCTCTTCGCGTACTACCCGGTGCAGGTGGAGAAGGCGCTGGCGCGGTACGAGACGCTGTGCGCCGCCCTCGGCGACGTTACCGTGCGCGGCGGCTACGACGCCGAGGAGTTGGCGGTGCTCGACGAGTTCCTCGAGCACGGGCGTGCGATCGTCGCGGAGCGCAAGCGCGCTGCGGCTGCGGGCGAGGCGCCGGACTTCATCCCGCTCGTCCGCGCGTGGGGCGGCGTCACCATCGCCTATCGCAAGTCGATGCTCGACTCGCCCGCGTATCGCCTCAATCACGAAGAGGTCATCAAGGCGCTCGAGGAAGGGATCGCGTATGCGGAGTGCCTCTCGCCGATCGAAGCGGTGCCCGACGAATTCGGGCACGTGAAGGCGCTCCTGTTTGAGAAGCAGTCGAACGAAGACGGCAAGTGGAAGGACACTGGCGAGGTCGTGGAGCTGGCGGCGCGCTCGGTGATGATCGCAGCCGGCACGAGCCCGAACGTGATCTACGAGAAGGAGCACCCCGGCACGTTCAAGCTCGACAAGTGGAAGCAATTCTTCCAGGGCTTCGCGCTGTCGGGTGGTGAGCTGATCGAAGTCGATCCGGCGTACGAGACCGGCTTTTTCGCGTCGTATCAGCACCCCACCGCGAAGTCGAAGCTCGTCACGTTCTACGGCGACAACCATCCGCGCTACGCCGGCAACGTGGTGAAGGCGATGGCGTCGGCGAAGGACGGCTACCCGCGCGTGGTGGAGATTTTCGCGCCGGAGTTGCTGTCGCTCGATCGGTCCGTCGAAGCGCAGCAGATGCGCGACGCGCAGTGGCGCGACCTGGCCCGCCGCCTCGACGACGGCCTCGTGCCGCGCGTGCACGAGGTCAACCGCCTGACGCCGACGATCGTGGAGGTCGTGGTGCGCGCGCCGTTCGCCGCGCGGAACTTCGTCCCCGGCCAGTTCTTCCGCCTCCAGAACTACGAGGCCAGTGCGCCGGAGGTGGACGGCACGAAGATGACGATGGAGGGAATCGCGCTGACGGGCGCGTGGACCGACGTGGAGCTCGGCCTGCTCTCGCTGATCATCCTGGAGATGGGCGGCTCGTCGCGGCAGTGCGCGAGCTTGCGGCCGGGCGAGCCCGTCGTGGTGATGGGCCCGACCGGCGCGCCGACGGAGATCCCGAAGAACGAGACGGTGATCCTCGCCGGCGGCGGCCTCGGCAACGCGGTGCTGTTCTCGATTGCGAAGGCGCTGAAGGAGAACGGCAACCGGGTCATCTACTTCGCCGGCTACAAAAAGGCCGAGGACGTGTTCAAGCGCGACGAGATCGAGGCCGGGACCGATCAGGTGATCTGGTCGGTCGACGCCGGCGAGCCGATCGCGCCGCGGCGCAGCCACGACCTAGGGTTCACCGGCAACATCGTGCAGGCGATGCAGTGGTACGCGTCGTCTGGCTCGCCTCTCTTCAACCTGCGCGACGCCGCGCGCATCATCGCCATCGGCTCCGACGGGATGATGCGCGCCGTGAAGGACGCCCGCCACGGCGTGCTCGCGCCGTACTTGGCCGAGGAGCACGTCGGCATCGGCTCGATCAACTCCCCGATGCAGTGCATGATGAAACAGGTCTGCGCGCAGTGCCTCCAGCGCCACGTCGACCCCGAGACGAAGAAGGAGTCGTTCGTCTTCTCCTGCTTCAACCAGGACCAACACCTCGACCACGTCGACTTCGTGAACCTCCGCGCACGGCTGCGCCAGAACACGGTGCTGGAGAAGCTGACGAATCTGTGGCTGACGCGCCTACTGACGAAGGAGCGGGAGGCGTTGGCCGAGGTAGGATAGGGGTATGAGCAGGGTTCACGAACGATTCGACGAGGAAGAAGCTCAGCTCATCGATGATCCGGAGCTGAACGCAGAGCTCGAGGCGGCGATTGCCGAGGCGGACGCACATCCCGAAGACAACATTCCGTGGGATGAATTCATGCGGAAGCTTCGGAACGGCGAGTGATTCTCGAGATTACTCGGCGCGCAGATCGGCAAATCAAAACTGCACGCCGCTGGTGGCTGCAGAACCGCGACAAAGCGCCGGAAGCATTCGATCTGGCACACCTCCCGCCGCCCACCCCGCTTGTAACCTACAATCTCGCCCGATGCCCACCCCCATCCTCCCGCCCGACACCGGCGAGCTCGCGCTGCGCTTGTTTGCGGCGGCGGCGATCGGGTGCGGCATCGGCATCGACCGCGAGGTACGCGGCAAGCCGGCGGGCATGCGCACGCATGCCCTCGTGGCGCTGGGGGCGGCGCTCGTCACCGTCGTCGTCGTGCGCGTCACACCGAACGTCGAGCACGTCGACGCCATCAGCCGCGTCATTCAGGGCATCATCGCCGGCGTCGGATTTCTGGGCGGCGGCGCGATCCTCAAATCCGCGGAGAGCGTGCACGGGCTCACCACCGCCGCCTCCATCTGGTTCGTCGCCGCCGTCGGGGCGGCGTGCGGGACGGGGCAGTGGGTCGCGGCGCTCATCGCCGTCGGCTTCGCCTTCCTCATCCTCATCGGGGGGCTCGCGGCGGAGAAGGTCATGCGCCGCCTCTTCGGCCCGCACGAGCCGTAGGCGGGGCGGGCACGGCCCGCGGCGTTCGTTGACGCGTCAATCGCGCTCGATGCGTCAATCGTCCGTTTG
>DATELQ010000155.1:0-25557 GCA_035276475.1 Thermoanaerobaculia bacterium | reverse complement strand
CTTCGAATTCCGGCCCGCGATAGAGCCACTTCATTTCAGAATGGCGAATGATCGCGTCCAGCTCATAGTCCGTCGCCCGCGTCGAGAGCGGCACGACGATGGCGCCGATCTTCCCCGCGGCGAAAAAGAGCTCGAGGTACTCGACGGAGTTATAGGCAAGGATGCCGAACCGATCGCCCGCGCCGACATCGCGCGACCGCAGCATCTCGGCGGCGCGCTCCGCGCCGGCGTTGAGCTCCGCGTACGTCAGGCGCGCGCCGCTCTCGACGCAAACGAGCGCCAGCTTGTCCGGCGTTACTCGCGCGCGCTCGGCGAGGAGCTCTTGCTCAAACATTCGAGGAATTTCTCCGGCTGCTGGCGGTGGGGCATGTGCGCCGCGCCGTCGATGACGAAGAGCCGCGATCCCTTGATCTTCTTCTGCAGCGCCTCGGCGTACGCCACCGGCAGCAGGCCGTCGTCCTTCCCCCAGATCAGCACCGTCGGCGTCTTGAGCGCGGAGAGCTTGTTGTCGACGAGGAAGTCGAGCACACCGCCGGCGATGACGCGCTTCATCGCCGCGCCCGCCTCGGGCTGCTGCAGCCCCTCGATCGCCCACTCCGGCGTTGGCGCCTGCGGCCCGTGCACCGCGTGCAGGATCTTGATGGCGTCCTCGCGAGTCGTGGCCACGAGCGGAACCGAGAGCGGCCACATCATGCCGCTCGCGTCTTCGAGCACGATCCGCTCGACCTGCTCCGGGTACTGCATCGCGTAGAGCATGGCGATCCAGCCTCCCATGGAGTTGCCGACGAGCGTCACGTTCGGCGCATTCTCGTGCACGAGCAGCGCGTGCAGCCGCTCGACCATCATCGAGAGCGGCAGCGGACCCTCGTGCGGGCCGCTCTCGCCGTGGCCGGGAAGGTCGGGAACGAGCACGCGGTACGTCTTGGCAAGCTTCGGCGCGACGGCGAACCAGGTGCCCGCCTGATCGTTCGCGCCGTGCAGGAGAACGAGGACGTGGCCCGTCCCTCCGCGCCAATACACCGTCTCGCCGAACTGCACTTTTTCCAGCCCACCCTTCGCCAATTCGGTGCGGGTGTGGGCGATGAACTGTGCCAGCGTGATGAGCAAAATCGCGATCATCCGAAGAGTCTAGCCTCCGCGCGCGGCATACGCAGCGCCGCGGCAGCCTGGTTGTAGCCGACGCCCGAGCCGACCAGCACGACGAGGTCGCCCGGCTCGATCTTCCGCTGTTCGAACGCGTCGTGCAGCGCCATCGGGATACACGCCGAGCCGGTGTAGCCCCAGCGCTCCATCACCGTGTGCGTCTTCGTCATCGGCAATCCGAGGTCTTGCATCACCAGCTCGATCGTCGGCTTGCGCACCTGCGTGAAGATCACGAAGTCGATGTCGTCGACCGCGAAGCCGCCGTTCTGCGCCACCTGCCGCACGAGCCGCGGCCACCCTTCGTTGTTGATCTCCGGCGGATAGCGCTCCAGCATCTTCACGCTCGTGCGGCCGCCTGTGACCGCCTCGCACGACGCCGGCTCCACCGTGCCGCCTGCGGGGATCAGCCAGTTGCGGTGGTACGAGCCGTCCGCGGCGAACGCAGCGGCGATGAAGCCCGGCTCGTCGCCGCGCTCCAGCACCGCGGCGCCGGCGCCGTCGCCGTAGAAAAAGATCATCGGATCGGCGTCGCTGGCGAGCTTGTGCATCATGTAGACACCGACGACGAGCACCGTGCGCAGCGACGCGTTCGTGGCCATGAGCCCCGCCGCGGTCGACAGCGCCGTCGGGAACGACGCGCACGCGCAGCCCACGTCGAACGTCCCGGCGTTCTTCGCGCCGAGCTTCGACTGCAGCACGACCGAGGTCGCGGGCGTGATGTAGTCGGGCGAGTCGGTGCCGAGGATGATGAGGTCGACCTCGAGCGCATCTTTCCCCGCGCGCTCCAGCGCCTGCCGCGCCGCGCGCTCGGCGAGATCCGATGCCGCCCACTCCGCCGGCGCATACCAGCGCGCGCGGATGCCGCTCGACGCTTCCATCTTGTTCACGAACTCCGGCGCCGCTGCGTCGAACTTCGCGCGCAGCATGTCGTTCGTGACTTCGATCTCCGGCAGATAGCTGCCGGTCGATACGAGATTCGCGTAGCTAGGTGCCAAGGACGAGCCCCCCATCCACACTCAGCACCGCGCCGCTCACGAAGCGCGCGGCGTCGCTGGCCAGCCAGACGTAGGCGTTGGCGATGTCGTCGGGCTCGCCCATCCGTCCGAGGGGCGCCTTCGCCGCCATCGACTCCAGCACCTTCTCGGGCATCGCCTTCACCATCTCCGTGGCGATGAAGCCCGGCGCCACGGCGTTGACGCGGATGCCGTAGCGTCCCAGCTCGCGCGCCCACGTCTGCGTGAAGCTGATGACCCCCGCCTTCGTCGCGGCGTAGTTGGTCTGCCCGAAGTTGCCATACAGCCCGACGATCGACGAGGCGTTGAGGATCACGCCGCGTCCGGCGCGGATCATGTGCGGCACGACCGCGCGCGTGCAGACGAAGACGCCTTTGAGGTTGACGTTGACGACGGCGTCGAACGTGGCGTCGTCCATCGTCGACACGACCGCGCCGTCCTTCCACTTCACCAGTTGCGCGTCGCGGAGGATGCCGGCGTTGTTGACGAGGACGTCGATGCGGCCGTGCTGTTTGATGACGTCGTCGACCGCGCGCTCGACGGATTCACGCTTCGTGACGTCGATCTTCGGCTCCGTCGTCACGTCCCACACCACGACGCGCGCTCCCTCGGACGCAAAGCGCTCTGCGGTGGCGCGCCCGATGCCGGCCGCGCCACCGGTGACGATGACGACGTGGTCGTTGAGCCCGAGGTCCACTAGAACACCAGCCGCAGGCCCAGCTGAATCTCGCGCGGCGAGAGCGTCCTCGAGAACGTTCCGAACGCGGTGTTCTTCACCGCCGCCGCCGGCTTGGTCTTGTCCGCGGCCGTGCGGTAGTTCGCCAGCGTCGGGCCGCTCAGGAACTCGCCCGCGGCGACGCTGTTCACGTCCCAGTTTTTATTGTTGAAGAGGTTGAAGCCCTCGGCGATCGCTTCGAGACGGCCGAAGCGCCCCGCCGGAATGGCCTTCGTCAGCCGCAGCGAGAACTGCCGGAACGTCGGTCCATCCTCGGCGTTGCGATCGTACGCGACGCCGCCGGGGCAGACGTTGCCGAAGAACGCCGGGTCGAGCCCCGCCGCGCAGCGGTCGGAGTTCTTGCCGTCGCCGTTCAAGTCGTAGCCGAGGCGGTGCGTCCACGGCTGGCCGGAGCCGTACTCGTAAATCGGCGCGATGGTGACGTCCCAAGGCGCGTGGAAGATGCCGGAGAGTACGACGCGGTAGCGCTCCGTGCCGCGCGCGCGGCCGTACTCCGACTCGATGTTGGCCGGGTCGTTCGGATAGCCGAACGGGAAGTCGGGGCTGAAGTCGTCGCTGATGTTTTTCTTGTTCGCGAACGTCACCGAGGCCGTGACGAGGTCGTTCTTGCGCACGTTGCCGTTGAGCGCGAGGACGAGCGCGCGGTACGTCGAGTGACCGTTGTTCGTGTACATGTTGATCTGGTCGAACGCGGTGTTCGGGCGGATGACCGCCGAATTCGCGGCCACGGCGTTGCCGGCAAAGTTGACGTCGCGGATGGCGATCTCGTCGCGCCCCTTGACGTAGATGCCCTCGGCGTCGAGATACATCCGCGACTCGCCGAGCCGCATGGTGTAGCCGAGCGACGCCTGATCGGCCTCGGGGTTCTTGTAGTTCGGGTCGAGGACGATGATGGCCGGCTTCGACACGATGCCGGTCGTGGTCGGGTTCTTCGGATCGAGCGCCAGCGCCGGGATGCCGAGGAGCGCGCCGTTGATGCGCGTGAACGTCACGCGGCCGGTCAGGCCGTTCTGCTGGCGCTCCTGCAGCGCCGGCACGAGGAGGAACCGGCCGACGAAACGCCCCGCGCCGCCGCGCAGCACGTTCGTGCCGTCGCCTTTGAGGTCGTACGTGAAGGAGAAGCGCGGCTGGTAGTTGTTCGTGTCTTTCTTGCGGCCGTTGTTGAGCGGCGTCTGCACGTCCGGGTTGTTGCCGTTCGTGTCGAGGTCGTAGCGGAGGCCGAAGTTGAGGAGCAGGTTCGCGTTCGGGCGCCAGGCGTCCTCGACGAACGCGCCGTAGAGGTTCGTCGACATCGTCACGTCCGAGGAGCCGACGCCGTACGCGTACGCCAGCGGCAGCGTGCGGTCGTCGGTGAGGTAGAGGAAGAGTCCCGTCGCGTACGTGTCGATGCGCGAGCGCTCCTTGACGCGCTGCGCGGAGACGCCGGCCTTGAGGTCGTGCGAGCTGCGGCCCGAGGCGAAGTGCTTGTAGAACGTGTCGCGGACTTCGTAGGTGTCGCCGGCGCCGAGGAGGTCGCCGAGGATGTTGCCGCCGGTCATGAGCGTGTTGCCGGAGGAGAACCACTCCGCCACCGCGTCGGAGTTCGTCGGCTCGTCGTAGCGGTGATAGCCGTACTGCGCGCGCAACTCGTTGTTCATGTCGGCCGAGAGCATGGCGTTGTGCTGCAGCGTGGTGCTCCAGTTGCGGCGCTTGAGCGTCTGGCCGTACGACTCGTCGGCGAGGTTGCCGACGCGGAAGTTGTCTTCCTTGTAGGTCTCGTAGACGAACTTCTCGCCCGCGGTCTGCTTGGCGCTGAGCTGCTGATCGAGGCTGCCGAAGAGGAGGGTCTGGTCGACGGGGTTGTTGATGTCGGCCGCCGTCGTGGCGAACTTGCCGAGCGGGCGAAAGAGCGTCGGCTTGGTCTCGCTGATCTGCTCGGCGGAGAGGAAGTAGAAGGCGCGGTCGCGCGCGAGCGGGCCGCCGATCGTGCCGCCGACCTGGTGGCGCGAGTAGTCGTTCTTCGTCTGCTCGGCGGCCGACTTGGAGCGGAGAGCGTTGTCGCGGAAGAAGCCGAAGACGTTGCCGCTGATGTTGTTCGTGCCGCTCTTGGTGACGATCGACATCGCGCCGCCGGAGGAGCCGCCGATCTCCGAGGAGAAGCGGTCCTGCACGACGCGGAACTCGCGGATGGCGTCCTGGCTGAAGCGCGAGCGGGCCAGGCCGAGGGCCGGGTCGGTGACGTCGACGCCGTCGACGAGGATCGTGGCCTGCGAGGCGTTGCCGCCCGAGCCGATGACCGGGCCGTCCTGGATGAAGCGGAAGCCGCCGCGCTCGCGCTGCACGCCCGGCGCGAGGAAGGCGAGCTTCTGGAAGTCGCGGTTCGGCACCGGCAGGGTCTCGATCTGCTCGGGGACGATGTTCGTCGACGTGTCGGTCTTGTGGACGTCGACGACGTCGGGCGCCGCGCTGACGGTGATGGTCTCGCTCGCCCTCTGCTGCATCGAGACCGCGACCTTCGCGTTCTGCCCGACGACGAGCATCAGGTTCGGCTCCTTGACGGTGCCGAAGCCCTCGAGCGCGAACTCAACGGAGTAGCTCCCCGGCGCGAGCGAGTAGAAGCGCGCCGTGCCGGTGGAGTCGGTGACGCCCACGACGGAGAAGCCGGTCTCCGGCCGCACGACGGTGACGGTGACGCCGGGCAGCGGCGCCTTCGACTGGTCGAGCGCAACGGCTTCAATGGTCGCTTTGTCGACCTGGGCGACGAGAGGGAGAGCGAGAAGCAGGGCCAGAAGGACGAGGGTCAGCGTGCGCGGCATCGGAGCCTCCAAGCGAGTCGTTATAAGTTTACCGGACGGTCGGTCGGTAAATGTAGGCGGGTGCGCGCGGGATGTCAAGAACGAAGTGCTGAGTCCTGAGTGCTGAGTGCTGAGTTGCGCATCAATCCCACTCAGCACTCAGGACTCAGCACTCAGCACTACGGCCCGCGCGCGCCACCGCGATACACTTGCTTCGATGCTCCGCCGCCTCCGCAACCTGATTCGCGGCTTCTTCTCGCTCTTCGTCTCCGGCATCGAGCGCCGCAATCCGGAGGCGCTGCTCGAGGCGGAGAAGGAGAACCTGCGCAAGCAGATCGCGAACTACAACCAGGGGCTGGCGGCGCACGCGGGGCTGTGCGAGCGGCTCATGGCCCAGATCCGCAAGCTCGAAGCAGACGAGCGTGACCTGCGCGCCAAGACGGCGGCGAACCTCCGCGCCGGCAACCGCGAGCTCGCCGCCGAGCATGCCCTGCGGCTCGACACCGTCCGGCGCGAGCTCGGCGAGAACCGCACGCAGCTCCAGCAGGCCGAGACGACCTACCGCGAGCTCCTGAAGGCGCGCGACGTCAGCGTCCGCGCCGCGCAGGAGAAGATCGCCGCGCTCAAGTCGTCGATCAACGACCTGAAGATCAAGCGCGCCACCGCGGAGCTCGCGGAGATGGCCAGCGGCATGATCAGCACGATCGGCGGCTCCGGCGACACGCTCAACCGCCTGCACGAGATGGTCGAGGAAGAGCGCGAAAAGGCCGCCGGCCGCGCGCGCGTGGCGCGCGACTCCCTGGCCGGCACCGAGATCGCGATCAAAGAGGAAGAGCATCGCGCCCTGGCCGATCAGGCCCTCGCGGACTTCGAGGCGCGCGAAGGCATTCACGTCGAAGCGCGTCCCGTCGAGCGCAAGCTCATCGAGCCGCAGCACAATTGAGAACGCATGTCGATCCTTCAACAGAAAAAAGGAACCACCGCCCCTCTCCCTCGCATGGAAGGAAAGGAAGTGCTCGTCGGCGCGAAACCCGACATCGCCAAGGTGAAGGGCGTGATGTTCGGCGCCCGCAAGCAGTTCCTCATTGAGACCCTCGGCGAGCAAGGCTTCTACGACATGCTCGTCCGCCTCTCCCCGCGGACGATGGGCTACACGCGCACGCCTCTGGCGTCGAGCTGGTGCGAGTTCGAGTCGCTCATCGAGCTCGATCGCACGATTTACGAGACGCAGAAGACGAAGATGCCGAACGTCCTCGCGCTCATCGGCGCGGCGTCGGCGGAGCTCGGCATCGGCCGCGTCTACAAGTCGCTCGACACGGCGGAGCTGACGAAGTTCCTGGAGAGCATCGCCCTCTTCCACAGCCAGTACCAGAAGTTCGGTACGGTCAAGTTCGAGAAGACGCCCGCCGGCGCGCGCATGGTCTACAGCGACTACCCCTGCTACAGCCCGATCTTCTGCGCCAGCGGCACCGGCTTTTTCCTGGAGGCGATCTTCCGCCACGGCGGCACGGACCCGAGCGTGGTGGAGACAAAGTGCCAGACCCTCGGCGATCCGACCTGCACCTACGAGATGACCTGGCGGTAGAGCGCGAGGACGTCGTACGCGCAGCCCCACGACACGGTGAAGCCCGCGCCGCCGTGGCCGTAGTTGTGGATGACGTTTCCTTCGCGCTCGAGGCGCACGGCCGGCCGATGCGGACGAAAGCCGACGTCGACGGTGAACTCGCGCGGCAGCCGCGGCTCGACAGCGGCGCAGCGCGCGTAGATTTGTTCGCGGAGCCTCTGCGAAACGCGGCGCGACTCGCTGCGGCGATCGGTGCCGCCGAGGACGATATCGTTCGTGCGGGTGAGGACGTAGGTCAGCGTCTCGCCGTCGACGTGCGCCATGTGCCGGGTGATCCCGGGGTTCTCCGTCATTAACACGATGCCGCGCCCCGGCCAGAGCGCCTCGTCGCGACAAAGCTTCCGCGCGCCGAGGCCGGCGCAGTTGACGATGACGTCGGCTTTGATCGCGGCGAGCTTGCGGACCGTTCGCCGCTCAATGCGCAGCTTTCGCCGCAGCCACGGCAGATAAACCGGCGTCTCGATCAGCGGTACGGGACTTCTGACCATGTTGAACTTCACCATCGACACGCCGGTGCCGGGCACGCGTGCAAGCTGCCTGAACTTCTTCAACGACATCTGCGACCATCGATCGACCTTCTCTGTAGAACCGATGTGGTACGGATACCAGATCGCCGCCGCAACGCTCGACGTCGTCCGCTCGATCTCCCGCGCGTACACCGTCACCTCAACGCCCGCCTCGGACAGTACGACCGCGCAGGTGAGACCGGAGACGCCCGCGCCCACGACCACCGCGCGCGTCACGGCACCGGCGAGCTCTCGGCGATCGGCTTGTGGTTCTCGAAAACGTCGGCGCCGGCGCGGCGGACGATGAGCCGCTCGATGAGCGAGATGCGCGCCATCAGCTCCGCCTGATTGCGCAGCATGGCCTCGATCTCCATCTCCGCTTTCAGGTTGACCTGATAGTCGTTCTCCGCGAGGAGCTTGTCCTTCGAGGCCTGGCGGTTCTGACTCATCATGATGATCGGCGCCTGGATGGCCGCGACGGTGGAGAGGGCGAGGTTCAGCAGGATGAACGGGTACGGATCGAAGTGCGCCACCTGGATGATGTTGACGCTCATCCAGACGGTCATGACCGCACCAAAGATGATGATGAACGGCCACGAGCCGCCGAAGGCCGCGACTTTGTCGGCGATGCGTTGACCGAACGTCAGCCGCTCTTCGGCCTCCTCGAGCACGTTGCGCGAGACCTGCCGCGACATCAGCTCGTTGGTCTGGCGGAGGCGCTCGCTCATCTCCCCAATGATGCGCAGCGCCGCCGCGGGCGTGCTGTTGACGAAGTCGACGAGCTCGTCGCGGTCGAGGCGGATGAGGCGCGAACGCTTGATCGCAGTCGCCGTCGCCGAGCGCGGCGCGCCGTCGAAGAGCGACAGCTCGCCGAAGTACTTGCCGGGAAAGAGCGTGGCCAAAACGAACTTGGCCTTTCCCTCCCCGTACGAGATCTCCACCGCGCCGTCCTCGACGATGAAGAGCGACGACCCTTCGTCGCCCTGGCAGAAGACGGAGTCGCCTTCGTTGTACTCGACGGTCTCGAGACGCTTGGCCAGCGCGTCGACGTCGTCGTCCGTCAGCGACTCGAACAGCGGAATGTTCGACAGGAGCTCTTGCGGGGTCATGGACGCTGCAAGGGTAAGCTACCCGCCGCTCTCTTCCAAGCGCCGCGCGTGCGCCGACAAGAGGTCGCTGCGCGTGATGAAGCCGGCCAGGCGCCGCGGATTCTTGCGCTCGACTACGGGCAAGCGGCCGACGTTCTCGCGCACCATCTGGTCGGCGGCGTCGCGGAGCGAGGAGTCGAGGTAGACGACTGCGGGCGAGCGGCGGATGAGATCCCGCACAGGCGTCGACGGCGCCACGTCGATGAAGTCCCTCCGCGTCACCACGCCGAGGAGATTGCCGTTGTCGTCGACGACGGGGAAGCCCTGGTGCGTGGCCACGATGTCGTGCACGTCCGCCGCCGTCTGCCCCTCGCGAAGCGCGATTACGTCGCGCGTACACGCCTTGGCGACGGAGATCTGGTCGAGGAAATCGGCGGCGTACTCCGCCGGCACGCGCACGCCGCGGCGGGCCAGCTTCTCCGTCATGATCGTGTTGCGCATCAAGAGCGCCGAGACGAGGTAGCCGGCGGTGCAGCCACCGAGGAGCGGGAGGAGTCCGAGCGGCTGCAGCGTCGTCTCGAAGGCGAAGACGACCGAGGCCAGGAGCGCGCGCGACGCGCCGGCGAACATCGCTGCCATGCCGACGAGCGCGCAGATGCGCGGATCGACATGGAACCTCGGAAACGCCACCGCGGCGAGCTCGCCGAGGACCACGCCGCAGCCGCCGCCGATCGTGAAGAGCGGCGCGAGCGTGCCGCCCGAAGTGCCGCTGCCGAGGGCGATCACCCAGGAGATGAACTTCAGGAGGCAGAGGAAAAACACCGCCTCGCCGAAGATGCGCCCCGCCACCATCCCTTCGATGTTGTCGTAGCCGACGCCGAGCGTGTGCGGCGCGAAGTAACCGACCACGCCGACGGCGATGCCGCCGATCGCCGGCCACCACATCCAGTGCATCGGCAGGTGCTCGAAAAGGTCCTCGATCCAGTAGACGGCGCGCGTGACGTAGATCGAGAGGTAGCCGATGAGCGCGCCGATGGCCGTGTAGGTCGCGAGCGCCTCGCCGGTCGGCCGGGCCAGGAGCGGCATGGCGAAGATCGGCGCCGTGCCGGCGTAGAACATCCGCACGGCCGTAGCGACGGCGCTCGCCAGCGCGACGGGGATGATGGAGCGCGGGCGAAACTCGAAGAGCAGGAGCTCGATGGCGAGAAGGACCGCCGACACGGGGCTGCCGAAGGTCGCGGCCATGCCGGCCGCAGCTCCCGCGGCGAGCAGTGTCTTGCGCTCCGTCGCGTTCGTTTTGAAGATCTGCCCGAGGAGCGAGCCGAGGGCGCCGCCGGTGGCGATGATCGGCCCTTCCGCGCCGAACGGACCGCCGGTGCCGATGGAGACGGCGGCGGAGAGCGGCTTCAGAAACGTGACGCGCGCCGGGATGCGGCTCTCGTTCAGGAGCACCTGCTCCATCGCCTCGGGGATGCCATGGCCGCGGATCGCTTTCGATCCGTAGCGGGCCATGATGCCGACGATGATCCCGCCGATGACCGGGACGATGACGACGAGCTTGCCGAGGTGATGGTCCGCCGGCGAGACGAAGGCGAAGGACCAGCGGTGATAGAAGGCGATGTTGGTGACGAGGCCGATGATGCGCACGAGGGCCTGGGCGACGAAGCCGGTCATCACGGCGAGGAGGACGGACCATCCGCAGATGAGGACGACGCGCTTGTCGATGAGGGAGCGCTCCAGCGGCACGCGCGCCTCGGCGAGCAGCGGACCGGCGGAGGTCGCGACCGGCAGGCCCTCACGGGTGGCCGCGCTTTCGACTTCAAACTCCCCGCGGGTCACCTGGCTTTCTTCAGCCTCCTGGTGCTGCCGTCGTCGTCCTCAAAGAGCATGGGCGGGACGCCGCGCTCGGCGCCCAACTCGTCGACGAGTTGCTCGAAGCTGTCGGCGAAGCGCTTGCGCTCCGCGGCCGACATCGTCTCGACGATCTCGAGAATGCGCTCTTGCGCAGCGGGTGCCGACTTGCGGACGACGGCCGTGCCGGCTTTGGTCAAGGTGAGGACGAGGCGGCGGGCGTCGCGGAGGTCGCGGTCGCGGGTCACGAAGCCGGCCTCGACGAGACGGGTGACGACGACCGACACCGAGCTTTGATCCGTCCGCGTCCGCTCGGCGAGCTCGTTGAGCGACAACGAGGGCGTTTTCCCAAGCTCCTGAAGGACAAAGAGCTGGGCCCCGGAGAGTCCGAGCTCGCTCTGGGCGGCGCGGTCGGCAAGACGGAGGAGTCGAACCAGGCGGCGGATCGAATCGAGAATGCGCTGGCTGTCGGTCATCGTCCCCTCTGCGATGATTTCATGGGAACCCAAGGGATGCAAGACTAATGATTGGGAGACTGTACAACGAAAGCGGTTGGGGATTGGCGGTTAGCGATTAGGCGAGGATCATCGGCAACGGCGGCGCCCGCGTATCCGTCCGCACGTAAGACCGCCGATCGTGTGCACGCGGAAAACGTGCCGCGCCGTACGCACAACCTGCCACGGCGCACGCAAAACCTGCCGAAGCGCACGTGCACTCCGCCGCGGTGCACGCACCATCCGCCGCAGCGCACGCACAATCCGGCGCGATGCACGCGCAATCCGGCGCAGCGCACGTGCAATCCGCCGCGGTGCACGCGCGCGCTGACCGGCGCGAACGCGCGCACTGCCGGCTTGAGCGCGCACGCTGCCGGCTTGAACGCGCAAACTCCCGGCCGGCGCGTGCGCGCCGAGGGGCGTCTGCGCTACCCCGGCGGCGCCTGCGTATCCGTCCGCGTCGTATCCGTCTGCGTCGGCGTCGTCGGCGTCATCGTCGACGTTCCCGTCGTATCCGTCTTGAAAATCCCGCCCGTCAGCGTCGTCTCGGTGCTCGGCGGCGGGGGGGCCGTCGGCGGCGGGGCGTACTGCGTCGCCGTCGTGTCCGTCGTCGTCGCGCCGGTCGTATCGAGGGCGATCGGGTTGCCGAACTGGTCGAGGGCGGGCGGGGGGACGGCGGCGGGCGAGTGGAGGGGGCACGGCACCGTCGGCTGCGTCCCTTCCTTGAACGCGTCCTGCACGATCGTGTTCTTCGGGCAATACGGAGTGGCCAGGCCGCCGCTCGTCTCGTCCGTCTCGGCCGTCGTGATCCCGGGCGGGGGCGCCCAATCGGCGTCGCGGGCCTTGCCGGAGACCGCCTCCATGTAGCGGGCCCACATCGGCGCGGCGCCCTGGCCGCCGGAGAGGCCGACCGGCGTGTTGTCGTCGAAGCCGAGCCACGTCAGCGTCAGCGACTTCGGCGTGAAGCCGATGAACCAGGCGTCGCGCTTGTCGTTCGTCGTGCCGGTCTTGCCCGCGGCCACGTTGTGGAAGCCGAGCGAGCGCACGCCGGCGGCGGTCCCGCGGTCGACCACGCCCTTCATGATGTTGACGAGCACGAACGTGTCGCGGGCCGGGTAGACCTGCACCGCCTTCACCTCCTCGCCGCCGGCGACGAGGCGGCCGCGGTCGTCGGTGACGAAGCGGATGGTCCGCAGCGGCACGCGCGAGCCGACGCGCGCGATGGTCGTGTAAGCGTCGGCCATCTCGATCGGGCTGATGTCGGCGGTGCCGAGGAGCATGGCCGGGTTGTCGTCGATGTCGGACGTGATGCCGAGCGTCTTCATCGTCCGGATCACGTTCGGGATCCCCGTGGCCAGTCCGATGCGCACCGACGCCGAGTTCATCGACTCCTCCAGCGCCTCACGCACCGTCACCGTGCCGTGGTAGACATCCTCGTAATTGCGCGGCGACCAGTCGGCGGCGAAGCGGCGCTTGAGCACGAAGCGCTGGTCGCTCACCAGCGTCGCCGGAGTGATGGTCTTCCCCGACAGGCTCGGCTCGAACGCGGTGAGGTAGACGAACGGCTTGACCAGCGATCCGATCTGCCGCTTGGCATTGAGAGCCCGGTCGAACTGATTGATGTCGTAGTTGCGGCCGCCGACGAGCGAGCGGATCTCGCCCGTCTGCACGTCGACGTTAATGATCACGCCCTGCAGCGGCGTGGCCGCGCGGCGGAGGCGGCGGTTGTTGCGCTCGAGCGACTCCAGGCCGTTCTCGAGCGTCCGCGCGGCCGTGTCCTGGGCGTTCAGATCGATGGCTGTGTAGATCTGCAGGCCGCGCCCTTTGACGTCCTTGATGCCGTAGTCGCGGGCCATCTCCTGCAGCACGCGGTCGACGTAGTACGGCATCGACGAGAGGCCGCTGCGCTGCCGGAACGGCTTGCGCGGCAGCGGCGACTTCACCGATTTCTCATACGTGGCCTGGTCGATCTTCTTCGCCTTCAGCATCAGGCCCAGCGACGTGTTGCGGTGTAGCAGGGCCTGATCGGGGTGGACGAACGGCGAGTAGTTGTTCGGGCTCTTGATCATCCCGGCGAGCATCGCCGACTCGGCCGGGTTGAGCTCCGAGACCGGCTTGCCGAAGTAAAAGTGCGCCGCCTCGCCGACGCCGATGATCGAGATGGAGCGGTTGCGCCCGAGGTAGATGTCGTTGAGGTAGGCCTCGAGGATCTCCTTCTTCGAGTACTTGGCGTCCAGAATCACGGCCATGAACGCCTCGGTGACTTTACGGCGCATGCTGCGCTCGGGCGTGAGGTAGTAGTTCTTCACGAGCTGCTGCGTCAGCGTCGAGCCGCCCTCAGATACGCCGCCCGCGCGCACGTTGCGGAAGAACGCGCGGAAGATGCCGATCGGATCGACGCCGGGGTGGTGCCAGAAGCGCGTGTCTTCGGTGACGACGACCGCGTCCTGCAGCGACTGCGGCACTTGATTGAGCGTGATGGGACGCCGGTTCTCGAGCTGCTCGGAGAGGATCGACGTCAGGAGCTCCGGCTCGAGCGCGGCGTTGCCGGCGGAGACCGACTCGATGCCCTCGCGGCTGAAGGTGAGGTGGACGTGCTGCGACGGGTACT
This sequence comes from Thermoanaerobaculia bacterium, assembly GCA_035276475.1. Taxonomy (GTDB): domain Bacteria; phylum Acidobacteriota; class Thermoanaerobaculia; order Gp7-AA8; family Gp7-AA8; genus DATDFB01. Next base: position 11,717 of record DATELQ010000155.1, on the reverse strand, counting down.
TGCCGGTCGGATGCGCGAACTCGCGCGTGAAGATGTCGATGGAGCCCTTGGCCGCGACGTAGTCGCCCGCCTGCGCGAGCGTCGGCGCGGAGCGGTAGCCGAGGCGGTCGAGTTTTTCGAGGAGATCGTCGGGATCGAGCGGCATGCCTGCTTGCAGCGGGAGGTAGTCGGCGTAGACGCGCGTCGGCAGCGAGAGGCGCCGCACCTCGAAGCGGCTGATCGACTGTTTGTAGACGTAGAGCGCCAGCGCCGCGAAGGCGACGAGAAACACCACGATCGCGATTCCGAGAATCTTGAAGATCTTCCGGCGCATCAGTCCATCGTCAGAATTGCAAGGTTGCGTCCACCCGTGCGTCCGTCGCGGCGATAGGAGTGGAAGATCGAGCCCTCACAGCGCGTGCAGAGCCCGGAGTCGTGGACGCGCACTCCGTGCAGGCTGGAACGAACGAATGCGGGGATGTCGACGTGCGGCTTCGCATAGGAGCGATCGACGAATGCGGCGGGAAATTGTTGCGCGACCTCCTCCCCCACCTCGAAGCAGCAGACGCGGATGGTGGGGCCGAGCCAGGCGTCGGTGACGGCGCCGACGGCGTGGAGGGTGACGTCGACGATGCGCTGCACCGCGCCGCGCCAGCCGCAGTGGATGTTGGCGATTTTGCCGTCGCCGACGAGGGAGACGGGGAGGCAGTCGGCGACTTTGATGGCCAGGGCGGAGGGGACGTCGGACCAGAGGGCGTCGCAGTCGCCGCCGCCGCAACGCGTCACCGTGGCGCCGTGGACCTGATTGCAATGGGCGATCGGTCGGCCGACGAACTGCTCCAACGTCGCGTCGATCGCGCCGCGATAGTCGATGGTCGTGTAGAACAGCCGGTGCCCTGGCGGCACATCCGGCGCGACGACGATGCGCCCGAGGGGTGAGGGCTCAATCGAGAAACCAGGCAATCAACTCTCCCAACTCTTCCTCCCGTCCGGTGAAGCCGTGGTCCGCGTCCTCCATCACCACGATCTCCGCGTTCGCGCCGACGTTCTCGGCCAGGATCGACACGCAGCGCGGCACGTCGTCGTGCGAGAACTCGTCGCGGTCGCCGTAGACGTAGAGCGACGGCTTGCGAATGGCGCGCACGTAGCGGAATCGCGGGCGCGTCCCGAGGCGCGTGCCGGTGATCGCTTCGTAAAAGGGGAAGACGTTGTAGTCGCCGTTCGGGTTGGCCATGTCGTAGAACGAGCGCCAGCTCAGCATCATCGGCGAGACGCGCGGCGGCACGAGCTCGTGGCCGCGACGCTCCTTGATCTTCGCGCGGGCCTCGTCGAGCGCGCGCTCGAAGCGGCGCGGGCCGAGCTGCGCGTACAGCAGGCCGGTGTCGTCGCCGCCGCCGAGGAAGATGTAGCGGCGGACGGAAGCGCGCGGCTTGTGGTGGTCGTAGACGGCGATCTTGTTCGCGCCTGTCGAATGCCCGACGAGGTGCAGCTCGCGATAGCCGCGGCGGCGGAGCTCGCGCACGGCGCCGTCGATGTCGTGCACGCAGTCGCGGATGACTTCGTAGGCCATGCCGCCGCCGATGCGCCGATCTCCCTTGCGCAGGCGCCGCACGAGGTGCGCGCCGCGGTTGTTGAAGGGGAAGAAGGCGATGCCGCGCGCGATGAGCTCGCGGGCCAGGGCGTTGGTGCGCCGGGCGTCGAAGATGGAGGCGCCGCCGGTGCCGTGCAGCCAGATGGCGGCGCGCTTCGTGGCGCGGCGCGGCTCGTAGAGGAGGCCGGCGAGCGCGACGCCGTCGGTGGCGTCGAAGTGAACGAGCGAAGCAAGAGGCTCGCTCATCGCTCGCTCGGCCGGATCTCGCGCGCGTCCACGTCCCAGCGCCACAACTGCTCGTGCGTCAGGTGCGCGCCGCCGAGCCAGAGGTCGGCGTTGTTGAGTTCAATGAAGTCGGCCTCGCCGGCGAGCACTTTCCGCCCGGCCGGCGTGATGGCAAACAGCGCCTTCGGCGGCGCGCCCTCGCCGCTCTCAGTGATGGTGATCATCGGCACGGCGCAGCTGGCGAGGCGCCGCAGGTGCCGCAGGAACTCGCCGTCGCCGAAGCCGTAGCGCGGCGGGTTGGCGTCGAAGCGGGCGAAGAGGGTGGAGAAGTCGACGGCGCCGGCGTCGATGGCGCTCATGGCGCGCTGCTCGACTTCGCCCAGACCGTTGCGCGTGGAGGGGAAGCGCTTCGCGTGCAAGGTCATGCCGTCGCGCAAGAACGGGAAGTCGTTCCAGTCCTGGATGACGAAGCGATTGAGCTCCTTGGCGTCCGCCGCGCTGTACGCCTTCCAAGCCTCGGCGGCGATGCGCAGCATGAGCGGCTGCACGGCCGCCCGCGACAAATACGTCGTCACCAGCTCCTCCTCGGCCATGTTGCCGAGGGGGCGCGGGCACCAAATGGCGCTGAGGCGCCGCGCCTTCGACAGGCGCACGAGGAGGTAGAGGAAGTTCGCCAGGCAGAAGAGGTCGTGCTCGAACCAGAGCACGATCTCTTCTTCGTCGCGAATGGCGTCGAGCATCTGCTCCTGCTCGAGGAGCTCGTTGCGCGTGCGCAGCAGATGCTCGCCGTAGTAGCCGGCGATGAAGCGCGCGCGCTCTTCGAGGAAGTCGACCGGGCGGAGGCCTTGCTGCACCGGACCGCTGATGAAGGTCTCGCGATAGGCGACGTGCCGCCCCGGCAGCAGCGCCCGCCGCGCCGTGATGGCGACGGAGTCGCCGTTGTGGAGGTGAATCATCGGCGCGAGATCATAGTTCACGGCCGCCAGCGGATGGCCAGCCAGCCGCGCACCGCGCGCTCCTGCCGCACGCGGGCGACGCCGGCGGTGAGGTCGAAGCCGGCAGCCTTCACCAAGGGGGTCGGATCGCGCGAGAGCCGCGCCTCGAGGCCGTAGAGGTCGACGCTGCGCGAGGCGTGGTGGTGCTGCGCGAAGAGCGCCACCGGGCCGCTCACGACCTCGGCGCGCGCGCCGCGGTAGTTGCGCGCAACGTCGAAGTCGCGCGGGAGGGCGGGGTCGAGGATGCGGGCGATGAAGAGCGACGCCGGCTCGACGGAGGTGGCGACGCCGCCGAGGGCGACGTTTCTTCCCGCGGTAGCCGCGACACGGAACATCTTCATGCGCGCCGACAGCGTAGCGCGTGCGTGGCGATCGGAGTCGGCGGCGATGCTGAGCCTCTCCGCGGCGACGTCGCGTTGATGCGCGGCGAGCGATCCTTCGACGAAGCGGCGGTCGCGCAGCGTGCCGCCGCTGAGAGTGAGGTCAGTGAGCGGAAAGGTGCCGTTCCACGTTGCGCGCAATTCGCTGTTGTGCGCGAGGTGTGCGGAGAGCTCGACCGGCAGTCCGCGGTACGCCGCGGCGAGGGCGGCGCCGTTGCCGAAGATGGCCAGGACGTCGAGCCGGCCGACGACGTCGCCCATGCGCAGGCCGATCTCGCTGTGGCGCTCGTGCGCGGTGTACTGCCCTCCGAAGAACGTGGCGAATTCCTGGCGGCCGAGGAGGTAGGGATGCGAGGAAGGCGCGGCTTCGCTGTTGATGGAAAGCGCCGCGATTGACCGCCCGGGGACCGGCGTGAATGCCTGTTTGCCATCGATTTTCCGGACCACGAAGCCGTCCGGATCGAGCGACATGAAGTACACCGACCCATCCGGCGCCGGCGCCGGATCGATGGCCATCCCCAACATCTCCGTGATCCGCGCGTCGCCGCGATAGAGATCGTCGCCGCGCACGTACACGAGCTCCGATCCCATCCACTCGGGCGAATGCCCCTCGGCCACGCGCACGCCGTCGCGCACGACGTGCCAGCCGTCGCGGTCGTGCTCCGCCCAGGCCGAGCCGCGCGGATGCGAGTAGATGATGTCGAGCGAGGGCTTCGTCACCTCTTCAATCGATCCGTTCGTAACGTCGACGCGAACGAGTTGTGAAAAGCCAAACCGCGACCGCACGGCGATCGCGTGCCGGCCGTCGGGCAGCGGATCGGCGTCGAACACATCCGCCAAGTGCGTCACCCGCTCCACATGCCCATCGGATGGAAACCAGCGGAACAGATCGTGGTGCAGATCGCCAAACAGATCCGGCTGCCGGTGCGAGAAGAGAATCGAGTCGCCGAGCCAGCGCGGACTCTCCACGTCGCCCCCATCCAACGGAGAGAACGAATGCAGCGGCTCGCGCGGCAGCGGCTTCGCGCGCACTGGCGCGACGTCTTGCGGATCGCGCTTCAGGATCTTCGCGATCCGCTCCTCGTACTTTGCCTCGTCGGGATTCGCGCCGAGCGGCCAGACGACGAGCGTCGCGTGCCGCTTCTCGTCGCGGAGCACGATGGCCATCTGCTTCCCGTCGGGCGAGATCGCCGGCTCGCCCGAGGCGCGCGACGTCTCCTGCCAAAGTTCGCCCTCAGTCGCTGCACGGGAAGCGTGCGCGGTCAGCTCCGCAACGAACTGCCCGTACAGCCGCTCCGGCCGGTCGCCGAACACCCCTTCGAACGACTGCTCGAACGAGCGCGGCTGCCGCGCCGTCATGCGCGCCCACAGCTTCTGGAGCGACCCCGGGCCGCTGCGCTCTTCGAGCCATTCGAGGTATGCCGAGCCGGCCAGATACGCCATCGACATCCCGAGAAAGCGCCGGTTGCCGGCCAGCTCCGCGTACGACGGCATCCGCCCGCTCGCGGCCCACTTCCGCAGCACCGCCGCGCGGAACGCGCTGTTCGGCCGCCCCGAGCCGGTAATGCGCCCTTCGATCACCGTCGCGTAGCCTTCGAGGAGCCAGCGCGGCCCGCTCAGCGTGATCGGATTCACCGGCAGGAGCAGCTTCTCGATGAGGCGCCGCGTCGGATTGCGCGACGGCCGCAGGAGATGCACGAGGTGCGTCATCTCGTGCACGCTGAGGAGGTCAATCCAGTCGCGGAAGTCCCCCAAGCCGATGTCCGGCTGCGGCGGCTCCGTCCAGAGCACGATGCGCGGCGAGTCGAGGAGCGCGATCGTCAGCCCGTTCGACTCCGCGCGCGGATTGCCGATGAGGATGTCGGTCGTCTGCGGCGGCGCGAAGCCGACTTCACTCACCACCGCGTCGCGAACGGCTTCGATCTTCGCCGCGGCCCGCGTCGCCCACGCCTCGTACTCAGACGGATAGTGGATGCGAAAGTGCGGCGTGCGCATGGTGCGCCACGCGTCGGACGGTGACTGCGCGAAACCCGGCGTGACGGCGAACAGCAAAGCGATTACGAGGGCGCAGGGCGCAGGGCGCGGGGCGCAGATTATGTTCTTGCGGCTGCACGAGCCCCGGCAAGACAACCACCTGCCCCCTGCCCCCTGTGCCCTGCCCCCTGACATGCGAGAATGCGCGCCCATGAAGCGGATTCTTACACTCCTCCTCGTTGCGGCCTGCCCGTTCGTTGCCAACGCCAAGACCATGTTCGTCATGCACGGCGGCGCCGGCACGATCACGCGTGCGAACATGACGCCCGAGCAGGAGGCCGGCATCCGCGCGGCCATGGAGCAGGCCCTCAAGACCGGGCACGCCATCCTGGCGCGCGGCGGCTCGAGCGTCGACGCCGTCGAGGCCTCCATCCGCATCCTCGAAGACTCGCCGCTCTTCAACGCCGGCAAGGGCGCCGTCTTCACGCACGAGGGGCGCAACGAGCTCGACTCCGCCATCATGGACGGCAAGACCATGAAGGCCGGCGCCGTCGCCGGCGTCACCATCATCAAGAACCCGATCTCCGCCGCGCGCGCCGTCATGGAGAAGTCGAAGCACGTCATGCTCGTCGGCAAAGGGGCGGAGCTCTTCGCCACCACCGTCGGCCTGGAGATCGTCGACCCGTCGTACTTTTGGACCGAGCGGCGCTGGAAGGAGCTGCAGCGCGATCTGATCAAAGAACAGGCGTCGGATCACAAAGGCACCGTCGGCGCCGTCGCCCTCGATCAGAGCGGCAACCTCGCCGCCGGCACGTCGACCGGCGGCACGACCAACAAGCGCTGGGGGCGCGTCGGCGACTCCCCGATCATTGGCGCCGGGACGTACGCGTCGAACGACAGCGTGGCCGTGTCGTGCACCGGCACGGGCGAGTTCTTCATCCGCTGGACCGTCGCGCACGACATCGCCGCGCTCGTCGAGTACAAAGGGATGACGGTCGAGCAGGCCGGCAACGAAGTGATCCACAAGAAGCTCGAGCCGGTGAAGGGCGACGGCGGCGCCATCATCCTCGACCGCCACGGCAACTACTCGATGCCGTTCAACACCGAGGGGATGTATCGAGGGTGGATCGGCGACGACGGCGTGCCGCACGTGTTGATCTACAAGGACTGACCGGCCAGAAACCCCGTCGCCCACGCCCACTGAAAGTTGTAGCCGCCGATCTTGCCGTCGACGTCGAGGATCTCGCCAACCAACGAAAGGTTCGGCGCGATGCGCGAGCGCATGGTGCTGACGTCCACCTCACTGAGCGGCACGCCGCCCGCCGTGACCTCGGCGTAGTCAAAGCCGCGGTCGCGCTCGACGGGGAGCGCGCAGTCGACGACGTTGCGGATGGCTTTGCGACGTTCGTCTTTCGACAGGCGGTTCAACGACACGTCTGACGCGAGTTGCGCGACCAGCCGATCCGGCAGACGGCGCCTGAGAATGCTCGCGAACGTCGCGTGCGGATTCTCATGCGACAGCAGCGACGCCTCGAGCGACTCGAACGTCTCGCCGGGCAGAAAGTTCGCCGCGAGCGTGGCCGGCTGCGCGGCGATGAAGTGCCGGCTGACGTCGAGCACCGCCGGGCCGCTCAGCCCAAAGTGCGTGAAGAGCATCGACCCGCGCTCGCGATGGAGCACGCGCCCCGTCGGCGACTTCACCAGGAGCTCCGCCTCGACGCTCGTCCCGCTGATCGCCCGCGCCCAATGCCCGTCCGCGACGATGAGCGGCACGAGCGCCGGGAAGACCGGCGTGACGGTGTGCCCCGCGGCGCGGGCGAGCGCGTAGCCGGAGCCGTCGGAGCCGGTCTTCGGCACGGAGCGCCCGCCGGTGGCGAGGATGATGTGCTTGGCGTCGACGGCGTCGAGCGACGTGATGCGCGCGCCTGTCCGAATCTCCACCCCCGCCTCCCGCGCCGCCCGCAGCAGCGCATCGACGACGTCGCGCGCGCGGTTGCTCACCGGAAAGAGCTTCCCCGTCTCCTCCCGCTTCAGCGGCACGCCGAGCTCCTCGAAAAACGCAATCGTCTGCGCGACGTCAAACGCTCGCAGCACCTTCGCGATGGCGTTGCGGTTCCCGTTAAAGTCCTCGGCACGCACGACGTCGTGCGTCACGTTGCACCGCCCCCCGCCCGAGATCAGGATCTTCGCGCCGATCTTCGGCGCGGCATCGAGGGCCACGACGCGCTTGCCGCGGCGGCCCGCAAAGATCGCCGCCATGAGCCCCGCCGCGCCGGCGCCGACTACCGCAAGGTCGTAACTCGTCTGCAACCTCCCCCTTCTGCCTTTTGCCTTCTGCCTTGTTATTCTCCGCCGCGCATGCGCAAGCTACTCCTACTCCTGATTTTCGTCGCCGCGTCCGTTGCCCGCGCCGCCCAGCCGATCGACGCCGCGCAGCTGCAGCTGGCCCTCAAGAAGCTCAAGGTGGTCGGCAGCGCCATGTACCTCGCCGCGCATCCTGACGACGAGAACACCGCGCTCATCGCCTTCCTCGGCAACGAGCGTCTCTACCGCACGGCGTACCTCGCGGTCACGCGCGGCGACGGCGGCCAGAATCTGATCGGCGACGAGAAGGGCGAGCTCCTCGGCGTGATCCGCACGCAGGAGCTCCTGGCCGCGCGGCGCATCGACGGCGGCGAGCAGGCCTTCACGCGCGCCATCGACTTCGGCTTCTCCAAGAACCCGGAGGAGACGCTGGCGATCTGGGGGAAGGACACGATTCTCGCCGACGTGGTCTGGAACATCCGCCGCTTCCAGCCCGACGTGATCATCACCCGCTTCCCGACGACCGGCGAAGGCGGCCACGGCCACCACACGGCCTCGGCGATTCTCGCCGTCGAGGCGTTCAAGCTCGCCGGCGACCCGAACGCGTTCCCCGATCAATTGAAGTACGTGGCGCCGTGGCAGCCGCGCCGCCTTTTCTGGAACAAGTTCTCGTTCGCGGCGCTGAAGCCCGACGATCTCTCGGTGGCGAAGTCGCTCCGGCTCGATCTTGGCACTTATAACGCCACCCTCGGCCGCGCCTACACGGAGATCGCCGCGGAGAGCCGCAGCCAGCACAAGAGCCAGGGCTTCGGCTCCGCGGAGCGGCGTGGATCCTTGCTCAATTACTTCGACCAGCTCGACGGCGATCCCGCCAAGAGCGATGTATTCGAGGGGATCGACACGACGTGGGCGCGCATTCCGGGCGGCGAGGCCGTGGGCAAAATACTGCAACAGGTCTCAGACGAATACGACCCGAAGAACCCGTCGAAGTCGCTGCCGCTCCTCGTGCAGGCATACGCGGAGCTCGACCGCCTCGGCGCCAGCGACTACGTCCGCGCGAACAAAGTGCCGTGGATCGCCGTCAAGCAGCGCGACCTGTCCGAGGCCATTCGCGCGGCGGCGGGGCTGTCGATCGACGTCGCCGCGAGCGACTCCTCGATCACGCCCGGCGGCGAGATCACCGTCAACGTCTCCGTCGTCAACCGCAGCGACTACCCCTTCATCCTCGACGCCGTCGGCTCGCGCTACGCCGATCCGAGCAAAGGCGTCGGCACGCTGCTCAAGAACAACGAGCCGGTGAAGACGGAGCTGAAGATCAAAGTTCCGGCGTCGACGGAGATCTCGCAGCCGTACTGGCTGCTCCTGCCGCCGGCGAAGGGAACGTACACGGTGAAGGATCAGCAAATGATCGGCCTCGCGGAGAACCCGCCGGCCATTCCGCTCGTCGTGACGCTGAGCGACCGAGCGATGCACACGATCTTCTTCCACGTCCCCGCGGTCTATCGCTGGACCGACGCCGTGCGCGGCGAGCAGGTGCGCAACGTCGACGTCGTCCCCGAGGTGACGGCGAACCTCGGCGCGGGCGTGTACGTGTTCCCGGACGCGCAGCCGAAGCCCGTCACCGTCTGGCTGCGCAACTTCGCCGCTGCCGGCCCGGTCAGCGTCCGGCTGCGCGTGCCGCAGGGGTGGAGCGCCGACCCGGCCTCGGTGCCGGTGACGTTCGAGTCGAAGGGCGACGAGGCCCACGTCACGTTCCGCGTCACGCCGCCGAAGGGCGAGCAGACGGCGATGCTTGCGGCCGAGGTCGAGCTGCCGGGCGGCAAGAAACTGCTGATGGGGCTCAACGACATCCAATACCCGCACATCCCCTACCAGCGCGTCTTCGGCGACTCGTTCGCGAAGCTCGTGCGCGTCGACCTGACGAAGAAGGGCTCGCGCGTCGGCTACATCATGGGCGCGGGCGACGAAGTGGCGGACGCGCTGCGCCAGGTCGGCTACGACGTGACGCTCCTCTCCGACGCCGATCTCGATCGCGGCGACTTCGCGAAGTACGACGCCATCGTCACCGGCGTGCGCGCCTACAACACGCGCAAGCCGCTGCGCCTCGTGCACCCGAAGCTCATGGAGTATGTGAAGAACGGCGGCACGCTGGTGGTGCAGTACAACAGCACCTCGCCGCAGCCGCTGCTGATCAAGTCGCCCGGGCCGTATCCGTTCACCGTGTCGACCGAGCGCGTGACGGTGGAGGAGGCGCCGGTGACGCTGCTCAAGCCCGACCACCCGCTGCTCAACGTCCCGAACAAAGTGCGCCCCGGCGACTGGAACGGCTGGGTGCAGGAGCGCGGCCTCTACTTCACGAAGGACTGGGACGCAAAGTACGAGACGCTCATCGCCTCGAACGATCCGGGCGAGCCGTCGAAGCCGGGCGGGGAGCTGTACGCGAGGGTTGGGAAGGGAGTGTTTATTTATACGTCGTATGCGTGGTTTAGGCAGTTGCCGGCGGGGGTGCCGGGGGCGTACCGGTTGTTCGTGAACTTGGTGTCGGCGCGGTGACGGAGAAAGCATTCCGGCGTCTGTACACGGCCGTCATCGCCGAGCTCGCGCTCACCATCGTCGTCTTCTACCTCTTCACAAGGATCTTCCAGTGAGCCGGCTCGACTGGGTGGTCCTCATCGTCACGCTGCTGCTCATCGTCTCATACGGCGTGTGGAAGGGGCGGCGGCAGCAGCGGCTGGCGGCGTATCTGCTCGCCGACCGGCAGCTGAAGTGGCCGACGATCGCGCTGTCGATCATGGCCACGCAGGCGAGCGCGATCACGTTTCTCTCGACGCCGGGCCAGGCCTACGCCGACGGGATGCGCTTCGTGCAGTTCTACCTCGGGCTGCCGATCGCGATGGTGATCCTTGCCATCACCGCCGTGCCGATCTACCACCGCCTGCGCGTCTTCACCGCGTACGAGTACCTGGAGACGCGCTTCGGCGTCGGCACGCGCACGCTCGGGGCAATCCTCTTTCTCCTGCAGCGCGGGCTCTCCACCGGGATCACGCTCTATGCGCCGGCGCTCATCGTCTCCGTGCTCCTCGGCTGGAACCTGCACGTGACGAACATCGTCATCGGCGTACTCGTCATCGTCTACACCGCGACAGGAGGGACGAAAGCTGTGTCGTGGACGCACGTGCACCAGCTGCTGATCGCCCTCGGCGGGATGGCGATCGCGCTCATCATCGCCGTGCGCATGCTGCCGCACGACGTCGGGCTCCTCGAGGCGGCGCGCGTGGCCGGGCGGATGGGGCGCCTCAACGCCATCGACTTCTCGTTCGACCTGACGACGCCGTACAACTTCTGGTCGGGCCTCTTCGGCGGGCTCCTCGTGGCGCTGTCGTACTTTGGTACCGACCAGTCGCAAGTGCAGCGCTACCTCACCGGCGCGAGCGAGACGGAGTCGAAGCTCGGCCTCCTGATGAACGGGATGATCAAGGTGCCGATGCAGTTCTTCATCCTCTTCGTCGGCGCGATCGTCTTCGTGTTCTATCAGTTCATCGCCCCGCCGCTCTTCTTCAACAACGTGGAGCGGGCGAAGGTGCGCGCCTCGGCATACGCAGCGCAATACGCGCAGCTCGAGGCGCAGCACCAGAAGACGTTCGCAGCAAAGCGGGACGAGGTGCACGCGCTGGTCGATGCCATGCGCGCGCACGACGCCGGCGCCACGGCGCAGGCGACCGAGCGCGTGCGCGCGCTGCAGAATGAGGAGACGGCGACGCGCGCCGCCGCGGTGTCGCTGATCCGCAAGAGCAACGCCGCGGCCGATGCGAGCGACACGAATTACATCTTCCTCACCTTCGTCGTGCAGACGCTGCCGGCGGGCCTCGTCGGATTGCTTCTCGCGGCGATTTTCTGCGCGGCGATGTCGGCGACGTCGTCGGGGCTGAATTCATTGGCGTCGACGACGGTGGTCGACGTGGTGAAGCGCCTCCTCTGGCGCAACGCCACGGACCATCAATACGTGCTCGCGTCGAAGTGGTTGACGGTGTTCTGGGGCCTCTTCGCCATCGGCTTCGCCGAATTCGCATCCCGCCTCGGGTCGCTGATCGAAGCGGTCAATATCCTCGGCTCGCTCTTCTACGGCACGATCCTCGGCATTTTCCTGCTGGCCTTCTACACGAAGCGCATCGGCGGCACGGCCGTCTGCCTCGGCGCGATCATCGGCGAGGCCGCGGTGGCGTGGTGCGCGATCTACACGAACGTGGCCTGGCTGTGGTGGAACGTGGT
>DATELQ010000154.1:0-42153 GCA_035276475.1 Thermoanaerobaculia bacterium | reverse complement strand
GATGGACCGCGCTGGCCACCGGCGCGCGCGACGAAGCGCTCGCCGCGTTCCGCCGCTCGCTCGAAGTGCATGCGGAGTACGACGATCGCTGGGGCCTGACGCAGGCGGTCGAAGGCATCGCCTGGGCGCGCATGACCGACGCGAAGCCGCACGAGCGCTTGCTCAAGCTCCTCGCCGCCGCCGAGGCCGCGTGGCTGCGCCTCGGCGCGCGTCCCGGCCGCCCGCCCGAGTTCGAGGAGGCGCGCGATGAGCTCCTGCGCCGCGCGCTCAACGACGAGCGCTTACGCGTCGTCATCGCCTCGGGATCGGCGATCTCGTACGAGGAGATGGTCGACCTCGCGCGCGAGGTGGCGGGGGAGTCGCAGCCGCCGGCGCGGGCCGCCGCAGCGCCGAAGCTCCGCGTCCTCGCTCTCGGTCCGCTCGAGATCTACCGCGACGGCGCCCGCGTCGACGGCGCGTCGCAGTCGGCCCGCGCGAGCGAGCTGCTGATCTATCTGTTGTGCAATCCGAAGGGCGCGACGAAGGAGCAGGTCGGCACCGCGCTCTGGCCCGACGCCGATCCGGCGCGGCTGCGCAACAACTTCCACGTCACGATTCACCGCCTGCGCAAGACGTTCGGCGACTGTGTCGTGCTGCAGAACGACGTCTACGCGCCGGCGCGCGGGATCGACTTCGACGTTGCCGCGTTCCAGCGCGATCCCGAGCGCGCGCTCGAGCTCTATCGCGGCGACTTCTTCGAGAGCTCGTCGTCGGAATGGGCCGAGGAGATGCGCGAACGGCTGCGGGACCAGTACGCCGGCGCGCTCGCCGCGGTGGGGCGCGCGCACATCGCCGCGGGCGAGTTCGCGAAGGCCGCCGAGGTCTATCAGCGGTTGTGGGCGCTCGATGAGTTCGACGAGCAGGCCGCGCGGCAGCTCATGACCTGCTACGGCAAGCTCGGCGACGCCGACGGTGCGGCGCGCGTCTACCGCCGGCTCACCGAGGCGCTGCGCCGCGAGCTGCAGACCGAGCCGGATCCGGCCACGACCAAGATCTTCCAGCGTGTGGCCGGCGTGTAAGCACCCCCTGTAAGCACCCGTAATTGCCGGGTAATCGAGCGTCCGTAGTCTCCCCGCAGAACGAAGGAGGAGCTATGAAACGCATCGTCATTTCCCTTTCCGTGATCGTGGCCGCCGCCGTGGCGCTGACCGGCGCGCGGCAAGCGCCGGCGCTCGCGAACGCGCAGAAGGTCGAGCGCGGCCGCTACATCGTCCAGATCGCCGGCTGCAACGACTGCCACACGCCGCTGAAGATGGGGCCGAAGGGGCCGGAGCCGGACATGAGCCGCATGCTCTCCGGCCATCCCGCGCAGCTCACGCTGCCCCCGGCGCCGCAACACAAGATGCCGTGGATGTGGACCGGCGCGGCGACGAACACGGCCTTCGCCGGCCCGTGGGGCATCAGCTACGCCCGCAACCTCACGCCAGACCAGGTCTCCGGCCTCGGCATCTGGACGGAGGACATGTTCCTCAAGATGGCCCGCACCGGCCGGCACATGGGCGTCTCGCGGCCGATCCTGCCGCCGATGCCGTGGCAGAACCTCAATGCCATGACGGACGACGATCTGAAGGCGGTCTTCGCCTACCTCCGCACCGTCAAGCCGATCCGCAACGAAGTTCCCGACGCGGTGGTGGCGCAATGAGCGACACGATTCTCGTCATCGGAGCAACCGGACAACAGGGTGGGAGCGTGGCCTCGCACCTCCTCGACCGCGGCGCGTTCAAGGTCCGCGCGCTGACGCGCAAGCCCGCCTCGCAGGCGGCGCAGCAGCTGCGCGCGCGCGGCGCCGAGGTGGTCGCGGGCGATCTCGACGACCGCGCCAGCCTGCGCGCGGCGATGAAGGGCGTCTACGGCGTCTTCGGCGTCACCAATTTCTGGGAGCACTTCGAGAAGGAAGAGGAGCAGGGGCGAAACCTGATCAACGCCGTGGCCGGCGCCGAGGTCGGGCACTTCGTTTTCAGCTCGCTGCCGTCGGTGAAGCTGCGCAGCAACGGTGCTCTCGCCGCGCCGCACCTCGACGTCAAGTACGAGCTCGAGCAGTACACGCGCTCGCTCGACGTCCGGGCCTCGTTCATCAACGCCGAGTTCTACTACGAGAACTTCTTCACGTTCTTCCCGCCGCAGAAGAACGGCGACGGCGCGTATCACTTCGGCTTCAACCAGGGCGATGCGCCGCTGCCGGCCGTAGCGGCGGAGGACGTCGGCGGCGTGGTGGCGGCGATCTTCGAGCAGCCGGAGGAGACGGCGGGGGAGACGGTCCGCGTGATCGGCGACTACGCGCCGGCGTCGCGCTACGCCGAGGCGATGTCGCGCGTGTCGGGGAAGACGGTGAAGTACGACGCGCTGCCGCGCGAGGTCGTGGGCTCGTTTCCGATGCGCGGCGCGGAGGAGCTCGCGGCGACGTTCGACTTCCACTCGCAGTACAACGCCGCGACGCCCGCCGATTTCCTGCGCGCCCGCACGCTCTACCCCGGCGTGCAGACGTTCGAGCAGTGGGTCTCCAAGCGCGCCGATTCGCTGGCGCAGTTGCTGAGGTGATGCGATGGCCAAGATCCTCTTCGCCGTTTTTCCCGTGACCGGGCACATAAACCCCGGCCTCCCGATCGCGCGCGAGCTGGTGCGGCGCGGCCACGACGTCCGCTGGTACACGACGCCGCGGTTCCGCGCCGCCGTCGAGGCCACCGGCGCGCGCGTCGTGCCGTACCGCCGCGCCACGGCGATCGACGAGACGCGCTTCGACGAGCTCGTCGGTCGGCCGAAGGGAGGCATCCGCCAACTGCAGTGGGACGTGGAGAAGATCTTCATCGATCCCACGGCGGCGCAGTACGCCGACATCGAGGAAGAGCTTCGCCGCGAGCCCGCCGACGTGATCGTCGGCGACAACGCGTCAGTGGTTTGCGCGCTGGTGCGCGAGAAGTTCGGCATCCCCTTCGTCGCCTTCGGTATCACGGCCCTCAGCCTGTCGAGCCGTGACACCGCACCGTTCGGCATGACGCTAATGCCGTCGTCGACGCCGCTCGGGCGCCTGCGCAACCGGCTGCTCTACACGATCAACGACGACGTGATCTTCCGTGCCGCTCGCGCCGCCTACAACCGCGTCCGCGCGGAGCTGGGGCTGCCGCCGTACACGCGCAGCACGTTCGACTTTCCGAAGGACGCGGCGCTCTATCTGCAGGGAAGCGCGCCGTCGTTCGAATATCCGCGCAGCGACATGCCGGCGAATTTGCGCTGGATCGGCGCGTCGGTGCCGGAGCCGCCGGCGAATTGGCAGCCGCCGGCGTGGTGGCCGGAGCTCGACCGCTGGCCGGTGATTCTCGTGACGCAGGGGACGATCAACAACGACTACGACCAGCTGATCCGCCCGACGATCCGCGCGCTGGCCGCGGAGCGCGCGCTTGTGATCGTGACGACCGGAAGCAAGCCGGCCGAGGCGGTGGGGATCGATCCGCTGCCGATCAACGTGCGCGTGGAGCGCTTCATCCCGTACGCGCAGCTGATGCCGAAGGTCGACCTCCTCGTCACGAACGGCGGCTACGGCACGGTGCAGATCGCGCTCGCGCACGGCGTGCCGGTGGTCGCTGTCGGGAAGACGGAGGAGAAGCCCGAAATCGCCAATCGCGTGACGTACTCCGGCGCCGGCATCGGCATGAAGGTGCTGGTGCCGCGCGAGCAACATCTGCGCGACGCTGTCCGCCGGGTGCTGCGCGACGGCACGTACGCTGCCCGCGCGGAGCGGATCGCGAAGGAGATGGCCGGGCTCGATGCGCCGTCCGAGGCGGCGGAGTTGATCGAGGAGCTGGTGGGGCGGGCGGAGGTGGCGGCGACGGCGTGAATGCGCCGTGAGACACTGCCGGCGGATGCGATTCGCGTGGATCGTCGTCGCCGGCGTGCTCGCGGCGCAGTCGCCGGCGCCCGTCGACTGCGAGCGCGCCGGCTCGCCGCAACAAGTTTCGCTCTGCCGGGGCAAAGCGCTGCAGAAAGCGGGGAAGGCGCGCGACGCCGAGGCGGAGTTGACCTCGGCGGTGACGCTCGCCGCGCGCGCCAACGACGCGAAGACGGAGGTTGACGCGCGCGGCGTGCTCGGGTTCCTGCAGTACGACCGCGGCGCGATGGCAGCGGCGCTGGCAAATTTTCAGGAGGCCTACCGCATCGCCACGCGCATCGGCGATCGGAAGGCGCGCCTCGACACGCTGGGGCTCATGGCCAACGTCTACGCGGACGCGAAGGTCGCGCAGTACGACCGCGCCATCGAGTACTACGGCCAGATCCTCGCCGAGTACGAGAAGATCGGCAAGCCGAGCGACGTGGCCGACACGCTCTACAACATCGGCAGCACGTTCGAGGCGAAGGGCGATCCGGCCACCGCGGAGCCGTACTACCGGCGTGCGTTGGCGCTGTTCGAAGATCTGCAGCGGCCCGGCGACGTCGCCTACACGAAGTGCTCCCTCGGCTCGTCGCTCATGAAGCAGAATCGCGCGCGGGAAGCGCTGCCGTACCTTGACGCGGCAGTGGCGTTTTACGAGGGCGAGAAGGACGCCGCGTACGTCGCCTGGGTGAAGCAGTACCGCGGCGGCGCATATCGCCGGCTCGGCCGCGCGTCCGAGGCGCTCGAGGATCTCGATGCCGCGCGGCGCTACTACGAGAACGAGAAGAACGCGCGCTATCTCGAGAGGAACACCGACGAGACGGCGCTCGTCTACGAGCAGCTCGGCGACTGGCGCAACGCCTACGCCTTCCGCACGCGCCACGCTGCGCTGCAGCAGGAGCTCGCCGCCGCGCGCCGCGACGAGCTCTCCGCGCGGCTGCGCGTGGAGTTCGACGCCGAGAAGACCGAGCAGGAGAACCGCGCCCTGGCGCGCGAGAGCCAGCTCCGCTTCGTGGCCATCGTGCTGACTGCGGCGCTGGCCGTGGCGCTGGCGCTGCTCTTCTGGCGCCAGGCGGTGAATACGCGCCGCATGCGCGCCATCGCCATGACCGACGATCTGACGCGCCTCGCCAACCGGCGCCACATCATGGCTGCCGTCGAGATCGCGTTCGCCGAGGCGAAGCGCGCCGGGCGCGAAGTGGCGCTGATCGTCTTCGACATCGACCGCTTCAAGCGCATCAACGACACCTACGGCCACGGCGCCGGCGACGCGGTGCTCCAAGGCATCGCCCGCGCCTGCCGCTTGGTGCTGCGCCCGAACGACCAGCTCGGCCGCATCGGCGGCGAGGAGTTCCTCGTGCTGCTCGCCCCCGGCACGACGGCGGCGCAGGCGGCCGACGTCGCAGAGCGGCTGCGCGCGACGGTCGAGCAGCTCGACGTCACGAAGGTCGCCCCCGACCTCTGCGTCACGATCAGCCTCGGCGTCTGGGTCGGAACCGCCTCCGACGCGAATGCCGCGATTGCAGCAGTCGACGCGCTGCTCTACCGCGCGAAGGAGAACGGCAGGAATCGCGTCGAAGTCGCGGCGTGATTTACAGCGCCTCCACTTCCACCCGGTCCCGCCCTCCCGCCTTCGCTCGATAGAGCGCTGTGTCGGCGGCGGCGACCAGCGCCGGCGGTAGGACGGCCGGGCCGCTGCTGGCGGCGACGCCGAGGCTCGCGGTGACGACGCCGGCGGCGACGCCGTCGTGGCGGATGCCGGCGCCGCGCACGCTCAGGCGGAACGACTCCGCTTCCGCCCTGGCCAGCTCCAGCGGCACGCCGGGAAGGAGCCAAGCGAACTCCTCGCCGCCGAAGCGTGCTACCAGTTCGCCGCGCGCGCGGGCCCGCTCGGCGAGCAGCGCGGCCACGGCGCGCAGCGCGTCGTCGCCGTTCTGATGGCCCTGCGTGTCATTGAGCTCCTTGAAGCGATCGAGGTCGATGAGCGCGAGCGAGAGCGGCGCTCCGGTCTGCCGCGCGGTCTTGCACGCTTCGTCGAGCGCTTCGTCGAAGCGCCGCCGGTTGGCCACGCCGGTCAGTCCGTCGATGTACGACAGCGCGCGCAGGCGCTCGTTCGCCGCCGCAAGCTGCCGGTTCGCGTCTTCGAGCTGCTGCGCGAGGCGCTGCACGCGCGCGGCAATCCGCAGCCGTACGCCGGCCCAAACGATTGCGGCGAACGCCGCGATGGCCAGGAGGCGCGCCCACCACGTCTCGAACCATCGCGGCGCGACGCTCAGCTCCATCCGCCCCTCGGCCACGCTCGGCACGCCGTCTTCGTTCGTGGCCACGACGTGAAACGTGTAACTGCCGGGCGCGAGCCGCGTGTAATGCGCCACGCGGTTCGTGCCGACGTCGATCCAGCCGCGGTCGAAGCCGTCGAGCCGGTAGCGAAACGTCACGCGCTCCGGCGCGCGGAGGCTCAGCGCGGTGTAGTGGACGTCGAGGCGCTGCGCGCCGGCGGGAACGCGCAGCGGGCCGTCCGGCGCGGGATTGCCGTCGATCAGCACCGACTCGATGTGCACGACCGGCGGAACCGAGTTGCGCATCGTGGCGTGCGGATCGACGACGGCCACGCCGCGCGCGGTGGCGATCCAGAGCCGTCCGTCGCGCGCGCGCATTGCCCCGGGGGACGCCGCGTTGCACTCGGCCGAGGGCATGCCGTCCGAGGAGCCGTAAACCGTGCCGGAGAGATCGCTCGCCTTGCCGCGCATGGCGGCGAGAACGCGGTCGCGGCCCACGCGATAGAGGCCGCGGTTGCTCGTCATCCAGAGGTCGGTGCCGTCGTCGACGAGCGAGAACACGACGTCGTCGTGGAGCCCGTCGCGGCGCGTCAGCGTGTGCGTCGCGCCGCCGGCGAGATCGAGATGCGTGAGTCCGCCGCCCGAGGTCCCGACCCAGACCGTGCCGCCGCTGGAGTCGAGGGCAAGGCTGAAGACGCGGTCGCTGGCGAGTCCTTTGCCGGCGGTGGCGGTCTGCGTCGCACTGCTGCCGTCCGCCGTCACGCGCCAGAGGCCCGCGCCGTCGGTGCCGACGAGGAGATCTCCACCGGGCAGCAACAGCAGCGGGCGAAGCTGGCGGCCGGCGAGAGCGCTCACGTTCATCGTTTTGCCATCGCGCACGCGCGCCAGGCCGCCGGTGGTGCTGACCCACAGCGTTCCGTCCGGCGCTTCCACAAGCGAGCGCACGCGATCGTTCGGCAGGGCATCGATGCGCTCGGCCAACGATTCGCCGCCGCGCAGACGCACCACGCCGCCGCCGTCGGTGCCGATCCAGAGGCTGCCGTCGGCACTCTCCGCGAGCGCGTAGGCCACGTCGTGCGGCAGCCCATCGACCCTGGTGAAGCAGCGCACCGGCGCGGGGACGACGCGGCACAATCCTCCGCCGTCGGTCCCGACCCACATTCGCCCTTCGCGGTCTTCGAGAAGCGCGCGCGCGGCGTCGGCGGAGAGCCCTTCCTTGCGCGTGAAGGGGAGGAAGCGCGTGTCGCTGAGCCGCACCAGGCCTCCGGTGGTGCCGATCCAGAGCGATCCTTCGCGGTCTTCGATCAACGTCCTGACGATGGAGCTCGGCAAGCCGTCCGCGGCTGTCAGCGTCTCGGCGCGGATGCCGCGCCAGCGGGCGAGGCCGCCGTCGGTGGCGATCCAAAGGCTGCCGTCGCGGTCGCGGCGGAGCCCGCGAATCAGATTGCTCGGCAGCCCGTCGCGCGTCGTCACCAGGCGCACGACCGCGCCGCCGCGCCACTCGGCCAGGCCGCCGCCGTCAGTGCCGATCCAGAGCGTGCCGTCGGCATCGCGCAACAGCGCGCGCGCGAAATCGTTGGGCAGCCCTTCGTGCGCGGTGATGCGCTGCTGCACGCGGCCGTCGCGCCAGCGCACCACGCCGCCGCCGTGCGTCGCCACCCAGAGGCCGCCGTCGCCGTCGCCGATCACGGTCCAGATGCGGTCGACCGGAAGGCCGTCGCGCGTGGTGAAGCGGCGCACGCGCTCGCCGTCGATCTGCAGCAGGCCGCCGCCGGCCGTGGCGGCGAAGAGGGTGCCGTTCGCAGCGGCGTACATCGTGCGGAGGCGGTCGGACCCTAGGATGTCGGGGTGAAAGGCCTCGATGCGGCCGTTGCGGAGGCGGGCCAAGCCGCCGCCGTACGTGCCGATCCAGAGCGTGCCGTCGGCGGATTCGAAGAGAGCGGAGACGAACGCGCTGCCGAGGGCCGGCGCGTTCTGCCGGTCGCTGACGACGAAGCGGGTGCCGTCGAAGCGCACCAGCCCCTCCTCGGTTCCCATCCAGAGATATCCGTCGTGGGTCTGGACGATCGTCTCGATCGTGTTCTGCGGCAGGCCGGTGTCGCTGGTCCAGACCGAGAGGCGCGCCTGCGTGAGCGCGCGGTGGGGATCGAGTGCGAACGCGCCGTTGGCTAAGAGGAGACAGAGGAGGAGCGCCGCTTTTTGGGACACGAGTGGCTTTGATTTTAACGGACGAGGTGAACGGTCTGCCCGACGCGCATCGAGCCCGCGCGCACGACGGTGGCGTAGACGCCGGCGTAGTTGCCATTCCTGTGCACGACGACTTTCATGACGCGCGGATCCTGCTTGCCGGTGTCGGGATCCATGTTGACCATCGCGCAGCGCTCGTCGCGCGCAGTGACGCTGACGACGGCGTCGCCGACAACGAGCGTAGCGCCGACCGAGGCGTCCTCGCCGAACGGCGCCAGGCCGTCGGTATCGAGCACGACGTTCATGCGCATGCGCCGGCGGTCGATCTCGACGCCGGCCTCGCCGCAGATCGCGTCGATCGTCGTCGCGCTGATGATCGAGAGGGTGCCGTCGTCGAAGATGCCGTGCTTGAACATCATCAACTCGACGGCGTGGCCGGAGCGGCGGGCGATCTCGTCGCGGAGCTCGTCGCTGCGGATCTCCAATTCGGCGCCGGACGGCGTGCGCACGTGCGTCGGCAGCGGCTCGCCGACCGGCCGGTAGGTCAGGAGCTCGGGAAAGCGGCCGGCGGTGAGGAACGGGAATCCGCCGCCGTCGCCGACGCGGCGGAACGCGAAGCGGCGGTCGCCTTCGATGCCGTGCAGTCCGAGGTCCGCTGCGTCGAGCGGCGTTCCGGCCATCGACTTGACCGGATACTTCGCGAGCTCGCAGACACGGCCGATCGGCGTCATGGCACTCATCCTATCGGAGCCTCGCCTCGTCTAAACTCGGATTCTTCGCGTCCGTACTTTCTTCCGATGCTGCGCGCGGGCGAGTTCCTCGGCCAACCGGTTCGCTCTCAGGAGCAGGACGGACTGACGCTGACGCTCTACGAGTACGCGGCGTCCTGCAGCCTGCCGCTGCACGGCCACGAAAACGCGTACCTCTCCTTCCCGCTGACGGGCGAATACGAGGAGCGTACGGCGAGCTCCGCGCGCACCTGCGCGGCCGGACGGGCCCTCTTTCATCCCAGCGGCGAGACGCACCGTGACACCTTCAGCCGCGCCGGGGCGATGATCTTCAGCATCGAGATCGGCGGCCCGTGGTTGGAGCGGATGCGCGATGTGGGGTTCGCCACCGGCGATCGGCGCGAGCTCCCGCCGGCGGTCTTCGCGCATGCGCGCCGCGAGCTGGGCCGGTTCCTCCGCAACGAACGCCCCGACGGCGTCGACGTGATCGCCGCGCTGCATCCACTGTCAATTTCGTTGCCACCGCCATGGCTGGAGCGCGTGCGGCAGGCGCTGCACGACTCCTCGGTTTTGCCGCCGCTCGCAACGCTGGCGCGGACCGCCGGCGTGCACGAAGTGCATCTGGCGCGCACCTTTCGCGCCGTGCACCGCTGCACCATCGGGGACTACTTCCGCACCATTCGCCTCGCCCGCGCCGTCGCACTGCTGCGCGACGCTCGACGCCCGCTGGCGGAGGTCGCCCTCGCCTGCGGCTTCTCCGACCAGAGCCATCTCTGCCGGGAGGTAAAGCGCGCCACGGGGGCGACTCCGGCGCAGTTGCGTCGGCGCTAAGAACGTTCAAGACGCTCCTCCTAGGCGCGACCTACGATGAGGGCATGCGACTCCTTCTCGTTCTCGCCGCGATCGGCGGCTATTGGACCGGCACGGTCACCACGCCGGGCGGCGCGCTGCCGGTCGGCATCTTCATCGGCCCAGGCTCGGCGGCGCTCGACGCGCCGTCGCTCGGCTACGCCGGCAAGCCCGTGGCCCTTCGCGTCGAGGGAGACGCCGTTCACTTGGAGCTCGATGCTGATGGGAAGACAGCCTCCGCGGACGCCACGCTGTCAGGCGACCGCCTCACCGGTTTGGTCACGCTCGACGCGGCGAAGTTTCCAATCGACCTGAAGCGGTCGGCGCAGCCGGAGAAGAGCTATCGCACCGAAGGCGTCACGATTCGGAATGGCGAGGTGAGTCTCGACGGCACGCTCTACCTGCCGAAGGCCGACAGAGCGGTGCCGGCGGTCGCCTTCGTCGCCGGGCTCGTGCCGCGCAGCGACGCGGTCCACTTCCTGGCCGATCGCTTCGCCTCACGCGGGATCGCCGTGCTCACCTACGACCGCCGCGGCGTCGGCAAGTCGACGGGCCCACGGCGCGCCAGCTTTGCCGAGCATGCCGCCGATGCGGCCGCGGCGGTCGCGTATCTGCGCTCGCGCGCCGAGATCGATGCCGCGCGCGTCGGCATTCGCGGTCAGAGCCAGGGCGCTTGGCTGGCGCCGCTCGCCGCCACGCGCGTGCCCGTCGCCTTCATCATCGCCACCGCCGGCGGCGGCGTACCGCCGTGGCAGTCGGAGACGTACGCCATTCCCGCGCGGATGCGCGCCGACGGCTTCAGCGCCGCCGAAGTCGCCGAGGCGGCCGAGTACATGCGACTGCTGTTCGAGGTCGCGCGCAGCGGTCAGCGGTGGGACGCCCTGAGCGCGATGACGGCCGCCCTCCGCGCCAAGGGGAGCGTCTGGCTCGGACGGTACGCTCCCGTCTACGACTCGCTGGAGCGGCTCCGGCAGACGTGGGAGGGGGAGTTTTCGTACGACCCCGTCCCTCTGCTGCGCGAGATCAAGGTGCCGTTTCTGGCGCTGGTCGGCGAAAACGACGTCTACAGCCCGCCCACGGCAACGATCGAGGCGCTGAACCGCTCGCTCACGACCTCGGACAAGACGATCCGGCTGGTGCGCGGCGCGACGCACGATTTCCACGTCGCCGGCGCGCCGCTGCCCCTCGTCTCCGAGGAGTATCTGCACGCCCTCGTCGACTGGACGGAGGCGCATGCCGGGCTCCAATCGACGGCGCGCAGCGTGGAAGGCCACGCCATCGTCTCGCGCGCGCCGAAGCTGCGCATCGAGGTCGATCCGTCGCTGCCGTTCATCGGCTCGTTTGCGATGAACATCCGCGATGCCGCGCGCGCCGAGCGCTACGTCTTCGCCGAAGCCGACGCCGCCGGAAATGTCCGCCGCATGCTGGTCGCGCAGTTCGAGGCGATGCTCACCCAGCATCGCGGCGCCTACGACGTGCCGAAAAATGCGAAGTTCGTCCCCATCGGTCCGCTCCAGTTCCAGCAGGTCGCCGGCAAATACAACTTCGCCGCCGCCATCGCGGCGAAGCCCGGAGCCGAGGCCGAGCGCACCCGCGAATTCCTGCTCTCCAAAGGCCTTCGAGTCGACCGCGATCTCATGGTGGCGCGCTTCGAAGCCCACACCGATCCGGACCATCGCAGTGAACTGATCATCTTTTACTGGGAGGACGCCGCAGTCCCGCCCGAGCAGTTGCTACAGAGGGCGCGTGAGATGTTCCGTGTGTTTTAGCGCGACGAGCTGCTCGGCGAAGCAGCGCTCCGGCTCGCGCGGGACGAGCGTGCGGATCCGCGCGGCCGCGGCGGCGCCGACGTCGCGCCAGCGCTGCCGCTCGCTCCACGCGCGCTCCATGGCCGCGTCGAGCGCATCCTCGGTGGGCGCCGCGGCGACGTAGCCGGTGGCGCCCTCGTCGACGATCTCGGCGCTGCCGCCGACGTTCGTCACGATCGGCACGCGGCCGGAGAGCATCGCCTCGACGAGCGCGATCGGCATCCCTTCGCAGCGCGACGGGAGGATCAGGCCGTGGTGCGCGCTCCAGATTGCGGGGACGTCGCGCACGAAGCCGGCAAACGTCGTGTTCGCGAGGCCGAGCTGGCGTGCCATCCGCTCGAGGCTCGCGCGCTGCAGGCCGTCGCCGTAGAAGGTCACCGACAGCGGACGCTCGCGCCAATGCGGGCGCGCCAGAACGCGAAGCAGCAGGTCCTGTCCCTTCTCCTTGGGGTGCAGGCGTCCGACGCAGGCCAGCCGCCACTGCGGCCCGTCGCCGGGCCAGTCGTCGCGCGGTTCGTACGAAACGAGAAACGGGTTGCGCACGACCGCCGCGTGCGGCAGCGGAAATCCGAGCTGTTCTTCCGTCAGCCGGCGGTTGTGCTCGGAGACGAAGAAGCAGGCGCGTGCGGCGCGATAGACCGCGGCGATGGTCTTCTGCTGCCAGTCCTCCGGCCAATACAGCTCGCTCGCCTTCTGCGAGACGATCGCGTACGGCAAGCGGAGGCGGCGGCAGACGTCGGCGAGAAAGTAGCCGTCGTGGTTTCCGCCCTGCGAGACGACGACGAGGTCCGGCCGGCGAGAAAGCACCAGCCCGATCAGAAGGCGGATGGTCTCGTGCGCGTACGCCGCGTTCTGCGACAACAGGCGAATGAGCGCGAAGAGTCGCCGCGGCATGAATGGAAACCGCGCCAGATCGCGAATGCGGCAGGAGAGGTCGCGCAGGCGCCGGATGCGCGGCTCCGCGTCGTCGACGCCGCTTTTGTAGACGGTCACGCGGTGCCCGTCCGACGCGAGCACGGCGGCGGCGGCGCTCCACAACTCCTCACTTCCGCCCCAAGAGCGATTGCCGCTGACGAAGACGACGTTCATCTGCGCTATTCTCGTTTCATTAGCCGCGATCTGATCGATCTCATCCGCGCGGACGAGTGGTGGGAGTACAAGCTCGTCCCGATTCTCTCGGCCTTCTACGCGACTGCGCTCGTGTTGCGCGTCCCGGTGGCGTCGATGGGGATCGGCGCGTTGATGCTGCTCCTCGCCGTGGTCACGGCTGCGGTCTACGCGAGCGCCGTCAACGAGCTCACCGACCGCGCCGCCGACGCAGCAGCCGGGAAACGAAATCGCGCTGCGAACCGCCCGCGCTCCGTCGCGGCGCTCCTTGCCGTCGCCATCAGCGCCGGCCTTGCGTTCGCGTGGCTCTGGCGCAACAACACGCCGTTGCTCCTGTGCTACGCGGCCACATGGCTCGCGTTCGCGGTCTACTCCGTTCCTCCTTTTCGGTTGAAGACGCATGGGCTGGCCGGCGTTCTCTGCGACGCCGCAGGAGAGCAGATGTTCCCCGCTCTCGCAGCGGTCTTCCTCGCCGCTCGAACCGCACACCGCGCGCCGAGCGGAGCGTGGGTAGCCAGCGTCGCCGTCTGGGCGCTCGCGTTCGGACTGCGCGGCATTCTCTGGCATCAGTCGAGGGACGTCGAAAACGATCGCGCGGCGGGCGTTCGGACGTTCGTGTCGAGGCGCCCGCACGCAGCGCTGGTCATCGGCACGCTCGTCGTGTTCCCGCTGGAGCTCGGCGCGCTCGCGGCCATGCTCTGGCAGATCGGCAGCGCCTGGCCCGCGGCCTTCCTCGTGCTCTACGCGCTCTACGCCGTCCACAGCGCCCGCCGGCGGCAAATGGTGCCGGTGATCGTCGCGCCGAAGCCGCAGTCCTTCATCGTGCTGCAGGACTTCTACACCGACCTCTTTCCCGTCGCGCTCCTGCTGGCCGCGGCGGTGCGCGACCACCGGGCTCTCGCCGTCCTGGCCGTCCACCTGCTGCTCTTCCCGCGGCGCGTGATTCAGGCCATCCGCCGGCTCAGCGCCTCGATCGCCAACAACGTCGTCAACGCCTCGGAGCCCCACCACGGCGGCTTCGGCTGAGCGTCGTCGCGCCTGCGGCCCATGTGGTAGAAGCCGGCGCGCGGCCACGCACCCGAGGGGAGCTGCGCTTCGATCAGAGGCGCGACGTCGGGCACGCGATTCCACAGCAGCAACGTCGATGACGCCAGCGCGAGGTCGAGCGCGTTCGTCGGCGCCGCGGTTTCGACGCGCGGCACGATCATCTCGCCTGCCTCCGGCGCGATCTCGCGAAGCGCTTGCGAGAAGAAGTACCAGACGATGAAACGGTTCCCGTACCAAATCGTCGACGTCATCTCGCGATTGGCGCGCAGCACCGCGAGCATGTGCTCGATGGCCGGCCGGGTCTCGTCGCGGACGCCGAGGTAGATCACGACGTTCGCGTTGACGACGGCGTCGACGTCGTGCACCTCCGCCACCCGGTGCCGCCAAAAGAAGCGGTACGTCCGAAGCGGATGCCGCCACCACCGCACGATCCACGTTTGAAAGAGACCGCTGCGCTCGCGGTGGGCCAAGAGGATGGGGCGGTTGTTCGGGAATGGCCGCCCGACCGCTGCAAGCGCCGTGGATGCGATCGATGTGTCGTCGAGATCGAGCGGAGTGTCGCGATATTCGCGCAATTCGCTCGACGGGTGGCGCCACAGTCCGTCGGGACTCATCTCGCGTTGCAGGAAGTCGAGAGCGCGGGCTCGGACGCGCTCGGCGGACGGCGCGATCGCCAGCACGCGCGCGGCGAGCGCGGTCGGAAAGACACACGGCTGGCGAGAGCGCTCGCCGCTCATCTCGGGGGTTGGCGCGATCTCGATCGGGATCTCGCCGCTGGGAAGCTGCGCCGATTCGAGATAGGCGATGCCCTTCTCCAGAGCGCGGCGGATCTCGTTCATCTCGTGCGTGCGCGCAGGTCGAGGAGAACGCGCAGCAGCCGCCGCGGCACGGCGCAGGCGAACAGAGTTGCGTAGCCGTAGAGGCGGTCCGGTTCTGCGGAGATCGTGGCCGCGGCGTGGCGCAGCGCAGTGACGTGCGATCCCGCGATGAGCGCGGTGCGCGCGCACTCGAAGTGGTACTGCGCATCCGCGTTTCTTCCGGACAGGATCCTCGTTCCTTGCCGCGGCGGCAGTCCGCGCTGCGTACGCGCCTCGTTGCAGATCGCCAGCGCCATCGCCTTCATCGTCTCACGCTCGCGCACGCCGACCGCCGCGCGATGCCGGCGATGCCGCAGCAGCGCCTCGCCGAGGTTGGCGAGCTCGCCGCGCTCGCCGAGGCGGAACCAGAGATCGAGGTCCTCGCTCGGATAGCGGCGCGCGTCGTAGCCGCCGGCGGCGCGCAGAGCGTCGGCGCGCACGACGACGGTCGGATGCGCGATCGGCGAGACGCCGCGCAAGAGAGCCGCGGAGATCTCCGCGTGCGTCGTCACATACGTTTTCAGCCCGAGCGGACGTTCCTCCTCGTCGACGACTTCGATCCACGTGCCGGCGGCGACGCACACGGGATGCGCGTCGAGAAATTCGACCTGCTTCTGGAGCCGGTCGGCGACGCTGACGTCGTCGGCGTCCATGCGCGCGGCGTACTGGCCGCGCATCGCCGCGATGCCGGCGTTCAGCGACGCGGAGAGCCCCTCGTGTGGGCGCCGGAGCACGCGCACGCGCTCGTCGCGCGACGCGAATCCTTCGGCGATGGCCGCGCTCCTGTCAGTCGATCCGTCGTCGGTGACGATCAACTCGAGCGACGTAAGGGTCTGCCCGAGGATGCTGTCGATCGCGGGTTCGAGAAACGCTTCGCCGTTCCAGACGGGGAGGAGTACGGAGACCCGAGGCCGAAACAAGGCGCGCAGTATAGTTTGCCGGTCGGTTCCGCGCAGCGGCGCTGTACGCTGCTGAACAATGACTGCATGCAATACTTCCTCATCCTTGACAATCGGCAGGTGCGCCCTTATTGTCGTGGGACCGTTCGGAAAAAACATTAATTCTTAGGACTCATCCGAGGAGAGATGGATGACGCGTCCGTTATCTCTGCTTCTACTGATCTTCTGTCTGTTCTCCGTCAGCGCCATTGCGGCAAAACCGAGCCCGCCGGCGTTGGTCTTCGACACGCACAGTGTCACGGTCACGGGCGTGACGCCCGGGACGGACGTCTATCTCTACAGCGTTTCGCGCGAAGGGATGGGTTACTACAACAGCATCGTCACGCGCGAAGAGATCCTGCATGACTCGGCCAAGGCCGGCCGCGTCGATTATCCGTTGAAAACGCCGTTGGCGGCGCGCTCGATCTGGTTTGCGGTCGATCTGTCGAGTGGCCTGGCCGTGGCCGGTTCTCCGCCCGGCTATCCGGCCCGGCAGGTGAGTCTCGACGAGCATCAACTGAAAAAGGACGCTAACGGCGAAGTGGCCAAGCTCTCGTTCGATGGCGCCGTGGTGGAGATCATTGTGGTCCGGCCGGGAGAGGGAATCTGGGGCGGCCCGGTCGGTCTGCACGCCAAGAACGACGAGAACATCGACGATCACGCCAATCACAAGGCGCCGCTCATTTCCACGGCCAACCTCGAGGCGCGAGCGGGAACGAAGACCCCGGCGCCGCCGAAACTGAAGAACGGCGACGTCGTCTTCATGATGAATTCATGGAGCACGCAATACGCCGTTGCGGTCATGGGAGGCGGCAAGTGAGGCGCCGCGCGCTCCTGCTGCTCTTGACAGCGTCGTTCCTGGCAGCGGCGGTCTTTGCCGATCAGTTCCCGACAGTGGCCCGAGGGCTGTCGCCGAACAAGCAGTATTCGTTCGGCGAGATCGACTCCATCAATTCCTTCAATGGAAACCTCTCGCTCTCCATCCCCATCGGTCTCCAATATCCGGTGAACGGCTCTCTGAAATACGGCCTGGTTCTTCATTACAACTCGAAGGTCTGGGATTACGAGAAGCGGAACGTCGCCGGCTCCGATTACACGTCCGTCGTTCCGAATCGCGACTCCAATGCCGGAATGGGCTGGATTCTCGATTTGGGGCGGATGGCCTCCCCACACGACAGCAGCAATCCGCTGCCGGACGACACGTGGAACTATCTCAGCCCTGACGGCGCCCGCCATTCCGTCGGCGCGAGCGGCGGGCTGCACCCGGGCAGCAATCCGACCGCGCTCTCCGGCAACGTCACGGCGGCGGGGTACTCGCATGACGGACAGTACTTCCGCATGCTGACGAAGTCGGACGGAAGCAAAGAGATCGACACGCCCGACGGCATTGCCCGGAGCTTCGATGGCACGACCGGCAACCTGAACACGATGTCCGATCCGTTCGGCAATTCGATCACCCTCACCAAGTACTACACTGCGGCGCTGACTCCCTGTCCGAGCAGCGACGTCTCGGCATGGGTGATCACGGATAGCCAGAACCGGACGAACTACGTCTGTTTCGCGAACACGCCGTATGCCTACACCGAGTCGGCCTATGACGGCCAATTCATCGACCGGGTGATCCTGACCGGTCCCTTGGGCCAGCAGGCGACGTACCAGTTCCAATACTCCTTTTTATCCATTGGCAAGGGCTGCGGCGGGAACTATCCGTATGACCCGGTGCGCTACAACAATCTGCCGATGCTCACCGGCCTGCTTTTGCCGGACGGTTCGAGCTATACATTTACATACAACCCGAGCTCGGTGAACGGTTGCGACCAGGGCACGCTGGCCAGTGTGGCGTTGCCGACGGGAGCGACGATCAATTACACCTATCGCGAGTACCAAACGCCCGTCGATCCATGTCCGGACGACCAGTCGGCGCCCCATGTCCCCCGAACGTTCTCGGACGTGGTCGGTGTCGGTCAGAAGACGATCACCGGTCCCAACATCCCCGCCGGCATGACCTGGACGTGGACTTCCGAGCTGACGAATTCGAATCTGTTTGTACAGTGTCTCACCCACTCCGGACCTCTCGAGTTCTATATCCACGTCCACGCCCCCTCGGACCAGGCGAAGGTCACGATCACCAATCCCGACGCCAGCGTAACCGAGCATTACTATTCCGTGTGGCCGGGCTCCGACGCTCTCTACCAGCAAAATCCGGATGGGTCGTGGACGACGGTCAGTTACGGCTATCCGGTCGCCTCGGAAAACGGTGCTCTCATCAATGAATATGGTTTGCCGTTCACACGGCTGACGCCGTCGGCGAACCGCTTTCTTTCCACGCGGCGCTACAGCGCGTCCGGAGGGACGCTGCTGCGCTCCGAGTATGTCCGCTATGAATCCGACGACAATACGCAGTGCTTCCAGCTCGCCCGGAAGATGCTCCCCGGCTGTTTGGAGGCGAACCAGCGTTCCGCCAGCACCCAAATCGTCTATCACGACGACGGCGGCCGCACGGCCGATACCGATCAGTCGGATTTCGACGGCGTCGGAAACTACCGGACAATCGTCACGAACGGGACGTTTTCGAGCGGAAATGTACGGACGTCGTACACCGACTTCAATTCCGGAGCGGATGCCAACGGGAACATCGGCTCGGCGTTCGCCTTCCCGAGCAGCGCGAAATGGGTGACCACGACGCATGGAGATCAGTGGCTCAATGAGAACTCGCACACCTCGAAGACGGAGAGTTGCTTCGACAGCACCGGTTTTCTGAAGAAGCGCCGCTTCCTGCGCGGCGACGCGGCCAGCGCGAGCGGAATCTCGGAGAGTGCCAACGACGTCCTCGTCGTGTACACGAACGACGGTTACGGCAACGTGGCCAAGGAGCAGTACTTCGGCGGCGATACCTGCGGGACGTCGACCCTGATTCAGGGCTGCAGCAGCGCGTCGACGTGTCCGCCGACAGGCGTGGCCATCTGCGATGCGCTCAATGGCGGCGGCACCCCTGCCTATGACATTCACCACACCTATTCCTACGGAGTCCTGTCCAGTACCCGGTACTATCAGTGCGACGACGCCACCCCCGTAAACTTCAAGAGCATCGACCGCGACATCGATGCCTCCGGCCTGGTCAGGCACGAGCGCGACGCCGCCGGCGTACAGACCGAATACGGCTACGATTCGAGCGGACGCCTGCTCACGATCGCCAGCCCCGGCGAATCGACGATCTCGTATACCTACAGCAACGCCGCGGTGAGCGGCAACACATTGACGCCGGCAACGCTCAAGGCCGTTCGAGGAACGGTGGAGTCGGATTACCAGTACGATGCCTTCGGGCGGCTCTGGCGGGAAAAGCAGTTGATGCCCGACAACACCTGGTCATTGCGCGAGACCCTTTACGACGCGCCCGGGCACATACTGACCGTCTCCGACTTCGAGACCATTCCGAACCCGGCGACCGAATTCACGTTCCATCCCGCCCATCAGTCGCAGTTTGCGTACGACGTCTTCAATCGACCGCTCTCCGTTCAGACTCTGGACGGCTATACGACTAGCTACGAGTACACGGGCGACTCGAGCTCGACACAGACGGTCACGGTGGCGACGGCGAGCGGGTTGGCTCCGGCGAAAACAGTGAAGTCCTTCGACCGCCAGGGAAGAATGACCTCAATCACCGAAGGCTATCAGACGTCTCTGGAGCAGACCACGAATTACGGATACGACGTCGGCGGCCGCCTCGCTTCCGTGACCATGGGCGTTCAGTCCCGCGCCTTCAATTATGACGGCCGAGGTTTCCTGACCAGCGAGACCCATCCCGAGAACGGCACGACCACGTATCAGAACTACGACGCCAAGGGACACGCCGGATTGAAGCTCCTGCCCGGACAGACGCAGTTCGATCTGCGCTTCAATTTCGACAGCGCCGAGCGCGTGTGGCTTCTGGAAGGGCGCAACCCGTATTCGCCGTCGCAGTTCCGCACCTTGAAGCAGTTCACGTTCGGCCCATCCAACAACGGCTCCGATCTGGTGAACGGCAAGTTGCAGACGGCGATGCGCAAGAACTATGACACGAGTCTCGGCACGAGCACGGTCACCGAGACGTTCCAGTATGCCGATACCGCGGGACGCCTCACGTCAAAAACGACGTCCATCAGCGGCGATGCGCTTCCTACACAGTCGGTGACGCAAGCCTACACGTACAACGACCTCGGTGAGGTCGCCACCGTCACCTACCCGAAGTGCACGGGCTCCGTGCCCTGTACCCAGCCTGCCTGGGCCAGTCCGAGCGGTCCGGACGTCACCGCCGCGTACACGGCCGGACTGCTGTCCTCGGTCAGTGCCCCCAATTCATTCCGCCCCTCACTCGGCTCGCTCTCATATGCTCCGAACGGCTTGGTGAAAACCATTACGCATTCAAACGGAGTCACGGATACGCAGACTCCCGATCCTTCCGGTCTGCCTCGGCTGCAGAACATCAGCGTCAACGGATGGTCGTCGTGCACGCCGCCGTCCATTACCGGCGGGCCGGGTGACGCCACGCTGCCGCCCGGAAACAGCGGAACGACGTTGACCGTCAACGCCACGGGTACGGGGACGTTGCACTATCTGTGGCAAGGCCCGGCGGGAGCGATCGCGCACGACTATCCGTGGCTGGACACGGGGCCGATCACGCAGGCCTCGTCGTACTCCGTCAAAGTCACTGATGACTGTGGCGTGGCTCAAAGCCGCACCGCCACAGTCACGGTTTGCGACTCTCCCACGGCGACCATCACCAGTGGAAGCACCACCATTCTTCCCGGCAACTCGGCACAGATTCAGGTCGCACTGACCGGTAGCGGTCCCTGGATATTGACGTGGTCCGACGGCGTCACTACGCCGAACATCAACTCCAGCCCCTATACCCGAACCGTTTGGCCGGCATCGACGACCCCGTACAGCGTGACCAGCGTCCGAGATTATTACTGCTATGGCACGAGCTACGGATCGGCGACCGTAACGGTGGCTCTCGCGGCGCCGGGCAATTTCTCGGCGACCACCGTGCAGAACAACACGCTGTCCGTCTCGCTGCAATGGAGTCCGGTGAACGGCGCGCAGTGGTATCAAGTCGAGCGTGCCACGATCCGGGGCGGCATGTACAACCCGACCGGACCTCGGGTGACGGCGACGTCGTCCAGCGACTCCTTCGGAGCTGCGGCCCCCACCACATACCTGTACAGCGTCCGCGCCGGCGCAACGTTCTACGGAGTGGATACGCTCTCCGATCCCAGCAACATCGATTACGCAACGGTGGCCACGGCGCTCTTCACCGAAGAACCGCTCGTGGCCGGTCTGACCGCGGTCAAGGGTGTGCATGCCGGACAACTCCGGCAGGCCATCGACGCCGTACGACGCGCCGCCGGGCTCCAGCCCTTCTGGACGTCGTACGCGGCCGCGACGGGCCGGATTAACGCGTCCGACAACACAATCATGCGTCAGAAGCTCGACGAGGCCGCCGTCCTGATCGTCGGCCACGGTGTCGCGTACTCCGGAGCGGTTCCCGGAACGAACGGGCCCATATACGCCTATCAATGGCAGCAGATCAGGAACGGGGTGCGCTAATGCGATCGACGCTTGTCGTGCTCGCCATTCTTCTCGTGGAAATTCCTTCGGGCCCGCTCAGCGCACAGCCTGCGGCCGGCCAGCCGGCCACTGCCGCTCAGCATCATTACGTCGTGGTGCTCAAGCCCGCCAAGGGAGCCGACCCTGACGTCGCCGCTTTGGGCGGGAGCGTGCAACATTCGCAATTCGGCCGCATGTTCGTGACACTGCCCGACGCGGCGGTGGAAACCCTGCGCCAAAATCCCCGCGTGAAATACATTCAGCGGGCGATGTTGCCCAACGAGCTGAGCGCGCCGATCGTGCCGCCCCCATCGGATCGTCCGTTTACCGCGGCCACTGCCGAACAGCGCCTGATTCCGCGTCCCAATGGAACCGGAGCGTGGTCGACCGGAACGTACAAGTACGATGGGGCCGGAAACATCTATGCAATCGGTGCGGCCGATCAGAGCCTGAACAGCGATGGAAAGGCCAACTCCTACGTCTACGACATCCTGGGCCGTCTCATCCAGGCTACGGCCAATTACGCAGGCCCAAACGTCACGCAGACGTATGCGTTCGACCGGTACGGGAACGTCACGGAAGTCGATACGACCGATTCGACCGGCACGTATTACAACCCGATCGCCGTCTCGGCCGCCAGCAACCGCCTGAGCTCGGGCCAGGTCACCTACGATTCGGCCGGCAACCTCACCGCGGACGGCACGAACTCGGCACGCTTCGATTCCCTGAACATGATGACGTGGAAAAGCGCGTCGGGCGTGCAGGACTTCTATGTCTACAATGCCAACGACGAGCGTATCGGCGTGCAGTCGGGGAATGCCTTCTGGACGTGGAGTTTCCGCGATGAGGCGGGACACATTCTGCGGCAATATCAAAGCCTCGCCGGCTGGGCCGCCTCCGACTGGCTCTGGCTCGAGGACTACGCCTATCGCGACGGGCATCTACTCGCCGCGGAACGCGTGACCGAGGAGGGCGGCCGGCGCGATTTTCACCTCGATCACCTGGGAACGCCGCGTCTGGAGACGGGAACGAACGGAGGGCTGATCGCCCGCCACGATTACCTGCCGTTCGGCAAGGAGGTTACGTCCGTACGCCAGGAGCTCGACGCCGGATACGATCGCATCGATCCGCCGCACTTCACCGGGCACGAGCGCGATTTCGCGGGCGTGCAGAGCTACAGCGCCGATTCCAGCGATTACATGCACGCACGCTATTACGACACCATGGAGCTTCGTTTCTACTCGGTCGATCCGGTATTGGGACGCCCCGATCAGCCTCAGTCATGGAACCGCTACACATACGTGCTCAACAATCCGGTGACGTTCTCCGATCCGACCGGGACCGTGGAGAACGGCAAGCCCTGCAACACCGCCGGCACGGGCGTGCCCTGCCTGCATCCAAGAGAGCTCAATGAGGCCGATCTGACGAAGATTGCCCGGCAGGTCGTTCAGAATGCGCCGAAGGGTGCTACGCCGCTCGAGATCGCAAACCGGCTGATCGCTGCCGCGGGCGACTTCAAGGCCACCGGTGCCGCCATCTCGGGCGCCCTGAAGAACGCCGGAGTTGTCATGCCGAAGAAGGGAATGGATGCGCTTTCCAATGTGAAAACCGTTACCGTTCAAACCAAGAACAACGTCAAATACGTGACCATCGAGACGAAAGGGTTCGTAATGGATAAGCTTCCCAAACACCTTCCGGACCTACACGTCGGCATGACGGTCACGGCGGAAGTCGTCTCGACGAAGACGACGTTAGTGGTTTCGAATGTCCACGGGATCACCATGGCTCTCTCGCCGATCACGGGCATTGACGCCAAACTGCTTCCCAACTTCCAGGGACACCCTGCCATCCAAGCGACGGTGCACGGACACGGGTTAGGGGTGATTCCGTTTAAGTGGAGCGAGCCATTCCCGCTCCCGTGAGAATCGAATGAGGCACCTTCTCCACTGCTTCGGAATGACCGTCGTCGCCGCGGCCACGCTGTCGGCGTTTTGCGGGTCTGAGCCGAGGCCGGGCGTGTCGGCCTCGATCGATTCCTCCGGGTCGCGGCTGGCCTACTACGAGTATCAGCGAGCGAACAACGATTTCCGCCTCGTCGTCGAAGATCTTTCTACGGCCCGGCGCCGCGTTCTCGACGACCAGTTGGCCTCGATTCAGCCGGCCTGGTCCCCGGACGGCAAGTCGGTCGCCTATGTCAAATTCGACGCCGCCTCCTCGACGGTGCTGTCCATCGTGAACGTCGACTCCGGAGCACGGCGCGCTGTTTCGCTGGGGGACGCCGGCCCTCCCATCGGCCTGGCCTGGATTTCGGCCGGCCAACTTGCCTTCGGTGCCGGCGGGAAACTGGAGATCCTCGACCTCGAGACGGGCACGGTGCTGCTGTCCCGCGACCTCGCCACTCTCGATCTACAGCCTGACTTCGCCTCGCTCTCGGTCAATGCCGCGGGTGTGGCAGCGTTCGCGGTCAATACCGACGGCCCGGACACGCGAACCGTATGGACGCTCGCTCTGCGGTCCGATGCGGCTCCGCAACGATTGACGGAGGGCCACGACGACGCCTCCCCCGCCTGGCTCGACGAGCACCGCATTTTGTTCAGCCGAGGCGATCTCGGGACGAGCGAACGGCATCTGTGGCTCGTTGACGTGCGAACGAAGGAAGCACGGCAGGTCACGACCGGACCGGTCATGGACATCCTGCCGACCGTCAATTCCCGATCCGTGTTCTTCACGCGAATCGAGGTGCCGAAGGCGTGGCAGGGAAGAACGGCCGGCGGCAACTGGAACGGCGGTGAAGGGATGACCAAGTTTTTGGAATCCGCGCAAATCGTCTCGATCGAGCGAAGCAAGCTCCGTTGAGCCTCTTGTTCCAGACCGCGCTCCTGGTTGTCGCCGGCGTCGGACTCTTTCGCCTCTGGCGCGCTGCGGCGCCGCCGGAGCGCCCGCTGCAATGGATCGTCGCCGCCGGATTCCTCCTCCGTGCGTTCCTCGGGCAGGCGCTCTTCTGGATCTCGTGGGCACATCTGCCGATTCTTCGCTCGCTGCAGACGGGCGACGGCTGGTGGCTCTTCGCGCAGGATGCGAGTTTCTATTTCCACGAGGCCGCGGCCTTCTCCGGCCACGGCAACACGTACATCCAGTTTCTGGCGGTCACGATCGCGCTCCTCGGCCGCGTGGTCTCCGTCGGGCTTCTCTTGAATCTCTTCTGCTACCTCGGCACGATCGCGCTCTTGGTGCGGTGGAAGCGCAGCGCAATCGCCATCGCGGCAGTCGCACTCTCGCCGTCGCTCGTCCTCTGGTCGCTGCAGCCGCTCAAGGACTCGCTGTTTCAGTTCCTCTTCGTCGCCTTCGTGGCGGCGTGCGCGGCGTGGCAGCGGGCCTCGCTTCCGCGCGCCGGCGCCGGAGCGATGATGGCGATTGCGTTGTTTCTCCTCGCCGGCGTTCGCTGGTACGCCGCCGCCGCGCTCGTGATCGCTGCGGCGCTGTTCCTGCTGCTCGTCGCCTTGGCCGAGCGAAAGGTCGTGTCGTTCGTCGCGGCAGCGGCGGCGATCGCGGCCATGGTGCTGCTGACGCGGATTCCGCACTCGCTCTTTGCCGAGGTCGAGCAGGCGCGGCGCGGATTCGATGCGACGCCCGCCGCCACGATGATCCGCCCCGGCAAGTTGCTGGCGCCGCCCGCGCCTGCAGCGCTGCCGCCGGCGGAACTCGCCGCGGCGGATGCTGCGGCGATCCGCGCGTTGCTCGCGCAGGAGACCGCGGCGTGGAATCGCCACGATGTCGCGCAAGCGATGGATCTCTACTGGCGCTCGCCGCAGTTGGAGGTCGTCGACGGCACGACCGTGATTCACGGATGGGAGCAAGCCGCCGCGGCACACGGCCGGGACGTGCGCCCGGTCAGCACTCTGCGTATGACCGATCTGCGTCTCGCCGGCGACGGCGATACGGCCCTCCTCAGCGGTCGATGGACCTCCACGACCGTCTCCGGCTACGCGCAGACGCGCCCGTTCACGATGACGATGCGCCGCTTTCCGGACGGCCAATGGAAGATCGTGCGCGAGGTCTTCCCGTCGCCCGCGGCTCCGCAATCACGCGCGGAGCGTCTCTTCGTCGGCGCCACGGCGCTCGTCATCCCCATCCTCCTCGGCGAGCGCCTCGGCATCTTCGACGTCGGCGGCGGCCGTGGCCTGCTGTGGTTCGCCGACCTCGACACGCTCGTCTTCGACGTCGTGCTGTTCGTCGCGCTCCGCGCGCTCGTCGCCGCGCGCGCCGCCGCGTGGCGCGACCCGCTCACGTGGCTCGTCCTGCTGACGACGCTGATGCTCGCCGCGCCGCTGGCCTACTCGATCAGCAACTTCGGCACGCTCTTCCGCCTGCGCGAGATGATCTATCTCGGACTGCTGCTGCTCCCGATCTCGTCGTCCGCCGTCCCGCGCTGCACGACGCCGCCGTTGTGCACCGACTTGTGGACGTTCTCCACGTCGCCCCAATAGGTGACGACGCCGCCGGAGTCGACCTTCGCGTCGAGCGTCTGGCGCGCGTTTGTGAAGATGCGGCCGCCGGAGTAGACCGAGGCGACGACGCGGTCCGCGACGATCGAGCGGACGTCGAGCGTTCCCCCTTGCTGGACGGCGACTTCGATCGACGCCTGCGCCGGAAAGGTGCCGAGCGTCCGCAGCATGCCGCCGTTCGAGACTGAGACGGCGGGCAGTCGAGGCGTCACGATTTCGATGAGGGCTCGTTCGTCGCGCTGGCAGTGACGCTCGTTGTTGATGACGAGCCGCGCGCCGGCGCCCACCGACACCGTGGTGCAGCGCGGATCGCCCTCAATGACCGAGACGCGCTGCGCTGTGCCGTAGCGGATGACGACGTGGGCGCCGTTGTGCGCCTCGACTGCCTGAAACTCTCCGACGGGCAGGACTGCCAAAAGCAGAAGTAGATGCAGCATTTCAGTTCTCCCTCAGTGCGACCATTGGATCGACGCGCGCCGCGCGAATGGCGGGACGGACGCAGCCGGCGAGCGCCGTTAAGAGGCAGACCGCGGCGGCGCTCGCGATCGTGCGGACGTCCATCGGCTCCACGCCGAAGAGCAATGCGCGCATGGCCCGGCCGAGCGGCATCGCCAGCAGGATTCCGATCGCCGCGCCGGCCGCGGCGAGCAAGAAGCCCTGCCGCAGCACCATGGCCACGATGCGCGTCCCTTGCGCGCCGAGGACGCGGCGGACGCCGAGCTCCTTCGTGCGCTGCGAGACCGAGAAGCTCAAGAGGCCGTGAATGCCGACGCCGGCGATGAGCAGCGCGATGCCCGACAGAATGAGGAGAAGGCGGAGCTGCACGCGGCGCGGCGCGGTCTCGCGGGCGACGATGTCGGACATCGGACGGACGTTCGAGATCGGCTGCTCCGGATCGACCGAGGCGATGATGCGCCGGACCTGACCGACCCACTGCTCGGGCGGCAGCGTCGAGTGGATCGCCAGCTGCTGCGGGCTGTAGCCGACGATCGAGTTGTCCGGCACCTGCGCCGACGGCAGATAGACCTGCGGCTCGCTCTGGCGTTCGAGGCCGCGCACGTGAACGTCGGCGACGACGCCGGCGACCTCGCGTTCCTTGTTGCCGAACTTGAAGCGGCGGCCGATCGGATCTTCGTTCGGCCAATGAATGCGCGCGAACGATTCGCTCACCACCGCCACGTACGGGCGGTCCTGTGCGTCGGTGTCGGCGACGTCGCGTCCGCGCACGAAGGGGATGCCCATCGTGGCGAAGTAGTGCGGCGTGATGAAGCGCAGGCTGGCGGTGTCGTTCGTCTTCTTCGCGGCGCCCGGAATCTCTACGCCCCAGATCCCGCCGGTGCGCACCATCGGTAACCCCGTCGTGTACGCGGCGTCGGTCACGCCCGGAATGGCCCGGACCTGATCGAGCACGCGCTTGTAGAACACCTCGCGCACCGAGACCTTCGCGTACTTCGGCAGCGGCAGCGCCGTCGTCATCGCCATCACCCCTTCGGTGCGGAATCCGGCGGGCACTCCCTGAATGCGCCAGATGGCCCGCATCAAGAGGCCCGATGCGACGAGGAGGACGACGCACCCCGTCACTTCGAGCATGACGAGCGCGCTGCGCAGGCGCTGGCGCCCCGTGAACGTCTGCGCGCGCAGCGCCGGGATGACACCGAAGCCGATGCCGGTGAGGACGATGAAGACGGCGGCCGCGCCGAGGACGCGGAGATCGATGGCCGGGACTTCGCGGATCGGCAGCGTGGTCGGGACGAGCTGCGCCAGGAGCGGCAGCCCCGCCCACGCCAGGAAGACGCCGAGCGCTCCGCCGGCGAGCGAGAGGAGGACGCTCTCGGTGACGAGCTGCCGCACCAGCCGGTCGCGGCCCGCGCCGAGCGTCGTGCGGATGGCCAGCTCCCGTGCCCGGCTCGCGCCGCGCGCGAGCATCAGCGTGGCCAGATTCGCGCAGGCCAGAAGAAGGATGCACAGCGCCGCGCCGCAGAGTGCCAGGAGCAGCATCCGCGAGCGCTCGCCGACCTGATCGCGGAGCGGCGCGAGGTAGACGCGCATTTCTTTGTTCGTGTCGGGGTATTGCTGTTCGAGCCGGAGGCCGATCGCCGAGACCTCCGCGCGCGCGGCGTTGAGGCTCGCGCCCGGCTTGAGCCGGCCGACCACTTCGAAGTAGCTGTTCGTCCGGTCCTCGTTGTCTTGCGGATCGAGGACGAGCTGTGTCCACAAGTCGATGCCGCGGTTGGGAAAGCGAAAGCCCGGGGGCATGACGCCGATGATCGTGTGTGGCGTGCCGTCGAGCCGCATGGCCCGGCCGACGATTCCCGGATCGCCGTCGAACTGCGTGCGCCACAGTTGATAGCTGAGAACGGCGCTCCGTCCGGCGTTCGCGTTCGCGGGGGTGATCACGCTGCCGAGGAGAGGAGCGGTGCCGATCAAGGGAAAGAGCTCCGGCGTCACGAGCGACATCTCCACCCGCCGCGGCGTGCCGACGCCGACGAGATTCGCCGAGGCCGGCGCGTAGGCAGCCATGCCGTCGAACGAGCGCGTGGCCATCGCTTTCCAGTCGCGGTAGTTCGGCGGCGACACCTCGCCGATGCTGGCGCCGTCGGTGTTGTTCCAGATCTTCACCAGGCGGTCGGAGTGCGGGAACGGCAGCGGGCGGAGAAGCACGAAGTCGGCGAGCGAGAAGGCCGCGGTGTTCGCGCCAATGCCCAAGGCCACGACGAGGATGGCGGTGAAGGTGAAGCCGGGCGAGTGGCGCACCAGGCGCGTGGCGTAGCGGAGGTCCTGCTTGAGAACGTCGAAGTGCGTCGCCAGCGCGTTCGGAATGACGTCGGCGATCGCGCTCCACACGGAGCCGCCGCGCTCGGAAAAGACCGCGCAGAGCTCGTCGGCATACTCCTCGCGGAAGCTGGCCGGGTAGAGCCGGAGAAGAGCGCGGTAGAAGGTGATCATGCTGGCTCCGGCTTCAGGCCGCGCTCGCGCCCGAGCCGGACCAGCTGTTCCATGCGCCGCAACTCGGCGCGCGCGGTGGCGATGCCGAGCGGGGTGATGCGGTAGTAGCGGCGGCGCTCGTCGTCGAGGGCGCGGGCGGGGCGGCGGTTGGACTCGACGATCAGCCCCTGCTCGAGCATGCGCTGGATGGAGCGGTAGAGCGTTCCGGCGCTGAGGCGCAGCTCCCCGCGGGTGCTGGCCTCGACGTCCTGAATGATGGCGTATCCGTGCCGCTCCTCCGCGGCCAGGGACATGAGGATGTGAAAGGTGGCGGCGGGCAACGGCGTCTGCATGCTTGCATACTATAGCCACAGTGGATATATTGTCAATGGATATAGCCACGATGGATATCGCCCGACCCGATCGTTCACGCGAGCGCAACCGCCGTCGCCTCTTCTACGCGATCGCCGCCGCCCTCGCCGTCGCCGCCGTGACCCTGGGCGTCGCGCACCTCAAGCCGGCCGCCCCTATCGTCGACCGGTCTCTCGTCGTCATAGAGACTGTGAAGCGCGGACCGATGGTGCGCCAGGTGCGGGGGAGCGGCACGCTCGTCCCGGTCGACATCAACTGGATCGCGGCCACGACCGATGCGCGCGTGGCGCGTATCGTCGTCCGTCCCGGAACGGCCGTGCGCCGCGACACCGTGATCCTCGATCTCTCGGAACCTGCGCAGACGCAGCGCACGCTCGACGCGCGCTATCTCCTGCAGGCCGGAGAGGCGGATCTCGTCAGCCTGCGCAACCGGCTGCACAGCCGGGAGCTGGACGATCGAGCCTCGGAGGCGCGGCTGAAGGCCGAGTACGACCAGGCCCGGCTGCGCGCGAACGCCGACGAGGAGCTGGCCGCGAAAGGCGTGCTGCCGGAGCTGAACCGCAAGCTCTCCCGCAACGCCGCCGACTCGCTGGAGAACCGCTACCGCCTGGAGTCGGAGCGCGTGCGCACGAACACCGTGTCGATGCAGAGCGAGCTCGCCGCGCAGCAGGCCAAGGTCGAACAGATGCGCGCCCAGGCCCGGCTGCAGGAGCAGCAACTGGCCTCGCTGCAAGTGCGCGCCGGCATCGACGGCGTGCTCCAGCAGGTGAGCGTCGAAGTGGGGCAGCGCGTCGCCGCCGGCAGCATCCTGGCCAAGGTCGTCGACGCGCAGCAACTCATGGCCCAGCTGCGCATCCCCGAGACGCAGGCGCGCGACATCGCCCTCGGGCAGGTGGCCACGATCGACACGAGGAGCGGCGGCGTCGTCATCGGGCATGTGACGCGCGTCGATCCGGCGTCGCAGAACTCCACCGTCACGGTCGACGTCGGCCTCGACGGACCGCTTCCGCGCGGCGCGCGCCCCGACCTCACCGTCGACGGCGCGGTCGAGCTGGAGCGGATGAACAACGTGCTCCACGTGGCCCGGCCGGTGAACGCGCAGGAGAACGCGGCCGGGACGGTGTTCCGCATCGAGGGCCACGAAGCGGTGCGGGTGCGGGCGCGGTTCGGACGGAGCTCGGTGACGACGATCGAGGTGGTCGGCGGCCTCGCCGAAGGCGACCGCATCATCACCTCCGACATGTCGGCGTGGGAAGAAGCCGATCGAGTGCAACTGAAGGAGTGACCATGATGATCCAGCTTCAGGATGTGACGAAGATCTTCTACACCGACGACGTGGAGACGCACGCGCTGGACGACATCGACCTGGAGATCGGGCGCGGCGAGTTCGTCTCGATCGCCGGCCCCTCCGGCTGCGGCAAGTCGACGCTGCTCTCGATCTTAGGGCTCCTCGACTCGCCGACGAGCGGCAGCTATCTCCTCGACGGACGCCCCGTGGCGGCGCTCACGCCGGCGGAGCGCACGCGCATCCGCAGCCGCGACATCGGGTTCATCTTCCAGGCGTTCAATCTGATCACCGATCTGACGGTGTACGAGAACGTGGAGCTGCCGCTGACGTACCGCTCCATGCCGCCGGCGGAGCGGACGGAGCGCGTGCAGCGCGCGCTCGAGCGCGTCGACATGGCCCATCGGACCAAGCACTACCCGACGCAGCTCTCCGGCGGCCAGCAGCAGCGCGTGGCCATCGCCCGCGCGCTGGTGGGCGACCCGCTGATCCTCCTCGCCGACGAGCCGACCGGAAATCTCGACTCGAAGAACGGCGCGGCGGTGATGGACCTCCTTCACGACCTCCACCGCGCCGGCGCGACGATCTGCATGGTGACGCACGACCCACGCTTCAGCCGCTACGCGCAGCGGACGGTGCAGCTGTTCGATGGAAAGATCGTGGAGGGGAACCGCGAGACGGCGGGGTCGGCGCAGGAGGCGGCGGTCAGCTACTAGTAGATCGCACGCATTCCACCTCACTCCCGGGGAACGACGAAGGCGCCTCCCGGCGGGGCGGGCACGGCCCCCAGCGTCGGTTGCCTCCGGCCAAACGCACGATTGACGCATCGAGCGCGATTTACGTGTCAACGAACGCCGCGGGCCGTGCCCGCCCGCCGGGAGGCGCTCCCGGTTGTCTCCCTCGGGCGTCGGCGGAACGTGCGGTCTGCTTAGATCCAATGACACGCCGCTCGCCGCGCGCATCGGCATGCACAGCGGCGAGGCCACGCGTCTACTGCTCGGGCGTGACGGTGGCACTAGGGAAAAACGCTCCCGGCGTCCGCTTTCACAGCTACGGCCCCCTATCCGATGAAAGGAGTGGGTGAGGCGGTCGAGATCGTCGACGTTCTGTGGGACGAGGCCATGCAGCCCGAGCCGCCCCCGCAGGCGCACGAGCGGCTGCCCTATCCGTGGCTCACGCCGTGGATCGGCCGCGAGCGGGAGATGGAGGAGTTGGCCGCGGCGCTGCGCGTCGGCCGCCTGGTGACCCTTCACGGCACCGGTGGCGTCGGCAAGAACCCGCCTGGCGGTGGAGACGCTCTTGGCGCGCGGCGGAGGGTTGCCGCGGGAAGTGGCGTTTGTCTCGCTGGAGCGCGCCGTCGCCTCGGAGGAGGGGCTGTTGACCGCGGTGCGCGAAGCCCTCGGATTGACGGAGGTCGACGCGCCGGACTTCGAGGCCCTTCGCAGCCAGCTCCACGGAGGCGACCGCCTGCTGCTCCTCCACAACTTCGAGTCCGTCGCGGCGGCGGCGCCGTTCGTGCCGCGTTTGGCCGCCACCGCCGGCGTGCGCGTTCTCGTGACGAGCCAGCAGGTGCTCGACGT
Organism: Thermoanaerobaculia bacterium; assembly: GCA_035276475.1. Classification (GTDB taxonomy): domain Bacteria; phylum Acidobacteriota; class Thermoanaerobaculia; order Gp7-AA8; family Gp7-AA8; genus DATDFB01. Next base: position 10,196 of record DATELQ010000154.1, on the reverse strand, counting down.
CGGAGGGGAGCGGGTGGTGGATCTCGATCCCATGCCGGACCCGGAGGGGCATCGCCTGTTCGCCACCCTGGCCCAGCAGCGCAACGCCCAGTGGCAGCCGGACGACGAGGCGGCCATGCGCGACGTGCTCGAGGCCACCGACGGCCTGCCGTATCTGATCGAGCTCGTCGCCCCCGTAGCGCCGAAGCGGCAACTGCGTCAATTGGCCGACGAGCTGAAGACGCACCTGACCGCCGTCCGCGCCCGCGGAAAGGACGCGCTCCGTCCCGAGCGCCACGCCAGTGTTCAGGCCTGCCTGGAATGGGCGACGGACCGCCTGCCGCCGGAAGGCCGCGACGCGCTCTCATCGCTGGCGATCTTCTCCGGCGGCTTCGACGCCGAGGCCGCCGAGGCGGTGGCCGGGACGCCGCTCGAGAGCCTCGACATTCTCGTCGACGCTTCCCTGCTCCGCTTCGATCGCAACAGCGGCCGTTATTCGATGCTGTCGACGACGCGGCAGTTCGCGTTGGAGCGCCTTGATGCCGACCGCCGGAAGGATCTCGCCGCGCGGCATGCCCGTTGGTTCATCGAGCATCTCGATCGGGCCGATGATGCGTTGCGCGCCAAGGGAGGCGAGTCACAGACAGTCGCCCGTCGGTGGATCGACGCTGAATGGATCAACGTGCAGCAGGCCATTGCGCATGCGGAAGAAATCGATCTGGAGCTTTTCCGACGCGCCGTGATGGCCGCGGGCATTTACTTACCTTGGACCTGCCGTTTCTCGGAACGCGTTCGTCTGAGCGAGGCACTCCTCAGCCGCACGATACGGGAAACCTCTCCAACGGATTGGGCGAGGTCGCAGACAAACCTCGGGATCGCCTATACGGACTTACCGACCGGCGATCAAACGGAGAACCTGAGGAAATCGATTGCCTGCTACGAAGCGGCGTTGGAAGTGTGGACCGAGGGTGACTTTCCCACAGATTGGGCGAGTGTGCAGAACAACCTCGGAAACGCCTACGCTGAGCTTCCTACTGGCGATCGAGGAGAGAACCTGAAGAAAGCGATCGCCTGTTACGAGGCGACACTCCGGATACGCACCGAGCGCGATTTTCCCGCGGCGTGGGCGACGACGCAGAACAACCTTGGAACCGTCTACGACGAACTTCCCACGGGTGATCGAGGAGAGAACCTGGCAAAGTCGATCGACTGCTATGAAGCGGCGCTGCGGGTGTGGAGCGAGAGCGACTATCCCGCCGATTGGGCGATGACACAGAACAACCTCGGAGCCGCTTACCACAATCTTTCGACGGGCGATCGAGCGAAAAACCTGAAGAAGGCAATCGCGTGCTATGAAGCGGCCCTCCGGGTGCGCACCGAGCGCGACTTTCCGAAGGCTTGGGCGAATACGCAGTGCAGCCTCGGCGATGCATACGAAGCAATGATCGCCGCGGGATATGGGCCTGATCGCGAAGAGGCGATCCGCTGTTTCGAGTCGGCCGCGCGCGGCTACGCTGCGGTTGGACTGACGGAGGATGCCGAACTCGCCCGCCGACGCGCGGCGAAGCTGTCCGGCATCTGAGCCGTTCGTCACGGCTTTCGAGTGGCGCTTAGGACGTTATCGCCGTACGTCAGCCGAAAGGCCGTGACCTCTCCGCGATCGTTCCGCTGCAGGTCCATCGAGTAGCCCCAGGCGGGGCTGACGAGTCGTGAGGGCGTCACCGCGACAACTTCGTCGTGAGTGATGATGGGTGCCGCATCGAGATAGAGACGGCCGTCCTCCAGGCGCACGGTGGCGGGGGCGGCGTCGGGGGCGCCGGGGAAGTGCAGGGCGTAATCGCCGGCGATGCGGGAGAGGTCGGCGGCGTTCAGTGCGGCGGGCGTCACGCGGCCGGGCTGATGGGCCGGCCAGCCGTATTCGCTGGCGACGGCGCGCGTGATCTCGTCGATCAGGAGATCGGCGCCCACCTTGTTCGTCAGAATCGCGATTCCCTGCCGGGTCTCGGGGAAGTAGGTCACCTGCGTCGTGTAACCCGGGTTATTGCCGCCGTGACTGAAGGAGAAGGCGCGGCCGGTTCCTTCGAGAAGTGAGCCGAGGCCATAGAGATCTTTTTGCGGCGTGAGCATCGCGGTTGCGGTGCTGCGGGACAGAATCGATCGCGGCTTTCCGTCCCGCGCGTCCGCGATCGCCATCGCCCAGCGCATCAGGTCCGTTGCCGACGTCCACATCCACCCCGCCGCCATCTCCGGCCCGATGTGCCATCCGCCCGGAAGCATGCGGCCGTCCTGGTCGTGTCCGCGCGCGGCGCGGGCGCGCATTGCGTTCGGCAGCGGCTGCTCGAACGTGCTGTCCTCCATCTGCAGCGGCGCAAACACGAGCTCACGCGCGAGGTCGGGAAACGGCCTGCCCGTGACGTCCGTCAGCACCAGTTGCTCGATGGCGATTCCTCCGCCCGAATAGCTCGTCGCCGAGCCCGGAACGGCCACGACGCGGATCGGTTTGTTCTTGGCCGGCGGCTGGGCATCGAGGACCTGAAGCAGCGTCGGCTTCGGCTCGTCTGCGGCGTAGCCGAAGAATCCGTGAACGCTCGTCCCGGCCGTGTGACTCAGGAGCCGGCGCAGCGTCACCTTCTCGCGATCCGTGTACGGGCTCTCCGGCACCTTCCATGACCGCAAATACAGGTTCACGTCGGTATCGAGGTCGAGGCGTTTCTCGTCCACGAGGCGCAGCGTCATCGTCGCGGCGATGACCTTGCTGATCGATGCCGCCTGGAAGACGCTGTGCTCCGTCACCGGCTCGACCCCGCCCGCCTGCAGAACGCCGCGCGCGCTCGACCAGATGCGGTCTCCATCGACGACCGCGATGCTGACGCCCGGAACCTGGTACTTCGCCATCTCCTCGTCGAGCGTCCAACGCACCGGCGTGCGCCCGGCCACGTCGAAGGCGGGCGCCAGGGACGACAGCACCTTCGCGGCGCGCGGGTCGCCGCCGTTCGGCGCCACGGCAACGGAGCACGCGGTGAGAAGCAGGAGAGGCAGCGAGCGGCAGAGCATCGATCTCACTACGATCGAATGTCTGCTTTGGTTAACTCCTTACAATCGTAAGACTCGCTAAATGTGAGTGAGTGAGTCGATCACCTTGCGGGGCAACTGTGCGTGCTTGCGCAGCATCTCGCGCAGCCACTCGACTCGATCTTCGTTCGTCATCTCAGGGTGGTTCTCGCTGTGGAAGCGGTTCTGCCCCTTCCGGAGGTCGAAGGAGAGCGTCTGATTGCCGACGGACTCCAGAACCCACAGCGAGCTGCCCTCGTCGAGAATGACTTCGCCGGAGTCGCGATAGCGCACGTCTTTGGCGCGGATCTGAATGTGCAGCGGAGCGCCGTCGCGCGCGCCGGTGAATTCGATCGTGGCGTTCCACGTATGGGTTTTCGACGTGTCGGTGCTGGCGGCATGTTCGGTACTCGGTCCGAACGCCGAGGCAATGATCCGGCGCGCGTCGTCGCACCACGCCGTCTCGACGCCGTCGACGGTGTAACGGCGAACCGGCTCGAGACTACGGCCGGCTTTGATCTCGACTTCGCGAACGGGCCCGTGCTCCGAGACCTCCTTCGCGCGGACGTAGCCGTCGCGCGTGTCGAAGCGAACGTCGCGGGCGTCGTCGCTGATCCATGCGTCATGCGCTTCGAACTGGACGTTCGTGTCGCCGTCCGGCCCGCGGAAGGAGCGGTTCAGGACGCCGTCTGCGAAGTGGTTGTTCGGTTTGCCGCCGAGGGCTTTCGACGACGCGACGACCATGGTGATGCCGGGAGCGAATGCCGCGGTCGACACGACGACGACGATGGCCAGCAGCAGACGAACGTGAAGGCGCAGCGGCGAGTCCGGACGTCCGCTGGCGCGGAGGACCCGCGTGACGCGGGCGATGAGGTGTGAGCCCCCTTCCGCCATGGCGGCGACGGCGGGAACGGGAGTCGAGACGCTCACTGCCAGCGCGGCCAGCGTCTCCGCGAGGGCCTTGCGGTTGCCGGTCTGCAGCACGGCGGCGTCGTCGCAGAGGAACTCCGCCGTCTCTTTCATCTTCGCCTGCACCAGCCAATTCAGCGGCTGGAAGCAGAGGATCGCCTTCACCCCCTCGGCCAGCGTGAGCCACAGCGGGTCGCGGCGCTGGAGGTGCGCGAGCTCGTGCGCGAGGATCGTCTCGCGCTGCTCGCCCGTCATGCCCGAGAGGACGCCGGCGGGAACGACGATCTCCCAGCCGAGCATGGCCAGCGGCGAGCGCACGCTGCCCGACTCGGTGAGGCGAACGGCGCGCGCGAGCCCTGCGCGTTCGGCGAGCCGGTCGACGAGGGCGCGGTCGGCGCCGCTCAGGATCTCGACGCGCTCGCGGATGGTCTGGAGAAATCGATTGCGGCCGACGACGATGCGCGCGATGAGGAGCGCGGTCAACGCCGCCCAGACCGTAGGCAGGAGCGGCAGCTTGCGCGCGGGCGCGCTCGGCGGAACGTCGCGAAGCTCGATGCGCGTCTCACTCTGCAGCGCTGGCGCGGGCGGCGCGGCCGGCAACGGCATCGGCACAGTGATGCGCCGCGGCGCCGTCTCCGGCAGAAAACGCTCGACCGGAACCGACATCTGGATCGTCGCCGTGACGATGCCGCCGACCAGCGCGAGCTTCCACAGCGTGTCCCGCACGGACGCGGATCGGATCCAGTACGCGGCAATCCAGACGACTGCAATCATGAGGGTGCTGTGAACGAGGTACGTCACACTCCATGCGGACATCCAGGCGCTCATTTCCGGCGCTCCTTTTTCCTGTCTTTTTTCTCCCACTCCGCGATGAGCGCCCGAACGCGCTCGACGTCTCCCTCGGCCACGTCTTTCGCCTCGAGGGCGTGGCTGACCAGCGCGGGAAGACTCCCCCCGAAGAGGTTGTCGAGGGCGTTGCGCATCTTGGCGCGGGCGACCTCGTACCGCGTGACCGTGGGCTCGTAGATGAACTCGCGCCCCTCGGCGTAGTGGACCAGAAAGCCCTGCTTCTCGAGCCGCGCCATCATCGTGCCGACGGTTTTCTTGGCCAGGGCGGAGGAGCCGATGAGGGCCTCGTGCACGTCGGTCACCGTGGCAGTGCCTCGGCTCCAGATCTCTTTCATGATCGCGAGCTGGAGATCGGTCAGCTCATGCAGGTTCTTGCTCATCTCTTACGACTGTAAGAATAGAGTCGAATGAGAACGAAAGCAAGTCCTCCGTCGTCTCGGGGATGTCTTCGAAGCATCCATTCATGATCGTGGGTCATGAAATCGTGTCCTCGAGCGATCGGAGAATCACGCCGGGACATGAAGTCATGAGCGCCGGTGATCCGATCGTCATCGCCATCGATCCGATGTGTACTGCGAGTGATCCGAGAGACACCGCCGGAGACCCGCAAGACACCGCCAAGCACGCGAGTAACAATTTCGCGCTTCCGCGAAACGTCCGCGCGGACGCCTCGTCCTATAGGTCATCGGATCGAGCTTGCCTGTATAGGCGCCGCCGGTGAAGAGAGTCGAGCCGAGCTCCTCCCAACCCGTTCGAGATCCTAGGCCCTCGGGCGGTCATGACCCAACGTCGTCAGCCGGCGCATGCCGTCTGGCAGAAAGGAGAATAAAACTATGGCTACTAGCATCACACAGTCCCCCGATCCGAGCCCGGCTCCGGAGATGCTCTCGCCGGCGCAGTTCGTCGAAGAGTTGCGCGCGCTGCGCGAGCGGGTTCCGCAGCCGGACGCATTGCCGGCCATGCCTGCGGCGCGTCGCCGGCGGCTGGCGCACGTCAACGAGAAGTTCGTCGTCGCCGCCATCAACGCCACCGGCGTGTCACCGGCAGTGCAGACGTCGCTCGGACGCACGGATGAGGATTTGCGGCAAGAGAGCGACGCCAGCGACCGCTGGACGGCAGCGATCGACGAGGTCCGCGCTCTTCTGCAAAGCCTCACCGACGCGAACCTGCTGCGCCGCCAGCGCATCGGCCTTGCTGCCTTGCAGACCTACCAGATCTGCCGGCAGCTGGCGCGCGATGACGCTCACGCGGCGCGGCTCACCGCCCACATCGAAGAGATGAAGCGGCTGAACAAGTTCGGACGCTCGCGCCGCAAGGCGCCGCAGCCGGATTCGAAGCCCACTCCTCAGTCGAAGCCCACGTAGCAAGATGAGATGACATGGCTCCGGACGCGCCGCGGCGCGTCCGGAGCCTCCTTCGGAGGTTTCATGGAGAGACGGAGAGTGCAGTCACCTACTCAGCGAGCAATCGCGAGGAGGCGTTGACCGACTTCACGGCCGAAGCGCTCGAGACGCTCGCCGAGGACATTCGGGGAGCTCCTCTACCGGCAGGCGCTCGAGGTCTACTACGCGACCGAGGACCTGGCGCGCGACCCCCAGAATGCGCACCTTATCGAGCACGTCGAGGCCATGCGGCGCGCACACGAGAAGGAGTATGGGTGTCCGCCGCCGCCGCGGACGTGAGGCGTGTGTATGATGAGGCCGTCATGCTTCCAGACAACACCTTCACCGGCCGCGTCGCGGTCATCACCGGCGGCGGCACGGGGATCGGCTTCGGCATCGCCCGCGAGCTGGCCAAGCTCGGCGCCACGCTCGTCCTTTGCAGCCGCAGCGAAGAGCACCTCGGGCCCGCCGTCGAGCAGCTCCGCAGCGAGACGGGGCGGGCGGAGGCGGCGCACTTTCACGTGCTCGACGTGCGCGACGCCGAGGCCGTGGAGGGGATGGCGGCGAAGGTCGTCGAGGATCACGGGAAGATCGATTTGCTCGTGAACAATGCGGCCGGGAACTTCATGGTCGAGAGCGCGGCGCTGTCGGTGAACGGGTGGAACTCGGTCATCGGCATCGTGCTGAACGGCACGTTCTACTGCACGAGCGCGGTCGGGAAGCGGATGATCGCGGCGAAGAGCGGCTCGATCCTCAACGTCATCGCCAACTACGCCTGGACCGGCGCGCCCGGCGTCGTGCACTCGGCGAGCGCCAAGGCCGGCGTGCTGGCCATGACGAAGACGCTGGCTGTGGAGTGGGCGCGGTACAAGATCCGCGTCAACGCCATTGCGCCGGGGCCGGTGCATACCGAGGGCGCGTCGAAGCGGCTCTTTCCGGATCCGATGATCGAGGAAGGGATCCGGCGCACGATTCCGCTGAGACGCTTCGCATCGCTCGACGAAGTCGCGAACGCGGCGACGTACCTGCTTTCAGACTACGCGAGCTACGTCACCGGCGAAGCCTTCGTCATCGACGGCGGGCAGTGGCTCAGCGGCGCCGACTATTGGGGCCGCATCAAGCAGATGGCGCCGCGTTAACGCGCGCGCAGATAGTCGAGTGCCACGTGCGCCAGCGCGCGGACGCCGAGCCCCAGACCGCTCTCGTCGACATAGAAGAGAGGTGAGTGGTTCGACGGCGCCTCCGCGGCGGTCTGGTTCTTCGGCCGCGTCCCGAGCCAGAAAAACAGCCCCGGCACTTTCTGCTGATAGAACGAAAAGTCCTCGGCGCCGAGCGTGGCGTTGACGACCTCGCTCGTTTCCGCGAGGCGCTGCAGCGTCGGCACCATCTGCTCCGTCAGCGCCGGATCGTTGTATGTGATCGGGTATCCCGGCGTGATCGCCACCTCCGCCTTCGCGCCGGCGGCCGCGGCGATGTCCTCGGCGGTGCGCTTGATGCGCGCGTGGATGTCGTCGCGCATCGACTTGTCGAGCGAGCGGATCGTGCCGAGCATCTCCACGTCGTCGGGGATGATGTTGTTGCGCACGCCGCCGTGGATCGCGCCGACCGTCACCACCGACGGCGCCAGCGTGGCGTCCAATTGACGTGATGGGATGAGCTGCAATGCGACGACGATCTGCGAGGCCACGACGATCGGGTCGACGCCGAGCCACGGATAGGCGCCGTGCGTCTGCTTCCCGTGCACGTTGATCTTGAAGGAGTCGACCGCCGCCATCATCCCGCCGGGCTTCCAGGCGATCTCGCCGACGGGGTAGCGCGACGTGACGTGCAGCCCGAACACGGCGTTCACGCCCTGCAGCGCCCCCTCTTTCACCATCAGCTCCGCGCCGCCTTCTTCCCCCTCGGGCGCACCTTCCTCGGCTGGCTGGAAGAGAAAGACGACGGTGCCGGGGATCTCCGCGCGCACTTTCGACAGCACCTCGGCGACGCCGAGGAGGATGGCCACGTGCGCGTCGTGCCCGCAGGCGTGCATCACGCCGACGTCGTGGCCGTTGTACGTCGTCTTCACCGTCGACTTGAACGGCACGTCGACCTGCTCGACCACCGGCAGCGCGTCCATGTCGGCGCGCAGCGCCACGGTGCGTCCCGGCTTGCCGCCGCGCAACGTGCCGACGACGCCGGTGTGCGCGACCGGCGTGCGCACTTCGATGCCGAGCGATTTCAATTTGTCGGCGATGAGCTTCGAGGTCCGCACCTCGCGGTTGCCGAGCTCCGGGTGCTGGTGGATGTCGCGCCGGCAGGCGATCACCGACGGCTCGACCTGCTTGGCCAGCTCGTCGACGTGCTGGTCCACAGTCATGGTGCTCATCAGAACTCCCATCGCGGCGGCGGCGATCATTGCGTGACCGTCCCGCGCAGCGCTTCCGCCTTCTCGATCAGCTCGCCGAACCACTCCGCGAAATTCGGCTCGTTCTTCTCGATGGCCAGCGCGCGCGTCTTCTCGGCCATCTCCAGGAACTGGTCGAGGAAGGTGCGGAGGTCTTCGCCGACGCCGAGGAGCATCAGCGTGGTCGACTGGTCCTCGATGGCCTTGAACGCCTGCAGCGCCTGCGCGTACTCGTTCGCAAAATAGTTGAAGGTCTCGCGTTCGTCATCGGGACGATCGTCGCTCATCGGGCGGCCTCTATCCTCATTTTTGCTCATTCTGCGCCAGCGCGTGCAGGTCGTCGATCGATCGCACGACGCCCGAGCGCACCACGTAGCGCACCTTTCTGAAGTTGGCGACGTCGGAAGACGGGTCGCCGCCGGCGACGACGAGGTCGGCGTCCTTCCCCTTCTCGATCGTGCCGACGCGCTTGTCGAGCCCCATCGCTCGCGCCGCCACGGCGGTCGACGACACGATCACCTGCATCGGCGTCATCCCCGCCTTCTGCATCGCCTCCATCTCCGCGTAAATCGCCGGACCGTGCAGCGTCAGCGGATTGCCGGCGTCCGTGCCGGTGGCGATGAGGATGCCGGCGTCGGAGAGCTTCTTGAGGTTCTCGGTCGACACGGCGGCGATGCGGGCGATGCGCTGGTCCATGCGAGCGACGCGCGCCGCGGTCACGAGCGAAGCATCGAGCGTCGCCGTTTCCGCGACCTTCGCGAGCGTGGCGCGGTCGACGCAGCCGTTCGGATCGTCGACCGCGGGCGGCTTGCGGTCGGCGACGCCGTGCATCATCCGCCCATAGCCGCCGACGACCGTCAGCGTCGGAATCACGATGGCGTTGTTCTTCTTCGCGAGCTGGATGAACTCGTCGTCGACCGGCAGGTCATCGACGTTGTGCACGAGCACGTTCGCCCCCGCCTTGAGCGCCCCCTTCGCCTCGGCCAGCCCGGTCGCGTGGACGATGAGCGGCAGCTTGTTCTTGTGCGCCTCGTCCGCCGCCGCGGCCACGGCGGGCGCGAGCGTCTCGATCGGGAGCTCCGGCGTGACGATCCACCACACCTTCACGGCGTGCGAGCCTTGCGCGGCGAGGTACTTGACGCCGTCGCGCGCGGACTTTTCATCTTTCAACACGATGAACTGCCGTTCCGCGGCGAGGTTCAGCCAGTGATCGAGCGTCGATAGGAGCGGCCCCGCCGCCTCAACGTGCGGCACGGAGGTGTTGTTCTCGAAGCGGTCGTGCAGTCCAAGGGTCCAGGTGTAGCCGCCGACGTCCCACACCGACGTCACGCCGGAGCAGACGTACGAGCGGCCGTAGCGCTCCGGGTTGGCGCGGTTCTCCGCGATCGTCTTCTCGTACGGATGCGTGGCGCGGACGTCGATCGAGTCGGGCCGCCCATCCGCCCACCCGGTCTGCGAGAAGTGCACGTGCGCGTCGATGAGTCCCGGCGTCACCCACATTCCTTTCCCATCGACCACATCGATCCCCTCGGGCACCTTGCACGTGCCGGCGCAGTCGATCTTGCCGTCCCGCATCACGATCGTGGCGTTCGGCACCGGCGCGCCGCCGCGGCCGTCGATCAGCGTGGCGCCGACGATCG
>DATELQ010000153.1:0-8518 GCA_035276475.1 Thermoanaerobaculia bacterium | reverse complement strand
CGAGCACGCGCTCGACGCGCGCGTGCCGAACCGCTTCGCCCTGTGGCACGCCGCGCACGACGCCGCGATGCATCTGGCGCCGATGCGCGAGGCGCCGCAGATGGAGCTCGTGCGCGCCGCGCTCTTCCACTGGAGTGAGCTCACTCCCGCCGACCGTGGCGCCGCGCTCGACACCCTCGGGCCCTTGATGCGCGACGACGCGACGTTCTTCAGCATGGCCCGTCCGATCTTCGACCTCACCGGCAACCTGGCGTTCCTCCGCCGCTGGAATCCCGGCGGCGAGCGCGCGCTCACGCTCCTGCGCGACCTCGCCGTCACCAACGGCCGCTTCGCCGACTACCGCGCACTGCGCGGCGACGTCGTCCGCCAGCGGACGATGGAGTTCCGCGCGAAGCTGCCGTCGATGATGCCGCCCGACATCATCGGGCAGCTCCCGCCGCCGCCGTATTCGACCGACGACGAGCCGCTGCTGCGCGATGCGCTCAACGAGCTGCACCGCCGCCCGCTGATCGAGGACCCGCGGCACAGCGCGGAGCTCGACGCGTTCGTCGACTACGCGCTGCGCCACCGCCTCCAGCCGCTCGACGGCATCGACTCCATCGTGCACATCCCCGGCGCGGTGAGCGAGCCGACGCGCTACCGGCTCGCACAGCTCGTCGGCAACGAGGCCGCGGCATTCGACATCCGCATCCACGCGAAGGGCGAGCTCGCCGAGCCGCGCGGCGTGTGGCAGCACCTGCGCGACGAGGGCTGCGTCAACGGCGCGTCGTGGGTCGACCGGGAGATGCGCGGCCCGGCGTCGATGACGATCGAGACCGTGAAGACCGACGAAGTTCCGCCGTACGTCGAGGTCTACGTCGACGACGCGCGCGTGGGTGAAGGAGAGATCGGCAAGCAGCGGACGTTTGCCGTGCCCTCGGCCGCGGGCGTGCACCGGCTGCGCGTGCAGGTGCCGAATCTCCTGACGCGCAACGGCGCGGCGCGCCTCGTGCGCGTCGTCAGCGTCGCTCCCTGAGCGGGACGGCCGCGCCGGCGATGGCCGCGAGCGTGGCCGGATTCGCCGGGATGAAAAAGTTGAAGTCGATGAGCGCGTGCACCAAAGCGATCGTGATGCTCGTCAGCGCCGCCGTCTGGTACGCGCGGCGCGTCCACGTCAGCTCCTCGCCGCCGCTGCCAAAGGTCATGCGCAAGAGCGCGGCGTAGCCGGCAAAGAGCGGAACGAGCGCGGCGAGCACGCCGGCGATGCCGGTCGTGGCGGCGATCTCCGCGTAGTCGTCATGCGCGTGATTGATGAGGATCTCGGCGGTGCCGACGCCCGTCATCGACGACACCTCGGCGAACGTGCCGAGGCCCGTGCCGAAGATCGGGAAGCGCTTCCAGAGCGCCAAGGCCGCGCCGACCGTCACGCCGCGGCCGCCGAGCGTCGCCGTCTCCGCCTCCTGGAAGCGCGAGATCTTCAATCCGAGCAGAAGCACGACGACGAGCACCAGCGCCACGCCGGCGACGCCGATCAAGACTCCGCGGCGCACTGCGTGCCGCCGCCCGCCCGCGGCCGCGCCGGTGATGGCGAAGCCGGCGACCGCGGCGATCAAGGCGCCGCGCGACTGCGCCACGAGAATGGCGATGAGGCACGCGAAGGCGATGACGACGCCGCAGCCGAAGCGGATCAGCTGCTTCTCGAACAGGCGCACCAGGCGCCGCCGCCGCGGCGCGCCGCTCGGCGCCGCGTCGTGCCACGCCTGCGCGGCGATGTAGACGCCGAGCGGCATCACGATGGCGGCGTAGTGCGCGAAGTGATTCGGATTCACGAACGTGCCGGTGACGCGGTTGAAAATCACCTTGTTCGCCCATCCCCAGATCGAATAGCGCTGCAGCGCCGCCTCGCGGATGCCGTACGCCGCTTCGAACACCGCGGCGGCGCCGAGGACGTAGGCGAGCGCGGCGCGCTGACGGTGGCGGCGCAGCAGCAACGCGGCCGCGAGAAACGCCGCGAGGTACGCAACGACGCGGAAGAGATGCGCCGCCGTCAGTTCCGGATCGACGGAGATCGGATGCACGGCCGCGGGTGCGCCGAGGCCGGCGAGCGCGGCCACGCGCTCGGCGTCGCTCCAGATCCGCATCGACTGCGGCGAGACGACGCCGAGCAGCGCGTTCGGCAGCGGCACGAGCTGCACGGCAACCACAGTGACGAAGAGCACGCCGCCGGCGAGCCAGAAGCGAAACGCCGGCGTCATCCCGAGCGGAGCGAGGGACCCCCAGCTTCGCGCCAGCGCCGCCAACGCGCAAATCACCAGGGCGCCGAGCACCAGCGGCAATTGCGCCCGCTCCGTCACGGAGCCGAACGGCAACGGCAGCCAGCACAACCAAACCAGGAGCATTCCGCGGCAGACGAGCTCGGCAACGGACCTCCGGTCTGTCATGTGTGTTCGGATTGTACGCGGCTCGTGCTACGATTCCCCGGGTCCTAACCGGAAGATAACTGTGTAGGAGGGGTCGTGCGGGGATTTTTACTGCGGCTTTTCACGGCCGTGGCCTGTATTGCAATTGCCTCCAGCGCCTGGGCACAAGCCGTGCGCTCGCGCGAGCGGACGTTCGAGGCCAGCGAAACGCTCGCTGCCGACCTGCGCCGTGCCCGCATCCATAACGGTCCGTTCTATCTCCTCTCCTATCTCCAGTTCTCGGACCTCGGGTACGAGAACGAGTTCTTCTTTCCCACGTCGCAGCAGGGCGGTGGACTCTCCTTCGCCGTCTCCGCGCCGCAGAAGCTCTACTTCGTGCCGGCGAAGAAGACGATCTACGCCATCAGCTTCACGCCCGAGTACGCATTCTTCTCGACCGGCACCTCGCAGAACTCGTGGGGGTACCTGGTGCGCGGCGACGCGCACTACCTCCTCAACCACCTCTACATCAACCCCTACATCACGCAGGCCAACAAGCTGCAGGCGCTGTCGGGCGAGATCAATCGCGTCGTCACCCAACGCGAGGATACCGCCGGCGTCACCGGTGAAGTCCGCTACTCCTCGAGAACGCGCGCGTTCTACACGCTGTCGGGGCGGCGCTTCACCTACCCCACGGCGCGCTTCCAGCCGGACGGCACCGGCGCCGGCGTCGACCTCAACGGCAACACCATCAACATCACCGATCTCGACCGGCGCGAGCGCAACGCCCGCTTCTCCTTGCTGCACCACACCTTCCCGCTGACATCGCTCACGCTCAACAGCGAGTGGAACCGTTACACCTTTCCGAACGCCACCGACAAGAACAGCACGCGCCGCTACGCCGCGCCGGGAGTGACGTACGACTCCGGGCGGGCGACGTTCAAGGCGGAAGCCGGCCCGGCCGTGCTGCACTTCGAAGTGCCCGGGAGCCCGGACTTCCGCGGAATCGTCGGCCACGCCAGCTTCACTCATCGCTTCGGCGCGAAGAACAATCTGTCGATGGCGGTCGACCGCGACGTCGACTTCTCCATCGCCCTCAACGAGCGCTACTACACAGCCGACCGCGCCCTCTTCGCCGTCGACCGGCAGGCCACGCGGCGGCTGACGCTGCGCTTCTCCTCGACGTATGGCCGCGACGTCTATCCGGTGGCGACGCTGAATCCGGCGAACGCAACGCTCGCGCGCCGCGTCGACGATTTCTCCTTCACGGCCATCGGCTGGCGCTACACGATGCGTCACGCGCGGGGCGGTTTTGACATCGGTTATTACCGTCGGAGATCCAACTTCGACATCGACGAACAGAGTGGAATACGACTCGCCATCGCCTTGTCGTTAAGCCCGTAACTCAAAGTAACTATTACGAAAATGAAGAAGCTAGCCATCAGCATCGCAGTCCTCTTGTTCGTTGCAGCGGCAGCGGTCGCGCAGACGCCGGTCGTGCCGACGCAGCCGCAGGAACCGCTGCCGATGCTCGGCGCCAGCGACGCGCCGATCGGCCCGCGCGACGTGCTCGACATCCGGGTCTTTCAGGATCCGTCGCTGAACACGCGCACCGTCGTCACGGACGACGGCAAGATCTCCTTCCCGCTCATCGGTAAGCTCGACGTCTCCGGCCTCCGTCCGGGGGAGCTCGAGCGGCTCATCAAGGCGTCGCTGGAGCGCGGGCTGCTGCAGAAGGCCGACGTCACCGTCCTCGTCGCCGAGGCGGGCAACCGGCCGATTTCAGTCATCGGCGCGGTGACGCGTCCGGGGCGCATCAACGTCACCGGCAACATCACCCTGCTTCAAGCCATCACCCAGGCCGGCGGCCTCGCCACCGGCTACGGCAAGACCGTCTACATCCTGCGCAGTGCGGCGAACGGACTGACCGACCAGATCGCCGTCGACGTCGAAGACCTCATGGTCAACGGCAATCCCGATCTCAACCTGCCGCTCCGTCCGAACGACGTGGTCAACATCCCCACCGAGACGATGATCAACATCTATCTCCTCGGCGAGGTGATGAAGCCCGGCAAGGTGCAGTTCCGGCGCTCGCAGTCGCCGACGCTGCTGCAAGCGCTTGCGGACGCCGGCGGCCCCACGGACCGCGCCGCGAAGAGCTGCGTGATCAAGCGGAAGGTCAACGGCCGCGAGGTCTCCATCAACGTCGACTACCGCAAGATCCTCAACGGAAAGGCCCCGGACGTGCAGCTCCAGGACGACGATACGATTTACGTTCGCGAGAGCACGTTCTAAGCTTGTCCCCGGGCAGCCCGAACCATGGATCTCAATACCACCGAAGTCCACCTTTCCCATTACTGGACCGTCATCCAGAAGCGGTGGAAGGTCGCGGTCTCGATCCTGGCCGTGGTCATGCTCGGCACGCTGTTGACGAGCTACTTCTCAAAGCCGCTCTACCGCTCCGCGATCGAGCTCCAGATCGAGCGCGAGAACCCGAACCAGATGACGGTCGAGGATTTCTTCGGCATCGCCGCCTCCGACCAGGAGTTCCTGCAGACGCAGTACGTGCTGCTCAAGAGCCGGGGCCTGGCCGCGCGCGTGATCGACGATAAGAAGCTCCTCTCCGATCCGGAGTTCTATCCGCCCGGCGTGGCCACGAAGAGCCAGAAGGAGATCGAGGGCATCCGCGACTCCATGGTCGGCGCGATCGTCGGCGGTCTCGACGTCACGCCGGTGCGCAACACGTCGCTCGTCGACATCTCCTACATCGCCGGCTCGCCGCGCCTGGCCCAGAAAGTGGCCGAAGGCGTGGGCGACGCGTACATGCGCATGAAGGTGGAGCAGAAGTTCCAGTCCGTGCGCGCCGCCAGCGAGTTCCTCGACCGCCAGATCTCCCAGATCAAGACGGACATCGAGACGACGCGCAAGCAGATGCAGCAGTACGGCGAGAACAAGGGAATCATCTCCGCCGACGAAGCGAACAACATGACCGTGCAGCGCCTGCTGAAGACGAACGCGGACGTGGGCGCCGCGCAGGCCGAGGTCATCGCCCGCCAGACCGAGTACAACACGGTCCGCAATTCCTCGCCCGAGACCGTGGCCGCGCACGACACGCGCGTGGTCGCGCTCACCGACGAGCTGTCGAAAGAGCAGCGCGAGTATCAACAGAAGAGCGCCATCTTCCTCCCCGGCCATCCCGAGATGCAGAAGCTCCGCCTCGCCGTCGAGAAGACCGACACGGCGCGCAAGCAGGCTGTGAAGGACGCCTACGACCGCGCGGTCGAGGCGGCGAAGCAGGCGGTCAGCGCCGCGGAACAGCGTTACTCGCAGCTGGGCGGCGCGCTCAATCAGCAGACCCGCGCCACGATGGCGCTCAACGTCACCGCCGCCGGCTACCAGGATCTGCAGAAGAGCCTCGAAGGAAAGCAGGCGCTGCTCGACCGCCTGCTCAAGCAGCAGAACGAGACGGAAGTAACGGCGCGCCTGCGCGGCGCCGAGACGTCGAACATCCAGTGGGTCGACCACGCCAATCTGCCGACGTCGCGCTTCAACGTGACGATGAAGCGCAATCTCCAGAGCGCGCTTCCGCTCGGCGTGATCCTGGGCCTGGCGGCGATCTTCTTCCTCGAGTACATGGACCGCTCGGTCAAGACCGCCGAGGAGCTCGAGCGCGTGACGAAGTTCGCGTCGCTCGGCGTCATCCCCGCGGCGGCCTCGGTCGGCCGCGGCTACGGCTACTACGGCTACGGCGCGCGCGGATCGAGCAAGCTGCGCGCGGTGAAGCCGCCGCCGGAGCAGAGCGGGATCGACCTGTTGCCGCACGTCGACAGCCGCTCGCCGATCTCCGAGGCCTACCGCGCGTTCCGCACGTCGCTGCTCCTCGCGTCGGCGAACTCGCCGAAGGTCATCGTCATTACGTCGACGTTCGCGAAGGAAGGGAAGACCACGACGTCGATCAACCTCGCCACCGTGCTCGCCCAGATGGGCAAGCCGGTGCTGCTGATCGACGCCGATCTCCGCCGCCCGCGCCTGCAGAAGGTGTTCAAGGGGAAGATGAATCTCGGCCTGGTCAACTACCTGGCCGCGAACATCCCGCTCGAGGACGTGATCCAGGAGACGACGGTGCCGAATCTCTCGGTCGTCCTCTCCGGCCCGAACCCGCCGAATCCGTCGGAGCTCCTCGCCTCGGATCGGATGAAGACGCTGATTCACGAGGTGCGGACGAAGTTCGCGTATGTGATCTTCGACTCGCCGCCGGTGCTGGCCGTGACCGACGCGGTGGTCCTTGCCGCCAGCGCGGACGGCGTGGTGCTCTGCGTGCACGGCGGCCAGACGCCGCGCGAGCTGGTCATGCGCTCGGCCGAGCGGCTCCGCCAGAGCAACATCCCGGTGCTCGGCGCGATCCTCAACAATCTCGACCTGCAGCAGTACGGCTACACGTTCAAGAAGAGCTACTACGACTACTACGACAGCGAAGAGCGCCGCGCACCCGCACCCCAACAGCGGGTAGGCTAGCGGCGCGTGATCGACCTCCACCATCACTGCCTCCCCGGCGTGGACGACGGTCCGCGCAGCTGGGATGAGGCGGTTGACCTCTGCGGCATCTCGGCCGAGGAGGGAATCGAGACGATCGTGGCCACGCCGCACGTGCTGCGCGGGCGTTGGCGCCGCGTGCCGCGCGCGGAGCTGCAATCGCTCCTCGACGAGCTCCGCACGAGGACGCACGACACGCCCCGCCTCCTCCTCGGTTCGGAGTACTTTTTCGCGCACGACATGGTGGAGGTGCTAGCGGCCGGAACGTCGATCATCCCGCTCGGCCCGAGCCGCGCGGTGCTCGTGGAGCTCGCCTCGCACGCGGTGCCGCCGATGCTCGAGCAGCCGCTGCACCGCGCCCAGCTCGAAGGCTGGACGATCGTGCTGGCGCATCCGGAGCGCAATCTGGTGCTGCAGTCGAAGCCGGAGCTGATGATGATGCTGGCGCGCGTCGGCGTGCGCATGCAGATCACGGCGGCGAGCTTCACCGGCGACTTCGGCGAGGACGCGCAGCGGACGGCGACGTCGTGGCTGCGCGCCGGCCTCGTGCACCTCGTCGCCACCGATGCGCACAACGCAAAGAAGCGCCCGCCGCGCGTCCGCGAGGCCCGCGCGCGGGTCGCGGAGATCGCCGGCGAGGAGGCTGCGGAGGCGCTCTTCGTCGACAATCCTCGCGCGATCCTCGAAGATCGCACGCTGGCATGGGAGCCAGAAGTTTCGTACCCTACACAGCCCGGGGGAGTACTCACCAAACTGAGAAAGTTGTTTTCGAAGTGACCGCTCGGAGTGTCTGGATCGTTGTCGCGACACTGTTCCTCGCCGCCACCGGCGCGCGGGCGCAGGATTTCTACGCCGATCATCTGCGGCGCGGGATGACGAATTACGAGCGCGGCAATTACGCGCAGGCGGCGTCGGATCTGCGCATCGCCGCGTTCGGTCTGATCGAGACGCCGCCCGACTACGAGCGCGCCCTGATCTACGCGACGCTGGCGAATGTGAAGCTGCAGCGCACCGACGACGCCCGGCAACTGGCGGACAAGATCGCCACGGCCGAGCGCATCGCCCCGTCGTACGCGAAGCTGGAGATCCCGGTGCAGGCGCGCGCGGAGATCGAAGCGGCGCTGCCGAAGCTGCTGCGCGCCGACCAGCTCGCGCGCGTGCCGGCGTTCGCACATCTCGCTTCCCAAAGCGCGGTGCAGCCGCCGGCGCCGGCTCCGCAACCGGTGCCGCCGCCGTCGATCGCTATGCCGTCTATCGCTACGCAGCCGAGCGCCGCGCAGGCGATGTCGCTGCTCCAGGGCGGCAACGAATCGGGCGCGCGCGCGATGGCGGAGCAGATCGTGGCCGACGACTACACGAACGCGCTCGCGCAGACGGTGCTGGCGATCCTCGCCGGGCGCCACAGCGACTGGCCGGGCGTCGTCGAGCACTACTCCGTCGTCCGCACCCGCCGCCGCCTCACCGGCGAGGAGATGAACACGTTCGTCATGGGCCTCGTCCGCAGCGGCCGCACCGCCGACGCCACGGGCGTGGAGAAGACGCGCGGACTGCAGCCGTTCGTCGCGCGCGCGATCGCCCCCCCCCCCCCCCACCCCCCCCCCGCCCCC
>DATELQ010000152.1:0-14176 GCA_035276475.1 Thermoanaerobaculia bacterium | reverse complement strand
CATCGACGGCCATCCGCGGCGTCTCCTTCAGAAACGCCACCTTGGCCGGCCGCAGCCACACCTCGGCGCCGGGCGCGAGGCGCGACAAGAGCGGCGACGCGCTCTCGCCGAGCTTCACGGCGGTGTCGGACACGCCGCTGTCCGCGGTCAGCTGCAGCCCGCCGAGCGGCGTCGCCGGCGGCGCGCCGATGACGACGACCGCGCCGCCTTTGGCGAGGAAACGGTCGAGATTCGCGGAGAGCGCCGGCGGCAGCGACCAGATGTCGCAGAGGACGATCACCCCCTGCAGCGCCTCCACTTTGTCGGCCGTCACGAGCGTCGACTGCAGCTCCGCATCGTTGAACAGCCGCACCCAGGCCGCGGCGAGCTGCGACGACGGATTCGCCGTCACCACCGTGACCTTCGGCAGCGGAATGGCGTCGAGCACGAACGACTGCCGCTCGAAAAACGACCAGATGGCGAAGACGCCGAGAAGGAGGACGAGGAGAAGGAGGATGACGTAGGGCGCGACGTGCTTCCACTCGACGTGCGCGTTGTGGAGGCGGAACGCCGGGAGGCGCGGCTTGCTGCGCCGCTCGACCTCCGGCCAGGTCAGGGCGACGACGCTGGCCGCCTCCTGCATGGCCGCCGCTGCTTCCTGCATCGCGGCGACGGTTTCGGGCGGCGCCTCGGCCGCGGCGATGGAGCGGGCCATCTCGGCCGCTTCCATGGCCACGACGCGCGCGCCGGCGACGACGCGCCGGCGCGCTCTCTCGCTTTTTTTCTTAACGCGTGCGCGCCCTCGAGCCATAGGGCCGGTGCGAAATCGCTACGCTTTCGGAGTGCCCGTCGGCACCGCGGCAGCGCTCTGCTCGCCCGGCTTGTACTCGTTGAAGAAGACCTTGACCTGCCCTTCCTGCCGGAGCTCCGCCGCGGTCTTCGGCCGCCGCGCTTCACGAACCTTGTACGCGAAATAGGAGGCGACGGCGAGAATCAGCGTCACCACGATGGAGACGAAAATCACGGTTGCGAGAATGTTGACCCAATCGAATTTCATGGCAGTTTCCTCTTAGATGCGACCTTTGCGCGCGAGCTTTCCCCACGACATGTCGAGGCCGACCAGCTCCTCCAGCGTGGCGAAGACTTTCGTGACGTCGATGATGAGAATGTAGAAGAAGCGATAGAACACCGCGTAAATGGCCAGCCCCATGTCCTCCTTCTCCATGAGGATCGCGTGCACGGCGATCAACAAGTCGAGGACGGTCAGGAGCAGCCACCACATGACCAGCAGCTTGGTCATGCCGTAAACGAGCGCGATCCAGACGAAGAACACGTTGGCGAAGATGTTCATCGCCGGCCAGACGAGCCCTTCGAAAATCATGTACCACAATGACAGCGGCGTGGTGATGTGAACGTTCGCCCGCGTCAAGAGATGCTTCTGTTTGCGCAGGGCCTGCAGAATGCCACGGCTCCAGCGATAGCGCTGCTTGATGATGTCGAGCAGATCCTCCGGCGCCTCGGTGTAGGCGACAGCTTTCGGCTCGTAATGGATTTTCCACCCATCGGCGAGGATCTTGACGGTCATGTCGAAGTCCTCGGCGAATGTATCGCTGTCATAGCCGCCGGTCGCTTCAATGGCGGCGCGGCGGAAAATGCCGATCGGGCC
This sequence comes from Thermoanaerobaculia bacterium, assembly GCA_035276475.1. Lineage (GTDB taxonomy): Bacteria > Acidobacteriota > Thermoanaerobaculia > Gp7-AA8 > Gp7-AA8 > DATDFB01. The sequence goes on along the minus strand of DATELQ010000152.1, from coordinate 12,531 downwards.
GGGAATGACGTTCACAGTGCGCCAGAACGCCTGGGCCTTGCGGACGATGTTCAAGCCTTCGATGTACTCGAGGGCCTGGAGCTTGGTCCAGATGTTGTGGCGGTTGATGACCTTGACGTTGCCGGCCACGGCGCCGACGTGCGGGTCATTGAAGTGCCGGACGGCGTAGCGGAGCGCGGCCGCGGTCAGACGGGAGTCGCTGTCCATGCAGACAACGATGGGCGCCTTGGAGCGGTGAATGCCGTAATTGAGCGTGTCGGCCTTGCCGCTGTTCTCCTTGCGGAACACCGAGACGCGCACGCCGTAATGGTTCCCCTCGAACTCGCGCATCTTCTGATACGTGTTGTCCGTGGAGCCGTCGTCGACGGCGATAATCTCGTAATACGGATAGCGCAGCTCGAGGAGCGACGACAGCGAGGCCTGGATGACCTGCTCCTCATTGAACGCCGGCACGATGATGGAGACGAATGGATAATTGTCCTGGGCCGGCTCGTTCGCCAATTCGCGCTGATGCAGGTAGCTGAACCAGGTCAGGACGAAGTGCCGCAGCGCCAGGAGCAGCAGGAACGAGGCGAGCGTCACGACCAGGCCGGTGATGAAGATCGGCCCGAGCTTCTGTGGGTATTTGAAGAGGAGCAGGGTGGCGATCACCGCCAGGGCGATGATGGCGACGGAGATGAGGAGTTGGATGATTGGCCGTAGCGGCTTTTTGGGTTCCATTAGTGAGTCTCCCCCAGCGGCGGGATCACCGGCGAGCCGGCGAGAGGCCGGCTGTCGTAGTAATAGGGGTTGCTGGGTGCCCGGTCGCCGCGCCCGAGCAACTGCTTGACCCGAACGCCGACGTACCAGTGGCGCTGCCAGTAATTCACAAAGTCCGCGGGCGCATTGTTGAACGGCGATACCGACTGCAGACGTCCGCTCTTGCCGTAGCCGTAATTGCCGACGATGTCAAAGAGGTCGCTGACCGGCACCGACACGCTGCCTTCATAGGCGCGCAAGTCGGAGGACGTCCCGCTCTCGTAGGCGCGGCCGGCTTTGGCCTCGACGTCCCAATGGAAACCGTTGCGGAGGTTCTGTCCGACCTGAACGACGCCGGCCAATGAGCGATAGTTGTCCGGCGACCAGTAGCGATTCGTGCGAAAGTCATAGCGCAGATAGCGGCCGTCGACCTTGAACGCGAGGAACGGCGCCTTCAGCACTCGGAACGACATGAGGCCGTGCGCGGCGGTGCGGTGATTGTCGTCGGAGATGAAGCCGTACGAGGCGTCGGCGAGCCAAGCCACGATGCCGCCGGTGTTGTAGTCGTAGTGCGCGCGCGTATCGTTGATCGTCAGCGGATCCGTAATGCTCAATTGCGACCCGCCGGACGGCAGGGCGAGCGACGTCAATGTAAACACGTCATAGACGAGGTCATAGTGATTGAAGTCGATCGACGCGCGGCTCTGCAGCGACGGAATCCACTCGGCGCCAAAGCCGAAGAAGGGGCGCGACCCGAGGCCGTTGTCGTAGAAATTCGAGCCGAGGCGCGCGCGGGCGGTCCAGCGGTCGCTCCAGCGGTATTGTCCACCGGCGCTGATCACGTTCGCATAGACGCTCTCGTCGAGGTGCTCGAACTCGTGGCGGCCGAGGCCGATGTCGAACGCGGTGCGCGCGCCCGTCCACTTCTCCGCCGTCAGGTCCATCCGCTTGAACGTGAAGTCTTGTGAATCGGTTGCGTAGCTGTAGCGTCCTTCAATGTCGGAGCTCGGGCGCAGATGCCGCGTCAGATCGAGCTCCTGCCGCGCGGGCATGTAGCCGGCGTCGAGCGAGAGCGCCCGGTTCTGCGCGTCGATGGCGTGATCGTTCCAGCCGTACCAGCGATAAATCTGGCCGATGTTGTAGTAGGCCTGCGGCGGCACGTCCTGATAGAGCTCCGCGCGCGGATTGCCCGAGAGATCGGTCACCGTGCGGAACGTGTGCAGAGCGTTGCTGAAGTCGGCGTCGTAGGACTGCACCTGGCCGTATTCGAAGCGCAAGTCGGCGCGGTCGGGATACTGCGACAGCAGCATTTCGTATTGGCGCTCCGACGCCGCCCAGCGGCGGTCCCAGCTCAGCACACGCGCGTACTGGATGCGCGCGGCCGTGTCGTTCGGGCGCAGGCGCAGATAACGGTTATAGAGCGTGATGGCGGCGTCGTAATCCTCGAGGCCGGTGTAGGCCTTGGCGAGTGAAAGAATTTCGTCGGGATTCTGCGCCGACGACGCCATCGACGCCTGGGCGTCGAGCGTACGGCGCCGCTCCTCGAGCTGCGACAGCTCGGCGCTTCGCTTCTCGCGCGCGGAGCGCTCCAGCTCGTCGAGTCCTTCGACCTTCTGCGAGCTGTGCTCGCGGATGAAGCGAATCGTCGAGAGCGTCGAGGCGTAGCGGCCGGCGTCGTATTGCAGCCGCGCCTTCTCGACCTGCAACGCCAGGTTGTACGGCTGCAGCGTAATGGCTTTGTTGACGCGCTCCAGGCGCAGATCCGGCGAGGCGGCAAGCTGCACGGAGAGTTGCTTCGCCTGCGGCGAATTCGGGCTCGTCTGCAGGAAATCATTGAGCAGGCGAATGGCGCCCTCGCGGTCGCCGCTCCATGCTTTTGCGTTCGCCAGCGCGACGGCCGCGTCTTCACTGTGCGTGCTGTTGTAGCCGTCCGCGAGGCGGTCGACGGCGGCGCGCGACGCGCCCATCCACGACAGTAACTGCCCATATTCGAGCTGCACCACCGGGTCGGGCTGTTCTTTGAGGAGCTCCGCGTAGACGCGCTCGGCCGGATCGAGCTGGCTCGACCACGACAGGGCGTGGGCGTAGCGCAGCCGGGCATTGCGGTCCATCATCGCCGGCGGCGCCTTCGCGTAAATGTCGGCGGCGGCGCCATAGCTGCCGGCGTCAAAGTACGCGTTCGCCAGCGCGAAGCGGTCGGCGTCGCTGCCCGATGCTTTGTAGCGCGCCTCCGCGTCCGCGACGGCCTTGTCGTTCATCGCGCGGAGCGCCCGCGTGGCGTTGTCGCGGATCTCTTTCGCGGCGGCGTCGTTGGGATTGTCGGCGAGCAGACTGTCGGCGGCTTTTTGGGCCTCGTAATAGCGTCCGCTCTGCATGTACTGCCGGGCGAGATCGAGTTGATTGTCGGTTTGGGCGATGACGGTCGCCGCGCAGAGGAGAACAGCGGCGACAGCAGTGTTGTGAAGCCTCATGGGCGACCCTTCCGTGAGACAGCGTGAGTGGGCGTAAGAGAGAACTGCTACTGCTACCGGGGTCGGGCCTGGTGCAACAGATATTCCAGCTCAGCGTTGGGTGCTCGACGAGGTCTTCTGTGACGGCGGCGGGCATCCGTTGTAATCGCGGCGCAAAATCACGGCGATGTGATCGCCGACGCCGCGCTCCACGCCGTCGCTCGGGCGATTGACGATCTTGTCGCCCACCCACATCGCCGTCGAGCCGCCGCCATCGAGGTTCATCGCCGAGCAGACGCCGAGCTTGTCGGCCATGAACGCACCCAATTCCGCGAGCGTCAGCCCCGGGACGCCGGTGCGCCGCCCGTCGGCGACGACGAAATAGAGGAGCGAGCCATCATTGGAGACGCCTAAGGCTGTGCGCGGGTGCGGCGAGCGCGTGAAGGCGGTGCTGCCGGGGAGCTCCGTCGGTCCGAGGGCCTTGCACTCGGCGACGATGAACGGCCAGCCGGAGATGGCCGCGTCGACCGGATCGGGCGGATCGTCGTCGATATCGGGGCGTTTGCGCAGCACGCCGTGCTGATTGGCGATCTGCAGCACGATCTCGCGCTTCATGTCCTTTGTGTTCGTCCACGGCCCGCATGGGCCGATAGTGAAGCCGACCGGGTTGAAGTGGTCGTCGAAGTAGTCGCCATTGACGGCGGCAATGGCGTTCACTTTTTTCGCATAGTCGCTGACTTTGAGCCCCTTGTCGGTCTCATTGGAGACGACGATACGGATCTGGTCGCTGGCGATGTTGATGCGCGTGACGTGGATGTCGTACTTCTCGGCGCGGAACTCCTGGTAGTCGACGCCGGGCGCGACGTTGCGCCAATCGGCGCGTACGGCGGAGGCAACGAGCACTGCGATGAGGAAGAGCCGACGAGCGGTCATGGCGCGGAGCAAGTTCAATCCGTTTGCCATCATGCGTGGCACTTCGAATGCAGAGAGCGGGAAATCCCTGCAAGAGAGAACCGAGGAGCCCCAGCCCCATGTCCGCCGATTTTCGCCCGACGCGTTATAGCAAATGGAACCCCGACGGCAGCGGTAGCCACCCTACCCGCCCAAACATCGACCGCGAGAAGCCGAAGCCGACGCGCACACAATCGGCCGTCGAGATCACCCTCTTCATCGTCTTCGCCGTGCTCATCGTTTTGGCCGCCGTCGCGCTCTATACGAGCAATTCAGCCAAATACAAAGAGGTCCCGAACACCGTCGCCGCCGGTCTTCAGAACGACCGCATCAACGTCCTGCTGTTCGGCATCGGCGGCGACTCCCATCCCAAGCACGACCAACTCGCCGACTCGATCATGCTGGTGTCGCTCAAGCCGTCGACGAAAGAGGCGGCGCTCGTCTCCGTGCCGCGCGACCTCTGGGTGCGCATCGGTCCGTACGGCAGCCATCGCATCAATTACGCGCACGAGGCCGGCGGTCAGAGCGGTTATCCGGGCGCCGGCCCCGGCCTCCTGTGCGACACGGTCTCGCGCGTGTTCGGGCAGCCGGTGCACGCGTACGTGCGCGTCGACTTCGCCGCGTTCGAGAAACTGATCGACGACGTCGGCGGCGTCGACGTCTACTGCCAGCGCGGCTTCTACGATTTCCTTTTCCACGACGGGTTTTCCCAAGGCTGGCACCACCTCGGCGGCAAGCGCGCCCTCGCCTACGCGCGCTACCGCTACGTCATCGGCCCCGAGGGGGACAACTTCGCGCGCGAGCTGCGGCAGCAGCAGGTCGTCAATGCCTTGCGCAGCAAACTGCAGCGGCTGAGCCCGCAGGATGCATTGAAGATGCTCTCGGCGGTCACGACGTTGTCGAGCGCGACGCAGACGAACCTCACCGCCACGCAAATGGTGACGCTCTATCGGAGCTTCCACGACATCAAGCCGCAGAGCATCCGCCACGTGTCGTTGAAGCCGATGACCGAGGTGTTCGAAGTGACGCGCTTGGCAGAGCCCGGCGAGGCCGTGCGCGTTCCCAATGACGATTACACGCCGCTGCGCAATCTCGAGTCGAACATTTTCAGCAGCGATCAGCAGGTCTCTGCCGCCGACGCCATCCACATCACCGGTCAATAGCGCTGGAACGTTCATTGCTTTCCGGTTGCCCCGTACGCTGTGCACCCCACGTCATTGAGAGAAGAGGAATCCCATGAACGGATCGTCCGAAGTACGATCGTCGACTCCCGCCAGCAATCCCACCAGAACCGATAAAGAGCTCCCGCTCGCGGCACCCATCCAGGAACCCAACTCCAAAACACCCGCCGCCGCCGCCGACCGCATGATCAGCGGCATCGATCTCCTCGACTACGGCGCCGGTGGCCTCATGCCGCACAAGGTCTACGTGGTCAAAGGCGGCTCCGGGGTCGGCAAGAGCATTCTCGGCCTGCAATACCTCGCCCGCGGCCTGGAGCTGCAGGAGCCCGGGGTCCTCATCACCGACCAGAAGCCGGAGAACGTGCTCGCGCAGGCAAAAGCGCTCGGCTTCAACATCGACGCGGCGGTGAAGCGCGGCCAGCTCGGCATCCTCAATCCCAGCAAGCGCTACTTCGAGCTCGTGGAGAGCCCCGCCGACGTCCTGGCCATCGTCGAGGAGCTCGGCGACTACATCAAGAAAAGCGACGCGCGGCGGCTGGTCATCGATCCGGTCTACACGCTCATCAACACGTCGTACTCCGCGCACTTCGCGCTGTCGATCACGCAGTCGCTGATCAACGCGCTCGAGGACCTGCCGGTGACGACGCTCTTGGTCGCGGGCGACGAGAACGACGCCGACCTCAATCCGATCATCCGCCAGCTCGAGCACAACGCCTTTGGCGTGATCGACCTCGCGCACGATCCGGCCACGAACGGCCGCCTGATGAAGCTCGGGAAGCTGCGCTACGCCGATCACACCAAGCTCTCCGCGGCCTACCGCATCCTCAACGGCCGTGGCCTCATCAACTACGAGAGCGACGGCGCGAACGTCGCCGACGTCACCAAGCCATGGGACGACACGGCCACGCGCTCGGTGCTGCTCATCGGCGCGCCGCCCGACATCGTCATGCGCGTGACCGAGGCGCTCGGCCACGACTACGACGTGCGCGCGGAGGCGGACTTGAACGAGGGCGTGAAGCGCGTCCGGCGCGAGAAACCCGGCCTGGTCCTGGTCACCCCGTCGCGCAACCTCGGCGCGATCTCGGCGATCCTCGACCTGGCGCGCGACTCGACGTCGTCCCTGGCGTTCCTCTCCCCCGCCGCGAACCGCCAGGCCGACAAGGTCCTCTACCTCCGCGCCGGCGCCGATGACTTCATCACCCAGCCGTTCACCCCCGCCGAGCTGCGCGCGCGCGTCGACGCGCTGGTCCGCCGCAGTGGGCGGCGCCTGAAGCTTCGCGACAGCCAAATCGGGCAACTCACCGCCGAGGAGATGTCGTCGCTGATGAACCAGGGCGACACGGTGCCGCAGCGCAAGGGCCCGGTGATCGAGGCCAGCGGCAACGACGTGAAGTTCCATCCCGAGCTGGACGAGCGCCTGCGGCGCAGCGTCGACACGGTGTCGAAGTTCGATCAGCCGTTCGCGGTCTACTGGATCAAGGCGAGCGACGAAGACGCTGAGCTCAACAAATCGCTCGCGCAGCTCTGCCGACAGGAGGACATCGTCTGCCACAACCGCGGCGGCGAGTTTGTCTGCATCCTGACCGGAACGGACCAGACGGGCGTGAAGGGCTTCGAGTCGCGTCTCAGCGCGAAGCTCGGCGACCGCCTGACGGCGGAGAAGGTGCGGCAGGGGTTCAAGCTGTATCCGGAAACGCAGGCCTGATTCGAGGGGCGCACGCTGTGCGCCCCTACGTATAATCGCCGTCCTTTGCGCGCATTCTTCGACAACCTTTTGGCCTCGCTGCGCGCGCCCAATCTTCGCTACGCGGACGTCCGCGTGACCGTGACCTCGGAGCAGCACGTCCGCGTGCGCAACGGCGAGGTCGACACGCTCGCCGCCACCGTCGACCGCGCCGCCGGCGTGCGCGTGCTCGTCGGCAACGGGTGGGGATTCGCGGCGACGAGCGACGACTCCGAGGAGTCGATCCGGGCGGCGGCGCGGCGGGCGCTCGAAGTTGCGGCGGCGAGCCACATCGCCACGACGCAGAGCGTGACCCTGAGCGACGTCGACGCCTACACGGCGGCCTGGGCGTCGAAGTACGACGTCGACCCGTGGTCGATCCCGCTCGACCGCAAGATCGATCACCTCCTCGCCGCCACGGAGCCGATGCGCAGCGATCCGCGCATCCATCAGGTCTCCGGCGAGCTCTCCGCGTACCGGCAGGAGAAGACGTTCGCATCGACCGCGGGCAGCTTCATCGAGCAGACAACGACGGAGGTGGGCGGCGGCATCGAGGCGCTGGCGATCGACGACGGCGAGTTCCAGCGGCGCACGTATCCGAATCCCTTCGGAGGCGACTACCAGGCCGGCGGCTGGGAGATCATCGAGGCGCTCGACCTCCCCGGCAACGCGCCGCGCGTGCGCGACGAGGCGCTGGCGCTCCTCGCCGCGCCGAAGGCGCCGGCCGGGCGCTTCGACCTCGTCGTCGGCTCGTCACAGCTCGCGCTGCAGGTACACGAGTCGTGCGGCCACCCAACGGAGCTCGATCGCGCCATGGGGCTGGAGATCTCGCTCGCCGGCGGGTCGTTCCTGCAGCCCGCGATGCTCGGCAATTTTCGCTACGGCTCGGAGCTCGTCAACATCGTCGCCGACGCCACGGTGCCGGGCGCGATCGGCTCGTTCGCCTTCGACGACGACGGCGTGCCCGCGCAGCGCTTTCACCTCATCGAGAACGGCCTCTTCGTCGGCTACCTGACCGGCCGCGACACGGCGCCGTTCGTCGGCCGCAGCTCGAACGGCACAGTGCGCGCGGAGAGCGCGTCGCGGATCCCGATCATCCGCATGACGAACATCAACCTCGAGCCGGGGACGACGCCGCTCGAGGAGCTGATCGCCACGACGAAGCGCGGGATCTTCGTCGACACGAACAAGTCGTGGTCGATCGACGACCTGCGCCTCAATTTCCAATTCGGCTGCGAGATCGCCTACGAGATCGAGAACGGCCGCCTCGGGCGGATGCTGAAGAACCCGCTCTACACCGGCACGACGCCGGAGTTCTGGCGCTCCTGCGACGCCGTCGGCGACGCCGCGAGCTGGCGGATCTGGGGGCTGCCGAATTGCGGCAAAGGCGACCCGATGCAGACGATGCGGGTGGCGCATGGGGCGCCGGTGGCGCGGTTTCGCGGCGTGGAGATGGCGTGAAGGACGAGCGCGCGTCGTTCGACATCCTCGATCGCGCCCTCCGCCTCGCCGCCGCGGACGAAGCGGATGCCGTCTTCGCCTCGACCGACCACAACATCAGCCGCTTCGCCAACTCCAGCGTGCACCAGAACATGTCGGAGCTCAGCGCCTGGCTGAAGCTGCGCGTCGTGGTCAACGGCGCGGTCGGCACCGCGGCGACGACGTCGTTCGACGACGACGAGCTCGCGCGCACCGCCGAGCTCGCGCGCGAGGCGGCCAAGCACTCCGGCGCGCTGCCGGGCTTCTGTGGCCTTTATCGAGACGGCGAGCCGCTCCCCGACGTCGTCACGTTCGACGCCGGCGCCGCCGCCATCGCGCCGGCTGAGAAGGCGCGCGCGCTGCGCACGATGTTCGACCGCGGCCGCGAGCACAGCGTCCTCTTCGCCGGCTCGTACGCCACCGGCGCGTCGTCGATCGCCTGCGCGAATACGCACGGCGTGCGGCGCTACGCCACGGTCACGTCGTGCGACGCCACGGTCATCGCGCTGCGCGGCGACGCCTCCGGCTACGCGACCGCCATCGATCGCGGTCCGCTCGACGTCCTGGCCCTCGGCGACGAAGCCACCTTGAAAGCCACGCTCTGCGCCGGCCGCAACGAGACCCTTCCCCCCGGCGCGTACGACGTCATCCTCGAGCCGCCGTGTACAGCCGAGGTGCTGGAGTGGATGAACATGATCGCCTTCAGCGGGCAGTCGTTCGAGGACGGCTCGTCGTTCTTCGTCGACAACGTCGGCAAGCAGGTCCTCGGCGCGAATTTCACCTTGGCCGACGACGCCGTCGATCCCGATTTTCTGCCGTTCCCGTTCGACCTCGAAGGGATGCCGAAGCGCCGCGTCGCGCTCGTCGAGAACGGCGTCGTGCGCACGCCCGTCGTCGACAAGGTCTACGCCGACCGCCTCGGCCTCCCCCCCACCGCGAACGGCTGGAGCCTCGGCGGCGGCGAGCACGGCACGGTCTTCCACGGCTCCGTGGCCGGCGGCGAGGCCACGCGCGAGGAGCTCATCCGCTCGACGAAGCTCGGCATCTGGGTGACGCGCTTCAACTACGTCAACGGCCTTCTCGAGCCCAAGACGGCGCTCATGACCGGGACAACGCGCGACGGCACGTTCCTCGTACGCGACGGCGAGGTCGTGGCGCGGCTGCCGAACCTCCGCTGGACGCAGTCGATGGTCGAGGCCTTCTCGGCGATCGACGGTTTGACGCGGGAGCGCGGGCGGGTCGGGGCGTGGTACAACGCCTTCGGAGGGACGATCGCGCCGGTTTTAAAGGTGCGCGGTTGGAAGTTTGACAGTTGAGTTTATCCCTCGCGAAGACGAGGGATCAGCCGAGCACCTGCGCGAATCGAGCTTCGTGGCACGAAACTCGCCGGTGCTCAGTTGACCCCTCGTCTTCGCGAGGGGTAAACCTGATTCCATGACGCAGTACATCATCCGGCGGCTCGCGCAGATGATTCCGATCACCTTCGGGATCCTCACGCTCGTCTTCTCGCTGATCCACCTGGTGCCGGGCGACCCGGCGGTCCAGATCGCGGGCGAGAACGCGCGTCCCGAGGATGTGCGGCAGGTGCGGCACGCGCTCGGGCTCGACCAGCCGCTGGGGCGGCAGTACATCAGCTACCTCACCGGCGTGCTGCACGGCGACCTCGGCCGCTCGTTCCAGACGAACGAGAGCGTCTCCGTGCAGGTCCGCCAGCGCTATCCGGCCACGATCGAGCTGGCCCTCGGGTCGATGCTCGTTGCGCTCCTGGTGGCCTTCCCCCTCGGCATCATCTCGGCGATCTATCGCGGCAAGTGGGTCGACAACGTGGCGCGCTTTTTCGCGTTGCTCGGCGTGTCGATGCCGAGCTTCTGGTTCGGGCCACTGCTGATCATCGCCTTCGCCATCAATCACCCATGGCTGCCCGTATCGGGGCGCGACGAAGGGCTGAAGTCGCTCATCCTCCCGTCGCTGACGATGGGCCTGGCGCTGTCGGCGATCCTGACGCGCATGATCCGCGTGAGCCTGGCGGACGAGCTGACGCAGCTCTACGTGACGACGGCGATCGCGAAGGGGGTGACGCGCGGCAAGGCCATCTTCCGCCACGCGCTCAAGAATGCGCTCATCCCGGTCATCACCGTGCTGGCGCTGCAATTCGGCTCGCTGCTCACCGGCGCGATCATCACCGAGCAGATTTTCTCGTGGCCGGGGCTGGGGCGGCTGTTGATCGACTCGATCTCGAAGCGCGACTACCCGCAGGTGCAGGCGTCGATTCTCGTCATCGCCCTGACGTACATCTTCGTGAACTTCGCGAGCGACCTGCTGTACGGCGTGGTCGACCCGAGGATCAAGCTGGAATGAAGCGGTTCAAACGGTTTCTGAAGAACTTCGCGTTCACGTTCGGGCTGATCGTGACGGTGGCGCTGGTGCTGGCCGCGATCGCGGCGCCGCTGCTCTCGCCGTTCGATCCGAACATGCAGGACACCTCGCGGCGGCTCGAGGCGCCGTCGCGCGATCACCTCCTCGGCCTCGACGAGCTCGGGCGCGACGTGCTCTCGCGCATCCTCTGGGGCTCGCGCGTGTCGCTGCGCGTCGGCTTCAGCGTGGTGATCATCGCCGCGTTCGTCGGCATCAGCCTCGGCGCGATCAGCGGCTACTTCGGCGGGTGGATCGACACGATCATCATGCGCGTCACCGACATCCTGCTGGCCTTTCCCGGGATTCTTTTGGCGATCGCGCTCGTGGCGGTGCTCGGGCCCAGTCTCAACAACGTGGTGCTGGCGCTGGTGGTTATCGGCTGGGTGGCGTACGCGCGGCTCGTGCGCGGGCAGGTGCTGAAGGTGCGGGAGATGGAGTACGTGACGGCCGCGAAGGCGCTCGGCGCGAAGTCGCCGCGAGTGATCGTGCTGCACGTGCTGCCGAACGTGATCAACCCGGTGGTGGTGATGGCGACGCTCGGCCTGGCCGGCGCGATCCTCTCCGAGGCGGCGCTGTCGTTCCTGGGACTGGGCGTGCAGCCGCCGACGCCGTCGTGGGGCTCGATGCTCAACGCCGGCCGCCGCTACCTCGGCGAAGCAAACCACCTGACGATCTTCCCCGGCGCCGCAATCATGCTCGCCGTGATGGGATTGAACTTCCTCGGCGACGGATTGATCGACATGCTCGATCCGAAGTACCGGAAGGATATGTAGGGGCGCTCGGCATACGCCCGTCACTCCTCAGGCATGAGTGACGACGCCCACCACCACACCAATCTCTCGCCGACGTACCACCTCCTGATGCTCGTGCTGTCGCTGTTCGCGATCGTGACGCTTGCGGTCGAAGTGGCGGTGCGCCTGAACCCGGAGATCCACGCGGTACTCGACTACGCCGACTACGCCGTCTGCGTCCTTTTCGGCTGCGACTTCGCAATCTCGCTCTGGCGCGCCCCGAACCGCGCGCGCTACTTCTTCCGCTGGGGATGGCTCGACCTGCTGTCGTCGATTCCTGTGCTGAGCGTGGCCCGATGGGGACGGATCGCCCGCGTCGCGCGCGTCTTCCGCGTGCTGCGCGGCGTGCGTGCGACGAAGGAGATCACCGCGGTCATCCTGAAGGAGCGCGCGCGGAACACGTTTCTGGCCGCCGGCCTCCTGGCGCTGCTCCTCGTGGTGACGTGCAGCATCGCCGTGCTGCATTTCGAGACGACGAAGGAGGCGAACATCCGCACGGCCGAGGACGCGGTGTGGTGGTCGTTCTCGACGATCACCACCGTCGGCTACGGCGACCGCTACCCGGTGACTCCGGAAGGGCGCTTCGTCGCGGTGGTGCTGATGTGCGCGGGCGTGGGGCTGTTCGGCACGCTGTCCGGATTTCTGGCCGCGTGGTTTCTCGGCGACCGCGGAGAGAAGAACGAGCTCGAAGCGCTGCGCGAGGAGATCGCGGCGCTGCGCGAGCTCGTCGCGCAGCGCCGTTGAACCTTACGCCGTCGCATGCTCCGGCGCGCGCCGTGCCGCCAGCGCGGCGAAGCCGCCGA
>DATELQ010000151.1:0-83584 GCA_035276475.1 Thermoanaerobaculia bacterium | reverse complement strand
ACGCGGCTGCGGCTCGCGTTGCGGGCGCTGCTCGCGCGGGCGGGCGGCGGGGGGCTCGAGGCGGCGGAGACGGATCAGCACCTCTTCGCTGAGTCGGCGATTCACCGAGATCAAATCGGCGACGAGGCCGATGAGGATCGTCTGGAAGCCGACGATCAGGAACACCGCCGCGAGAATCAGCGACTGGATGTGCCCGGAGCGGTCGCCCTCGGCAAAGTGCCAGAGGAAGCGCACGCCGAGGATCGTGCCGAGCGCCAGGAGCAGCGCGCCGATGGCAAAGAACGTCTTGAGCGGCTTGTACAGCGTGTAGATGCGGAAGATCGTCGCCATCGACTTCCGCACGTACGTGCCGACGCCGCGGTAGAGCCGAGACGGGCGCGTCGTCGCGTTTGTCCGCACCGGCACCGACTGCACGCCAAGGTTGCGCGCGCCCGACTGGATGATCGTCTCCAGCGTGTACGTGAACGGGTTGAACACGTTGATCTGCATCGCCGCCTCGCGCGAGAACGCGCGGAAGCCGCTGGTGACGTCGCCGACGCGCAGCCCCGAGGCCAGGCCAACCGTCCACGAGCCGAGGCGCTGCAATGTCCGCTTGATCGGCGACATGTGCGGCGACGTCGCCACCTGGCGGTCGCCGATCACGACCTCGGCGGTGCCGGCCACGATCGGCGCAATCAGCTTGGCGATGTCGGCGGCGGCGTACTGATTGTCGGCGTCGGTGTTGACGATGATGTCGGCGCCGAGGCGGAGCGCGGCGTCGATGCCGGCGCGGAACGCCGCGGAGAGGCCGCGGTGCGACTTCAGCGTGACGACGTGGTTCGCTCCCGCCTTGCGAGCGGCGTCGGCGGTCTTGTCGCTGCTGCCGTCGTCGACGACGAGCGTCTCGACCGCGCTCACGCCGTCGATCTTCTTCGGGATCTCGCGCAGCGTCTGCGCGATCGTCGCTTCTTCGTTGTATGCAGGGATTTGAACGATAAGCTTCATGTAGTGAAAGTCTCGGTCATCATGCCGGTGGAGCGCCTCGGCGGCGACGCGGAGCGCGCCATTGACTCGGTGCTCCGTCAGCAGGCGCCCTTCGATTTCGAGTTGATCGCCGTCTCTGCGGCGCCGCTGTCGCTGCCGCCCGAGACCGGCGTCCGTAACGTTGTCGAGCCGAATCGTAATCCGGCAACTCGAAGAAATCGAGCAGTTTCCGTCGCCGCCGGCGAGATCCTGGCCTTCATCGACGACGACGCCACGGCCGAGCCGCGCTGGCTCGCCACCGCCGTCGCCTACCTCGACGCCCATCCCGACGTCCTCGCCCTCGGCGGTCCCGATCCCGCGCCCGCCGACTCCTCCGTCCCCGAGCTCTTCTCCGACACCCTCCTGGCCACGCGCTGGATCGGCAGCGGCGTCCTCGCGCACGAAGACCGCGACGGCGTCTTTGCCATCGAGCACCCCAACGACGTGGCGCTGGTCAACCTCTTCGTCCGCCGCAGCGCCTTCGACGGCTTCGACGAGGCCATCGGCTACATCGGCGAAGACACCGCGCTCGTCGAGCGCGTCATGACCCGCGGCCGCGTCATCTACCACTCCGGCGTCCGCGTCCATCACCGCCGCCGCGCCTTTCCCGGCGACTACCTGACACAGCGCTGGCGCTACCGCGTCAAAACCGGGCAGATGATGACGCAGCCGTCGTACCGCGCGAACCCGAAGATCAAGAGCTTCTTCGCCGGCGCGGCGCTGATGTTCTTCTTCTTTCCGGTTCTGGCGATCCCGTACTACGTCGGCACGCTGATCCTCGGCGCGAGCGCCACGCGGCTGCCTTGGCGCTATTGGCCGCTCATCCCGTTCGCCTTCGCGGCGCATCACGTTACCTATTTGGTTGCGATTATTTGGGGCGCCATGGCCGCGCGATTGCATCGGGGACGGCGGTAATGAACGACCTCCTTAACACGACGCTGGTTCTGAAGGGCACGCAGGCGACGACGTTCCACGACATGGAAGTCTTCGCGGAGAACATCGAGAACCGTCCGCTCGACAAGCTCCTCGGCGACCTGAACGGACTGGTGCGCCTGCCCGACACGAAGTTCGAGCTCGCCCGCCTCGTCCTGCGCAGGCGCGTGCGCGAGCTCCCCGACGTCGAGCGCGAGCAGCTGCGCGTCTTCGCCGAGGAAGTGGCCTCGGGGGCGGACGCCGAGGCGGCGGAGCGGATCAGAAGCGTATTCGTGCAACGGGCCAAGGCATAGCCGCATAATTCGCGCTGTTCACCACGGCGCGCGATGAAGTTCACCGACAAACTCCAGTACCTGCGTTACCTCGTCGACAAGCGGGGCATGAAGCCCGTCTACATGATTCTCGGGCTGACCTACGACTGCAACTCCTTCTGCCGCACCTGCTTCAACTGGGAACAGCTCCGCAAGAACAAGGAGCATGAGCTGTCGTTCGACGAGATCCAGAAGACCTTCGCGTCGCTCGACGACCTGCTCTTCGTGGTCATGAGCGGCGGCGAGCCGTTCCTGCGCCGCGACCTTCCCGACGTCTGCGCGATGCTGTCGTCGCAGAACCACGTCAAGCAGATCACCATCCCCACCGGCGCGATCGCCAGCGACCTCATCGCCCGCGCCACGGAGTCGACGCTGCAGCGCTGCCCCGCGACGCAGATCGTCGTCAACCTCTCCATCGACCACGTCGGCGAGAAGCACGACTGGATCCGCGGCGTGCCCGGCAACTACGAGAAGGCCAAGAAGACGTACGCGCTGCTGATGCCGCTGCGCGACCGCTATCCGAACCTCACCGTGAACGTGCACACGTGCTTGTGCACCTACAACGCCGACGACTTGGACGAGCTCTTCGCCGGCGTCCGCCGCGACTTTCCCGACGTGTCGTTCCACTCGTTCGAGATGCTCCGCGGCGATCAGCCCGACAAGAACATCCAGCCGATCTCGACGCAGCGCTACCGCGAGCTCCTGCCGAAGCTCGAGGCGTACTGGAACGGCTACGCGCACTACGACAGCTTCCTCAAGTTCGTGAAGATCTACACGCGCCGCATGGAGCTCGCGGTGCTCGAGCAGGAGACGCAGGTGCGGCCGTGCCACGCCGGCCTCATTTCCGGCGTGCTCGACGCGCGCGGCGAGGTGCGGATGTGCGAGCTGCGCGACGCCGTCGGCAACGTGCGCGACACCGGCTACGACTTCGCCAAGTTGTGGTTCGGCGAGGATGCCGACCGCCAGCGCGCGGCGATCCGGGCCAAGGAGTGCCACTGCACGCACTCCTGCTTCATGTCGTCGTCGCTCGTCTTCGACTGGCGGACCTGGGGGGCATATTTCGCCTCGACCGTGGTGAACTTCCTCTCCGCCGCATGACGCGGGTGGCCATCGTCGGGCCGGTCTTTCCCTTCCGCGCCGGCATCGCCTATTGCACGACGCGGCTGGCGCAGGAGCTCGGCGCCGACGTGATCTCGTTCAAGCGCCAGTACCCGAAACGTTTTTATCCCGGCGGGGAGGACATCGATCCGACGCTGCCGCGCTTCGACGCCGAGTTCCTCCTCGACGTGTTGAATCCGCTGACGTGGATCCGCGCGGGCGTACGCCTGCGCAAGTATGACGCGGTGATTTTCGTCTGGTGGATCTGGGTGTGGGCGCTGCCGTACCGCGTGATCCTGGCGCTTTTGCCGCGGCACACGAACGTGATCCTGCAGTGCCACAACATCGGCGACAAGGAGCCGGCGGCGTGGAAGCGCTTCCTCTCCGACCTCGTGCTGCGCCGCGGCCGCACGCTCGTCGTGCATGCGTCGACCGAGGCGGCGGAGGGGTGGCGGCGCTCGGGCGGGCGGCGGGTCGTGCAGACATTTCTGCCGGTGCACGAGCTCGGGGGAGCGATGCCGTCTCGCGACGATGCGAAGGAGCGCCTCGGCCTGGCCGGGCGCGACGTCGCTTTGTTTTTCGGGCACGTGCGGCCGTTCAAGGGACTCGATCTGGCGATGCAGGCGTGGGCGTCACTGAAGTCGGACGCGGTGCTGCTCGTCGCGGGGGAGCTGTGGTGGCAGTCGCCCTCCGAGGTCGAGCAAATGGCGAAGGAGCTCGGCATCGCGGAGCGCGTCAAGTTCGATTTCCGCTTCATCCCCGACTCTGAGATTGCCACGTACTTTGCCGCCTCGGACGTCGTGCTCGCGCCGTACCGCATCGAGGCCCAGAGCGGCGTGGCGTTGACCGCGTTCCACTTCGGCCGGCCGGTGATCGCCAGCGACGCCGGCGGCCTTCCCGAGATCGTCGACGGCCGCAACGGCATCGTCGTCCCCTCGGAGAACGTCGCCGCATTGGCGCGCGCCGTCGACGAATTCTTCACCGCCCGCGACCGCGCCGCCATGGAGCGCGCCGCCCTCGCCGCCGCGGCGCGGTACTCGTGGGAGGAATACGGGCGCCTCTTTGCCCGCTTGGTGGAGGCCGGATGAATCCGCGAAGGATCAAGGTCGGCCTGGAGCTGACGTCGAAGTGCAACCTCCGCTGCGGCATGTGCCCGCTGCCGGTGCTGCGCCGTCCGTACGAGGACATGGCCTGGCCGCTCGTCGAGCGCGCTGCGAAGGAGATCCACGGCAACGGCTTTCGCCTCAAGTGGCTGCACGAAATGGGGGAGCCGCTGCTCTACGCCCGCCTCGACGACGCCATCCGTCTCTTCCCCGAGGCGAGCGTGTCGACGAACGGGCTCGTGCTGACCGAGGAGGTCGGCGCGAAGCTCCTGGCGTCGCCGCTCAAGCGCCTGCGCATCTGCATCGACTCGATCAACCCGCAGGTCTACCCGCAGCTCCGCACCGGCGGCGACTTCGACCGCCTCGTCGAGCTGACGCGCAAGTTCCTCGCGCAGGCGAACGGCCACCCGATCCGCATCGAGCTCCAGAAGATGCGCTCGCGCCTGACGCTCGACGAGACCGTCGACGACTTCCGCAAGCTCTTCGACCTCAAGCGCTACAAGAACGCCCGCGTGATCGAGAAGACGTGCGAGGCGCTCGACGTCAACGAAGAGACGGACCTGCACGGAAAGTTCTACGGCTGCGTGCAGGGCGCGTTCTTCACGTGGGTCGTGATCTTTGCCGACGGCCGCGTCACGCACTGCTGCTACGACGCCCACGGCGAGCAGATTTTGGGCGACCTAAAAACGCAGTCGCTGCGCGAGATCCTCGAAGGCCCGCGCATGAAGGAGATGCAAACCGCCTTCGACAAGCGCGACTTCACCAACCTCCCGCGCTGCGCCGAATGCTTCAAGCACGGTGGCGAGTCCCACGCCTTCAACGACGTGCTGACCGGCGTGCAGAATCTGCCGGGGGCGGCGAAGGATCTCGTGCGGAAGGTGCTGGACGTGCGGTATAGGACGTGAGCGCTTTCCACTTGCTCCTCTTCAACCTCCTCCTCGGCCTCCTCCCCGCCCTCATCCTCGGCGCGAGCTGGGCGGCGGGCATCGCCGACGACCGGCAGCACCGCCTTATGTTCCTCCTCGTCTACGGCCTTTGGGCGCTCACCCTCTCCATGTGGAACTGGATGCGCTCCGCGCACGTCGCGTGGATCGTGCTCTGGGCGGGCGTGGGGGTGGTGGCGCTGGGGGCGGTGGCCGCGTTGCGGCGAAAACCTACCGAAAACTGACCGGGATATCGTCCATCGTCAAGACGCCGGGGCGGGCGCTGATCACGCGCGGGATCGCGTTCACCACCATCGCCGCCGTCGCGCGGTCGCCGTGGATGCCGCCTTTGATCTCCATCTCCACGTCCGGCGTCCCGCGCACGATCACTCGGTCCGCGGCCACGTCCTCGGCGCCGACGTACATCCGCAGCTCCAGGCTCACGTGGATGCGGCCGCGGCCCTCGATCGTCTGATGCACGCCGGCGACCTGGCCGGGCGCAACCTTTAAATACTGCGTCACGATCTCGCGCGTGGCCACGATCGGCTCGATCCGCTCCTCGCTGACGTGCTCGAACTCCACGCCGAGGCCGTTGCCGACCATCATCAGCGACTCCCGGAGCCCCATGTGCTTGATCTTCCCGGCGTCGACGGCAGCGCGAAACTCCTCGGGCGTCATGCCGGCGCCGACCTTCCGCTGCAGCGGCTCGCGCCGCGTCGAGGCGTTCTGGATGCGCACGATCTCGACCGCCTGAATGTCCTGGCAGACCGACGTCACCGTCAGCGGAAGCTTGTCCATCACGAAGCCGGGATTCACGCCCGTGCCGAGGAGCGTGACGTTGTTCGCGCGCGCCACCTGCTGCAGCTCCTCGCGCAGCTCCGAGTCGAGCGGGAAGGCCAGCTCCTCGCACGTCGAGACCACGTGGCAGCCGCTCTCGAGCAGCGCGCGGAGCTGCGGCGCGACGTCGCGCAGGCGCGAGCCGGTGGAGTGGCAGACGACGTCGGGCTTTCCGTGCAGCGACGGCGTGATAGCGACGCCGGCGGTGCGCCCGAGGGCGATCACGTCGCCGAGGTCCTTGCCGGCTTTGTTCGGATCGATGTCGACCGCGGCCACGACGCGGATCCACTTCTTCGTGAGAAGAAGGCGGGCGATCTCGGCGCCGATCGGGCCGATGCCGTATTGCGCGACGGAAACGGGTTGCAACGGCGGCGTCATGGCGGCGCGCATTGTAGCTGCTAAACTTTTCCAAAATGACAGTCATCCTCCAGGGCAGCCTGCGGCATTTTCCGCCGTGGCAGCTCCTGCCCTTTCTCGCCTGCAGCATCGAGAGCGCCACGCTCTCGGTCGAGGGGAGCGCGCCGGCGCGGATCTGCCTGCAGGGGGGGCGGGCGGTGTGGGGCGACTCGCCGGTAGGGCAGGACGTCGTCGCCGCGGCGGCGGCGATGATCAACGCCGACGGCGGCATGTTCATGGTCAGCGACGACGTCGAGCTCCCCGACGGCGCGCAGCGCGTGGAGATGGAGATCGGCGAGCTCCTCGAAGAAGCGGGCAAGTTCGCGCAGGAGAACGCGGTCTTCGCTGACGGCGTCGCCTTCAAAGTCATGGACGACCCGGCGCTGCACGAGAGCATCAGCCTCACGCCGGACGAATTTCGCCTCGTCTTCAAAATTGGGCAGGGGAAAAGTGTCGGCGAGCTGCTGACGGCGGCGCAGTCGCGCGCAGAGCTGACGAAAGCGCTGCAGAACCTCGAAGAGCACGGCCTCATCGTCCGCGTCGACGGCGGCGTCAGCGCCGACACGGCGCAGACGAAGATCGACGTCCTCCCGCCGCGGCCGCCCACGCTGCCGCGCACCACGATGCCGAAGCGGCCGAAGAAAGTGGCCGGCTCGCTCACCGCCGACGCCCCCGACGGCTCGATCTATCCGCTCATCGACGACGAGTACACCATCGGCCGCGAGTCGTCGAACACCATTGTCCTGCGCGACGGCAGCATCTCCGCGAAACACGCCGTCGTGACGCGGACGTCCGAGGGGTGGACGATCCTCGATCTGGCCAGTCGCAACGGAACGTTCGTCAACGGCGAGCCGGTGAAGGACCGCCGGCTCTTGAGCGACAACGACATCGTGCGGTTGGGGAAAGTGATTTTGACGTTCAACATCGCTGGGGAGATCAAGCCTGGAGATACAACGGAGACGCCTGTGGGTTCTTAGGTTGTTAGGTTCTTAGGTTCTTACGTTTCGCCAAACTTAAGAACCTAACAACCTAAGAACCTAACAACCATGGACCCATACCACCTCGTCATCATCGGCGGCGGCCCTGCCGGCCTGGCCACCGCGTCCCATGCCCATACGAACGGGATGAAGTACGTCCTGCTCGAGCGCACCGACCATCTCGCCGACACCGTCTACAACTACCAGGCCCGCAAGTTCGTCATGGCCGAGCCGGTGATGATCCCGGCGCGCGGCGAGCTGCCGTTCGAGGCCGGCTCGCGCGAGCAGATCCTCGAGGCGTGGCAGCGGCATGCGTCGGAGCGCGCGCTCAACGTCGCGTACAACGCCGAGGTCAAGTCGATCGTGAAGGACGGCGGGCGCTTCACCATCAAAACCAGCCAGGGCGCGGTGTACGACGCGAAGAACGTCGTCATCGCCATGGGCACGCAGGGCAACCCGCGCAAGCTCGGCGTCCCCGGCGAGGACCTGCCGCACGTCTTGTATCGCCTCACCGATCCGGCCGAGCATCAGGAGAAAGACCTCCTCGTCGTCGGCGCCGGCGACTCCGCGCTGGAGATCGCCATCGCCCTCTCCGACGAGAACCGCGTCGCCCTCGTCGTGCGCGGCGGTGAGATCGCGCGCGCCAACGAGATCCTGACCAAGGACGTCCTGGCCCGGCAGGCGCGCGGGCAGATGACGATCTACTTCAACACGACGGTGAAGCACGTCTACGACGGCTACGTCGACCTCTCTGTCCGCGGCGAGACCGTGCGCGTCGCCGCGGAGCTCATCTTCCTCAAGCTCGGTGCCGACGCGCCGCGCAAATTCTTCGAGTCGATCGGCGTCCGCTACACCGGCGACGGCAAGGACGCGCGGCCGATGCTCAGCCAGGTCTACGAGTCGACCGTGCCGGGCCTGTTTCTCATCGGCGCGGCCAGCGGCCGCGATCTCATCAAGCTCGGCATGAACCAGGGGTGGGAAGTCGTCGAGCATCTGATGGGGCGCCAGGTCGAGCCGGCCGACGAAGCGGTGCTGAAGGCGCGGCTGCCGTACTGGCAGGGGAGCGTGCGCGAGCGCATCGCCGCGATCCGTTCGCGCGTGCCGCTCCTCGCCGCGGCGGACGAGCAGCAGCTCCGCGACACCTTCCTCGCCGCGCGCGTGCGCCAGTACGACGACGGCGAGATCATCCTCCGCCAGAACGACTACACGAGCGACTTCGAGATCATCGTCTCCGGCCGCGTGGAGCTGTGGAAGCGCCCGGAGCAGCAGTCGAGCGAGATCAAGGTCGCCGAGCTGACGGCGGGCAACTTCTTCGGCGAGATGAGCCTCATCTCCGGCCGCCGCCGCACGGCCACCGCGAAGGCGGCCGGCGCGACGCGGATGATCGAGATCCCCCGCAAGGCCATGCTCAAGCTCCTCGGCGCGGCGCCGAAGGCGCGCGCCATGGTCGATCAGGCGTTCCTCTTGCGCGCGTTCGGCGGGTATCTCTTTCCCGACGTCCCCGAGGCGCAGCTCGGCGAGCTCGTCGACCGCGCCACGATCGAGGCCCTCGGCAAGGACGCCGTCGTCTTCCGCGAGGGCGATCCTGCCGAGGCCTTCTACGTCATCCGCAAAGGGATGGTGAAGATCTCGAAGACGTCGGGCGACAAAGAGGTCGTGCTCTCGTACCTCGTCGCCGGCAACTTCTTCGGCGAGTCGGCGCTCTTCTCCGACCTCGCGCGCACCGCGACGGTGACGACGATCTTCCCCTCGGATCTGATCAAGCTGTCGAAGCGCGACTTCGACCGCTTCCTCGGCCTGCACCCCGAGCTGCGCGACGCGCCGAAGCGGAAGCTCGAGGAGCGGCGCATCGCCGGACTCGTCTCCGAGGCCACGCCGGGGGCGGGGAACATCCTCTCGGATTTGATTCGCGAGGAAGTGGTGATGGGGACGCAGACGCTGCTCATCGACGAGCACCGCTGCATTCGCTGCTCGAACTGCATCAGCGCGTGCGAGGGCGTGCACGACGACGGCCACGCGCGCCTCTCGCTGACGGGGATCAAGTTCTACAACCTCCTGGCGCCGAATTCGTGCTGGCAGTGCGAGAACCCGCTCTGCATGCTCGACTGCCCGCCCGACGCCATCGTGCGCGACCCGCGCGGCGAGGTCTACATCAAGAGCAATTGCATCGGCTGCGGCAACTGCGAGCGCAACTGCCCCTACGGGAACATCTTCATGGTGCATCCGGAGCCGGACCGCGGGATCGTCGGCTGGATCAAGAACCTGTTCCGCAAACAGAGCGACGACGTGGAACGTACGGTTGCGGTGAAGTGCGACTTGTGCCGCGGCATCAAAGGTGGCCCTGCGTGCGTGCGGAGTTGTCCGACGGGTGCGGCGATTCGACTGACACCCGAGGAGTATCGAGAGACCCTGGAGGAGATCGTCATTTCTCGCGGAGAGAGATAGATGCCGGTTGCGCACAGTGGCGTGATTTGGCGGCGAATCTTCGTCGTTCTCCTGCTCGTAACGGGCGGCGCGTATTTCTACTACGCCCGCGCCGGCTTCCAGCACGGCGGCACGCCCGTCGGCCTCGTCTACGGCACCATCGGCTTCGCTCTCTGCTACCTCCTCGCGTACTTTGGCATCCGCAAGCGCTCGTATCGCTCGCGCTTCGGCACGCTCGAGCAGTGGCTGCAGTCGCACATCTACCTCGGCGTGCTCGCGATGGTGATCCTCCTCCTCCACACCGGCGGGCGTTTCAACGACAAAGTCGCGGTGGCCACGCTCATCCTCGTCGGCATCGTCGTCGGCAGCGGCATCGTCGGCGCGGTTCTGTACGTCACGGTTCCGAGGCTACTGACCGAGGTCGAGAGCGAGCTCACCATCGACGACATCGCCGAGCAGATCAACCAGCTAGCCAAGCAGATGGCGCGCATCGCCTCGGGGCGCTCCGAGCCGTTCCAGCGCATCTACAGACAATTGATCGATGAGGGGCGGCCCGGCTGGCTCGCCGGGTGGCGGCTGCTGCTATCGCGCATGAAGGTGAAGAAGGGCGCGAGCACAGACTGGGCGCCGCTGCTGCGCCTCGTGCCGAAAGAGGAGGAAGCGGAGCTGCGGCAGATGCTCGTCGTGTCGCGGCAGCGGAAGGAGTTGCTGCTGCGGCTCCTCTTCCAGAGCCGCTACAAGAACGTGCTGGAGTCGTGGCTCTACGTCCACGTGCCGTTCACCGTCGCGCTGCTCGTGCTCGCGATCGTGCACGTCGTCGCCGTCTTCTACTACGGGAAGCCGCTGCGATGAGCTTCCTCCTCCAGCGCGTGCGCGGCGGCGCGCTCACGCTCGCCGAAGTCCCGGGGGACGTGCTGCGCATCGGGCGCGGGACGCGCGCGGCGCTCCGCTCCGACAACCCCGCCGTCTCGCTCGACCACGCCACGATCGCGCTCGACGCCGCCGGCTACTCGATCACGGACCTCGGCAGCATCACCGGCACCTACGTCAACGGGCGGCCGGTCGAGAGCGCGCGGTTGTCGAGGGGCGACGTCATCGAGATCGGCGATTTGCGGATGGAGGTGCAGGTCGCGGACGTGGCGAAGCCGCTCTTCCTCCGCGTGACGTCGACGACCGTCGCGACTGCCGCGCAAGTCGACGAAGAGGAGGAAGTCGCCGCGCCGAAGGCGGAGAAGCGCGGCGGGGCCGTCGTCGCGCCGAAGATCGACTACGTCAGCGCGTACCGATTGAAGCGGCCGTACCTCACGAAGCTGTCGCTCATGGCGCTGCTCCTCATCGTCGGCTTCGCCATTCTCGCGGAGATCACGGAGAACCCGCAGAACCAGGTCGTCTTCATGCCCGGCGGTGTGTCGTCGGCGCACATGCGCGCCGGCAGCACCGACGTCGCGCGCAACTGCCAGGCATGCCACGACCCGTTCCACGGCGTCACGGACGCGAAGTGCATCGCCTGCCATCAGAAGGATCCGCACGCGCCGACGGAGCGCGCGCATCCGCAGTGCCTCTCGTGCCACGCCGAGCATCGCGGCGCGGCGCGGCTGTCGATGATGAGCGACACGAGGTGCACGTCGTGCCACGCCGACCTCGCCGCGCATGACACGCAGGCGCCGCCGCCGTCGTGGGCGCACATCCGCCTCTTCGACGAGCAGCACCCCGACATCGAGCGCCCCCCCGACACGAACACGCTGAAGTTCAACCACAAGCTCCACCTCGCCGCGCGCGGCGTCTTCAACGCCGAGGGGCGGCGCGAGGTGCTGCAGTGCGCGCAGTGCCACAAGCTCGTCGCCGACAAGAGCGGCAAGTCGGACCCTCGGCCGATCTCCTTCGCGGCCGACTGCCAGCGCTGCCACCGCCTGACGTTCGACGCGCGCTTTCCGAATACCGAGGTGCCGCACGGCGGCGATCCCGGCATCGTCTACGGCTTCCTCGGGGGCCTTTACTCCGGCGAAAGCTCGCTGGCGACGAAGAGCCCCGAGGAAGTGCGGCGGATCTTCGCCACGCGCGCGTCGCGGCCGGCGGGGGAGAGCGCCGTCGTCAGCGCGGAGCACGTCATCAAGGCGAAGTGCACCGTCTGTCACGAGCTCAAGACCGTGAGCGGACGGCTCGTGGCCACGCGCCCGGTGCTGCCGGTGCGGTGGATCAAGCACGCGCATTTCTCGCACAGCGAGCCGCACCGCGAATGCGAGTCGTGCCACGCGAACGCCCGGCAGAGCGCCCTCACCTCGGACATTCTGCTTCCGCAGATCAAGGCGTGTGCAACATGTCACGCAGCGAGCGGAGCGCGGCCGGCGAGCACGTGCCTGACGTGTCACGAGTATCATGAACGCTCGAAGAGCTCGCAGACGAACGTTGCCGTGGCGGTAGTCCCGCCGTCGCGCGCGACGAGCTGGTTGGGTGGAGGCAGGCCGGGAATGCTGGGTTGGATTTTTCTGGCGGCGATCGTCGTGCTGTTGATCGTCGTGCTGGTGCCCGTGGCCATCGCATTGGTCCGTCGCGTCAGCCGGCGCGAGCCGCCGGCGCCGCCCGTGCGCGCACAACGTGCGGCTCCGCCGATGCCCGACATCCCGACGGCAAAGATCCCGGTCGTCAACGCGCCGCCGCCCCCGCCGCCGCCCGCCCCGTCGCTCGAGCTCACGCAGGCCGAGTTCATCGCGCCGCCGCGCGAAGGGACGGAGATGGTGCAGTGGTACGGCATGCTCGTCTGCACCACGGGAGCGCTGCAAGGCAAGCGCTTCATCGTTGAGGAGCCGGGCTTCTACATCGGCCGCGACCCCGCGCTCGCGCAGGTCGTGATCCCCGACAGCCGCATCTCCAAGCGCCACGTGCGCATCGTGGTGAAGGACGGGAAGGTGCACGCCATCGATCAGGACTCGACGAACGGCACGTTCCTCGGCAAGGCCGGCGGCGACCGCATCACCGACGTGCAGCTTCGCAAGGGCGACACGCTGATCCTCGCGGACAACGCGGCGACGTTCACGTACCAGATATGAGAGTGCCGGCATGTCTGCTGTTGGCGTTCCTGGCGACCGCCGCGCACGCACAGGACTGCACACCGCTCACTGCGGCCGAGGTCGATGGCATCGTGCGCGCGGCGGCGGCGTCGCTGAACCGCGCGATGACCATCGCCGTCGTCGACCGCACCGGCCTCCCGCTCGCCGTCTACCGCAAGGCCGGCGCCCCGGCTGCCGACGATGATCAAGGCATCGGCGTCGCGCGCACCGCGGCGCTCTTCAGCAACAACATGGCCCCGCTGTCGTCGCGCACCGTGCGCTTCATCAGCGGCGTGCATTTTCCGCCGGGCGTGAAGAACGCGCCCGTCGCGGCGCTCTACGGCATCGAGCAGTCGAACCGCGGTTGCGACTTCGGCGTCGTCTGGAACCCCGGCCAATTCGTGCCGCGCGCGCGCTCGCTCGACGGGATCTTGAACGACAAGCCGTGCAATGCGGCCGACGCGAGCGGCTGCGGCCCCGGCATCGTCACGGGAAAAGTGCAGCCGGACGATGAGCCGGTGCAGGTGAACGCCGGCGGGATTCCGGTGTATCGCGCTGGGAACCTCGTCGGCGGCGTCGGCGCGATCGACAGCGGCGGCGACAGCAACCTCGCTGAGTTCGCCGCCGCGACCGGCGCATTCGCCCCCGGCTTCGCGCCGCTGCCGCAGTTCCCGCTGCCGGAGCCGGGGAACGTCTTCATCGACGGTATCCGCCTGCCGTTCCTGGGCGCCGACAAAAGACTGCGCGCCGACGCGAATGGACTCGAGCAGCCCGAGGGCACCGCGGCGGACGCAACGCCGTTCGACACGACAAACTACATCCTTGCACCAACGAACGGCGGCTGCGCGCCCGACGGCTACCTCGTCGGGCCCATCGGCGGTAGTGCGTTGTCGGCCGCGGACGTCGACGCCATCGTGCAGCGCGCTGTCGCCACGGCGAAGCGGACGCGCGCCATCATCCGCCTACCGCTCAACCGCTACACGCGCATGGTCATCGCCGTCGCCGACGTCGACGGGACCATCCTCGCGCTCTTCCGCATGCCCGACGCGACGGTCTTCTCCATCGACGTCTCCGTCTCGAAGGCGAAGAACATGGCCGCCTTCGGCAACAACTTCGCGCCGCTGCCGGCCGGAACGTTCGTGACGTCGCGCACCGTCGGCTTCGGCGCGCAGCCGCTCTACCCGCCGGGCATCGAGTCGCCGCCCGGCCCGTGGTTCTCGCTGTTTCTACAGAACCTCGCCACGCCCTGCCTCGGCGGTGCCGGCATCACCTTCTTCGCCGGCTCGTCGCCGCTCGTGCGCGGCAACGCGCTCGTCGGCGGCCTCGGCGTCAGCGGCGACGGCATCGAGCAGGACGACTACGTGACTGTGGGGGCGGCGGGCGATCTGCTGCCGCCGCGCGACAAGTGGGCGGACCGGCTCAAAGTCGGCGGCGCGCGGCTGCCGATGTTCAAGTTCCCGCGGCATCCGGAGGGGGTGACGGAGTGACGTGGCTGCTCGTCGTCGTGCTCGCGCAGACGGCGATCTTCACCGACACCATCCCCTTTACCCTCCCCGGCACCGCCGCGGCGAACGCGCGCGTGCACGTTGAAATCGAAGGAGTCGCCGCCGACACCGCCGCCGACGCGAGCGGCCACTGGTCGCTCCTCTGGACCGCGCCGCTCAAGACCGGCACGTACGACGTCCGCATCACCACGGGCGGCACGACCACGACGACGCTCCTCCGCGTGCAACTGCAAGGCACCTTGCAGCGGCAATCGCCGTTCGCCGAGGCGCCGCCGCGCTACGGCAACGTCGAGACGCTGCTCCCCGAGACGGCGATGGAGATGACCGATCGGTGGCGCATCGCCCCGCCGCCGTACGAGCTCGACGAGAATCCGAAGCACCGCTGGCTCGACCCGTACAACAAGAACATCCTCAAGGGCGACTTTCCGATCCGCGGCAACGACACCTTCTTCGTCTTCACCGGCGTCAGCGACACCCTCGCGGAGTCGCGCACGCTGCCGACGCCCTCGGGCGTCTCCGCGACCGAGCCGGGGAGCATCGGCTTCTTCGGCAAGGACAACCAGAGCCTCTTCTCGCAGAACGTCGCCCTCTCCTTCGACCTCTTTCAGGGCCTCACCGCGTTCCAGCCGGTGCGCCAGCGCATCAAGGCGACGCTCATCGCGAACTTCAACCGCCTCCACGTCGCCGAGCAGGGGATCGTCAAGCCCGACGTGCGCGACGGCACCGTGCGCAACGACGGCCACCTCGCGCTGCAGGAGCTCTTCTACGAGCGCAAGCTGCGCGACCTCACAACCAACTACGACTTCGTCTCCGTCCGTGTCGGCTCGCAGCCCTTCAACTCCGACTTCCGCGGCTTTCTCTTCACCGACACGAACCTCGGCGTGCGCCTCTTCGGCAACTACGCGAGCAACCGCTATCAGTACAACGTCGCGATCTTCGACCGGCTGGAGAAGGACACGAACTCCGGCCTCAACACCATCAACGAGCTGCGCGGGCAGAAGGTCTTCCTCGCCAACGCCTACGCGCAGGACTTCCTCGTCCATGGCTACACCCAGCAGTTCAGCATCCACTACCTGCGCGATGACGCCAGCTTCCACTACGACCGCAACGGCGTCCTGGTCCGCCCCGCGCCGATCGGCGACTTCACGCCGCACGAGATCCGCACCGTCTACCTCGGCGAGGCCGGCCTCGGACACGTTGGCCGCTTCAACGTCGACCACGCCGCCTACTTCGTCTTCGGCCACGACTCGCTCAATCCGATCGCCGGCCCCGATCCGCAGCTCCGCGCCGGCGACAGCGTGAAGGTCCGCGCCGGCATGGCCGCGCTCGAGGTCTCGTACGACCGCGACTGGCTCCGCCCGCGACTCGGATTCTTCTGGGCGAGCGGCGACAGCGATCCGCGCGACCGCACCGCGCGCGGCTTCTCCGCGATCTTCGAGGCGCCGAACTTCGCCGGCGGCGGCTTCTCCTTCTTCAACCGCCTCGGTATCCGGCTCGCCGGCACCGGCGTCTCGCTCGTCGAGCGCGGGAGTCTCCTGCCCGATCTGCGCAGCAGCAAAGACGAGGGGCAGCCGAACTACGTCAACCCCGGCGTGCAGATCGCCACGGCCGGCGTCGACGTCGACGTCACGCCGCGCCTCAAATCGATCTTCACAATCAACTACATCCGGCTCGGTAACACGGCGCCGATCGAAGCAGTGCTGTTCCAGGGCGACATCCACCGCACCCTCGGCACCGACGTCTCCATCGGCGTGCGCTGGCGGCCGTTCCTCAACCAGAACGTCGTCATCGCCGGCGGCGCCGCGGGGTTCAAGCCGGGGGCGGGATTCCGGGACATCTACGAGCGCGGCAAGACGCTCTACCACGTGTTTGCGAATGCGATTCTGACTTTCTGACATGCGACTCGTATTGGCATTTCTCGCATCGTTGTCGATGACGCACGCGCCGGACGAGGGCTGCCTCTCCTGCCACAACGGCATCGAGCCGATGCACTCCTCGGCCGTCGTGCAGTTGACGTGCACCGACTGCCACGGCGGCAACGGAATCACCAAAGACAAGGCGCTCGCGCACGTCCAGCCGCGCAACGCCGAACTCTGGAAGACCTCGGCCAATCCGCCCCGCACCTACACCGCGCTCCTCCGCGAGTCACCCGAGTTCGTCCGCTTCATCAACCCCGGCGACCTGCGCGTCGCGTCCGAGGCGTGCGGGCGCTGCCATCCGTCGCAGGTCAACGCCGTGCCGCGCAGCACCATGACGACCGCCGCCGTCTTCTGGGAAGCCGTCGCCTACGCGAACGGTATCGTCAGCCGCAAGCCCGGCCTCCTCGGCGAGAGCTACGACCGCGCCGGCAACGCCCAGGCGCTGAAGCCGGCCACGCCGCCAACAGCAGACCAGATCGCCAAGGGGGCGCTGCCGCTCCTCGTCCCGCCGCCGAACTGGGAGATCACGCAGCCGGGCGAGTACTTCCGCGCCTTCGAGCGCGGCGGCATCGCGAACAACACCATCCCGCCGGAGATCGGCAATCCGAAAGGCGAAGACGAAGCAGGCCGTCCCGACATCCGCCTCGGCAACCGCGGCCGCGGAACAGGACTGCGCATCACGCCCGGCCTCATCAACCTGATGAAGACGCGGCTCAACGATCCGCACCTCTCCTTCCTCGGCACGAACGATCATCCGGGCGACTACCGCTCGTCCGGCTGCAGCGCCTGCCACGTCGTCTACGCCAACGACCGCGATCCGGCCAACAGCGGCGCGTATGCGCAGTACGGCAACGGCGGCAAGTCCTTCACCGCCGACGCGGCGATTCCGAAGAACGAGAGCGGCCATCCGATCCGCCACCAGTTCACGCGCGCCGTGCCGACGAGCCAGTGCATGTCGTGCCACATGCACCAGCCCAACTCCTTCGTCAACACGTACCTCGGATACACGATGTGGGACTACGAGACCGACGGTGCGCTCCTCTGGCCGAAGCAGCAACGTTATCCGACGGAGGCGGAGAAGCGCGCGGCGCTTACCGCGAATCCGGAGGGGGCGGTGACCCGAGGGCTGTGGAACGACCCGAAGTTCCTCGAGAACGTGACGGCGCTCAACGCCCAGGCCAAGAACACGCAGTTCGCCGACTACCACGGCCACGGCTGGAACTTCATGGCGGTCTACAAACGCGACCGCCACGGCAATCTGCTCGACGCGAACGACCGCGTCGTTCCGTTCGGCGATTTCAAAAATGCCGTGCAACTCCGCGACATCCATCTCGACAAAGGCATGCACTGCGCCGACTGCCACTTCTCGCAGGACGAGCACGGCAACGGTCAGCTCTACGCGGAGTACGGCAACACCATCGAGATCGGCTGCGAAGACTGCCACGGCACCGTCGACCGCTACGCCACGCTGCGCACGAGCGGACCGGCGGCGCCGCCGGGCGGCACGGACCTGACGATGGGGACGACGCCGGGCGGGCGGCGGCGCTTCGCCTGGGTCGACGGGAAGCTGATGCAGCGCTCGATGCTCGACCCGAGCCTCGAGTGGGAAGTCGCGCAGGTGAAGGACTCCGTCACGCCCGGCAATGCGCACTACAGCGAGAAGTCGAAGATCGCCAAGACGATTCACAACAGCGACAAGATGACGTGCTACGCCTGCCATATGTCGTGGATGACGTCGTGCAGCGGCTGCCACCTGCCGCAGGAACAGAACCAGAAGACGGAGATGAACCACTACGAGGGGCTCACGACGCGCAACTACGCGTCGTACAACCCGCAGGTCATCCGCACCGACGCCTTCATGCTCGGCGTCAACGGCACGACGAAGGGACACAAGATCGCGCCGGTGCGCTCGTCGAGCGCGCTCGTGCTGTCGTCGACGAACGCGTTGCGCGACCGCATCTACATCCAGCAGCCGCCGATCTCCGCGGCGGGCTACAGCTCGCAGGCCTTCAACCCGCACGTGCCGCACACCGTGCGCGCCCGCGAGACGCAGGGTTGCGGCTCGTGCCACGTGACGAAGGCGAACGACAACAACGCCTGGATGGCCCAGCTCCTGTTGCAGGGGACGAACTTCGTCAACTTCGTCGGCCGCTACGCCTGGGTGGCCGAGGGGAACGGCTTCGAGGGCATCACCGTGACGGAGTGGGACGAGCCGCAGGCGGTCATCGGCTCGTCGCTGCAGAAAATCGTCTACCCCGACTTCTACGCCGCGCACCAGAAGCGCGGGATGGAGCTGCTCGAGGCGCACGCGCACCACGGCGAGGCGCGCAGCATCCAGATGCGCGGCGAGTGGGTCTACACCGCGAACGGCGAGGAGGGCTTCGCGGTTTACGACGTCGCCAACATCGACAACAAAGACTTCTCCGAGCGCATCACCTCGGCGCCCGTCTCGCCGCTCGGCCAGCGGACGTACGTGAAGACGAAGTTCGCCGCGGCGGTGGCGCTGCCGACGACGATGCCGATGGCGCCCGACCGCAAGACGCAGTTCCTCCCCGAGAACCAGGAGCAGCCGATCCATCCGCTCTACAAGTACGCGTACATCGCCGACCGCGAGGAGGGGCTGATCCTCGTCGACGTCACGACGCTCTCCGACGGCATCCCGTCGAACAACTTCCTCCAGCGCGCCGTGACGTTCAATCCGAACGGCGCGCTCACCGGCGCGCACGCCATCGCCGTGGCCGGGCGGTGGGTCTACGTCGGGGGCGAGCGCGGCGTGCAGATCGTCGACGTCGACAAGCCGCTCGAGCCGCGCCTCGTCGCCACGATTCCGCTCGAAGGGGTGACGGGCATCGGCGTGCAGTTCCGCTATGCCTTCGTCACCGGCAAACGCGGGCTGCACTCGATCGACGTCACCGATCCGGCCCGTCCGCGCCTCGCGGCCACGCTGCCGATCGCCGATGCGCGCAGCGTCTACGTTGCGCGGACGTACGCGTACGTCGGCGGCGGCGCGCAGGGGATCGTCATCGTCGACGTCGAAAAGCCGGAGTCGCCGCGGATCGACCAAGTCTTCGGCGAGTGCAAGGACACGAACGACGTGAAAGTCGCATCGACGAACGCCTCGACGTTCGCCTACGTCGCGGACGGCAAGTACGGCTTCAAGGTCGTGCAGCTCCTCTCGCCCGAGTGGACGCCGGCGTACGCCGGGTTCAGCCCCCGCCCGGCGCCGCGCCTCATCGCCTGGCGCAAGACGCGCGGGGCCGCGCTGGCGGTGTCGAAGGGGCTCGACCGCGACCGCGCCGTCGACGAGAGCGGCAACCAGGTCTCGATCTTCAACCGCGTCGGCGCGCGGCCGATGACGCTCCCGGAGATGCAGCGGCTCTATCTGCGCGACGGGAAGCTGTACGAGGTGAATCCATGAGACGTGTCGCCCTCGCTCTGCTTTTCGCTGCCGCGTCGGCGCGCGCGCAAACGTACGTCGGCGTGGCGAGCTGCGTGAACTCCGGCTGCCACGGCTCGACCGTTCCGCTCAACGCCCAGCGCATCCGCCAGAACGAGTACTACACCTGGCTGCACAGCGACCGCCACGCTACCGCCTACAACGTGCTGTTCAACCCCCTCTCCGCGCGCATCGTGAAGAACATGCATCTGAAGGCGAAGCCGTATCAGGAGAAGGTCTGCCTCGACTGCCACTCCACGAACGTGCCGAAGGAGCTCGTCTCCGGCCGCATCGACCTCGAGGACGGCATTCAATGCGAGGCCTGCCACGGCCCCGCCGGCGGCTGGCGCGCCGAGCACGTGCAGGAGGGGTGGACGCACGCGCAGTCGGTGCAGCACGGGATGACAGACCTGCGCGACCTCCGCGTTCGCGCGCACACGTGCGACCGCTGCCACATCGGCGCGGCCGACCGCCAGGTGGACCACGAGCTGATCGCCTCGGGGCATCCGATTCTCGCCTTCGAGCTCGACAACTACACGGAGAACATGCCGTCGCACTGGAACCCGAACGACACGCACGGCGTGCGGGCGTGGGCGGTGGGGCAGGCCATGGGCCTCCGCGACGCGCTCAACAACCTGGCCCGCCACGCGCGCGGCGAGAAGTGGCCGGAGTTCTCCGACATGAGCTGCACCAACTGCCACCACGCCCTGCGCGGCAACACCGCGCGCCAGGAGCGCGGCTGGTCCGGCCGCGCCGGCCTGCCGGCCTGGAGCCCGCAGCGCTGGGCGGTGACGCGCCTCATCGTCCCTCACGGCGCCGCGCTCGACAACGCCATCGCCACGGTAGCCGCACGCGTAGCGAAAATGAACGACCCCGCCGGCGTCGCCGCCGCAGCCGAGGACGCGCGCAAGCTGCTCGAAGCGGAGATCCCGCGCATCGACGATCGGCGCTGGAGCGAGCGCGAGGTGCGGGCCATGATCCGCACCGTCGCCGGCGAGCGCGACTTCGTCCTCCGCTCCGACGTGCAGAGCGCCGAGCAGATCGCCCTGGCCCTGCAGTCGCTCGCGACCGCGCTCACGCGCCGCACGCCGTCGCTGGCGAAGGGCCCGCTGATGAAGTCGATCGACGCGCTGTTCGACGAGCTCAAGGTGCGCGACGACTACGACGCGTCGCGGTTCGCGGAGAAGTTGGCGGCGGTGCGGAACGCCGTGTAGGCCGCCCAACCAATCGCCACGATCCCCAGCATCGGATCGACCGCATAGTCGAACAAATTCACCGACCGGAAGAGCGGCACGTCGTAGGCGACGAGCGTCGCGAGCGCCGTGAGCGCGAGCGGCAGCGAGCGCGTCGCGACAGCCAGAGCGAGCGCTGCGAACACGACCGGTGCCCACGACGAAAAGCCGGCGCGGTAGACGTCGACCGGCAGGTAGCCGAGCGTGCTGCTGTAGAGGACGAGCGACAGCGAGGCCGACCACCAGAGCAGGGCGCGGCGCTCGCGCGGGGTAAAGAGGCGCCGGCGCAGCAGGAGGTCGAGCACGAGCGCGAGGAGCGGGATGCTCGGCGTGCCGAGGAGCGTGAGGATGCGGGTCATGGCAGCGCCGCCGCGGTGAACGTGATGTGGCGGATCTTCGTCCGCTGCCACGTGTAGACCACGTGGTAGCGGCCGTCGGACGTGGCGATGAGGTACGGATACGAGTACTCGCGGCGGATCGGGCCGTCGAAGGGGGGGCGGGGGTCTTGTTCGAGCGCGAGCGCGCGGCCCGAGGGCAGGTGCACGAGCGCCAGCTTGCGGCGGTCGCCGGGCGTGTTGTTGTACACGAGGAACATCGAGCGGTCGGGGAGGAGGGCGGCGGCGACGGCGGAGTCGCGGTGCACGAGGCCGGTGGAGCGCCAGTCCGACCAGTGCGCGCCGCCGTCGCGCGTCGTCGCGTACGTCACCACGCCGGGCGTGCGCGCCGACCAGCGAAAGAACGCCGTCGCGTCGCGCTCCGACTGCGGCACCACCCACGGCTGGATCAGCGGGTTCGCGGCCATGTGCGCCACGTCGATCACGCGGTCGTTCGCGTCGACGCGCGCGAGCGCCGACCACTTCCGCCGCAGCTCGTGGTAGATCGGCAGCGCGATCGTGCCGTCGCTGTACGTCACCGCCGGGCTGCGCACCAGCATGCCGAGATTGAAGAAGGGCGACGTCACGATGCGGCGGGCGGGGGACCAATGCTCGCCGTCGGGCGAGTGCTTCACGCAGATCGTGCTCCCCGACCAGCCGCCGACGATCACGGCCACGAAGAAGAGCCGCACGCCATTGCGGTCGACCACGAGCACCGGGTTCCCGACGCTCTTCACGCGCGCGCCGCGCCCGCTCTCGATCGCCCGCGGCGTCGACCAGGTGCCGGTCGCATGGTCGAGGCGCGAGACGAAGATGTTGACGTCGGGGTCGATCTCGTCCGTGCCGCCGTACCACGCCGCGAGGAGATCGTGATTCGGCAGTTCCGCGAGCGTTGCGGCATGGACGAAGTTTGTGTTCGTCGACGGAAGGAACTCGCTGGAGAAGTAGGGCGCTGCGGGACGCGCAGGAGGAACCACGAACAACGGCGCCGGCCGCCGGTACGCGCGCCACGCGCCGAACGCCGCCGCGACGACGAGCAGCACTTGCACGGCGCGCTTCAATGCGGCAACCCGAATGCGTAATAGATGATGCAGAGCGCCGCCAGCACCGTCGAGCCGAGCGTGATCTCGCGCACGCGTCCCGTCAGAAGCTTCATCAGTGGATGCAGCACCAGCCCCGCCGTCAGGCCGTTGGCGATGTTGTACGTGAACACCATCATGGCGATTGTGGCGAAGGCGGGGGCGAGCTCGGTGAGGTCATTGAAGTCGATGCGGCGCACCGAGTCGAGCATCAGCACGCCGACGGCGACGAGCGCGGGGCCGTAGGCGAAGCGGAGCTGTTGCAGCGGCTCGACCAGCGGGATGAAAAAGAGCGACAGCGCGAACCACGCCGCCGTCGCGATCGCCGCGACGCCCGTGCGCGCTCCTTCGCGGATGCCCACCGCCGACTCGATGTATGCGCCGCTCGTCGACGTGCCGAGAAGTCCGGAGACGATGCAGGCGATCGCGTCTACCGTCATGGGCCGCTCGATCTCCGGGAAGTTGCCGCGCTCGTCGAGCATCCCGCCGGCGGCGCCGACGCCGACGAGCGTCCCCACCGTGTCGAGAAAACTCATCAGGAACAGCGTCAGGAGAATCGGCAGGAACGACAGGCGCAGCACGCCGGCGATGTCCAAATGCAACGCGATCGGCGCGAGCGAGTAGTCGCCGACGAACGGCATGGCGAACACGCGCGACGGCGCCTGCCCGAGGCCGAGCAGCACGCCAACAACTGCGGTTGCGGCGATGCCGATGAGGATCGCGCCGCGCACGCGCCGCGCCAGCAGCACGATCATCACGACGAACCCGCCGATCGCCAGCAGCACCTCGGACGAGTGCAGGTTCCCGATCTTCACCGGCACGCCCGTCCCCACCGTCACGATCCCGGTCTCGTTCAGACCGATGAACGCGAGAAAGAGGCCGATGCCGGCGGCGAAGCTGTACTTGAGGCTCGGCGAGATCGCGTTGGCGAGCCAGCCGCGCAGGCCGATGAACGTGATGATGAGGAAGACCACGCCGCTGACGAAGACCGCGCCGAGGCGCTGCTGCCACGTCACGCCGAGCGCGGCCAGGCCGAAGGCGATGAAGGCGTTCTCCCCCATGTAGGGCGCGACGGCGATGGGGCGCTTCGCCCAGACGCCCATGAGCAGCGAGCCGATGACCGCGACGAGAATCGTGGCCACGGTGCTGGCGCCGGTCGGGAGGCCGGCGGCGCGGAGGATGGCGGGATTGACGACGATGATGTAGGCCATCGCCAGGAAGGTCGTGGTCCCGCCGAGGATCTCCGTGCGCATTGGACGGCGCAGTTTAGCGGTTAGCGATTGGCGGTTGGCGGTTAGGGACGCGGGCGGGCCGAATCGCTAAGCGCGAATCGCTAAGCGCTATTTGCATCACGTGCAAATTCCGCAAGGATGTCGTAACATCCGCGCAACGCCCATGGTCTCCAAAGCAACCGTCCTCATCGTCGAGGACGACGCCGGCATCCGCTCGCTTCTCGTCGCTGTGTGCGAGCACGATGGATTCGCCAGCAGAACGGCCGAGGACGGCGATGGGGCGATCCGGGCGCTGGGCGACGGCAACGGAGAGCCCGACGTCATCCTCCTCGACCTCGTCATGCCGCGCGTCGACGGCTTCACCGTCCTCGAGCACCTCGGGGAAAAATTGCCGCACCTCTTGCGGCGAGTGATCGTGTTGACGGCGGTGGGGGAGGCGCGCCTGCGCAAGTGCCGAGAGATCGCGCGCGTCTGGTGCGTGCGGCGGAAGCCGCTGGAGATGGCCGACCTGCGCACGCAGATGTTGCAGTGCGCGCAACAGTAAAAAAGGCCGGCGGCTCGTGTTCGCGAACGAGCGGCTCTATCACCCTTTTTTTCATCGGATGGATCGCCCGCGAGCACGGCCGCCGGCCGGATGCGACGCGCGGTGGTGGGAGGTCCGTCCGCACCACCGCGCCAAAGAACGACGGCCGCCGAAAGCAGAGCGCCGGGAGAACTGTTCGATCGGCGGCCGAGTTACAGCAATTGCAAATTGTATGCTAAGTAGTTACAGATTGCGCAAGGGGGGGGGGATGAGCGTAATCTTTGCTACTATGAGCATCATGGTCGGAGAGAAGTTGCGACAAGCCCGCGTCGCCCGACAGATGTCGCTGGCCGATGTTGCCGGCGAAGCAAATGTCAGCGCGGCCACCCTTTCACGAGTCGAACGCGACAAGCAGGCGATCGACGTATCACTGTTCCTGACGCTGGCGCGCGTGCTGAACGCGGTGCCCGGCGACCTCCTCACGGAAAGCGACGACAGCGAAGGGGACGCGGCGCTGGCCGCGCGCATCGCGGCCATGCAGACGCGGGAGCGTACGAAGCTCTGGCGCCAGCTCAACGAAGAGCGCCGCGAGCTGCGCACGCGCAAGCGCGCGGACCTCAACAGCATGGCCACCGAGGTCGAAGAGCTGCTCGCGCAGATGGACTTCCTGCGCGAAGAGATCGAGTCGGTGCGCGCGCGTCTGGTGAAGAAGCGCTAGTCCCGCACCCCCACCGCCCGCCGCAGCTGATCGACGTCGATCACTACCATCACGGCGCCGTCGATCTTGTTGTCCATCGTCTTGTAGGGGCGGACGCGCAGCGAGTACCACCGCCCGTTGCGATCCTGCACCGTCATCTCGCGCACTTCCAGGTTGTCGATCACCGAGGCGATCAGCTTGTCGAGGTCCTCGAGCACGAGCGTCGTCTTCATGTCGGCGATGGAGCGGCCGATGTCCGTCGGCAGGAGATTGAGCACGCGCTGCGCGGCGGCGTTGCAGCGGCGGATGCGCATGCCGCCGTCGAGCATGATCACGCCGATCTCGAGCGAGGCCAGGAGATTGCTCAAGTCGTTGTTGAGCAGCGCCAACTCCTCGTTGCGGTTCTCCAGCTCCTCGTTGAGCGTGGTCAGCTCCTCGTTCGATGACTGCAGCTCCTCCTTGGCGGTCTCCAGCTCCTCGTTCGTGCTCTGCAGCTCCTCGTTCGACGACTGGATCTCCTCGTTGGCGGAGCGGAGCTCCTCGTTCATGGCCTCCTGCTCTTCGATGATCGACTGCAGGTACTCGCGCGTCGCTTCGAGCTCGCGCTTGAGCCGCGCGAGCTCGCGCAGGTCCTCGGGCGTTTTCTTGGCGCCGCGTTTTCCCTTCGGCTCGCGCACAGGCACGGGCGCCGGCTCGAAGAGCACGGCGTAATAGCGGTCGCGGGCCACGCCGGTGAAGGGGATGACCTCGACGTCGACGACGATGGAGTGGCCGTTCGTCTTCACGTGCACGCCGCTGCGGCGAACGGGCATGTCTTTTCGCCGCGCGGTGTGGAGCGCGGTGCGGATCTCGGCGAGGAGTCCCTCGCGGGCCATCTTCAGGAGATTGAAGCTGGCCGTGCCGGGCGCCGGCTCGAGATAAGGGCTGGTGCGGCCGCGGAACTGCACGATCTCCAGGCTCTCGTTGACCACGACGCCGGAAGGGGAGAAGCGCGCCAGGAGGACGCGGTCGGCCTCGCGCATGACGTTGGTGGCGGTGACGACCTCGCCGTCGCGCACCTCGGCCGGCGCGCGCGCCTCGCGCGACGACGGCGGCGCGAAGTCGACGGCCATGCGGTGATTCATGACCGGGCGCTTGTGGTAGATCTTGTGCTTGCGGTCGACGATGGCGAAGAGGTCGTTGTAGCTGCTCATCGCCTCGGAGCTGCCGAGGAGCAGATACCCCTCGGTGCGCAGCGCGTAGTGGAAGATCGACATCACCCGCCGCTGCAGCACCGCCCCGAGGTAGATCAGCACGTTGCGGCAGGAGATGAGATCCAGCTTCGAGAACGGCGGGTCTTTGGTCAGGTCCTGGCGCGCGAAGATGCAGCAGTCGCGCACGGCCTTCGTCACGCGCACGCCGCCGTCGCTGCGCGTGAAGAAGCGCCGCAGCCGCTCGGGCGCGATGTCGGCCACGGCGCTCTCCGGATACGCTCCGGCGCGGGCGCGGTCGATGGCCACGTTGCTGATGTCGGTGCCGAAGATCTGGATCGGACACGAAAAGCCGTCCTGCACCGCTTCGAGAAAACAGATGGCCAGCGAGTAGACCTCTTCGCCGGTGGCGCAGCCCGGGACCCACACGCGCAGCGGCGAGTCGGGCTCGCGGTTGCGCAGGAGCTCCGGGATGATGTCGTTCTTCAGCGCCTCGAAGACCTCCGCGTCGCGGAAGAAGCCGGTGACGCGGATGAGGATGTCGGAGTAGAGAAGCTCGAGCTCCTGCGGATGACCGCCGATGAAGTCGAGGTATTGGTTGACCGTCTCGACGTGGTTGAGGAGCATGCGCCGGCGCACGCGGCGCTCCAGCGTGGCCGGCTTGTAGTGGGTGAAGTCGACGTCGTGCGAGGCGTTGAGGAGGGCGAAGATCTTCGTCAGCTCCGCCGGCGGGATCCGGCCCGTCGCGCCGTCCGCGCCGCCGGCGACGTAGGAGTGGTGGGCGATGCGGACGAGCTCCTTGGCGATCTTGTCGGGGGGGAGGATGAAGTCGACCGCGCCGGCGCCGACCGCGGCGTGGGGCATGCTGTCGAAGCGCGCCGACTCGTCCTGGGCGAAGGTGATGCCTCCCTCGGCTTTGATGGCCTTCATGCCGCGCGCGCCGTCCGAGGCCGCGCCGGAGAGGACCACGCCGATGGCGCGGCTCCCCTGGTCCTCGGCCAGCGACTCGAAGAAGAGATCTATGGGCAGGGTCGCGCGCGTCTCCCGCGCGCCGAGGCGGAGCACGCCGCCGCTGATGGTCAGGTCGGCGTACGGCGGCACGACATAGACGTGGTCGACGCGCACCTCCTCGTTGTCCTGCGCCTCGGTGACCGGAAGGGTCGTGGCCCGTGCGAAGACGTGCGTGATGCCGCTGACGCGCTTCGCTTCCTGGTGCTGGATGATGACGACGGCGACGCCGGGCTTCTCGGGCAACTCGCGCAGCAGCGTCGTCACCGCCTCGATGCCGCCGGCCGAGGCGCCGACGCCGACGATCGGGAAGATCGACTGCGCGTACTGCTGCAAGGCGGTCGACGGAGGGGCGGCGGGGGGCTGTCGCGGTGCACTCTTCTTCACCGCCGTACGGCGCTTTTTCGTGCTGGTTCCGGCCATTTTGATCTGGATTCTAGTCTTTTACGGCGTACCTCTTGCTACGGTACCGGACAGTGCCGGACAGACTCGTTGTGGTAGGCACCTCGGCCGGCGGCGTCGAAGCGCTCATGAAGCTGGTCGAAGCGCTGCCTCCCGACTTCCCCGCGCCGGTCGTCGTCGTGCTGCACGTCGCCGCCGACTCGCCGTCGCTCTTGCCGCAGATCCTCAGCCGCCACGGCCGCCTTCCGGCGCAGGAAGCGCACGACGGCGAGCGCCTCCGCGCCGGCCGGATCTACACCGCGCCGCCCGACCATCACGTCCTCGTCGAAGAGGACAAGACGCTGCGGCTGTCGAAAGGAGCGCGCGAGAACCGCCACCGTCCGGCCATCGATCCCCTCTTCCGCAGCGCCGCGCTGGCGTACCGGTCGCGCTGCATCGGCGTGATCCTCACCGGGAACCTCGACGACGGGACGGCCGGGATGCTCGCGGTGAAGAGGGCCGGCGGCACGACGATCGTGCAGGATCCGGACGATGCGGTCTACCCGTCGATGCCGCAGAACGTGATCGAGTACGTGAAGGTCGACTTCGTTCTGCCGCTCGCCGGGATCGCCGCGAAGGTCATCGAATGCGTCACCGCGCCGTGCGCCACGCACGAGATGGTGGCCGACCTGGAGATGATGGCCATGGAAAAGAAGATCATTGCGCTCGATCCGAAGACGATGCAGGAGGACGACCGGCCGGGAAAGCCCTCGGCGTACTCCTGCCCCGACTGCGGCGGCGTGCTGTGGGAGATCGAGGACGGCGATTACCTCCGCTTCCGCTGCCGCGTCGGCCACGCCTTCTCGCCGGAGACGATGCTCGACGCGCAGAGCGACGTGCTCGAGGAGGCGCTCTGGAGCGCGATCAAGACGCTCGAGGAGAGCGCCCGGCTGTCGGCGCGCCTCGCCGAGAGCGAGCGCCGCCGCGGCCACGAATGGCTCGTGGAGCGCTTCGAGGAGAAGGAGCGCGACGCCCGGCAACGGGCCGAGACGATCCGGAAGTTCCTCACCTTGGAGGAGCCGCAAGCGGCGCGGAAATAGCTGGAGGCTACGCTCGCCGCCGCGCGAGCCATACGCCGAGCGCGATCGCGCCGACGACCGCGCCGCCCGCGATCAGGGCGCGCTGCTTGCGCGCGCCGTCGCTGCGCGTACCGTCGCCCCGCAGCAGGTCCGCGGCTAAGGTCGTGTAGACGTCGAGCCGGTCCGCCAGCATCAGCGTCATCCAATGGCGGTTCGTGGCTTCGCCGAACTGATACGCGTAGTCGCGCAACGCGCCGCTCACGCCGCCCGGCGCGACGGTCTCGCCGAAGACCGGCGTGAGGTCGGGATGCTCGTTCGACTGATGGATCTTCGACCGCGGCTGCTGCCGGTGGCGCACGTCGCCGCGCACCGTGGTGACGTTCGACGGGAGCTCGCGCGGCACGGAGGGGCGGTTGGCCGGATCGAGATCGGCGCCCCAGCCGCTGATGCTGCGGACGTCGACCGGTACGTGCTCGTTCGTGTGGCTCGGCACCGGCACCGGGTCCTCGCCCAAGGTTCGCTTCGATTCAGGCATGGCTCCTCCCGTTCGGAACGATGACCGGCTTGATGCAGCCA
The DNA here is from genome assembly GCA_035276475.1 of Thermoanaerobaculia bacterium. Classification (GTDB taxonomy): domain Bacteria; phylum Acidobacteriota; class Thermoanaerobaculia; order Gp7-AA8; family Gp7-AA8; genus DATDFB01. The sequence continues at coordinate 54,302 of DATELQ010000151.1, read as the reverse complement.
TCGAGTTTGCTGGTGAAGACGTGGTAGCCCTCGGCGATGTCCTCGAGGGCGAAGCGGTGGGTGAGGATCTCGCTCGGCTTGATGCGGCCGGCGCGGATGTGCTCGAGAAGGCGCGGCCACTGTCGCTTGACCGGGCACTGGTTCGCGCGGATGGTCAGCCCTTTGTTCATGATGCTGCCGAGGGGGGCGAGGTTGTATGGAGGACCGTAGGCGCCGATGATGACGACGGTGCCGGCCTTGCGCACGGAGTTGACGGCCCAGTGGAAGGCGACGGAGTTGCCGGCCTGCAGTTTCAACCGCTCGCCGAAGAGCGACTGCACGGCGCTGCCGTAGGCATCGCAACCGACGGCGTCGATGGCGACGTCGGCGCCGAGGTAGTCGGTGATTTTCTTGAAGTAGACGACGGGGTCTTTGAGCTCGGCGAAGTTCACCGTCTCCGCCGGCGCCCAGCGGCCGACGAAGTCGAGCCGGTAGTCGAGGTGGTCGGTGACGATGACGCGCCCCGCACCCATGAGCCACGCCGAGCGCGCCGCGAAGATGCCGATCGGACCGGCGCCGAAGATGAGGACGGTGTCGCCTTCGCGGATGTCGCCGAGTTGCGCGGCGAAGTAGCCGGTCGGAAGGGCGTCGGTGAGGAGGAGGGCGTCGTCGTCGCTGATGTCCTCCGGCACTTTCATCGGCCCGAAGTTCGCGTACGGGACGCGCACGTACTCGGCCTGCCCGCCGTCGTAGCCGCCGCAGGTGTGCGAGTAGCCGTAGATGCCGCCGACGGCGGTGGCGTTCGGGTTGACGTTGTGGCAGTTGCCGTAGAGCCCGCGCGAACAGAACCAGCAGAAGCCGCAGCAGACGTTGAACGGGATCATGACTTTGTCGCCGGGCTTCAAGTTGTCGACCTCGGCGCCGACTTCCTCGACGATGCCGACGGTCTCGTGCCCGAAGGTGGTGCCGACGCGGAGGTCGGGCATGAGGCCGTGGTAGAGGTGGATGTCGGAGCCGCAGATGGCCGCGCGGGTGACGCGGACGATGGCGTCGTTGGGGTGGAGGAGCTCGGGTTCGGGCTTGTCGTCGACGCGGACCCGGAACGGGGCGCGATAGGTCATGGCACGCATGTTTGCGTGTGGTGCAATGTCGCTGCCCGCATTAAAGTGTCGGCATGCTGAAGCGCGTCATTCCTGCCCTTCTCGCGGTTGTGCTCGCGGCGGCGTGCCTCCCCGCGGCGCCGCCGCCGATCCCGAGCGACGCGGAGATCCGCAAGATCCTCGTCGACCGCACCGACGTGCAGAAGCAGGGGGTGGGCATCGTCGTCGGCGTGATCGAGCCCTCGGGGCGGCGGCGCATCGTCGCCTATGGCAGCACCGATCGCGATGACAAGGGGCCGCTGGACGGCGACACGGTGTTCGAGATCGGCTCGGTGACGAAGGTCTTTACGTCGCTGCTGCTCGCCGACGCGGTGCGGCGCGGCGAAGTGGCGCTCGACGATCCGGTGGCGAAGTACCTTCCGGCCGGAACGAAGGTGCCGGCGCACGGCGGGAAGCCGATCCGGCTCGTCGATCTGGCGACGCACACCGCGGCGCTGCCGAGTTTTCCACCCAATCACGTGCCGAAGGATCTGCACAATCCGTACGCCGACTACACCGTCGCGCAGCTCTACGAGTTTCTCGCCGGCTACGAGCTGCCGCGCGATCCCGGCGCGCAGTACGACTACTCGAACCTCGGCGTGGGTCTGCTCGGCCACGCGCTGGCGCGGCGCGCGGGGATGGATTACGAGACGCTGGTGCGCACACGCATCACCGCTCCGCTGTCGATGAAGAGCACGTCAATCGCGCTCTCCGACTCGATGCGGAAACGCCTCGCCACCGGCCACGACGCGCGGCGGGAGCGCACGCCGAATTGGGACTTGCCAACGCTGTCCGGTGCCGGCGCGCTGCGCTCGACGGCGAACGATCTTCTGACGTTCCTCTCCGCGAACCTCGGCCTCACCCCGACGCCGCTGGCGCCGGCCATGGCGTCTATGCTGGCCACGCGCCGACCGACGCCGAGACCGCATCTGCAGGTGGCGCTGGCCTGGCACATCATCACCGCGGACGACGGCCGTGAGCTCGTCTTGCACAACGGCGGCACCGGCGGCTACCGCTCCTTCGTCGGCTTCGATCCGAAGAACCGGACCGGCGTGGTCGTGCTCTCCAACACGTCCACGGACGACGGGGTCGACGACATCGGACGGCATCTGCTCGATCCGTCCACGCCGCTCGCGCAGCCGCCGAAACAAGTCGATCCGAAAGTACTGGAGCGTTACGTCGGCCTCTACGAGCTTGCGCCGAACGCGATTTTCCGCATCACGCGCGACGGCAGCCATTTGTACGCGCAGCTGACCGGGCAGCCGAAGCTCGAGCTCTTCCCCGAGAGTGAGACGAAGTTCTTCTACAAGGTGGTCGACGCGCAGATCACGTTCGACGGCGACGGCTTGGTCCTCCATCAGAACGGCGACCATCGCGCCAAACGGATCGAGGGATCGCCCGCCGCGCCGAGGGAGCGGAAGGAGATCTCGGTCGATCCGGCCGTGCTGGAGCGTTACGTCGGCAAGTACCAGCTCTCGCCGACGTTCGCGATCACAGTCACGCGCGAGGGCAAGCAGCTCTTCGCGCAAGCGACGGCGCAGCCGCGGTTCGAGATCTTCCCCGAGACCGAGCGCGACTTCTTCCTCAAGGCGGTCGACGCGCAGCTCACGTTCGTCACGGACGCCACCGGGCGCGTGACGAAGGCGATTCTCCATCAGGGCGGGTTCGACCAGGAGGCGAAGAGGGTGGAGTGAGCGGGGAGACATGCACGCAGGCCGCGCAGCAATGCTGCGCGGCCTCGGCGCACGTGCACGCGGGGTGTGTAGCAATGCTACACAGCCTCGTAGCACGTGCACGCGGGGTGTGTAGCGGTGCTACACAGGCGTGTAGCACGTGCACGCGGGGTGTGTAGCAGTGCTACACGGGCGTGTAGCACGGACACGCGGGCTGTGTAGCATTGCTACACAGGCGTGTAGCATGGACACGCGGGGTGTGTAGCGGTGATACACGGGCGTGTAGCACGTGCACGCGGGGTGTGTAGCAGTGCTACACGGGCGTGTAGCACATACGCGCGCGCTAGCGGCGGCGGGACGCCGCCGCGCCGGCCGGCGAGGACGCCGGCTGCGACTATGACACCGGCACGATCCGCCGGGCCCCCGCCCCGACCAACCGTTCCTCTTCGTGCTCCAACACTTCCTCCTGCTCCACCGCTTCCATCCACGTCGGGCCCTGTGTCTTGCCGCGCGTGCGGAGCTTCTCCATGTACAGGTAGAACACCGGCGTCACGTAGAGCGTCAGCGTCTGCGAGAACAACAGGCCGCCGACCACCGCCAGGCCCAGCGGGCGGCGCGACTCGGCGCCGGCGCCGAAGCCGAGCGCGATCGGCAGCGTGCCCATGAGCGCGGCCATCGTCGTCATCATGATCGGGCGGAAGCGGACCACGCAGGCGTCGTAGATCGCCTTCTCCGCCGTCGCCCCCTCGCGCTGCGCCTCCACGGCGAAGTCCACCATCATGATCCCGTTCTTCTTCACCAGGCCCACGAGCATGATGATGCCGACAAAGGCGTAGATCGACAGATCGATCCGGAACAGCAGCAGCGTCAGGAGCGCCCCGAAACCGGCGAAGGGCAGCGCCGAGAGAATCGTCACCGGGTGGATGAAGCTCTCGTAGAGGATGCCCAGGACCATGTAGATCACGGCGATGGCCACAATGAGCAGGAGGCCCAGGCCCTGCAGCGACGACTGGAACGCCTGGGCTGTCCCCTGGAACGACGTCGAGACGCTCGCCGGCAGCGTCGACTTGGCCACCTTATTGATGTCGTTCACGGCCTGGCCGAGCGAGTAGTCCGGCTTCGTATTGAAGGAGATCGTCACCGAGGGGAGCTGGCCGGAGTGGTTCACCGCCAGCGGGCCGAGCGACGGCTTGAACTTCGCGAGCGTGCTGAGCGGCACGAGGTCGCCGGACGAGGAGCGCACGTAGAGCATCGACAGCGCCTGCGGGTTGGCCTCGTAGCGCGGATCGAGCTCCATGATGACCTGGTAAGCGTTGTTCGGCGCGTAGATCGTGGAGATCTGGCGCGTTGCGTACGAGGAGTAGAGCGCGTCCTCGACCTGCTGCGCGGACAGGCCTAGGGCGGCGGCGCGGTCGCGGTCGACGTCGACGACCACCATCGGGTTCTTCATCAGCAGGTCGGTGTTGACGTCGATCAGCCCCGGAAGCTTGCGCATCTTCGCCAGGAGCTCCTCCGACGCCGGATAGAGGACCCGCGTGTCGGTCGACTGCAGCGTGTACTGGTACTGCGAGTTGGCCTGCCGTCCGCCCAGGCGGATCGGCGGCGGGTTCTGCAGCGACACGCGCAGGCCGGGAATGGCGCTGAGCTTCGGGCGGAGGCTGGCCATGACCTCGTCGATCGACATCTTGCGCTGCGACTTCGGCACGAGGCGCAGCGAGATGACGCTCGTGTTCGCCGCGCCGCCGCGGCCGACGAAGGAGAAGTACGTGGCCACGTTCGGATCGCGATCGACGATGTCCATGGCCTGGCGCTGGTGGCGCACCCAATCGGGGAAGGCCGTTCCCTGGGCCGCCTCCAGCGAGATGCGCACTTCGTTCGCGTCCTCGCTGGGGATGAAGCCCTTCGGCACGACCATGAAGAGCCCGACCGTGCCGGCCAGGACGACGAATGAGAAGAGGAGCGTCGTGGCCCGATGGTCGAGCACCCAGCGCAACCCCGATTCGTAGACGTGCAGCATCGAGTCGAAGCCGCGCTCGGTGAGCTGGTAGAGCCGCCCGTGGTGCTGCTCCTTGTGCGGGCGGAGGAACTTGGCCGAAAGGAGCGGCGTGAGCGAGAGCGAGACGAAGCCGGAGACGAGGATGGCCGCGCCGATGGTCACGGCGAACTCGTGGAAGAGCCGCCCCAGGATGCCGCCCATGAAGAGGATGGGGATGAATACCGCGGCCAGGGAGATCGTCATCGACAGAATCGTGAAGCCAATCTCCCGCGAGCCCTTCAGGGCCGCCTCCAGCGGCCGCTCGCCCAGCTCCATGTGCCGGACGATGTTCTCCAGCATGACGATGGCGTCGTCGACGACGAAGCCGACCGACAGCGTCAGGGCCATCAGCGATAGATTGTCGAGCGAGTAGTCAAAGAGATACATCACCGCGAACGTGCCGACGATCGACATCGGCAAGGCTAGGCTGGGAATCACCGTTGCGGAGACGTTCCGCAGGAAGAGGAAGATCACCAGGATGACCAGGAAGAGCGTCAGGAGCAGGGTGAACTTCACGTCGTTGACGGAGTCGCGGATGGACTGGGCGCGGTCGCGGTGGATGTCGAGGTGCACCGACGCCGGCAGCTCCTTCTCGAAGATCGGCAAGAGGGCGCGCACGCGGTCGGAGACTTCCACGGCGTTCGTCCCCGGCTGCTTCTGCACGGCCAGGACGAAGGCGGGCTTGCCGCGGAACCACGCCGCGGTCTGGTTGTTCTCGACGTCGTCGAGCACGGTGCCGACGTCCTCGAGGTGCACCGGGCGGCCGTTGCGCCAGGCCACGGTGATGTGCTTGTAGTCGTCGGCCTTGAGGAGCTGTCCGTTGGCCTGCACGGTGTAGGCGGTGAAGGGACCGTTGAGGATGCCGGTGGGGAGGTTGACGTTGCTGTTGCGGATGGCCGCGGCCACCTCGTCGATGCCGATGCCGCGCGCAGCCAGCTGCTGCGGGTCGAGCTGGATGCGCACGGCGTATTTCTGCGAGCCGTACACCTGCACCTGGGCGACGCCCTCGACGGTGGAGATGCGCTGGGCCATGAGCGTCTCCGCGTACTCGTCCATCTCGTTCATGGGCATGGTCTCGGACCAGAGGGCGAGATAGATGACGGGGGTGTCGGCGGGGTTGACCTTGTTGTACGACGGCGGCGCCGGCATGTTCGGGGGAAGCTGGCGCGCGGCAGCGGCGATGGCGGCCTGGACGTCCTGCGCGGCGGCGTCGAGGTTGCGGGAGAGCGTGAACTGCAGGGTGATGCTGGTCGAGCCGAGCCCCGAGGCCGAGGTCATGGAGTCGAGACCGGCGATGGTGGAGAACTGGCGCTCCAGAGGCGTGGCCACCGAGGCGGCCATGGTCTCAGGCGAGGCGCCGGGGAGCGAGGCTCCGACCTGGATGGTCGGAAAGTCGACGTTGGGCAGGTCGCTGACCGGCAACTGGCGGTAGGCCATGGCGCCGAAGAGGAGAATGGCCAGCATGACCAGCGTGGTCATGACGGGGCGGCGGATGAAAATCTCTGCGATGTTCATTCAGGAGCCTTTGATCTCGACCTTACTCTTTGGCGTCAACCGTAATTGTCCGTCCGTGACGACGGTTTCGCCCGCACGGACGCCCTTTTCGATGATGGCGTCCTGGTCGATGGTCTTGTAGACCGACACCGGGCGCATCTCCACGGCGTTGCCGCCTTTGACGACGTAGACGTACTGCCCCTTCTGCCCGGTTTGCACGGCGCGCAGCGGGACGACGATGGCGTTGGCGCGGTTGTCGGTGGTGATGGCCACGTTGACGTACTGGCCGGGCCAGAGGGCGCGGTCCTTGTTCGCGAACGTAGCCTTGAGCGCAATCGTGCCGGTCGTCGTGTCGACGTTGTTGTCGATGAAGGTGAGCGTCCCGGTCGCCATCGGAGCGCCGCCCTGCTGCGGGCTGGCCTCGACCGCGGCGCCTTCGCGCTGCCGCAGCAGCCCGAGGTTCTGCTCCGGGACGGCGAACTGCACGTTCACGGGCTGGACCTGGTTGATGACGACGAGCGGCGTCGTGTCGTTGGCCTTGACGAGGTTGCCGGCGTGGACCATGAGCGATCCGGTGCGCCCGGCCAGCGGCGAGCGGATCTCGCAGTACGAGCGCTGCAGCCGCGCGTTCTCGATGCCCGCGCGGTCCGCGGCCACGACGGCGCGCGCCGCCTCGGCAGCCGCAACGAGCTTGTCGTACTCCTCTTTCGTGACGTAGTCCTTCTTCACGAGATCGCTGTATCGCTTGGCCTGTGCTTCGGCGTTACGAAGCTGGGCCTCGTCGCGTTGAAGGTTGGCCTCGGCTTGCCTGAGCTCGGCGTCGAACGGACGCGGGTCGATGGTGAAGAGCAGCTGCCCGCGGCTCACGTCGTCGCCTTCCTTGAACCCGACGCGCTGGAGCTGCCCGCCGACGAGCGCGCGCACGGCCACGTTCGACAGCGGCTGCACGTTGCCGATGGCCCGGATCTGGATCGGCACGTCCTTCTGCTCGACGGTGGCGACGGTGACGGGGACGGCCTCGTCGGCCGGCTTCTGCTTCTTTTCCTTGCACCCGGCGGCCGCGAGGACGACCGCGAGTGCGACGATGACCTTCTTCATTTCGGTGCTCCCAACTTTCCGGTGGCGTGCGCCAGCTCCGCCAGCGCAAGCAAATAGTCGGCGCGCGACTGCACTTCCTGGGCGCGCGCGGTCTCGAGCGCGGATTGCGCGGTGAGGACGTCGAGGATCGTGCCGACGCCTTCGCGGTAGCGCGCGGCGGCGACGTTGGCCGACTCCTGCGCGCTGGCCAGGAGGTCGCGGCTCGTGGTCACGCGCTGCTTCGCGGTCTGCACGGCGTAGTAGCTCGACCACACCTGCAGGCCGACCTGCTGGGTGAGGTCGCGCACGTCCTCCAGCGCCAGCTCCGCCTGCAGCCGCGCCGCGCGCTCGTCGAAGACGTTGCGGAAGCCGGTGAAGAGCGGGAAGCGCAGGCCGATGCTCGCCGAAAAAGAATTCGTAGCATTGAGCGCATTCGGCGCGAGGAAGAACGTGCGGCCCGTGGTGCTGTTGAGGGTGAGGCTCGGCAGGTACGCGGAGCGGACTTCGGTGATGTGCGCGCGGGCGCGCTCGGCGTCGGCGCGCGCGGCGGCGAGGTCGGGCCGGTCGACGGTGGCCTGGGCGATGAGCGCGTCAACCGCCTGCGAGGTCTCGTCGGTGGCGACGGTGGAGGGCAGTTCGCCGAAGTCGAAGTGCGTCGTGGCCGGCAGTCCCATCGCCGTCGCCAGCGTCCCCTCGATCGTCCGCAGGTTTCCTTCGATCGTTTCGTACGTTAGTTGCGCCTGCGACAGCGCGGTGCGCGCCTGCAGGACGTCAGCGATGGTGGCCAGCCCCGCGTCGTGCCGCGCGTTCGCGGTGTCGAGCTCCGCCTGCCGCTCTTTCAAGGTGCCGGCCTGCGCGCCGAGGAGGGCCTTGGCGTCGAGGTATTGGAAGTAGCTCGTCTCGGCGGTGAGGACGACGTTCTGGATGGCCTGGTTGTGCTCGAAGTCGGCGGCGATGAGGGTCTGCCGCGCCTCCTCGACGGTGGCGGCGCGGCCGCCGAAGTCGAAGAGGAGGTAGCTGAGCGCGAGCGACGGCGCGACTGTGGTGGACGACGCGCTGGCGCGGCCCGGCGACGCGCCGACGATGCTGCGGCCCGCGGTGGCGTTGAGGTCGACCTCGGGGTAGTACGCGCTTTGCCGGCTTCCGAGGTTAGCCTCGGCGGTGCGGGCGTTGAGCCAGGCCTCGCGCGTCTGCGGGTTGTTGGCCACGGCGATGTTGACGACGTCGGCGAGCGTCAGCGTGGTGTTCGCCGGCAGCGTCGACTCGAATTTCGTGACCGGCGGGACCGCCGACGCGGGCGGCGTCCACGCCGTTGCAGGCGCGGGCGCGGTGCCGGGATTGTCGACGCTCGCGCAGGCGGCGAGGAGGAGCGCGATGGCGCTCACCACAAACTTCACTTCGACCTCCGCTTCACCAGGCCGCGCAGGAAGATATCGGAAATCAAGCGGGCGTCGTCCTCGAGGGGCGTGTCGCCGCCGCCGCGGAGGCGCTGGTTCATGATGGCGAAATTGGCCTCGACGAACATCGCCGCGGCTTTCCCGGCGTCGACGTCGCGGAAGATGCCGGAGTCGATGCCGGCCCGGATGACTTTGGTCGAGCGCTCGACGAGGTGCCGGTAACGGTCGCCGCGGAAGCGCTGCCCCGAGACGCGCGTGACCTCGCGCTCGTAGATGAGGATGCGAAAGAGGTCGCGCCGCTCGTCGAAGTAGCCGAGGTAGCGGAGCGAGTAGGCCTCGAGCTTGCGCAGCGGGTCGAGGTCGCTCTCGAACAGGGCGTCGAGGCGCTCCATGAGCGGGGTGAGCGCGGAGTCCTTGACCGCTTCGAGGAGGGCTTGCTTGTCGCGGTAGTGGAGGTAGACGGTGCCCTTGGCGATGCCGACCTCCTGCGCGACGCGCTCCATGGTGACGGCGCCGAGACCTTCGCGGCACATCAGTTGGATGACCGCTTCCTGAATCGATTGGCGTTTGAAGTCCTGCCAGAGGGTGGTGGTTGCTCGCATTCGTGGTCGCTGACCGGCCGGTCATTTTAAGAGCCGGGAGAGTCAACCTAACGTTGCGAAACGGTAGCGATGTTCCCGAGGATCCGGCCGGAGTGGAACGAGTAGCGCGCCACCTCGGGGGCCCACTTCACGAAGAGCTCCGCGGCGCAGTCGTCGGCGAGGTTGCAGGCTTTGTGAACGCCGGTCAGCCGCTCCAGCAGCGCCTGCCACTGGGCGCCGTCGTCCGTCGGCGGGTGCACTTCGCCGAGGAACGCCTGCCACGTCGTCTTGGCTGTTGCTTCGTCCATCAACCCCTGCAGGAGGTACGTGGCTTCAACCGGATATCCGGTGACGATCGCCAGGAGGAGCAACAGCGGCTCGTACTCCTTCTTCGCCAGGAACGCGCCGAGCTCGTAGGAGTCCTGCCTGGCCCGGATGAGGCGGTAGACGTTGATGAAGCGCTTCGCCGCCCGCGGCGACGGCATGAGCGGGAAGAGCTGCTTCATGAAGACGCCTTCGTCGGGCGTGACCTGCAGGTACTCCGCGGCGGGGCGGGCGGGAGCGAGCGCAGAGACGGCTGCGGCAACGGAGGGTTCGATCCTCGCTTCGTCGAGTACGTTCAGCCGAGCCTCATCCACGTGGAAGCTTTCTTCGGCGTCGCGTTTCTCACCACCGCTCTCCTCCTTCTTCTTTTTCGCGGCGGTCAGACGATCGACCATCTTCTCGAAGCCCAGTGACGGCATCGGCCGGAGCGTCAGCGGGATCTGGAAGATTTTCTCGAGGTAGTTGATCGGCGTGGAGCGCCAGTGCGCCGACTCCGGGTCGCTCTGCTGCGCGCCGTCAGGCGTGAAGGCTTTCGAATGCTGCCTCACGGAATGGAGAAGCCAACGGGAGTCGACGCCGACCACGACGACGAACAGCGGGAAGGCCAGGAGGAGATGGACGGCCTGCAGGACGTCCATGACTTTGTTCTCCGGGCAGCGGTCGAGGTCGTCGATGTAGAGGACGATGCGCTCGATCGCGCGTTTCTCCTGCACGCTGTCGAAGAGCGTACTGAGCTCCCGAAAATCGTTGTGCGCCAGGGCGATGACGCCGAGCTGCCGCCGGTAGTCATCGCTGCGCTGGCGCTCCTGCACGAAGGTGGCGAACTTCCGCTCCGGCTCGGTCTCGGCGAGCGCTTTCTCTTTCTCCGCCACCTCGCCGGCAGCCGTCTGCGCCTCGGCGCGCGCCTTCACCGCGGCGTCCTCGGCGCGTTGTTTCTTCTCGATCGCCTCCTTGAGCTGCTCCTCGGCTGCTTTCTGCAACGCCGCGCGCGACTCTCTCAATGCCTTGAGCGCCGGCTTGAAGTAGCCGACGACTTTCAGTGCCGGGGTCACGAGCATGAGGCATGCGCCGACGACTGCGCTCGCGGCGCTGCTGATGGCGTTCCAGTTGACGAACCGCGCGAATGCGATGGCCGCGACGGCTCCCACCACGACCAGCCACCAGCGATTTGTGTGGCGCAGCTCGACAAAGAGCGCCTTCGCTTCGGCGACGATCGGCCGCACTTCGGCGATGTCCTGCACGTCGAGACCGGCATTCGCGGCGGCCGCGACGATCTCGTTTCTCGCCTCGGCGGCCTTCGCTTTGACCTCGTCCTGCTCCAGCAGCATGTGCGGCGCGGCGTGCAGGATGGTGCGGAAGTGCAGCGACTTCTCCGCCGTCTTCGCATCGGCGGCCGATCGCAACTGCTCGTCGGCCGCGCGCAGCTCCGCTTCCGCCTTCTGCGCCACCGCTTCCTGCGCCGCCTGCCGCGCCTTGGCGTCGGCGAGCTCCTTCAAGTGCGTTGCGTGATCGCGTTCGTGCTTTTCAGGGTCTTTCTTTGTCTCCCGGAGATGCAGCGCGCGATCGAGACCGTTGAAAATCTCCGAGGTGAGGCTGGCCCAGAGATTCGAGTCGCTGTAGTGCCAGGCGTTGAACCAGAGCTGGATGATCTCGTGGCAAAAGACCTCGGGATCTTCATCGTCGGCGATGCGCTGGAGCTCCTTCTCCATCTTGGCCATGAAGAAGCTTTTGCCGCTGCCCCATTCGCCGAAGAGCCCGACGGAGATCGGCGGCTTGACCTCCTTCGCCGCCAGCACGGAGCAGAGCGCGCGGACTTCCGTCTCCAGGCCGAAGAGGTCCTCGCCGCGCGCGCTGTCGGCCTGGAAGCCGGAGATCCGCGTGGCCTGCGTGAGCTGCACGTCGGTCGGGAGGAGGCCGAGCGCGACGAGCGCGCGCTGCGCGGAGCATTCGGGGAGGGAGAGGATGCCGTGGAGGAGATGGACGTCGTCGATGCGCTTCGCTCCCGCGGCGCTCATGGCGGCGTCGAGCGCTTTTTGGGCGTGCCCGGTGGGATCGGCAAACGTCGACGTGGAGAGGAGAGGAGGAATCTCCAGCGGCATCTTTGCGCTGTCCGACATCGCCTTGAGCAGACGCGGGCGGTCGATACTTTTCGCAACGAGGAGATTCGCGAACGCGCGCGAGGTTTCGGTGAGTGCGAGGACGATGAATTCGATGTGGAGGTGGCCGATGATCGTCTTGCCGTTCGTCTGGACGTGCTGGCGTATCCGCTCCGCCATGATCATGGTCCGCTGAGCGACGTCGGTCATGCGGGGAAGGAGGGCGGCGACGCCGAGGGCGGGGGGCTTTTCGGTGGTGGATATTCCGAGCGCGTCGATCGCGGCGCGAATTCGAGAGACGGGGATGACTTTGAATTGTGGATGGAAGACGACGATGCCGATCAGCCGGTCGTCCGTAGATATGACCGCAGCGCCGTTACCGATCATACCTTCGACATCGTGGATGAACAGGTTGCCGCTGGAATCACGACTGATCGCGCCCTTCGCTTCAAGACGGCTCCCATCGGGCGCGTACCACGACGCGACGCATGGACCGTCGGTCGCGGGCGGTCCCCATCTCACGGGGAAGGATGTGTGGATGATGTAGTCGAGGAACAGCAACGCGATCCCGAGAGCGTGATCGCGATCGATCCTGACGACTGTAATCGGCGCATCCACACCGTCGAAGCGCACAGAGTAAGCACTGATCTCGAGCGCTTCGAGCGGCACGACGGCAACGGCCGGAGACACCAGCGTCGCCGTGCCGACGAATTTGCCGCTCGGCATCGCGATTACGGCACCGGTAATCTCAGCTAGGACGCCCATCCTTCATAGGAGAGTCGTCCGATTGCTTTTCCCTACCGCCGGCTACGCCGCCGCCGCCGCCCGCACGAGCCGCAGCTTCGCGGCCTTGTCGGTTGGTTCCATGAAATTACGGATACGAAACAGCCGCCCGGATGTTTGTGCCTCCATAATCGCGGCATGTCCCGCATCGTCGCCGGCCTTGCGCTCGCCCTGTTCCTCGGCGCGTCCCTCGCTGCGGCCGCCGAGGGGCCGAAGCCGCTCTCGCGCAGCGAGCGGAAAGAGCGGATCCGGAACCTCTCCGAGAAGTACCGGCAGTTCCTCGCCGAGGTCGAGCCGATCATGCATCCGGAGGAGCTCGACACCTTCCTGCGCCTGGAGAGCGACGCCCAGCGCGAGGTCTACGTCGACGACTTCTGGGCCCGCCGCGAGAAGACCCAGCCCGGCTACCGGGCCATGTACTACGAGCGGCTGGAGATCGCGCGCGAGAAGTACCGCTCCGTCGCGAGCGACCGCGGCAAGGTCTTCATCCTCCACGGCCCGCCCGCCGACATCTTCCAGGTCGAGACCAACTCGTGCCGGCTCCTGCAGGACATCCAGATCTGGACCTACCCGCAGATCCCGGAGGTCGGCACGAACGTCCGCTTCATCTTCTATATCCCGCGCGGGCTCGTCGACTACAGGCTCTGGCAGGCCACTGCGCATTGGAAAGACGCTGTCACCGACCTGATCTCGTCCGAGATCTACAACAACAACCCCGATCCGAACCAGGCGGTCGACAAGGTGTTCGGTCCCTGCTACGAAACCGGCCGCGGCGGCGCGTCGACAATGACGCATCTGCAGTGCGAATGCGCCAACGTCAGCGAAGAGGTGATGCGCGCGCTCACCGCCAGCCGGGTGTCGCAGCAGGACTGGCCGAAAGTCTTCGTGCCGCCGCCCGTTGACAAGGAAGCGGTGCGGCGCGTGCTGCAGAAGGTCGTCATCCCGACGCCCGGCGCGGCGAAGCTCTCCAGCGAAGTCTCGATCGCGTATCCGTTCCGCCAGCGCGACCGCACCGACGCGCAGGTCACGGTGCTCGTGCCGAAGTCCGAGCTGACGATGAGGGAAGTCTCCGGGACGAAGATGTTCAGCGTCGACGTCATCGGCGAGGTGGTGAAGGACGGCGACATCTTCGAGCGCTTCCGCTACCGCTTCGACTATCCGGCTGCGACGGCGGGCGACAAGCTGCCGGTCGTCGTCGACCGTCTGCTGCGTCCCGCCGCGTACACGCTGCGCCTCAAGGTCACGGACGCGAATGCGAGCCGCGAAGCCATCGTCGAGACGGCGGCGGACGTCCCGGAGATCCCGAGGCCGGGCGACGCCACGGTCGCGCGCATCGCCAAGGAGATGGAGGCGGACCATCCTCTCCTGCGCATCGTGCCGCTCGCCGACGAGCTCCTGAGCGGCCTGCAGCACATCGACACGATGATCGAGGGGACGGTGGCGGCGGTGGAGTTCTCGCTCGACGGCCACAAGATCATGACGAAGCGCGCGCCCCCGTACGCGCTGGACGTCGACCTCGGCCACGTCCCGCAGCCGCACCACATCCGCGCCGTCGCGCTCGACGCCAAGGGCGAGGCGGTCGCCGGCGACGAGATCGAAGTCAACGCCGGCAACGAGCCGTTCCGCGTGCGCATCGTGGCCCCGCGCCTGGCGCCGAAGGTCGGCGGCCGCACGCGCGTGGAGATGGCCGTGAGCGTGCCCGATGGGAGGTCGCTTGAGAAGCTCGAGCTGTATCTCAATCAGACGCGCCTGGCCACGCTCTTCGAGCCGCCGTTCGTGCAGACGATCGAGATCCCGCCGCAGAACGGCGTCGCCTACCTCCGCGCGGTGGCGACGCTGAAGGAGAGCGACCTCGCGCCGGTCGAAGACGTGGTCATGATCAACACGCCGCAGTTCATGGCCGGCGTGAACGTGCACCTCGTGGAGCTGCCGACGACGACGTTCCGCGACGGCCGGCCGGTGAACGATCTGCAGGAGAGCGACTTCAAGGTGCTCGACGACGGGAAGCCGGTGAAGGTGGCGAAGTTCGAGCACGTGGCCAATCTGCCGCTCTCGATCGGCCTGGCCATCGACACCTCGGAGTCGATGCGCCCGCGGATGGCGGAGGCCCAGAAGGCGGCGTCGGCGTTCTTCGCGGACGTGTTGCATACCGGCGACAAGGCCTTCGTCGTGGCCTTCGACCTGCGGCCGGAGATGGTGCAGAAATGGTCGCCGAACGGCGGCGATCTCTCCGCCGGTCTGGCGAAATTGCGCACCGGCGACTCGACGGCGCTGTACGACGCGGTGGCGTTCTCGCTCTACAACTTTGCCGGCGTGAAGGGGCGCCGCGCGCTCATTGTGCTGACCGACGGGCGCGACACGTCGTCGAAGCTGACGTTCGATCAGACGCTGGAGTACGCGCGCCGCGCCGGCGTGCCGATCTACGGGATCGGCATCGGCATCGCGCCGACGTCAGTCGACGTCCGCTTCAACTTCGGGAAGCTCTGCAACGAGACCGGCGGGACGGTCTTCTACATCGACCAGGCCTCCGATCTGAAGCGGATCTACGACCAGATCGAGAGCGAGCTCCGCTCGCAGTACCTGCTCGCCTTCTACCCCCCCGACGACGCCGGCGCGAAGTTCCACGAGGTGACGGTGCAGGTGCGCGGCGCGACGGCGAAGACGATTCGCGGGTATTACCCGTAGACCCCCTTACCCGAACGCGAAGGTGCGCATCGACAGCGTCGCGTAGTGGAAGCCGGCGAAGACGTTTACGAGCTCGTCGTCGTCGCGGGCGGCGCCTAAGGGGATGAAGACGGGGTCGAAGTGCTCGGGCGTTGGCACGGCCAGGCTCGCGTTCGGCGCCTTCGTGCGGTAGTCGGCGAGCGTGTCGAAGTCGCGCGACTCGATTCGTTCCCACACCCAGGCGTCGAACTCCGCGGCCCAGGCGGCGGGCGGCGCTTCCTTGTCACCCATTTCGAGGATGCGCAGGTTGTGCACGATGCCGCCGCTGCCGGCGACGATCACGCCCTCGTCGCGCAGCGGCGCGAGCTTGCGTCCCAGCTCCAGCAGCGCGCGCGGCGGCGTGCCGCGCGGCAGCGAGAGCTCGACCGCGGGGATGGGGTTGTCGCGCAGCATCACGTGCAGCGGCACCCAGAGGCCGTGGTCCCAGCCGCGCTCCGTCTCCAGCATGCCGCCGGCGAACGCGGCGATCTCGCGCGCCAGCTCCGGCTGGCCCGGCGCGTCGTAGCGCATCGTGTAGAGTTGGCGCGGGAAGCCGCCGAAGTCGTAGATCGGCTCCGGCCGCGCCACGGCGTTCACGCGCACGGGCGGCGGCGACTCCCAATGCGCCGAGACGATGGCGATCGCGCGCGCGCCGGCGAGCGAGTGCCCGAACTCGCGCAGCGTGCGCGTGTAGGCGTCGTCTTCGATCGCAATCGTCGGCGCGCCGTGGGAGACGAAGAGCGCGTGCATGGCTTTATCATCGCACCCAATGCGATTCCGATTCCTCCCGCTCCTCCTGCTCGCCGTCTCCGCGGCCGCGCAGCTCCCGACCGGCAAGACCCTCGACCCCGTCGCGCCGTCGCACGCGGTCGGCAACTTCCCGACCGCCGCGGTGCTCTCGCCCGAGGGCGATCGCGTGGTCGTGCTGTTGTGCGGATACCGGCAGCCGGGGGAGGGGATCCAGGTCGTCGACCGCGCCACCGGCAACGTCGAGCAGACGCTCCCGCTCAACGCCGCGTTCCTCGGAATCGTCTTCGCGCCCGACGGCAAGACCCTCTACGCCAGCGGCGGCAACGACGACGTCGTGCACGTCTTTCGCTGGAGCGACCGCCGCGCCACGGCCGACGGCGCGATCGCCCTCGCGCCGCCGAAGCGCGATCCGAAGCAGCCCGGCCGCGTCTATCCGGCCGGCCTGGCGCTCTCGCCGGACGGCAAGCATCTCTACGTCGTCGAGAACCTCGGCGACGGCCTCGACGTCATCGACACGGCCACGCGCCGCATCGTGCAGCGGATGCAGACGGAGCGCTATCCGTATGGCGTCGCCGTCGCGCCGAACGGCGACGTCTACGTCTCCTGCTGGGGCGACCGCACGCTCGACGTCTTCCGCCCGTCGAAGGGATTCCTGACGCGGCGCGCGCGCATCGACGTCGGCCGGCATCCCTCGGCGATGGCCATTCACGGCAAGCGCCTCTTCGCCGCGTGCGCGACGACGGATACGATCGCCGTCGTCGACACGACGACGAACAAGGTCGTGAAGACGCTGAGCGACGCCGCGCCGGGCGGGCCGCGCGAGGGGAGCACGCCGAACGCGCTCGCCGTCGCGCACGACCGCCTCTTCGTCGCCGAGGCCGACAACAACGCCGTCGCGGTCTTCGATGTGAAGACCGACGCACTCCTCGGCCGCGTGCCGGTGGAGTGGTACCCGTCGGCCGTCGTCGCCGCCGGCAGCGACGTCGTCGTCGTCAACGCCAAAGGCCGCGGCGCCGGGCCGAATCCGAACGGTCCGCAGCCGAATCGACGGATCCCTCCCGATTCGTCCGACTACACGCTCGGGCAGCTCAACGGCACGCTGCTCTCGTTCTCCGCGACGCTGCCGCGCGCGGAGCTGTCATCGCTCTCGACGCGCGTCGCGAAGGCGAACGGCTGGAAAGGGCGCGAGGGGACGGCGAAGTATCCGCCGTTCAAGCACGTCGTCTACGTCATCAAAGAAAACCGCACGTACGACCAGGTCCTCGGCGACGTGAAGGGGGGCGACGGCGACGCGTCGCTGCAGTTCTTCGGCGCCGACGCCGCGCCGAACCACCGCGCCCTGGCGGCGCGCTTCGGCCTCTTCGACCGCTTCTTCGTCAACGCCGAGGTGAGCGCGCAGGGGCACAACTGGTCGACGGCGGCGTACACCAGCGACTACACGGAGAAGGCCGTGCCGCCGCAGTACGGCCGGCGCGGGCGGACGTACGACTACGAGGGGACGAACCGCGACGAGGTGGTCGACGATGACGACGATGTCGCTTCGCCGTCGACCGGGTATCTGTGGGACCTGGCCGTGCGCAAGGGGATCTCGCTGCGCAACTACGGCGAGTTCGTGGCGCCGGACGACGACGTCTACGTCGGCACGCGGCGCGCGCTCGCCGCGACGTCGGTGCCGGACTTTCCGGGCTTCGACATGAAGATTCCGGATCAGAAGCGCGCCGACATTTGGATCCGCGAGCTGAACGACTTCGTGAAGCGCGGATCGATGCCGGCGCTGGAGATCGTGCGCCTGCCGAACGATCACACGAACGGCACGACGCCGGAGATGCCGACGCCGCGCGCCTACATGGCCGACAACGACCTGGCCCTCGGCCGGATGATCGAGGCGCTTTCGACGACGCCGTTCTGGCGCGACACGGCGGTGTTCGTGCTCGAGGACGACGCCCAGGCCGGCCCCGACCACGTCGACTCGCACCGCTCGCTCCTCTATGTGATCTCGGCGTACAACCGCCCCGGCACGATTCACCGCTTCGTGAACACGACGGACGTGATCGCCACAATGGAGGAGATCCTCGGCCTCGGGTCGCTGTCGCAGTTCGATCACTACGGCCGGCCGCTGCGCGGGATTTTCGCGTCGCAACCGGATTTGACGGAGTACAAGGCGCTGCGGCCGAGCGTCGACCTCGGCGAGAAGAATCCGAAGCCGGTGGCGGCGCCGGCACCCGCGCCGGAGCACGCGCAGCTCGACTTCAGCCGCGCCGACGCGATCGACGACGACGTCTTCAATCGAATCTTGTGGAAGGCGATCAAGGGGGACGTGCCGTATCCGGAAGTGAAACGCTACGCGAATCCCCTCGGGCGCTGATTCACCCCCGCCGCGAGCTCTAGCAGCGCGGCGGTATAGATCGCATCGTCGAGGCGGACGACGATCGGCTTCTTCGTCACGGTGTTGTCGATCGTCAGCGCGTTCTCGTCGGCGTCGACGTCGATGTCGTTGAGCTGCGGCAGCGGCACGTCCACCGGCTTCCTGCCGCTGGTGACGACGAGGCGCTTGTTCGTGATCACGAGGCCGTTGCTCTGGTGAATGGCGCGCTCCTGAAAGCGCATCGGCACGGGCGGCTCGATCTGCGGGAGGTTCTTCGCCGTCACGCCGCGGAGGCGGCGGAACTGCTCCGCCGCGGGCTCGTCGCCGCCGTAGCCGAGCGTCTGGGCGAGCTCGCGCAGGCGCGCTTCCTGCGCGTCGCCCAGGCGGTCGTCGGCGAGGAGGTGCCAGACAAAGGTGCGGTAGATGTCGGCTTTGATCGCGGCGATGTCGTCGTCCGTGAGGCCCGCGGCGCGCGCGACGTCGTCGATTTTCGACAAGTCTTCGAAGCCGATGAGGAGCGACGTCCGCCGCGCCGCCGGCACCCAGATCTCGTCCGGCAGCGTCAGCGCCTCGCGCTCGCGCGCCAGCGCCGCCAGCGCCTCGGGCGACCGTTCGCGCCGCACGCGCTCGAGCGCGCCAGTATAGGCGGCGAGGAGCTCGCGGTTGCGCTTCTCCGTCGCTTCGCGCTCGGCGCGCTCGCGCTCCTCCTTTTCGCGAAGGACCTTGCGCTGCTGCGCGGTGAGGGCGATCGGAACGCCGATCATGATCAGGCCGAGAATCACTTCGACCCAGCCTTGCGCGCCCTTGCGCGTGATGACGGCGAGACCGAGGAGGACGAAGAGCACGCCGACGGCGATGAGGGGGAGGTGCCACCACTCCGTTTTCAGCGACGACCAGAACGGCGTCGACGACACCGACTTCGCCACCGGCAGCGACGGCGCGTCGAAGCGCGTGGTGTCGCCGAAGAAAAAGCCCTGCGACTTGCGGTTGCGGCGCACGAATTCGCCGCCCGGCCCGGTGCTGAGCTCCGGGTCGTCGTCGATGGCGTCGACGAGGCGCCGCGGCGTGACGCCGAAGCGAATGGGCCCGAGGGCGAGGCGCTTGCGGACAAAGAACGTCATGCGTTAGCGAACTTAATGCCCGAAGGCCAGTCCCCACGGCCCGTCGCCGACTTTGATCGTGGCAATAACCCGCATCGCGCCGAGATCGATGACCGAAACGTCGTTCGAAAGCCCGTTCGCGGTGTAGAGCCGCCCGTGCGCGATGGCAATGCCCCACGGCCGCTGCCCGACCGCGATGAAGCGCTCGATGCGGTTCGTGGCGGTGTCGATGACGGCGACGCTGTTGCCGCGGCCGGTGGCGACGTAGAGCCGCTTTTCGTCCGGCGAGAGCACGAGGCCGACGGGATGGTGCGGACCGCCGAGTTTGATGTGGGCAACGACGCGGTGCTGCCGCGCGTCGAGCACGTTCACGCTGCCGGCCACTTCGCTCGTGACGTAGGCGCGGGCGCTGTCGTGCGTGAAGACCACGCCGCGGGGCCGCGCGTCGACGAAGACGTTGGCGACGACTTTCGCCGCCTTGGCGTCGATGACGCTGATGGTGTTGCTGGTCTCGCCGGTGACGTAGATCCACCGCCCGTCCGGGCTCGCCGCCACCCCCTCGGGCTCGGTGCCGACGACGAGCGCCGCGACGGTGCGGCCACTTTTCGTGTCGACAATGGAGGCGGTGCCGGCATCCTCGTTCGACACGGCGAAGCGCCCGCCGTCCGGCGACAACGCGATCCCCTCGGGGTCCGTGCCCGCTTGGTAGTGGCGCGTCACCTTTAATGTCCTCGGATCGATGGCCACGGCTTCGTCGGGCCCGCGCGACGGCCGGTCCCGGAAGTGGCTGACGGCGACGTAGAGCCGCTTGCCGTCGGGCGCGACAACGATGCCGCGCGTGCGCGTGCCGACGACGTTGCGCGCGACGACGCGGTTCGTGGCCACGTCGATGCTGACGACGGAGCCTTCGCGCTCGTTCGTCACGTAGAGGAGGGCGGCCAGGAGCAGTGCGATCTTCACTTCACGGAATGGAGGTACGCGGCCATGTCGCGCGCGTCGTCGGGCGTCACGCCGAGGTTCGGCATGGCGTTCTTCGGATCGTAGGCCTGCGGGTTCTGCAGCCACTTCGACATGTTCTCGGGCGTGTTCTGGATTTTGCCGGCGAGGTAGGTGCGCGAGGCGATGTGGTCGAGCGACGGGCCGACCATCCCTTTCGGGCCCTTGACGCCGGGAATGGCGTGACAGGCCGTGCAGCCGTATTGGGAGATGAGTTGTTTGCCGCGGTCGGCGTTGCCGTTGACAGTCTCGCGCTTCGTGCAGGCGGCGAGGAGGAGGACGAGGATGAAAAGACGTCTCACGATTTTTCCTTGAGCCCGACGCGGCGCTCCGCCTCGCGCAACCATCCCACCATCAACCCCACCGCCGCAATCGTCAACAGCACGCCCGCCGGAATCCACATGATGAGCCCCGCGAGCTGCTGGTCGTCGAG
This sequence comes from Thermoanaerobaculia bacterium, assembly GCA_035276475.1. Classification (GTDB taxonomy): domain Bacteria; phylum Acidobacteriota; class Thermoanaerobaculia; order Gp7-AA8; family Gp7-AA8; genus DATDFB01. Next base: position 33,377 of record DATELQ010000151.1, on the reverse strand, counting down.
CGAGCCGTAGACGGGGTAGATCACGATTGGCGCGAACGTGATCAGCGCGCCGAGGGCGCCGCTGTGCGCGGCGGTGACGAAGACGTAGCCGATGGCGACGCCGTACCCGAGGCGGCCCCATCGCCCGTGGATCAGCGCCCACCAGAAGAGCGTCGCGCTGAAGAGGAACGACGAGTGCTGCACAGCGTGGATGGCGTCGCTGCGCAGCGTGGCCTGGTAGAGCGAGGGGAGGTGCCACGTCCAAAGCGCGATGGCGTGGACGACCGTGGCGACCGCGGGGTGCGTGATGGCGCGCCAGCTCGCGGCGACCGGCGCGCGCTGCGTCCACGACGCCAGCGGCAGCCGCCATCGCGCCGGCATGGCCCAGAGGAACGCCAGGAGCGGGCGGCCGAGGACGAGGAGCGGCGCGGCCACGACCATCAGCACCTCGTGCTGGGCCATGTGCGCGGAAAAGAGGACCTCGCTGAGATGATCGAGCGGAGAGACGAGCGCGATGACGAGCGACAGCCAGCCGGCGTAAAAGGCCACGCGCTGCCATCGCGGCACCTTGCGCGCGCCAATGGTGTAGAGCACGAACGTGATCGCCAGGAGCGCCACCACCAGCGGGTCCCACGACCACTCCGTGGCCTCGATGTGCGCGACGACGGGGATCACTGGCATGGCCTCAGGAAAAGGTCGGGCATCATCAGGGCGACGAGGAAGACCGCGAAGCCGATCGACAGCGCCAGCCCGCCGAGGCTCATGAAGCGCGCCCGCGGCGACGGCTCCATGCCGCGCCGCGCAGAGAGCGCGCCGAACGCGCAGATCGCCAAACCGAGAAGGAAGAAGACCCAGAAGAGCCACTGCGCGCGGTTCTGGCAGACATAGCCGACCAGCGCGAACTTCAGCTCGAACACCAGCGCGAAGGCGAACGGACCGGCGAAGATGCCGCTCCAGAGCGCCACCGAGCTGGGGCGGATCGTCAGTACCCTTTTCTCGTCAGCCATGGCTCGATGAAGACGATGAAGTAGAACGGCAGCCACATCGCGATGACGAAGTACCAGTAGACGGCCGAGCAGCGGAAGTCGAGGAGCTGCTTCTTCACGATCGGCCGCACCAGCGCGTAGATGAAGAGGAGCGCCGTCTCCCCCGCGGCAGCGAGGACGTGGAGCATGTGATAGCCGATGCTCGTCCAGACGATGGAGCCGTAGGCGTGGTCGCTCCACTTATAACCGAGGTTCGCGAGGACGTAGAACTGGATGATGAAGAACGCCGCGCCGGCGACGACCAGCGCCGCCAGCGCGAGGCGGCAGAGCGGGACGTTGTCGTGCACCGCGGCGCGGTCGAGGATGATCGCGGGGATGAACGTCAAGAGAAGGATGCCGAGGTTGATCGACGGCCAGACCAGGTCGGGGAAGGGGACGGTGGCGGGCGGCCAGTCGAGGTTGACCATCCGCAGGTAGAGGTACGTCGCGATCAGCATCGCGAAGATCGTTCCCTCGATGGCCATCATGCCGAGGTTGCCCCACCAGAGAAGCGAGCGGCTGTCGACCGTTTCCTCTTCGAGCGCGGAGACGTCGAGCACGCGCTGCGTCATCGCGCCTCCTCCGCCACGACGATGCCGCGGTCGCGGGCCAGGTGCTCGCGCACTTCCTCGCGATTCGGCCAGAACCAGTAGACGAGGACGACGGCGCTGATGATCATCCCGACGGTGAACCACCAGCCGTAGAAGATCGAGCCGATCAGGCCGAGGGTCGACGTCAGCGTGAGGAGGAACGGCGCCAGCGAGTGGCCGGGGATCTCGTGCTTGTGGTCCGGCTCCGCGTCGAGCGTCTTCGTCACCAGCAGTTCGCGTTTGTCGAAGCGCATGCCGGTGACGTAGGGCTGGTCGGGCGCCGCATCCCACACGGCGTTGGGGCCGGCCACGGTCGGCAGGTGGAGGAAGTTGTAGGCCGGCGGCGGCGACGACACCGACCACTCCAGCGTGTCGGCGTTCCACGGATTCGGCCCCGCCAGCGCGCCGCGGCGGCGATGTGCTGCGAAGTTGATCAGCATCGTCAATATTGACAAGGTAATCAACACGGCGCCCATGCTGGCCAGCGCATTGAGCGGTCCCCATCCGGTCTCCGCGCCGTAGGTGTAGATGCGCCGCGGCATACCGTGCAGCCCGAGGATGTGCATCGGGAAGAAGGTGACGTTGAAGCCGATGAGGAGCAGCCAGAACGAGAGCTTCCCGAGCGCCTCGCTGTACATCCGCCCCGTCCACTTCGGGAACCAGAAGTGGAACGCGCCGAAGAGCGGGAAGACGGCGCCGCCGATCAAGACGTAGTGGAGGTGGGCGACGACGAAGAACGTGTCGTGGACCTGCCAGTCGATCGGCACGGAGCCGAGCTGCACGCCCGTCAGCCCTCCGATGATGAAGGTGATGAAGAAGCCGAAGGCGAAGAGCATCGGCGTGGCGATGCGCAACCGCCCGGTCCAGATCGTGGCGATCCAGCAGAAAATCTGCACGCCGGTGGGGACGGTGATCATCAGGCTCGCTGCGGTGAAGAAGCTCGAGCCGAGCTGCGGAATGCCGGTGGCGAACATGTGGTGGACCCAGACGCTGAAGCCCATGAACGCGGTCGTCACGAGGGTGCAGACGATGGCGGTGTAGCCGAAGATCTTCCGCTGCGTGAACGCGGTGATGATCGACGACATGAAGCCGAGCCCGGGGATGAAGATGATGTAGACCTCGGGGTGCCCGAAGAACCAGAAGATGTGCTGGAAGAAGATCGGATCGCCCCCCTCGGCGCGGTTGTAGAAGTGCATGGAGAAGGTGCGGTCGAAGATGAGGTAGGTGCTGTCGAGCATGACCGCCGGCATGGCGAAGATGACCATGAAGCTGACCATGACCATCGACCAGACGAAGAGAGGGATGCGGTTGAGCGACATGCCGGGCGCGCGCTGCTTGAAGACGCAGACGACGATCTCGACGGCGACGATGAGCCCGGAGAACTCGGTGAAGGTGATCATCTGCGCCCACGTGTCGGCGCGCTTGCCGGGATCGAAGGTAGGTCCCGACAGCGGGACGTAGGAGAACCATCCCGCGTCCGGCGCCGCGCCGAGGAAGAGCATCACGTAGAGGAAGATGCCGCCGACGACGTAGACGAAGTACCCGTAGGCGTTGAGCTTCGGGAAAGGGACGTTGCGCGTCCCGACCATGAGCGGGACAAAGTAGATGCCCATGCCGAGCATCATCGGCACGGCGAAGAGAAACATCATGGTGGTGCCGTGCACGGTGAAGATCTGGTTATAGAGGTCGGGGTTGAGGAGGTGGTTGTCGGGCCGCGAGAGCTGCAGCCGCATGAGCGCCGCCTCGAGTCCGCCGAGGCCGAAGAAGACGAAGGCGGTGACGATGTAGCGCAGGCCGATGGGCTTGTGCCCGGTTTCGGAGAGCCAGCCGAGGAGGCCGCGGTTTTTGCCCCAGGTCTTTTCGAGCATGGCGCGCTCGCGGGCGAAGTCGGGCTGTTCGATGGTTAGCTCGCTCATTTCAAGGTCTCGAGATAAGCCAACAAATCCTGCAGCTCGCTCGCGCTCATCGCATTCGGCGGCATCAGCACTCCCGGCTTGAGCGCGGGAGCGTTGCTGATCCAGCCGCCGAGGTTGCCCCGGTTGTTGATCAAAGTTCCGGCGCCCAAGGTTTTGCGCGAAGCGAGGTGGGTGAGGTCGGGGCCGATGGTGCCGTAGGCGTCGACGCCGACGATGTTGTGGCACTTGGCGCACGGCGCGCCGAGGAAGACCTGCTGGCCGCGGAGCGCCGAGGGCGTGGTCGGCGTGACCGCGCCCTGCGACGCCGACGCCTTCCACTGCGCGAAGTCCTCGGCGGTGTGCGCGAAGACGACGAGGGCCATGTGCGCGTGCTGCAGGCCGCAGAACTCCGCGCACTGCGCGCGGAAGACGCCGGGCTGGTCGGCCTCGACCCAGATCTTGTTGACGCGCCCGGGGATGAGATCGCGCTTGCCGTGGAGGTTCGGGATCCAGAGCGAGTGGATGACGTCGGCGGTCTGGATGCGCAGCAGGACCTTGGTGTGGATGGGGATGTGGATCTCGTTCGCGTCGGTGACGGTCGCCGAGGGGTTCAGCGCGTCGGGGTACTTCACTTCCCACCACCACTGATGCCCGGTGACGGCGACTTCGAGCTGGCGCGGGTCGCTCTCGCCGAAAGTGCCGACGGCGCTGCCGGTGGCAACGCTGGCGACGAGGAGCACGAATAGGATGACGACGGTGACGCCTGCGGCGGCGCTGACGCCGATGCCGAGGGTGTGCTCTTTGGTCAGGTCCGGCTCGGCGTTGCGGCGGCCTTTGATCGTGGCGACGAGAACGAAGAGCAGCGTGACGACGTAGACGCCGACGCAGATCCAGGTGAAGGTCCAGAAGAGGTGGGCGATGTGCGCCGCCTGCGGCCCCGCGGGGTCGAGCGCGGACTGGATCCTCACTTCGGCTCCTCCGCGCGCTTTGCCTGCATCCCTTCGCTGCGCGAGGCCGTGGCCACTTTGCCTTCGAAGCCGCCGACGGAGCGGACATACGTGACGAGCTGCCAGATCTGGTAATCCGGAATGTGCCCGCCCCACGACGGCATGCCGTTCGGCCGCCCCTCGGCGATGGAGATGTAGATCTGCGCCGGTGAGCTGCCGTAGATCCACTCCTCGTCCATCAGCGGCGGACCGATCCCGCCGCCGCCGTGAAAGTGGCAGCCGGAGCAGTTGTATTTGTTGAAGAGCTGCTGCCCCTGCGAGATCGCGTAGGCGTTGCCCTCGTAGGGGTTGTTGAGCGCAGTGGAGGAGCCGAGTTGTGTGGGGCCGGGCTGGAGACCGCTGACGCGGATGGGGAGGGCGCGGGCTGCGTCTTGCGCAGATGGCTGGATGGAGCGGATCTCGCGGTGGCAGGCGAAAGCGACGAGCGCGAGCAGCGCGACACGTTTACACACGGGGAACTCCGTACTGATCGAGAATCCGCTCGATGTCGGCGTGCCGCTTCTCGATCACGTGATCGAGCTCGTCGCGCAAACCGTTGTCGCCGCGCCGCACTCCCATCGAGATGTCGAAGACGAACGGCAGGAAGGGCAGGTCGATCTGCGGCGTCACCGGCGTGATGTCGAGCGGGACGCGCTCCTGCCGCGCGAAGTAGCCGGCCTGCGGACCCCAGACGATGGCGACGTCGACGTCGCCGCGCGCAACGGCGTCGACGATGGCGCGCGGGTCGTAGACCATGTAGCCGCGGACGTTGGCGACGGCGCCGCGGTTCGCAAGGGCGTGGGCGGGAGGGGAGTTGACGTGGTCGTTGCCGATCATCTGCACGCCGACGCGCCAACTGCGGAGGCGCGGGTCGTCGAGCGAGGCCACGCCGAGGTGACGGTCGCGGCGCGAGACGAAGACGTAGGTGGAGCGGTAGTAGGGCTGGGTTTGCGAGGTGAGCTCGTAATTAGCGGGAACGCCGAGGACGCAGTCGCAGACGCCAGCCTTCAGCGTGTTACGCACGAACCCGCGCCGCTGCGGGAACCAGAAGTAATCGACGCGCGCCCCGAGATCGCTCGCAACGAGCGAAGCGATTTTGTTCTCGAAGCCCTGCTGTTGCTGATTGGAGTAGGGGAGGTTGTTGGGGTCGGCGCAGACGCGCAACACGCGCGCCGGCGGCGGCGTGGCGCAGGCTAGGAGGAGGCAGAGGGTGGGGAGGTATTTCATGGGAGTGCGAACGTGTAGAGCATCCCGCCCTTCGTCGTGTACTTCCCGAGGTCCGACATCGCGTTGTTGAAACCGAGGGCGCCGGTGGCGTCGCGCGGGTCGAGCTGGCCGGATACGATCGCGCCCGCCCAGCCGCCCACCCCGCTCAGCACCGACACGTACTGCTTGCCGTCGGGGCCGCGGTAGGTGATCGGTTGGCCGATGATTCCGGAGCCGGTCTTGAACTGCCACAGCAGCTGTCCCGTGCGCGCGTCGACGGCGCGGAACCACCCCTCCATCGACCCGTAGAAGACCACGTTTCCCGCCGTCGCCAGCGCGCCGCTCCAGACCGGGAAGCGCTCTTTGATCGACCACACCTTGCGCGCGTTCACCGGGTCCCAGGCGTCGAACTCGCCGCGGTGGCCGCCCGGGCCCGCGTACATCTTCACGTTTGCGCCGACGTACGGCGTGCCGGCGATGTAATTCGCCTGCACGCCCTCCTCGTCCTGACAGAGATTCGCGTGCGGGATGTAGACGAGCCCCGTGACCGGCGAGTACGCGGACGGCTCCCAATCCTTCGCGCCGGGCGCGGGAGGGCAGATCATCCGCACCACGCGGCCGACGCCGGGCGCCTTCTCCGCGTTCGGGATCAAGCGCCCTGTCTTGAGATCGACCCCCTTGCTCGTCGTGATGTAGGCGAACGGCGTCGCTGACAGCACCTGGCCGTTGGCGCGGTCGATCACGTAGACGTAGCCGTTGCGCTCCGGCCGCACCAGCACCTTGCGCTGCTGCCCTTGAATCGGCAGCGTCATGAGGATCTGCTCGTTGATGGCGTCGTGGTCGTAGAGATCGTGCGGGCTGAACTGATAGAACCAGATCGCCTCGCCGCTGTCGGGCTTGCGCGCCCAGATCCCGCACGTCCACTTGTTGTCGCCGGGGCGCTGCTCCGGATTCCACGGGCCGGGGTTGGCGGTGCCGTAGTAGAGGAGGTCGAGCTCCGGGTCGTAGGAGATCCAGCCCCACACTGTGCCGCCGCCGATCTTCCAGAGATCGGGCGGCCACGTCTTCACGCCGAGGTCTTTGCCCTGGTCGCTCTGGTAGAAGGGATGAAAGTTCGCGCCGATCAGGCAGTCGGCGTCGGGGCCGGTGTTGTAGGCCTTCCACACCTGCTTGCCGGACTCCGTGTCGAGCGCGGTGAGCGAGCCGCGGACGCCGAACTCGCCGCCGCTGTCGCCGACGAGGACCTTGTTCTTGACGACGAGCGGCGCCATCGTCAGCGACTCGCCGCGGCTGATGTCCGTCACCTGCGCCACCCACACTTCGTCGCCCGTCTCGGCGTTGACCGCGCAGGTGCGGCCGTCGAGCGTGTTGAAGAAGATCTTCCCGTTCGCGTACGCGCAGCCGCGGTTGACCCAGTCGCAGCAGGCCACGCCCTTCGCGGCGTTGTTGAGGTCTTTCGGCTTGTACTGCCACTTCGCCGGCGCTCCCGGCTGGGTGAGGTCGAGCGCGTAGAGGATGTTGGGGAACGGCGTGACGACGTACATCGTGTTGTTGACGACGAGCGGCGCCGCCTCTTCGCCGCGGTCGCTGCCGGTGGAGAACGTCCACGCCACCTTGAGGCTCTTCACGTTCTCGGCGTTGATCTGATTGAGGGCGCTGAAGCGCGTGGAGGCGTAGTTCTTCGCCGGCATCACCCACTGCCCGTCGTCCTGCTGGAGCTCGACGAGGTTGGTCTTGACGGAGGGAGCGGGTGAGAGTCGTTCGAGGAAGGGGAAGGAGCGCGCCGGCGATTCCTTGGTTCGACATGCCGCGGCGACGAGCAGAATCGCAGCGATCAGATGGAATCCCAATCGTCGTTTCACGGCGGCGGTGTCATGCATCGGATTTGCCAACTTGTTGCATGCGGCGCAAGGTCCTCATCGAGATCGAATAGCGCAGCTCTTTCGCCGGCGGGATGTGGTGCTGCCACTGTGTCCGCGCCGCGCCGTCGAGGATGTAGAGCGATCGTGGCTCGAGGCGTTGCTCGAACGACTCCCATCCGTTCCCTTGCTTGCGGCGGAAGCGCATCCGGCAGGCGCCGAGGAGGGAGACGCCGATGACCGGGACGCCGAACATCGGCGCGTCGCGGTGCCAGCCGATCGATGCCCCCGGCGGATAGCGGGCGATGAGGAACTGCGCGAGTCTCTCCGCCGCGACGCCCGCCTCGGCCGCCGCGCGCTCGATCACGAAGCGGAGGAACGGCGGCGGCGCATCGGTCGGCGTGATCTTCCAGCCGGAGTAGTCGTAGTCGTAGCCGAAGTGGATGACGGTGCGCCGCGCCACGACGCCGTGCATGCGCACTTCGTGGAAGGGGAGTGCCGCCACGTGCTCGACGAGCTCGCGCTCTTCGTCGGGCGTGAGGAAGTCGGCGCGGTAGCGGAATCCCTCCGGCGCAGTTGTTGCATCACGGCCGCGCATGCTTCCGGCTCGGAAAGGGCGTGTGCTCGTCGTGGACGACGAGCCTGCGATCCGCGCGCTCGTCGCCAAGATCGTCGAGCGCGCCGGCTTCGGCGTCGACATCGCCGCCGACGGCGCCGAGGCCATCGAGAAGGTCAACCAGACCGACTACGCCGTCATCGTCCTCGACCTGATGATGCCCGCCGTCAGCGGATACGAGTTCGTCGACATGCTGCAAACGCGCAGCGGCAAGCGGCCGAGCGTCATCGTCATCACCGCCGCAGCCGAGGCGTCGCTGACGCGGCAGCTCGACCCGTCGATCGTCCATTCCATCGTGCGCAAGCCGTTCGACATCAACGTCCTCGCCGACCTCGTGACGGCGGCGGCCGGCGCGTCGTCCTCGAACGTCGGCGAAGACACGAACGTCCTCCAGTTCCGCCGCTGACCCCTCACACATCCACGCCTTCGTTTCCCGCCACCACCTGCGCGTGGTTGATCGCCGCCACGAGCGCGACGCCGCCGATGCAGTTGCCGAGGAGCGCCGGGATGATGAAGTGCGTGACGCAGTCGATGCCCGACATGTAGCCGCCGAACATCAGAAACATCGCCTCGGTCGATCCGACGATGATGTGGCTGAAGCCGGCCAGCCCGACGACGTAGGTGATGATCACGATGACCCACACGCGGGCCGTCTCGGCGAAGGGCAGGAGCCAGACCATCAAGGCGATCAACCAGCCGGCGAAGACGCCGCGCAGCAGGATGCTCGCGAAGCCGCCCGCCATCGACCCCTCGGCGATCTTGATCATGGCCTGATGCACGCCGTCGTCGATCGCGCTCGTGCGCGCCATGGCGAACGCGAAGAGGAGGCCGCCGGCGAGGTTGGCGAGGAGCACCGTCGTCCAGAGCCGCGCCACGTTGCGGAACGTCCGGCCGTCGCGCCGCTGCAGGAGGGGGAGGATCACGGTGAGCGTGTTCTCGGTGAAGAGTTGCTGCCGGCCGAGGATGACGATGAGGAAGCCGACGCTGTAGCCGAAGCTGACGACGAGCGGGCGCCACGATGTGTCCCGAATGGCGGCGTAGAGCAGCGCCTGTCCGAGGACGGAGAAGCCCATCGACAATCCCGCGGCGAGGCCCGACCACGCCAGGGCGGACGTCGAGCGCTGCAACTCGTCGTCGCCTTCCTTGTGGATGGCGCGGTAGACGATCTCGCCGCTGGGCGAGCTTCGCTGCTCGACTTCGTCCTCGATCTTCTTGTCGGGCACATTTCACCATGTGCAAGATCTGGCCCGCCGATTGCTGAGCTCACAGGCGAAGCAAAGCGGTTCGAGTTTCGGGGAGGATCGGCGTGCAATACACCATCGAATCACGCCCGCTGACGAGCGACACCACGCAGTCGAAGCAGATCCGCATCGAGGCCGCCAATCCCGAGAGCGCGATCTCCGAGTACGTCCGCCGCAGCGACGTCGAGCTGGTCAGCGTGACGAAGCCGCTCACCGGCCGCGAGTCGATCGCCACGGTGAAAAAGGACGACACGGTGTTTCTCGTGCGCGTGTATAGCGATTGATTTCTCATTGCGTCTGGTGCAAACTGTCGGACACACGAGTCCACGGTCATGTCCCGGAGCGATCCCCCCGCCGGCGTACCCAACGTTCTCGTCGTCGATGACGACCTGGCGCTGCGGGGACTGTTCACCACACTCCTGACGAAGAAGGGCTTCACTGTCGACACGGCGACGGACGGCCGCGTCGCCTACGACCAGCTCCAGCGCCACACCTACTCCGTCATCCTCCTCGATCTGATGATGCCGGACGTCAACGGCTTCGAGCTCCTCGAGCAGATCCGCCGCGACAGCCCCACGCTGCTCGACCGCGTGATCGTGATGACGGGCGCGAGCCAGCGCTCCATCGAGGCGCTCGACACGTCGCGCATCTGGGGGCTGATCCGCAAGCCGTTCGACATCGATCAGCTCGTCAACTCCGCCCTGGCTTGCTCGCAGGGACGGCGGAATCGCGGCATCGCATGAGCGTATAATTGCCCCCCAATCGTTCAAGGAGGAGATCTCATGAAGAAGTGTTTGGTGGCGGTAGCAGTGTTGCTTTGCGCCGGTGTGCTGACGGCGGCCGAAAAGCCGACGATCGGTGTGGCTGATTTCAAGAATGACACGTCCGCGGGCTGGTGGTACGGCGGCGCGGGACACGATCTGGCCGGGATGCTGAGCAATGAGCTGTCGGCGACGGAGAAGTTCCGCATGGTGGAGCGCGCCAAGCTCGCGCCGGTGCTCGAGGAGCAGGACCTGGCCGCGTCGGGCCGCGTGAGCAAGAGCAGCGCCGCGAAGGTCGGGAAGCTCACCGGGGCGAAGTACCTGGTGATGGGCACGGTCTCGGCGTACGAAGAGAAGACGTCGGGCGGCGGCGGTGGTCTCAGCTTCGGCGGGATCTCCCTCGGCGGCAAGAAGAGCGACGCCTACATCGCCATCGATCTCCGCGTGGTCGACACCACGACCGGCGAGATCGCCTACACGCGCTCGATCGAAGCGCGCTCCGGCAGCTACGGCGTCGGCGTCGGCCTCTATCGCGGCGGCTTCGGCGGGAATCTCAGCAAGTACGAGAACACGCCGGCCGGCAAAGCGATCCGGGCCTGCCTCGTGGAAGCCAGCGAGTACCTGAGCTGCGCGATGGTCGACCAGGACAACTGCCTGGCCGAGTACAAGGCGAAGGACCAGTCGCGCCGCGACAAGACGAAGAAGGCGATCAAACTCGAATAGTTCATTTCTCCGTGGAGGACAGGCACTCTTGCCTGTCCTCCACTAGAATCCGCGGCGCATGAGCGCCGTCTGGGCCCTCTCCGCGTTCCTCATGACCTTAGCCGGCGGCGCGTTCGCGTTCCGCTACCGGCGCTACCTCCTCTACATCATGGCGGCGTCGTCCGGTCTCTTGATCGGCGTGGCCTTCCTCGACCTGATCCCTGAAGTGGTCGATCTGAGCCGCACGAACGCGATCCCGATGCGCTCGCTCATGATCGCGGTGATCCTCGGTTTTGCCGCGATCTTCCTCCTCGAAAAGCTGACCATCATCCACAGTGAGAAGCAGCACGACGCGCCCGGCCACCATCACAATGTCGGTCTCGTCGGCGCCCTCGGGCTGTCGTTCCACAGTTTCCTCGACGGATTGGCCATCGGCGTCGGCTTCGAGGCCGGGACGAAGGTCGGCCTCATCGTGCTGCTCGCCGTCGTCGCCCACGACTTCGCCGACGGGCTCAACACCGTCACGTTCATGCTGGCCACGCGGAACAGCCGCTGGCGGACGTTCGCGCTCCTCTTCGTCGACGCGCTCGCGCCGGTGGCGGGCGCGCTCTGCGCGGGCCTCTTTCACCTCACGTCGTACACACTCGCCTTCCAGCTCGCGTTCTTCGCCGGGTTCCTCCTCTACCTCGGCGCGAGCGATCTTCTGCCGCAGGTGCACGAGCGGCCGCGCTTCGCGCTCCTGGCCTCGACGATCGCGGGGCTGGTGACGGCGGGCGTCGTCGTTTACGCCCTACAATCGCGCGCATGAAGCGCTTGCTCGTCATCCTTCTCCTCGTCGCCACCTCCGCCTTCGCCCGCAACATCACCGAGAAAGACCTCTTCAAGTTCGTCTGGGTCGCGGACCCGCAGCTCTCGCCCGACGGCTCGCAGATCGCCTTCGTCCGCGTGACGGTGAACGAGAAGAAGGACCGCTACGACACGGAGCTGTGGCTGATGCCGGCCACGCCCGGCGCTGCGGCGCGGCGGCTCACGAACGGCCCGAGCGACTCGAGCCCGCGCTGGTCGCACGACGGGAAGACGCTGGCGTTCCTGCGCACGCCGCCCGAGGGGAAAACGACGCAGATTTATCTCTTGCGGAGCGACGGCGGGGAGCCGCAGGCGCTGACGTCGTTTGCGCGGTCGATCTCGTCGATCGACTGGTCGCCGACGGACAACGCGCTCGCGTTCACGGCGTCGACGAAGCCGGAGGACCTGGAGAAGAAGAAGGACGGCGACGACGAGCACGTCAGCGACGTCCGCGTGATCAATCAGGCCATCTACCGCTTCAACGGCCGCGGCTACAACGACGCCACGCGGCACTCGCACGTCTGGACGGTTGCGGCCTCCGAGGATGCGAAGCCGAAGCAGCTCACGAACGGCGAGTTCGACGAAGCGGACGTGACGTGGGCGCCGGACGGATCGCGCCTCTACTTCACCTCGACGCGCGTGCGCGAGCCGTACTACGACGAGCGCGCCAACGCGCTCTACTCCGTCCCGGTGGGCGGCGGCGACGCCGTCAAAGTCGTCGACGCGGAGATCAACGTCAACTCCTACGCCGTGAGCCCCGACGGGAAGTGGATCGCGTTTTCCGGCACGCCGGCGAAGCCTGTGCTGTCGCACTCGCAGTCGGATCTGTACGTCGTGTCGTCGACGCCGGGCGCCGCGCCGAAGAACCTCACCACCGCGTTCGACAACGACGTCATGAGCGGCGTCGGCGGCGATCAGCGCGCGCCGCGCGGCGGCCGCGGCGCACATCCCACGTGGAGCGGCAACGCGGTGGTCATCACAGTCGCGGAAGAGGGTCGCGTCAATCTGAAACGCGTCGACGCAGCCACCGGGCGCATCGAGGCGTGGACGAACGGGAAGCAGGACATCCAGTCGTTCGACATGGCCGGCGGCAAGACAGTGGCGCTGCTCTCGACGCCGACGATGATCGGGGATCTCTTTCTCGTCGGCGCCGACGGCGCCTTCACGCGCCTGACGAACGTGAACCAGAAGCTTTTCGGCGAGGTGACGCTGACGGAGCCGGACGAGCTGTGGCTGACGAGCTTCGACGGCAAGAAGATCGAGACGTGGGTGCAGAAGCCGCCCGACTTCGATCCGGCGAAGAAGTACCCGCTGCTCCTCAACATCCACGGCGGCCCGCACTCGGCGTACGGCTACACGTTCGATCACGAGTTTCAGTGGATGGCGGCGAAGGGCTACGTCGTCGTCTATCCGAACCCGCGCGGCTCGACGTCGTACGGGCAGGAGTTCGCGAACGTGATCCAGTACCACTACCCGGGCGACGACTACAAAGACCTGATGGCGTCGGTCGACGCCGTGATCGCCAAGGGCTCGATCGACACGAAGAAGCTCTGCGTGACGGGCGGCAGCGGCGGCGGCCTGCTCACGAACTGGGTGATCACGCAAACGGACCGCTTCGTCGCCGCCGCGGCGCAGCGCGACATCGCCGATTGGGCGACGTTCTGGTACACGGCGGACTTCACGCTGTTCCAGCCGACGTGGTTCCACAAGGCGCCGTTCGAGGACGCGGAGGATTTCCGGGCCCGCTCGCCGATCACGTACATCGACCGCGTGAAGACACCGCTGATGCTGATCGAAGGCGAAGCCGACTACCGCACGCCCCCCGCCGCCGGCGGAGAGATGATGTTCCGCGCGCTGAAGTACCGCCACATCCCGACGGTGATGGTGCGCTTCCCCGACGAGTCGCACGAGCTCTCCCGCAGCGGCAAGCCGTGGCACCGCGTGGAGCGCCTGCAGCACATCGTGGGATGGTTCGACCAGTGGGCGATGGGGAAGCCGAGCCCGCAGTACGAAGCGGGGCTACGCGAGGGTCGATGAGGCGCGGCGCTCGAGCGCCGCGACGAGCGCGGCCTCGACCCACGCCGTCGTCGTCACGCCTTCCGCGTCAGCGACTTCGTCGAGGCGAACGAGCAGATTGACGGGCAGCCGCCACGTTACGGCGACGCGGGGTGCCGTGCGGACGGGACGGCCGGTTTTTCGTTTTGGCGTGTTCATGCTTTGGTTTGGCCACGAAGCCTTGGTTGATGCCGAGCTGTAGCCACATGTCCTTGAGCGCGAGGTAGAGCGGATCGTTGAGCACGTCTGAGCGGCTCTTCGCGCTTCGGAAGAGTGGCGAGGTCCAGGAGAAGACGAGCTGCTCGAACTCGAACCAGCTCGTGTTTTGGCGAAAGCGTCCGTAGGCGGCCTCAAAGAGACGGCGCTTTTCGTCGTCGAGTGGGCCGAGGTCGACGTCGACGCCGGATTCTTTGTTGTGGTAGCGCATCAGATGAGCTCGAAGTGGATGGGGACTTCCTCGAAGTACATGACCTGCTGCTCGAATTTCTCGCGTGCTTCGCGAAGGAACGCCGAGGTGGCCTTCGCAGGCTCCCGTGTGAAGGGCCCGTGGTCGGCACCAATGTACGCCTCCGTCGTCGCATTTTGTCAATACAAAATAGCCCGGCGGCGAGACGGCGCCGGACCGGCCGGCGGGACGCCGGCTGCGACTCCTACCCCTTAGCGTCCGGGAAGCTGTTCACCTTCTTCTTCACCGGCGGCAGGGTCTTCAGGTAGTCGTAGATCGCGCCGAGGTCTTCGTCCGTCATGCCGGCGAAAGCGAGCCACGGCATGACCGTGTTGCGGCCCGGCGGCGCGGCCGGCGAGTTCGCGGCGTTGATGTTCGCGAAGGCCTTGAAGCGGCCGATGAACTCCGCCTTCGTGGCGTGGCCCATGTAGTTGTCGGCGTCGGGCGTCAGGTTCGCGGTGAAGTTGCGGCCCCACAGGCCGTACATCTCCCATCCGCCGGTGAAGGCCTGCGCCTCGATGAGCGCGTTGTGCGCGTCGTGCGGCGTGTGGCACTCGTAGCAGCCGCCGATGCGCGCCAGGTACTTCCCGTACGCAACGCTGTCCTTGCGGTCCGGCGCCTGCACCGGGCCGTCGAGCGGCTTCGGGAGGAACTTGACGATGAAGTTGACGGGGAAGTCGAGCCTCTTGTCGGGCACGTGATTCGGCAGTGGCTTGAGGGTGCGGAGGTAGACGACGGTCGACTTCGCGTCCTCGTCGCTCATCAAGCGGAAGTGCTGGTACGGCATCATCGGAAAGAGCGCGTTGCCGTTGCGGTCGACGCCCTCGCGCAGCGCGCGGAGGATCTCGCCGTCGGTCCACTTGCCGAGGCCGTCGGTCGGATCGGGCGTGATGTTCTGCGCGGCCACGACGCCGGGGAAGCCGATCTTCTTGTCGAAGACGTACCCGCCCGTCCCCTCGGTTCCGGGCTTGATCGGGACTCCGTACGTGTAGAGGTGATCGGAGTGGCAACCGAGGCAGTCGGAGACGTGCTCGACGACGTAGCGGCCGCGCGCCAGGCGCTCCGGCGTCGCCTCGATCTTCTCCGTCGAGGGGGGCCGCTGCGCCGGCTTCTTGAGCGAAAGCCATGCGAGGGCGCCGACGGCCAGCACGACGACAACGAGCACGGCGATGCCCAGCACCTTGAAGAATGTCCTCACTTTGGGGATCTCCTCTTTCGGTCGATGTGCCGCCGATTTTACCGCGCGGCGCGCCGCCGCGGAACGGCGACGGTGACGTCGACGCTGAACGACGAGCCGATCGAGATCTTGGCCGTGCCGGGGGCGAGCGCGTGGATGTCGAGGGTGGCGCTGCCGCCCGCGGGAATGGTCAGCGACGCCGCCACCGCCGCGACCTCGGGGCGCGTGCTCGAGAGCGCGACCGTCTGCGCCGTCGCACCGGATGGTTGCATCGAGACCGTCACCGTGCCGTGCGTGCCGGCGAGTACGATGAGCGACGCCGGCGCGGCGACGACGATTCGCGCCGCGTCGTCGTCGACGATGGTGATGGTGGCGGTGTCGCGGAGAAAGCGCGGACCGACCGGCGAGTATTGCTTCTCGACGCGCACGGTGAAGAACTCGTCGGACTCGGCGACGTCGTCGTCGACGATCGGAATGCTCATGACGCACTGCGTGTCGCCGGGCCGCAGCACACACGACGGCGTTCCGGCGTAGTCGGCATTGTTCGTGGCCGTTCCGTCCGCCGGCAGCGCCTGGAAGAGCACCGGCACGCCGAACGGCGCCGAGACCCGCACGACGACGTCGGCCGTTCCATCGCCCTCGGAGACGCGCACGTCGTCGACGGTAGCGGTCGGCTGCGGATTCGAGGCGATGGTCACGGCGTCGACGATGCCGATCGGCGCGGTGCCGAGCGCGTTCGTGATCGTCACCGACGGGTGATAGACGCCGGGCGAGGCGTACGTGTGCGACGTCGTCATCGAGCCATCCATCGGCGGCGTGCCGTCGCCGAAGTCCCACGTGAGGCGGTCGCAGGCCTGGAGCTGGTAGATCGTGCACGACGGCGGCGGCGGGCTTCCGGGCGGCGGCGCGGGGCAGTCGGGAACGATGGGAGTCAGCGGGAGGAGCACGCTCTTTCCCGCGAGGCACGGCGCGTCCGCCGTGCAGACGTTGAGACGCGCACCGAAGCCTCGAGGCGCGGTCGTGGGGCAGGAGCTCTGCGCGCGCAACGCCGCCGCGCTGAACAGCAGGACAGCGAAAGCGGCGCGTCGCATGGGCTTGATACGGAGTGTACGCTAGGGAGCGCTGATGGATCTGGCCGATTTCCTCGACCGCTCGCGCCGCCTCGTCGTTCTCACCGGCGCGGGCTGCAGCACCGAGTCGGGCATTCCCGACTACCGTAGTCCCGGCGGCGCGTGGACGCGGCACAAGCCGATCTACTACAGCGCATTCGTCCGCAGCGAAGAGGTGCGGCGCTTCTACTGGGCGCGCAGCTTCCGCGGCTGGCCGCGCTTCGCCGCGGCGCGGCCGAACGACGCCCACTATGCGCTCGCGCAACTCGAATCCGACGGGCGCGTGCACTTTCTGATCACGCAGAACGTCGACGATCTGCATACGGAGGCGGGGAGCCGGCGCGTGGTGCAGTTGCATGGGCGGAACCGCGTCGTGGTCTGCCTCGACTGCGGCTGCGAGTTCGCCCGCGCCGACGTCCAAGACCGCCTCGGCGCAATGAACGCCGAGTGGCTCGCCGACGCGCCGTGGGCGCACCTCCGCGCCGACGAAGCCGACTTCGCGCCTGACGGCGACGCTGACGTCGCCCGCGACGCGGTGAACGGCTTTGCCGTCCCGCCGTGCGAGCGCTGCGGCGGCGTGCTCAAGCCCGGCGTCGTCTTCTTCGGCGAGAGCGTGCCGCCGGGCAAAGTCGCCGTGGCCATGCAGCACGTCGACGAGGCCGACGCGCTCCTCGTCGCCGGCTCGTCGCTCACGGTCTGGTCGGGCTTCCGCTTCGTCAAGCGCGCGGCGGAGCGCGGCATTCCCATCGCCATCGTCAACGTCGGCCCCACGCGCGGTGACGCGTTGGCGTCGCTGAAGATCGAGGCGAAGTGCGGCGCTGTCCTCAATGCCGCGCTCGATGCAGTTCGATCAGCACGATCTCCGGCGTAATGCCGAG
Organism: Thermoanaerobaculia bacterium; assembly: GCA_035276475.1. GTDB lineage: Bacteria > Acidobacteriota > Thermoanaerobaculia > Gp7-AA8 > Gp7-AA8 > DATDFB01. The sequence continues at coordinate 16,007 of DATELQ010000151.1, read as the reverse complement.
GCGCCACGGTAGGAGCCAGTAGCCGGCGCCGGTGTGGACGTAGAGCTGCGACGCGCCGCGCTGATAGAGCCCGATGTGGTAGGGGATGAAGAGGCCGGCGAGCGTCCAGCGCAGCGGGCGGATGCCGCATTGCCCGCCGTGCGAATGCGCGCAGAGCGTGAGCGGGACGGCGCGCTTGATGGCGTCGGCGAATGCGCGCGGCTGATGCGCGAGGACGATCGGCAGGGCGTTGCCGCGGTGCGCGAGCGCCGCGTCGAGGTTCGGCGCGAGCTGCGGCGTCCGCGCGGCGTAGTCGGAGAGGCCGGCGATCCAGAGGCCGCGCATCGGCACGCCTTCGTTGAGGAGGAGGCGCACGCGGCTCCCGCGCAGACGGGCGATCATCTCGAACGGGTCGCCGTACATCTCGTGATTGCCGAGGACGCCGAGGACCGGCGTCGTGGGATCGAGCGCGGTGAGCGCGTGCAGAAGCTTCGGCGCGAAGACGGGGTCGTCGTCGACGAGATCGCCGGCGAGAAGGACGACGTCGGGCTTCTGCGCGTTCGCAGTCTCGAAGATGGTGTTGAGGCGCGACGGCCGCGAGTAGAGCCCGACGTGCAGGTCGCCGATGACCGCGATGCGCATCCCCTCGGCTTGTGCGGGCAGGTTGTCGATGGCGACGGGCACGCGCGTCACGCGCAGCGGCACGAGCGCGCCGTAGACGCCTGCGACACCTGCGATCAGCGTCACCCACAGAAACACGCGCGACGGCCAACGCGCAAAGCGGACGAAGTCGATCCGCCGCGCGAACGGCAGCCACGCTGCGGCGATCGCGGCGGTCACTCCGGAGTAAACGATGGCGAAGCAGAGCCACGCGAACCACGGCGGCCCGAGCGTGGCGCGAATCGCGCGCAGGGCGTCGCTGCGCACGCGCAGCCACGGCAGGAAGAGCCACATCAGATTGCCGATGACGAGCAGCGCGACGACGATACCCTTCCGCCGCGGATGCAGGCGGAAGAGCTGCCGCGCCGTCAGCCAGTTGAAGGCGCCGAAGAGGACGATGACAAGGACGAAGATGATGGTCGGGCGCACGCCGTGCGCTCCTACGCCTCGGCCGCCTTGGCGATCTTCTTCCGCGCCACTTCGCGCGACGAATGGTCGAGGATCTTCTTTCGAATGCGGATCGACTCCGGCGTCACCTCGACCAGCTCGTCGTCCTCGATCCACTCCAGGCACTGCTCGAGCGTCAGGAGGCGCGGCGGCGCGAGCTGCACGGCCATGTCCGACGTCGAGGCGCGCATGTTCGTCAGATGCTTCTTCCGGCAGACCTGCACGACCATGTCGACGTCGCGCGAGTTCTCGCCGACGATCTGCCCGCCGTACACCTTCACGCCGGGATTGACGAAGAGCGTGGAGCGCTCCTGCAGCGGCTCGATCGCGTACGCCGTCGTGTCGCCGCCCTCTTTCGCCACGAGCGCGCCGCGGCCGCGGCTGGCGATCTCGCCGCGGTACGGGCCGTACTCGAGGAACGTGTGGTACAGCAGCCCCGTGCCGCGCGTCTCGGAGAGAAATTCGGTGCGGATGCCGAAGAGGCCGCGCGTCGGGATCTTGAACTCGATGCGCACGCGGCCGCTGCCGGGGTTGACCATGTCGGTCATCTCCGCGCGCCGCGCCTGCAGCTTCTCCATGATCGTGCCGACGTGGGCCTCGTCGATGTCGACGACGAGCGCCTCGTACGGCTCCATGGTCTTGCCGCCGATCTCCTTCAGGATCACCTGCGGCCGCGACAGCGCGAACTCGTAGCCCTCGCGGCGCATGTTCTCCGCGAGGATCGACAGGTGCAGCTCGCCGCGCCCGCTGACTTCGAAGCGGTCGGCCTGCTCGGTCTCGCGCACGCGCAGGGCCACGTCCTTGCGCGTCTCGCGCTCGAGGCGCTCCTTGAGATTGCGCGACGTGACGAACTTCCCTTCCGTGCCGGCGAACGGGGAGTCGTTGACGAGCCAGAACATCGACACGGTCGGCTCGTCGATGGCGATCGGCTCGAGGCGCTCCGGCTCGACGGCGTCGGCGAAGGTCTCGCCGATCTCGACGTCGGCGAAGCCGGCGATGGCGACGATCTCGCCCGCGGTGGCTTCCTCGACTTCCTCGCGCCGCAGCCCCTCGAACGCCGTCACTTTCGAGACGCGTCCCTTCTTGTGGGTGCCGTCGCGGAGGATGAGGACGACGTCCTCGCCCTGCCGCACTTTGCCGCGCTGGACGCGGCCGATGCCGAGGCGGCCGACGTAGTCGTTGTAGTCGATGGCGGAGACGAGGAGTTGCAGCGGGCCGCCGGCGTTGCCGGGCGGGGGAGGGATGCGCTTGAGCACCGCGTCGAAGAGCGGGCGGCAGTCGTCGTTGGTGTCAGCGAGCTCGTTGCGCACGATGCCCTGCCGCCCGATGGCGTAGAGGATCGGGAAGTCGAGCTGCTCGTCGGAGGCGCCGAGCTCGATCATGAGGTCAAACACTTCGTTGACGACTTCGGTGGCGCGCGCGTCGGAGCGGTCGATTTTGTTGATGACGACGATGGGCAGGAGGCCGAGCCCCAACGCCTTCCGCAGGACGAACCGCGTCTGCGGCATCGGCCCCTCGGCCGCGTCAACGAGGAGGATGACGCCGTCGACCATGGAGAGGACGCGCTCGACTTCGCCGCCGAAGTCTGCGTGGCCGGGGGTGTCGACGATGTTGATCTTGACCTCGCGCGGGTGGACGAAGACGGCCGGGAGGTCGTGCCCCGAGGCCGTGTGCGTGGCCTCGTGGTGTGCGGCGTGGCCGAGGGCGTCGGGATCGTCGACGAGGTAGCGGACGGAGGTGTTCTTGGCCAGGATGGTGATCCCGCGCTCGCGCTCGAGGTCGTTCGAGTCCATGACGCGCTCGTCGACCTGCTGGTTCGCGCGGATGGCGCCGGCCTGCTTGAGAAGGGCGTCGACGAGCGTGGTCTTGCCATGGTCGACGTGCGCGATGATCGCGACGTTGCGGATGTCGTAACGGAACTGCTGCATGCGCGGGGCGTTAACGCGACCGCGCGGGGCGAATTCCTGCTCAGTACCCCACGTGATAGTCGTACAGGAACTGCGTCCTCTTCCCGTGCCGCACGATCGGGAAAAAACGCGCGCGCCGCAGCGCGGCCACGTTCATCGCCTCGAGGCTGCGCGAGCCGGTCGTGTTGCGCTCCACCTTCACGTCGATTACCTCGCCGTCGGTGTTCACGCTGGCCACGAGGTCGATCTCCCCGTGCGCGCCGGGTTGCGTCACCGGCGCCGGCGCGACGCGGAAGCGCGGCCGGACGTTGTCGGCCTCCGCCTTCGACTCCGCGGCCGAGGCCAGCTCCTGCCCACGCGCCCACCCGCTCCCCATCGCCGTCCGCACCTCCGACCACTCTCCCTTGCGCGACAGCACCGACACTGCCTCGCCGCTGCCGTAGCGCGCGACGACGGGCGCGCTATCGCTCGGCGAGGCGTGAATCGCCAGCGAGTCGCCGCGCACGTACTCGACGGCGATCGGCGTCCGCGCCGGCGGCGCCGGCGGCGGCTCCTTCGCGCACGCGGCCGCGAGCACGAGCGCAACGGCAACGGCTCTCATCCGAACACGTCCCGCCGGATGAACATCGCGAAACTGATGGCGATCGCGCCGATCGCCCACACCGCGAGGAGCGCGATGCAGAACATCATCGACATCCCGTCGTACGGCGGCGGGTTGCCGGTGTAGTAGTCGGAGAGCGGAAGCGCGCTGACGAAGAGGTACTTCCCCATCGTCCAGTCGGGGCTGATGCGGGTGAGGATCGTGCCGCCGATGAGCGAGGCCAGCATCGTCCCGATGGCCGCGGCGCTCGACTTGAACAACACCGACAGCAGCAGCGCGATCGCGGCGACGCAGAGCAGCGCGTACCACTCCAGGCCGAACGCGATGAGCGTGTCTTTCCACAGCGGCAGTTGGCGGATCGCGTCCGTCTGCAGCCCGGTGTCGGTGAGCTGGAATCCGCTGAACGTCGGCGCCGTCCAGCCGCGCGCCGGCAGGAGTGCCGACGGAATCACGAAGGCCAGCACGCCGCCGCAGGCGAGCGTCAGCGTCGCGAACATCCAGAGCGTGACGAGCTTCGACGTCAGGATCTTCCATCGCCGCACCGGCCGCGTGAGCAGCAACTTGTCCGTCCCTTCGGCGTTCTCCGCGGAGACGATGTCGCTGCCCAGGACGCCGACGAGCAATGGCAACAGCAGAAACCCGGCGACGTTGACGAAGCGGCGCACGAAGAGCGGCGCGGTCGGCCGCTCCGGATCGATGTCGTGATCGATGTAGAACTGCAGGCGATTGACTTCCGCGCGCAGCGAGCGCGTCCACGACGAGTCGTTGCGACTGGCGCGGCGCAGCTGGTTCTGCATGAAGGCGACGCGCTGCTGCAGTTGCACGCGCCACTCGCGGCGCTGGCTGCGCTGCAGGATGCGGTGCTGCGAGTACGTGACGATGCCGATGATGGCGATGAGGATGCCCATGACCACGGCGAAGCGCTTGCGCCGGATCAGCTTCAGCGTCTCGTTGCGAATCAGTCCGATCAGCATCAGCCGACCGTCTCCCCGCCGGTGGTCTCGAGGAACAGCTCCTCGAGCGTGTGCACTTTCCGCTGGGCGTGAAAGATGGCCACGCCGTTGCGCACCAGCTCCGCGACGAGCGGCGGCGTCTCGCTCTCGTCGATGGCGGCGTCGATGATGCCGTCGTGGACGGTGTGGACGACGTTCTTCTCCGCGAGCACGAGCGCCGCTTTGTCGGCGTCGTCGACGCGGAGCTCCATCTCGCGGCGGCTGGAGATGAGCTCGCGCACGTCGCCCTCCTTCAGGATCTGCCCCTTGTGAATGATGGCCACACGGTCGCACATCAGCTCGACCTCGGCTAGCAGGTGGCTCGACACGAAGACGGCCATGCCACGCTCCTCCGCGAGGCGGCGCAGCAGCGTGCGGATCTCGCGGATGCCGGCGGGGTCGAGGCCGTTGGCCGGCTCGTCGAGAATCAGGAGTTGCGGGTCGCCGAGCATCGCCTGCGCGATGCCCAACCGTTGGCGCATGCCGAGGGAGTAGGTGCCGACGCGCTGGTCGAGGCGGTGCTCGAGCGCGACGAGCTCCGCGACGCGCGGGATCTCGCTGCGCGGCACGCTCAGCATGCGCGCGAAGTGCTCGAGGTTCTCCCGGCCGGTCATGAAGCGATAGAGGTCGGGATTCTCGACGATGCAGCCGACGCAGCGCATCGCTTTCTCGAAGTCGCGGCGGAGGTCGTGGCCGCAGATGGTGACGCGGCCCGCGGTCGGGCGGATGAGACCGACGAGCATGCGGATCGTGGTCGTCTTGCCGGCGCCGTTCGGACCGAGAAATCCGAACACTTCTCCGTGACGAAGTTCGAACGAAGCGTTGTCGACGATGGTGCGCTGGCCGATGATTTTGGTCAGGCCCGCCGCGACGAGCGCAGGTGACACGGCTTCGATCGGGTTTGCTTGCGTCATTGTTTCCGGGCGAAAACGGGGCTCATGGTACCGTGACCGGCCGATGCGGCGCGTCCTTTACTGGTTCGTTCCGGTGACAGCAGCAGCGATCGCGGTGGTGACGTTCGCCATCGGTTTTATCACCTATCTGCGCGGCGATCTCGGCGAGCCGGTGACGGCCGCGCCGCGCGCGATCTCCTCGACGCCGCCGCGCGGGATGCTCTCGCCGCTGATCCTCGGCGACTCGCTCGCGCGCGGCGCCGGCGACGAGAGCGGCAGCGGGATTGGCGGGCATTTGCTCGACGAGTTGCACCACCGCCAGATCCTGACGCGCACGGTGGCGAACATCGCCATCAACGGCGCGCGCACCGGCGACGTGCTGCAACAGCTCGAAAGCCACAACGTGCAAGAGGTGGTGGCGCAGGCGAACGTGATCATCCTCTCGGTCGGCGGCAACGATCTCTGGACGGACTACAACTGGCGCGCCGGCACGCCCCGCGATCCCGAGGGGGTGATGAAGACGGTGCTCGAACGCGTCGACAAGATCGTGCACGAGTTGCGCGCGCTCAGCCCGAAGGCGCGCATTTTCGTGATCGGCCTCTACAACCCGTACGCGAAGGGTCCCCTCGGCCCGGTTCTGACGATGTTCGTGAACCGCTGGAACGCGATGCTGACGCAGCGCTTCGCGAACGATCCGAACGTGATCGTGGTGGAGACGTACGACATCTTCGCGTTCCGGGACCGGCTGTCGTTCGACCGGTTCCATCCGAAAGGGGAGGGGTACGCGGCAATCGCGCGGAGGATCGCGGACGCGCTGTAGTGCCTACCAGATCGTCTCGACAACATTAGCGTCGCGAATGCGGCGGTCTTTCGTGACGAGCGGGGCACCGTATTCGAGCGCCGTGGCAACGATCAAGCGATCGGCAGGGTCGCGGCCGACTTCCGGCGGCAGTGCGACGGCTCTCACGGCGATCGGTATTGTGAGCGGCAGGAGGAGATTTTGGCTGAACTCGAAAACATCATTGAGCCAAGAGTGAATGTCGATTCGGTCGAGCACGCGGCCGCGGGCGGAAAGCAGCGCGATTTCCCAGCAGGTGATCGCTGGGATTCCTAGTACCTCACTTTCTTCGCATGCCTTCCGCGCTGCACGGGAGAGGTCGTCCGGCTGATTCATCCACCAGACGAACGCGTGGGTGTCAACAACGATTAGTCGTTCGCTTTCCACGGCTCGTCTAGCGGCTCGACGATGTCTCCGACGATCCGGAGTCGCCCACGCATGGATTCCCTCGTGATTTCTCGCCGCCCGCTCGGTACCAGCCGCGCCACTACCCGCCCATCCTTCTCGACGAGCACTTCATCGCCGGTTTCAGCGACGGCGTTAAGTACCGCCTCGAAGTTCTCTGCAACCTCAGCGGCAGACAGGATCTTCGTCATACGCATATCCTACGCCGATCACCGGTACTTATCCCCGCCCGTGTTGAACACCACCACCGTCTCATCGCGCGAGATCGTGCCGTCGGCCATCAACTGCTCCAGCGCCAGGAACGCCGCCCCACCTTCCGGTCCCACGTCCACCCCCTCCGCCAGCCGCGCGGCCGCCGCGGCGGGCTCAATTGCAGACTCGTCGACGGCCACCGCGCCGCCACGGGAATCGCGCAGGGCGCGGAGCATCAGCCGGTCGCCGATCGCGCGGGGGACGCGGAGGCCCCAGGCTGATGTCTGCGGCGACTCCCACTCGGGGGCGGTCTCGAGATCCTGAGAGAGAGCGCGAACGATTGGTGCGCAACCGGAAGACTGCACCGTATACATGCGCGGGCGCTCCTCGTTGATCCACCCGAGGCGCTGCATCTCGTCGAAGGCCTTCCACATCCCGATCAGGCCTGTGCCGCCGCCGGTGGGGTAGAGAATCGCGTCGGGGAGGCGGCCGAGATCCTCGAGCAACTCGTAGCCCATGATCTTCTTTCCCTCGACGCGGTATGGCTCCTTCAGCGTCGAGAGATCGAAGCCGCCGTTCTCGCTGATGAACTGTTGCACGCGCTTCGCCGCGTCCGTGATCACGCCCGCGACTAACTCAACGGTGGCGCCGTAGCCGCGGCACTCGTCGACGATCGACTTCGGCGTGTCCTGCGGCATTGCCACGAACACTGGGAGGCCGGCGCGCGCGCCGTAGGCGGATAGCGCGGCACCGGCGTTGCCCGCCGTCGGCGCGGCGAGCGACCGGGCACCCAGTTTTCGAGCCATCGTCACCGCTGCGGCCATCCCGCGCGACTTGAACGAGCGCGTCGGATTCTTCGACTCGTCCTTGATCCAGACGTTCTCGTGCCGCGTCGAGCGGAGGAGCGGCGTACACCCTTCGCCGAGCGTCACGATCTCCGCCTCCGCGTCGGCCGGCAGCACGTCCATGTAGCGCCACATGTCGGCGCGCGTGCGCAGCGACGGCGTCTCCTGGAACTCGTACTCGACCAAGAGAGGCGCGCTATCGTTCGGGCAGAGGTTGTAAAGGCGGTCGATCGCGTACGACCGACCGCACTGGGAACAACGGAGAGAAACGGCGGGGCGCACTACGGCTTCTGAGCCTTCGCGTCCTGAACGGCCTTGTCGGCGTTCTTCTGGAACTCGTCCACCGACTTCTGGGCCTCGCCCGGCTTGTCCTCGAACTTCGACATCTCGTGCGCGAACGCCTGCAGCGCGCTCTCGTACTTTGACAGCACCTGGCGGTTGTACGCGACGGCCGGGTCGACCTGCTCCTGCGACTTCGCCGACTCCGCGCGCTGCTGCTCCATCCCGTCGAGCATCTGCTTATACATCGCCTTCGTCTGCTCGTCCTTGGCCTCGTCGTACTGCTTCTTCACCTGCTTGTACGACGCGTCCATCTGCGCCGTGAACGCCTGTGAGGCCTTGCTGGAGAACTCCGCCATGCTCGCGGCGAGGATCTGTCCCTTGACCCACTGGTACTCGGCCGTGTTGTAGTGCAGGTCCTTCGCGGCGCGGAGGTCGGCGGTGAACATCTCCGCCGCGGCGCCCATCGTCTTGAACCCTTCGATCATCCCGCTGATCGACTTCTCGCCGGCCGCCTTGGCCGCGTCGGCGTGCTTCTGCGCCTCGGCTTTCGCCACCTGCGCGATGGCCTTCTCGTGCTCGCGCACCTTCAGGTACATCTGCACCTGTCCGTCGGTCAGATGCCCGTCCTTCGGCGCATCGTACTTGTCGTCGGCGATCTCCTTCATCAGATCGCGCGTCCCGCGCTTTTGCAGGTCCTGCTGGATCGACGCCTTGTCCATCGCTTCTTTCACCTTGCAACCGGTGAGGGCGACGGCAAGACAGAGAACGGCTGGCAGAATTCGACGCATTTTTCCTCCAAATAAGATTGGTGTGGCGCCAGATTGTAGCATCACATCCGCGAGCGGATGCTGCTCGTCAGATCGTCGAGACCGCGGAGGATGCGCTCGATGTCGGCGCGGTGCTCGGCGCGCATCGACTCGATCTGCTCTTCGAGCTCGCGGACGCGAATCTCCAGGCTCGGCCCGGCCGCGGGCTCCGGCGCAGGCGGCGGCTCTTCGACGGCGACCGGCGCTTCCTCGACGAGCGCGGTGGCGTCGAGCTCCTCGACGTCCTCGATCGGCACCGGCACGGTTCCGTGGAGCGTCGCCGGCCGCTCGCGCCCCTCGGAGAGGAGCTGCTCGAGCGACACCTCTTCCATCCGCTCGTAGGGACTCGACTCCGGGAACGGCACCGAGTCGGCGAACGGATTGATCTCCGGCGCCTTCGCCTCGGCCACCGGTTCCGGCGGAGCGGCGGCGGCAGGCTCGGGCTTGATGTCGAGCTTCGGCCGCACCGCCGAAGGCGCCCTCTCCGACCTTTTCTTCTCGACGATCGGCTCCATCACCCCGCTCTTTCCCTTGAGGCGGCCGTAGAGGTGCTTCGCCGTGATCTTCGAGACCAGGCGGAACGTCTCCATCACCCCGTCGCCTTTGAGCGCCGAGGCCTCGGTGTAGGGGTAGCCTTCGAAGCCGAGCTTGTCCTGCAGGTCCTCGACCGGGAGCACGCCAGGGAGATCGCGCTTGTTGTACTGAATCACGATCGGCGTGTCGTTCGGGTCGATGTTGTTCTCCTGCAGGTTCTCCATCAGATTGGCGAAGCTCTCGCGCGTCGCCTCCACCATGGCCGGCTGCGAGTCGGCGACGAACACCACCGCGTCGGCGCCTTTGAGCACGAGCTTGCGCGTCTCGTTGTAGAAGACCTGGCCGGGGACCGTGTAGAGCTGGATCTTGAGGTTGAACGCGCCGACTTTGCCGATGTCGACCGGGAGGAGGTCGAAGAAGAGCGTGCGGTCCGTTTTCGTCGCCAGCGACAGCATCTTCCCCTTTTGATTGGGGTCGAGCTTGTCGAAGATCACCATCAGATTCGTGGTCTTGCCGCAGAGGCCGGGACCGTAGTAAACGATCTTCGCCGTCATCTCGCGGGTGGCGTGGTTGAACAGGACCATGGGAGCCAAAAGTATCGCACAACGCCGTTCAACGTTCGCGCGCCCGCACCGTAGGAGCTGACATGAGACGAGCCGCGGCCGTTCTTCTCCTTCTCGCCGCCTGTTCTTCCGCCGACTACGACCAACCGCCGCCTCAGCGCCAGCGCGCCCGCCTGCCGCAGAGAACCGAAGCGGCCGGAGCGCTCGACATGCTGCCGCCGGCGCAGTGGTGGCACGACCCGCAGATCGCCGCGGCGGTGAGCCTTTCGCCCGACCAGTTCGCGCAGCTCGACAAGATCGCCAAGGAGCACGAGGACGAGATCGCCCGGCTCGACCGCGACAGCATGACCGCGGTGCGCGACGTCCGCACGCTCCTCGACACGGAGCAGCCGGCCGCGCCCGACATCGTCACGGCGGCGATGCGCCTCCGGGCCATCCGCGACAGCGCCTTCGAGCATCAGGCGCAGCTTCTCGGCGCCGAGCGCGCGCTGCTGACGAAGCAGCAGTGGCAGTCGTTACAGAGCGCGATGCAGAGCGAGCGGCAGGAACGCCGCGACAACGGCTACGGCGCTCCGCGCGGGCGGCGGGGCGGGAGGGGAGGCGGGCGTTGGCCGGGGATGTGATCGGCGATCTCTTCGAGATCCCGATCGAAGACTCGATCGACCTGCACGCCTTCCTCCCCAAGGACGTCCGCGACGTCGCCCTCGACTACCTCGTCGCGGCGCACGAGCGCGGCTTCACCGAGGTGCGGCTGATCCACGGGCGCGGCCGCGGCGTGCAGCGGGCATTGATCCAGCAGATGCTCCGCTCGCTGGACTTCGTTCAGCGCTGGCACGATGACGCGCACCTGGGCGCTACAATCGTGGTCTTTCGATGACGACAACCCTCTTCGAAGAGCTGAGCCGCGTCAAAACCTACGAATACACCGAGGACGACGTCGTCCGCTTCGAGGCCCTCTACGAGGAGATTCGCGCGCTGAAAAAAGAGCGCAACGCCATCATCGTCGCCCACAACTACTACCGCCCCGAGATCCTCAAAGTCGCGGACTTTGTCGGCGACTCGCTCGAGCTCGCGCTCATGGCCTCGAAGGTCAAGGACGCCGACGTCATCTGCTTCTGCGGCGTCCACTTCATGGCCGAGACGGCGAAGATCGTCAACCCATCGCGCACCGTGCTGCTGCCGAACCTCGCTGCCGGCTGCCAGCTCGCCGACTCCGCGCCCGCCGCCGACCTCGCCGCGCGCATCGCAGAGCTGAAGAAGGAGTACCCCGACCTCGCCGTCGTCTCCTACGTCAACACGACCGCCGCGGTCAAAGCGCTCTCCGACATCATCGTCACCTCGGCGAACGCGGCGAAAGTCGTGCGTACGCTGCCGAACCAGAACATCCTCTTCGTCCCCGACCGCAACCTGGCCCGCCACGTCGCCGAGCAGGTGCCGGACAAGCACATCATCCCGTGGGAAGGCTTCTGCTACGTGCACCAGCAGATCACGCCGCAGGAGGTCGCGCGCATCCGCGAGGCCGATCCGGAGATCGAGATCCTGGTCCACCCCGAGTGCCGCGCCGACGTCGCGCGCCTCGCCAACGCCGTCCTCTCCACCTCGGGGATGGTGAAGTACGCAAAGGAGCGCCCGGCCAAGCGCTTCCTCGTTGTCACCGAGTGCGGCCTCTCCGACCGCCTGGCCATGGAAGTGCCGGACAAGACCTTCCTCAAGGGCTGCAAGCTCTGCACGTTCATGAAGGTGACGTCGCTCGAGGATGTGCGCGATTCGTTGCAGTTCCTGCGCTACGAGATCGAGGTCCCGGAGGACGTGCGCGCGCCGGCTGAGCGCGCCCTGCGGCGGATGTTCGAAGCGACCGAGGGCCGTTAGCACGCCTTTCGCAAGGACCGAGCACGGCAGGAGACCGAACGATGCTCGAACCAGCTCGCGGTGGGGATAAGTCCAACGCGAAGATCCTCGCGATCGAAGACGATCCCGAGGTTCTTTCCCTCTACAAGTCGTACCTCCAGAAGAAAGGCTACGAGGTTTTATCCGCCTCGGGAGCGGTCGAAGGCATCAGCCTCCTGCAGCGCAACCCCGACACCCGCCTGATCCTGCTCGACCTCAACCTCCCGGGCATGAGCGGCGAGGAGTGGATCGCCTGGTACGTGCAGCAGGGGAAGCAGACGCCCGTCGTCGTAGCCTCGGGGAAGGGCGACATCCTGACGATCACGAAGGGCAACAACATGACCGCGGCGCTGACGAAGCCGTTCCACATGGAAGAGCTTCAGGAGCTGATCGAGGTGTTGTTAGCGGATGACTGGCACGAGCAGGTGAGCGTCGACAAGAGGACGCACTAGCCGTCGTTTCCGATTGCTTCCACGGGGCAGTTATCCAAAGCGTCCTTGCTGAGCATCTCCTCCTCCTCCGTCTCCGGTTGCTTGTAGACGTAGGAGAAGCCGGCTTCGTCGTTGCGCTGGAAGTTCGCCGGCGCAGTCTCGCGGCAGAGATCGCAGTCGATGCACTGCGTATCGACGTAGTAGCGGCCCGCCGGTTGCCCCGGAACTCTGTCGTTGGGATCAGCCATATGATGACCGCACCGCCAAACGAGGAGCTCGCATGAAAACATTTCTCGCCACGATCTTCATCGCCGCAGCGGCGTTCGCGCAGACGGCGCAGCCGATGCCCGAGAGCGTCTCGGTGAGCGGCACGGGCCGCGTGACGCTCGTGCCCGACCGCTTCACCTTCACCGTCGGCGTGCAGACGAGCGCCCCGACCGTCGACGCCGCGGTGAACGAGAACAACGAGCGCGTCGCCCGCGTCATCGCCGCGCTGAAGGCGGCCGGCGGGAAGGCGGAAGAGATCCAGACGTCGGGCTTCTCGATCTATCCGCAGCAGGATTTCTCCCAAGGCCAATTGCCCCGCCTCCTCGGGTACCAGGTCAACAACAGCGTCACCGTGCGCAAGAAAGAGATCGCCTCGGCGAGCAAGCTGCTGCAGGTGGCGATCGCCGCCGGCGTCAACACGGCGTCGGGGCTGAACTTCGAAGTCTCCGATCCGACGCGCGGCCGCGATCAGGGGCTGAAGGCCGCATTCGACGATGCGCGCGCCAAGGCGGCGCTCCTGGCGCAGGCAGCGGGGCGGACGCTCGGCCGCGCGCTGCACATCACGGAAGGCGGTGAGCCGGTACCGCCGCCTCGGCCCATGATGGCGCGCGGGGTGATGGCGGCGCAGGCTGCCGTGAGCGAGGTTCCGGTCGAGTCGGGCACGCAGGAACTGACGTTCACGTTGTCCGTGATCTTCGAGCTCAAGTAACGTTTACGGCACCTCCGTTGCACTTAATAACATTGGGAGCCAGTGCGGCCCCAACATTAAATCAATGGAGGAACGCATATGGAGAACCGTGACAAAGACATGAGCCAGGGCGGCAGCAAGCCCATGCAGGACAAGAGCAAGAAGGACACTTCGGTCGACTTCGGTCAGAACATCGGACGGTCGGAGGACAAGATGAACGAGCCCAGCAGCCGCCAGAGCGGCAGCATCGGCTCCAGCGGCATGGAGAGCGGGTCGAAGTCGGACCGCGGCTCCAGCGACATCTCCTCAGACCGCAGTAAGAGCAGCACGTGGGGCGACAGCGACAAGAGCTCGGACAGCTCGCGTCACTGACTCGGTGCCCACTGTTGAACGGAAGGCCGCGCGGTGCGCGGCCTTTTCTTTTGCTATCCTCGCCGCATGCCCGACATCGAGATCACTGCCGCGACGGCTGCGGACGTCGACGCCATCAAGGCGCTTCTGGTCTTGAACGCGCTGCCGACGGCGGGCATCGACGAGCATTGGCGCACGTTCGTCGTGGCACGCGACGGCGGCAAGCTCGTCGCGTGCGGCGGCGCCGAGGCGTACCAATTCGCGGCGTTGATCCGCTCGATCGCCGTCGATCCCGCGTACCGCAGCCGCGGCCTCGGGCGCCGCATCGTACGGCAGCTCCTCGACCGCCTGGCCTCGCGCGGCCTGCGGGAGTTCTATTTGCTGACGACGACGGCGGAGGACTACTTCCGCAAGCGCGGCTTCAAGACCATCGACCGCGACGAAGTGCACCCGCAGCTCCTGAGCTCGCGCGAGCTCCAGGACGCCTGCCCCTCGTCGGCCACGTGCATGCGCCTGGTGATGCTGGCGTGAGAGGAGAGTCCGTGGCGTTCGCCGCGGAAAATTAGAAATTCGAATATCGAATTCAGAATGAAGAATGCGGAAGTCCGTTGGCGCGGGCACTCCCGTTTTCTCAATTCTCAATTCGCATTCTAAGTTTCTAGTTTTCCGTGCGCAGAACGCCTCATACTTTCTCTCCCGTGAGAGTCTTCGACGTCCACCTCCACATCCAGCCGTGGCGCATGATGAACCCCGAGGCGCTGGCGTTGGTGGCGGAGGATGCGGCGCACCGCGAGGCCGGCACGATCCTCGACTCACCCGACAACGTCCTGCGCTTCCTCGACGCGAACGACATCGAGCGCTGCTGCTGCATCAACTACGTCTCGCCCGACGTGATGGGCTTCACGCGCGAGGTCAACGACTGGATCGCCGAGTTCACGCGCGAGCATCGCGACCGCCTGCTGCCGGTCGGCTCGGTGAATCCGCTGCACGAGATGAACGTGCGCGACGAGATCCGCCGCGTGCTAGACCTCGGCATCCGCATGATCAAGATCCACCCGCCGCACCAGCTCTTCTCGCCGAACGCGTACCGCGGAGAGTTGTGGCAGCTCGCGGAGATCTACCACGAGTGCGAGGCCCGCCGCGTGCCGGTGATGTTCCACACCGGGACGTCGGTGTTCCCCCGCGCCCGCAACGTCTTCGCCGACCCGATGCCGATCGACGACGTGGCCGTGGACTTTCCCGAGCTGCGCATCCTCCTCGCGCACAGCGGGCGCCCCCTCTACGGCGAGACGGCGTACTTTCTCGCCCGCCGCCATCGCAACGTGTACCTGGAGCTCTCCGGCATCCCGCCGAAGGCGCTCCTGAAATATGTGCCGCGCCTGGCGGACATGAGCGGGAAGGTGGTGTGGGGGACGGACTGGCCGTCCCCCGGCGTGCACTCGCCGAAGAAGAACGTGGCCGATTTCCTCGGGCTGGGGTTCAGCGACGAGGTGAACCGGCGGGTGCTGCGGGAGAACGCGGACGGGTTGTTCGCGGCCTAGCACGGCTGCCAGGGCGACTCGGCGGTTTCTGGCATGGTCGGGCGCCTGAGCGACAGCGTGGAGCCGGCCTACGACGTGTGACAAGCGTAGGAACAGTAATAACAGCCGTCGCTCTGCGGATAGATTTGACGCGCTTTGGAGACGGCCTCCTGACATGTGGCGAAGTAGCCGAGATACGTTCGATTTTCTGGAGCCGGAAGAAAGCTGCACTTGTCTGTGTGTACTTCGTGATCGCCGTTCGACTGGGCGTTGTCATTCACGTAGTAGACGTTCATCGGTCCGGGCGCTCCTTCTACAACTGGAGACACGGTGTCGCGCGAAAAGTGGCGTTCTGGCCGGCGGAGAACGCGGACGGCTATTCGCGGCCTAGCACCTTGTTCAACGCCTCGAACGACCCCACGTCCGACCACCCGAAATCGCCGCGGATCGCCGCCACGTTGCGGGCCTTCTCCATCAGCGCGTAGTCGATTGCGATCGCCGGCGCCTCGTCGTAGCGTTCGCGCGTCACCTGCGCGAGCTCGGGGGCGTGCTGCGCAAGCGCGGCGCGGAAGACCGACGCGCGCCAGACGAACATCGCGGCGTTCCAGGTGTAGTTGCCGGCGCGGACGAACTCCTCCGCCACCTCGGCGGACGGCTTTTCCGTGAAACGCAGCACGCGCTCGACGCCCGGCTCGATCTCCGCGCCGAGCTCCTGATAGCCGAAGCCGGTGTTCGGCTCCGTCGCGGCGATGCCGATGGTCACGAGCTCGTCGGCGCGCTCGGCGAAATCGAACGCCTGCTGCAGCACGCGGCGGAACTCATCCTCGTCGGCGATGTAGTGATCCGAGGCCAGCACCGCGATGACGCAGTCGCCTTCGCGCTCCTCGATCGTGAAGCACGACAGGGCGATCGCCGCGCC